>CAZKMR010000050.1:0-12345 GCA_964553795.1 uncultured Bifidobacterium sp. | reverse complement strand
AGCGCGATCACGGTGTCGCGTTCGGCGTGATCATCGGTGACGGCCAGCACTTCGCCGTAGGGCTGAAACCGATGCGCAGCGCGTTCAATGAGATCATCGGCCGTTTGGCCGGCTTTGGAAAACAAAACCTCGATGGCGCGGGTGGATTCATTCTTCGGGACGCCCGCCGGCGCGCCGCCGCCGTCGAAGAAAATCGTGATCGGCGTCCCGGTGGCATCCTGATATTGCGTCAGAATTTGCACCAACTCTTCGCGGGCGGCGGCGGAATGACGCGGTTTGCCGCGCGCCAGCTCCGGCCAGTTGTGGAGCAGGCTGTAGCCGTCAACGAGAATGCGCACCAACGCCATGCCGGTATCGTATTGGCTGGCGGGGCGCTCGACAATCCTTTCGCCGGAGCGCCGCAACGCCGCGCATTGACATTGGGGCGGCAAGTCCCGACTTTGTCGTTACCGTATGCCGATTTACGAATACGAATTGTGTGAAGGCGACTGCAAAGTGTGCGGCGGCAAGTTCACCTTGAACCGGCCGTTGTCCGCGAAGCCGCTGACGCATTGTCCTGCTTGCAAAAAGCCCGTGCGGAAAGTGTTTTCCAGTTTCAGTTCGCCGCAGAAGTTGAAACCGCTTTCCGTTTCCGACGCGAAGAAGGCGGGGTTCACCGTGTTGAAGCGGGTGAGCAAGGGCGAATACGAACGGCAATGAGCGGAAATCGGACTTTACAACGTTGGCGTCGGCGATACTCTGCGGCAAACAAATCAAACGTTATGGCAAAAAGACTTTTCCTTTTCGGCGCGGTGGCAGCCCTCGCGGTATTGGCCACTGGTTGTGCAGGCCCGGAGAAAAAAATCGGACGCGGCGTCAACAACCTTTATGAACCGTTCCGTCTCGCGGAGATGCGGCGCAGCATTGAGCAGAACGCCTTGAATAACGCGGGCGACATCAACTATCACGTCGGCATTGCCCAGGGTTTCAATCGCACCATGGCGCGGGCCGGAGTGGGTATTTACGAAGTCATCACGTTCCCGTTCCCGCCGTATGACCCGGTGTTCACCGACTACATGGCGACCAATCCGCAGTATCCGGACAGCTACAAGCCGCTGATACTCGAGGACACGGTATTTGCTACTGACACGGCCATCGGTTTCAGCCGGGGCGACGTGGCGCCTTTCGTTCCAGGCAGCCGCTTCCACGTGTTTGATTAAGCGGAAGATTTTCGGCAAACGCGCCAACCCCGAGTTGGCGCGTTTTTTATTTCGTTTCGCTTCCGCCGCTTCCCGGTTAAACCACTGCGCACATGACGACGCTGGAGTTGCAATCGCCCTGCAAGGTCAATCTGCTGCTGAACATTCTCGGCAAACGCCCGGACGGTTTTCACGAGTTGGAAACCGTGTTTCATCCGGTCAATTTGTGTGATCAATTACGTTTCACGCGCGGTGGCAGCGGGGTGCAATTGACTTGTAGCGACGCGAGCTTGCCCACGGACGCGGGCAATCTGGTGCATCGCGCGGCAACGAAGTTTCAGGAAGCGGCGGGAGTGAGCGAGGGCGTGCGCATTCATCTGGAAAAACACATTCCCACCGCCGCCGGGTTGGGCGGCGGGAGTGGGAATGCCGCGGTGACGTTGTTGGGACTAAATGAACTCTTCGGACACCCGCTTGATGATGCCCGGCTTCACGCGATTGCTGCAACCTTGGGTTCAGATGTGAATTTCTTTCTACAGAGCAAACCAGCGCTCGCTACGGGACGGGGCGAAATTATCACTCCCAGGTTGAGTTTTGCAGCACTGCGCGGGGCTGGTTTCTTCCTGGTTCATCCGGGTTTTGGCATTTCCACACCGTGGGCGTATCGCGAGTTGGCCCGATTTCCCGCGGCTTTGAATGGAATCCAAGGCCGGGCCGCTAAATTAATCAGTCTCCTGCAATCGAACGATCTGATGAGTGCCGGCAGGGAATTCTACAATTCCCTCGAGACGCCGGCGTTGGAAAAATATCCCGTGCTCGCGCTCTATCAGGAATTTCTCCGCGCTAACGGCGCGGCGGCGGCGCTCATGTCCGGCAGCGGTTCGACCACGTTCGCCATCTTCAACTCTGTCGCCGCAGCGGAAGCGGTCGTCGCACCGTTCAAAGCAAAATTTGGCGCGACGTGTTGGACGGCGGTCGTGCCGATTTAACCGCCGTTCGTCGAGTGGGGTGCTGGCGACTTGTGAGGATTACGCGGGATGGGTGGGAGTTTGCGGGTCAACTCAGGCAGCGGGGGTAACCGCGGCGCATTGCTGACGAGTTCGCGCCAGGATTGGCGTTCGGCGGGTGACATCTGCGACCAGCGCGTGGCGTTCTTCAAAAAATCCTGTTGTTCGGCGGCACTCATGCCGGCAAATCGCGAGAAGGATACGAGACATTGCCGCCGTTGCGCCGGCGTCAGTTGTTCAAAGGCCGCCAGCGTTTTTTCCATCTGCCGCCGTTCGGCATCGGAGAGCGTCGCGAGCACTCGCTCCTGTTCCTGCGGTGTCAGTTCAAACAATTGATTGAAGCGCTCCTGTAGTTTGCTGTGAATTTTGGCCACGGGCGAAGGTGGGTAACTGGCGGGCGGACCGCTGACCAGATACGTCGGCCCGGCCTGATTGGTCAGCATGATTTGTTGCACGGCCACCGGCAATTTGTCCCATTGCGTGATGCGCACGGTGACGAGCTCGCGCAGGTTCTCGGGAATCATGGCGAGTTGCGCGGTCCGGTTGGTGGCGGCGGATTTCATCAACGGTTGCAAATACCAGCGCAGTTCCGTGGCCTTGAGGCGCAATTCGCGTTCTTCCGGCGTGAGCGCCTGATATTCGCGAATCTTGGCGATCAGTTTTTGTTGGATCTCCGGCGGGCGAGTGGCGAGTTGTTCGCGCCGTTCCGCCTGCGGCATGACCAGCAAGGCGCGAAAGGAATCCACCGGCGATTTGAGCGTGGGCGCCGGCGGCATGAGCGGAGCGGGGCGTTCGGATTGAGCCCATGCCGGGAGCGCCAGGGTCACGAGGAGGATCGCCACCATGTTGCCGCACCCAAAAATAAAACGCATCGGGTTCATTGGCCCAGTGCCAGAAGGTCTTCGCTCATAGCCAGCAAGCTGTCGTCCGCCACCATTTCCGACGGCGTCAAACCAGCGATGATTTCAAAATCTTTGGCCAGCACCGGGTCCACCAGGAGGCGAGCTTCGGCTACTTCGCGGGCGGTTGCGGCCAGTTGCTGTTGCTGCGCGGCGCGATGTTGCCAGAATGCGAATCCGCCCAGCACGAGAAGGCTCGCGCCGACGAGTCGCGGTAAAAACCCGCGCCAGATCCGCCACGTGGGGCGGGTGGTTTTGCGGCGGGCGGCGTTTTCCTCCTGTTGCACCGCTTGCAACACGCGCGCGGTGAAGTTCGAGGGCAACGGCGCGTCGGGCAACTGGTTCAGCACGTGAGTCAGCGCGGCCTCCGTCTCGGCTTCCGACTGGGCGTCGGGATGTTGGGCCAGCCAGGCGTCCAATTCCGCTTGCTCGACGGCGGTTAACGGGCGTCGCCACGCGATTTCTTGAAGTTTCTGATAAGCCGGGTCTTGGTTCATGGCACTACCTTTCAGTTGAAAACCGCCGCGGCGACAAAGTTGCGTTCATTTCTTTTCCTCCCAAACGCCGGTGTGTAAATAGGGTTTGAGCCGGGCTTTCAGAGTTTCACGCGCCCGATGGATCAACGACTTGGTGGCGGAAAGGGAGCAACCGAGCACAGCAGCCATTTCCTCGTAGCTCAACTCCTCCTGTCGGCAGAGCAGCAGGGCCGTGCGCTGATTTTCGGGCAGCGCCTGAATCGCCGCCTCCACTTTATGCTCCAACTCCTCGCGCAGGACTTCGTCGCCAGCGGCGGTGACGCGCCGATCCTCGACCTGGTGCAACGGTTGTTCCTCGGCTTCGTCGCGGGTTTGGTCGAGGGATTCGGCGGGATGGCGAACGCGGCGGCGGATTTCGTTGTAACAAAGATTGCGGGCGATGGTGAACAGCCACGTGGAGAACTTGGCCGTGGCGGTGTAGCGCGGGGCGGATTTCCAGGCCTGGACGAACACATTTTGCGCGAGATCCTCGGCTTCGGTCGGATCACCGATGGTGCGCCAGGCGAGATTGAGAATGGGCTGTTTGTATTTGTCCACCAACGTCGCGAAAGCCGTGGCATCGCCCGCTTTGACGCGGAGCATCAGGGCGGCATCGGGATCGAGTTCGACGGGCATGACCGTTGCAACGTAGGCCAACACCGCCGCCGGCTCAAGGTTGCGGCGGGGCGACGGAAATTTCCGCGATGGCAGTGCGGCAATACCATTTCACGGCGTTGCTCATCGGCGGTTGCAGCGTGTCGAGTTCGGCGGCGGAACACCATCGCAAATCGTGATGCTCTTCTTCGGCCAGTTTGATGTCGCCGCGTTTGGGGCGCGCCCAATAAATCAGGCCGATGTGTTCGTGGGTATCGGTGATGCGATGAATGTCCAAAAACCGCGGCGCAATCAGGGCGCGCGTGCCGGGTTCAGTGGTGGGGGGGCGTTCGCCGAGCAACTCGACTTCCAGCCCGCTTTCCTCCAAAGCCTCGCGCAAGGCGGCTTGTTCCGGGTCTTCGTCCAATTCGATGTGCCCGCCGAGCGGCAGCCATTTGTTGAGTTTGCGATGGTGAATGAGCAGAACTTTCTCGCGTTCAACTACGAAGATGGCGACGGTGAAATCAATTTTCTCGTGAATGTGCGGCATGAGCGCGGGAAGTGTGCGAGGCGGCGCGGCAAAGGAAAGCGCAAAGGGAGAGCAGTTTCACCCGAATGAGTCTCTAGGCAGTCATTCGCACGTGCGCTACGATACGCCCATCCATGATGACTGCTGTAAAATCGCGGGCCGCCGCGCGGCTATTCCTGACTCTGGCGGCAATCTGCTTCTCCACGCTCAGCCCGGCCCAGCCGCTGGTTATCACCAACGGTCTGCAAACATTCGCTTCGTTGACCAACACGACGGTGATCCTGAGTAACCACTGCGAAGTGCGGCTTACGGCGGCAAGCAGTCCGCTGCCCGGCTGCTTGATTCATCTGAATTCGCCGGACGCGTTCTTTGTGCTGGCAAACGTTAAACCGTCCGTCGTCGTTTCCACTTATCTCTCGCAATTTCGCATCAACGGCGCGGTGGCGGTGGCGGACAGCAATTGTCGCGTCGTGCAATACGGCATGGGGGCAATCATCGTTCCGCATGCCGCGTCGTTGCAACCGTTGCAAGTGTTCAGCGGTCCGCATTTTACCGGTTCGGCCACGCTCCTCAGCCAGTATGTTTATTACAAAGGCGCCGGGATCGCCGCGTTGAACCTCAGTTCTTTCAAGCTCAAGCGCGGTTACATGGTTACGTTCGCGCAGAATGAGAATGGCTCCGGCCTCAGCAAGAATTACGTCGCGCAGGACGGGGACCTCGAGGTCAGCGTGCTGCCGGGCGATTTCGACAATAGGGTTCGCTTCATTTACGTGACGGCCTGGCGCTGGGCCTCGAAGAAGGGCATCGCGGGCAACATCGAGAGCGGTTTGAACGTGCAGTGGAAATACAACTGGAACAACGACCAGAATTCCTCGCGCGACACGCAATACATTCCCATCCGGCAGCACCGCTGGTGGCCGGGCCTGGGCTCGGATTGGAAAGCGCGCGGGGCGGATCATTTGCTCGGTTACAACGAACCGGATCGTCCCGACCAGGCGAACATGAGCGTCGGGGACGCCATTAATTCGTGGGGCGATTTGCTGGCGACGGGTTTGCGGGTGGGCGCCCCGGCGGTGTCCGATGGCGGCCGCGATTGGTGGCTTTATCCGTTCCTGCAACAAGCGAACGCCGCCGATCTGCGGGTGGACTTCGTGCCCATCCATTATTATTGGTGCAACAGTCCTTCCGACCCCGCCGGGGCCGCCAATCAGATGTACAACTTTTTGAAGGAGACCTACGACCAGGTCAAACGGCCATTGTGGGTCACCGAATGGAACAACGGCGCAAATTGGACCGGGTGCGGCGATCCCAGCTATGCGCAGCAGGCCGCCGCGATTGCGGCCATGATTGACATGTTGGATAACACGCCGTTCGTGGAACGTTACGCGCCGTTCAATTGGGTGGAAGACGTCCGCCGCTTGAAGTGGGATGATGGTTCGCTTACCTCCGCGGGCGTGGCTTATCGCGATAATTCCGCGCCGCTCGCGTATCTGCAAGCCTTGCAGGACAACGGCACGCGCAGTTTTACGGAACTGCGATTTGACGGCGACCCGCGTGACAGTTCCGGCCACGGCAACAACGGCATTACCACCGGCACGCCCGCTTACACCAACGGCGTCGCCGGCCAGGCGCTGGTGTTCGACGGCGCCAACACCAAAGTCACCCTCCCGCCGAACATCGCCAAAAACAACGCATTTACTTTTGCCGCGTGGGTCCACTGGAACGGCGGGGGTAATTGGCAGCGCATCTTCGATTTTGGCAACAGCACCACGCATTACTTGTATCTCACGCCCCAATCCGGCTCGGGCACGATGCGGTTCAAGATCAAGAACGGTGGCACCGAACATCAGGTGGATGCTCCGGTCCTGAGCGTGAACCAATGGCGCCACGTCGCCGTCACGCTTAGCGGCGGCACCGCGCGAATTTTTCTCGACGGCGCCGTGGTCGCCTCCGCCTCGGGTTGGACTGCCACACCGGCCAGTTTCAGCCCGCGCGTGAATTTTCTCGGCGACAGCCAGTTCATTGGCGACCCGACGTTCAAGGGAGCGTTGGATGAGGTCTTGATTGCCGATTACGCGCTGACGCCCGCGCAGATTGCCAGCCTTCAAACCAACACCCCGCCGCAATTCACGGTCGGCAGTTTCTCGCGTCCCGGCCCCGCGGAAGATGTTCCCTACAATGAATCGGTCGCGGGCATGGCCACCGATGCCGATCCGGGCGATACACTGACCTACACCAAAGCGGCGGGGCCGGCATGGCTGAACATTGCTCCCGACGGGACGCTCTCGGGCCAGGCCACTTCCGGGGACGGCGGGTTGAATTATTTCACGGTGTGTGTCACGGACGCGGCGGGCCGGAGTGATTTCGCCATCTTGACCATCAACGTAACGGTGTTCAGCAGCAGCGGCACTTGGGCGATCAACGCGGACGGCAACTGGAGCGACACCACGCGCTGGAGCGGCGGCACGGTGCCGTCGGGCGCGGGCCAGACCGCGGATTTCAGCACCTTGAACATCACCGCACCCCGCACCGTCACGCTCAATTCGGGACGCTACATCGGGAACTTGAAATTCAGCGACCCGTTGATCGGCTATTACGATTGGACCATCACCAACACTCCCGGCAGCACGCTCACGCTCGATTCCGGCTCAGGCGCGTCGCCCTCGATTGCGGTCACGAACACGGCCATTCTGGCGGCTCCGGTTGCCGGCACCAATGGATTTACAAAGAGCGGTCCGGGCACGTTGATGCTCAGCGGCGAGAATCCGCTTTCCGGCACGGTCTATGTGGATACCGGCAGCACCAGTGCCGACGACGGCATCGTGCGGGTCACCGGACCGAGCGCCCTGGCCAACGCGACCAGTATCAGCATCCGGAACAACAACAGCGGTCGCTCCACCTTCCAACTCGACGGCTCGGCCGGCAGCATCTCGATCTACGCGCAAGTCAGCGCCACCTACCGCAACAACACCGAGATCACCGTCCAAAACCTCGCCGGCACCAACATCTTCAACGGCGACCTGCTGCTCTACGAGGGCGGCAACTCGTTCACCATCCAGTCCGACTCCGGCCTCGTGGTGTTCACGGGCGATTTGAATTACGTCGGCGGTCTCGTCGGCGGACGCACGGATTATTTCACCGGGGCCGGCGACCATCTCGTGATCGGCGCGATTCTCGATGCCACCAACGGCTCACCCATCGCGGTGGTTAAATCGGGTGCTGGTCAACTGACTCTCGAAGGCCAGAACACTTACAAGGGCACCACCACTCTCAGCGGCGGCACGCTGGTGGTGAATGGCACCCTGCCGGCAGGCGCCTTAACGATCAGCGGGGGTACGGCCCTTGGCGGGAACGGAGTCATCCACGCCGCAGTCGCGTTGCCCTCGGGTGCGACGCTTGCACCAGGCGCGAGCATCGGCGCATTGACGGTCGCCAATCACGTGACGTTGAACGCGGGCAGCATCACTCGCATGGAAATCAACCAAGCCACGAGCAAGAATGATCAACTGCAGGTCGCGGGATTGTTGACGTACGGCGGCACTTTGGCGGTGACGAATCTGGACGGCACGTTGGTCGCGGGAGACAATTTTGCGCTGTTCACCGCGGCGGGCAGCGTTGGGAACTTCGCTTCAATGGATTTGCCGCCGCTCGCTCCGGGGCTGTTGTGGGATTTCAATCCCGTCACCGGCATCCTGACCGTTACTTCGACGAATAACACGCCGCCGAGCATCTCGCCGATTGCCAATCTCGCCATCAACAAGAACACCTCCACTGATCCGCTCGCATTTACCATCGGCGATGCGGAGACGGCCGCCAGTGCGCTCGTCGTCAACGTCGCGTCCTCGAATCCGGGATTGGTTTCCGCCGCAAATATTCAGTTGGGCGGCAGCGGTTCGAATCGGATTGTCACCCTGACGCCATTGGCCAATCAATCCGGCTCCGCCATCATCACTGTGGCCGTGAGCGACGGCGAAATGAGCACCAGCACGTCATTTCTCCTGACGGTTAATGCGATTGCCCGCATCGCCAAGGCGGACAACACGATCAACCTGAACCAGGGAACGAGCTGGGTGGATGGAGTGCTGCCCGCGGCGGGCGACGTCGCCGTCTGGAACAATACCGTCACCGCACCGAACACCGTGTCGCTCGGCGGCAACTTGAACTGGGGCGGGGTGAGCATTTCCAATCCGGTCGGGCCCGTCACCATCACGGCGGGAAACACGCTGTCGCTTGGCGCATCGGGAATTGATCTCGCGGGCGCGAGCCAGAATCTCACGATTAATTCCGGGCTCACGCTCGATCCGGTGCATCAGGAATGGAACGTGGTCAGTGGCCGGACGCTTTCGGTTAATGGCCCAGTCACTCGAACCACGCCCGGAGCGACGCTGGCGACAATTGGCGGCGCGGGTACTGTCGCTTTCAATCCGCCTCTGGCAAATGGCATCGTGGGACCGTGGGCGAGCGTGAACAGTTCCGGCGCGGCGGCGGCGAATTCTGCCAATGGCAGCACCTACGCCACCGTCACGGCGGGCAACGTAGTTCCTTACACCGCGGCCACTGCGGCGAATTTCGGCTGGACGTCTTCGAATCCCAACACGTTCAACTACGATGTTACCGGACCGGGCGGCGGCGGCAATCAACTGGGCGTCAATCGAACGGCCCACACCGCGCGTTATGTCGGGGGACCCGCGACGCAGTATTACGGCAACAACAACACCACGACGATCACACTCAACGGCTTGATGAACGCCGGGACGGGCGCGCTGACCTTCGCGCAAAATGGTCCGCAAAACACCGCGAACAGCTTTGGCCGAATGGTCATCGGTGCGAACAACGAACTGGTGTTGGCCGCCGCCAGCGCGGGCATCACCATCGCGTTCCCGATCATTGACGGCGGTGCGGTCGGCGCGGTCACCGTTACCGGGAACGGCGCGAATGCGGTGAGTTTCAACGCCGCCAATACCTACAGCGGTCAAACAACGGTCAATGGTTTCCTGCGACTCGGCGGTTCGGGAGTCGTTCCCGATGGTTCGGGCAAGGGCAACGTCGTGGTCAACGGCACGCTCGACCTGAACGGATTCAGCGAGACGGTCAACGGCCTCGCGGGCGCTGGCACGGTGGACACCAGTAGCGGCGGCACGCCAACCCTGACCGTGGGCGGGAACAATGCGAACAGCACATTCGACGGCGTCATCAAGAACTCGGCCGGCACCCTCGCGTTGGCAAAAAACGGTTCCGGTACTTTCACGCTGACCAGTGGCAACAGTTACTCCGGCGGCACCACCATCGGCACCGGCGGCGGCGCTTCCGTCGTCCGGGCGACCGCGAATCAGGCGCTCGGCACGGGAACCATTTCCCTGGACCCCTACGGAAACTCGACGACGGCCCGGCTGGAACTCTCCGGCGGCATCAGCCTGCCCAACGCTGTCTATTTCAGCGGCCGCAACAACGCCAGCATCGGCATTCAAAGCACCGACGGAAACAATGCCTTGGCCGGCCCCATCTCGCTCGCCGGTGGTGGCCTGACCTATCTGATCCAGTCGGACAGTGGTTCGCACCTGACGTTGGGCGCGCCCGGCGAAATCGCCATCACCAGCACGGGCGCCAAAACCCTGACGCTCCAAGGAGCGGGCGACGGTGACGTGGCGGGCAACATTGATTTTGGCGCGGGGGTTAGCCTGACGAAATCGGGCGGCGGCACCTGGACGCTTTCCGGTAACAACACCTATGCCGACGGCACCACGGTTACCCAGGGCCGGCTGATGGTGAATGGTTCTGCCGGTGCGGGCAATGTGACGGTCAACAGCGGCGCGACGCTCGGCGGTCACGGCATCATTACTGGTATCCTGACGCTGCAAGCCGGCAGCACGCTTGCGCCGGGCGCTTCCATCGGCCGCCTGACCGTGAATAACGACGTGGTGCTGGCCGGAACAACGTTGCTGGAGATCAGCAAGACTGCGGCGACGAACGATCAATTGCGCGTGACGGGCCTGTTGAACTATGGCGGAACGCTCACGGTCACCAATCTCGGCGGAACATTGGCGGCGGGCGACAGTTTCAAGCTGTTTGATCTCAGCAGTTACACGGGTTCATTTACCACGACGAATCTGCCCAGCCTGAACAGCACGAATCTTTACTGGGCGTTCGATCCGGCCAACGGCACGCTGACGGTCCTGCCGACGGTTGCCTTGAACCCGACAAACATCGTCGCAACGCAGATTGGCAGCAGCCTGCAATTGGAGTGGCCGACCGAATACATCGGCTGGCGCGTGGAGACCAACGCCGTGAGTGTGACCGACAGCAACGCCTGGTTTACGCTGGAGGGTTCGACGTTGACGAATTTGATTCACCTCCCGATCAGTGCCGCAACCAGTAACGTGTTCTTCCGGTTGGTCTATCCGTGATTGGAAAGTTGATTAAACCGCGTGGCTCGGCTGGGGCAGTTCAATGTCCACCGGTGGCAACGGGAAATCCGGTGCGGGCTTGGATTGTGGCGGTTCTCCGCCGCTTTTCCTCTCCGGCGGCTACAGTTTTCGTCCCGTCAATCGCTCGTAAGCTTCGAGATATTTCGCCTGCGTTTTAGCGACGACCTCTGACGGCAACGCGGGCGCGGGTGGAGTTTTATCCCACGTCAGCGTTTCGAGATAATCACGGACGAATTGTTTATCGAAGCTCGGCTGGCTTTTGCCCGGCGCGTATTCACTCGCAGGCCAGAAGCGTGACGAATCTGGCGTCAGCACCTCATCAATGAGAATCAACTTTCCTTCAAACACGCCGAACTCGAACTTGGTGTCGGCGATGATGATGCCACGTTGCCGCGCGTAATCGCGGGCGAACTGGTAAATCTTCAGACTCAGGTCGCGCGCTTGATTCGCCAGGTCCGTGCCGAGGATTTTTTGGGCTTCCGTAAATGGAATGTTTTCATCATGCCCGGTGGCCGCTTTGGTGGACGGCGTGAAAATCGGCTCGGGCAATTCGGACGATTCCTGCAATCCGGCCGGCAACGCAATGCCGCAGACCGTCTGTGATTTTTGGTACTCCTTCCAACCCGACCCCGCGAGATAGCCCCGCACGATGCACTCCACGGCGAGCGGTTTGGCTTTCTTGACGATCATCGCGCGCTTGGCGAGCGCTGACTTGAGTTCGGCGGGAATATTTGCGAGCGCCGGAACGTTGAACGACTCGCCCGCTTTCACGAGTCGGTGATTGGGAACGAGCTGCGCGGTTTGATCAAACCAGAAATGCGAAATCTGCGTCAGGATTTCGCCCTTGCGCGGAATGCCGTTGGGCATGACGCAATCGAATGCGGAGATGCGGTCGCTGGCGACGAACAGAAACGCGTCGCCTAAATCAAAAATCTCGCGGACCTTCCCGCTCTTGAGTTTCGGGATTCCGGGCAGTTCGAGATTGAGCAACGTATCGTTGGCCATCGCGCGCGCATGATGAAGTTTTCCCGGCGCGGTTCAACGCCAAAACACGGTCGCGCGCGTCAGAACTGATCTTCCTTTTCCTTGAACAACACGTTGAACGTAGTCATCGAGCCGTAGCACCGCGTGATGTATTGCTGCATCTCGACTTTCTCCGCATCGGACAGCTTGTCGTGTGAATTAACCTTCTGTTCCA
>CAZKMR010000049.1:10102-33497 GCA_964553795.1 uncultured Bifidobacterium sp. | reverse complement strand
AAGGACTTCCGCTCCGCCCGGAACATTCCATCAAAAGAACCATTGCGGGCTGGTCCTGTCCTGATAAGGTCCTCGGCGTCAACCAAACCCTCGCATTTCCGTTCTCTGGACGGAAGGGAACTCAGAAGCATTGACCAGCACGGGAAAACATCACTCCGGGCATGAAAACGAAATGGTTCGACGGATTCACCCTGGCGGTGGGGCTCAGTCTCACGACCCTGGCCGCTCACGCCAATCCTCGACCGGCCGCGCCGCCATCTGCGGCGATTCCCATGGATCAACTCGGCGTGATGGCGGGGAAACAATATCACGGCGACGGTTTGTCCGTCACCGTCGCACCGGAAGGCGCGCTGCTGCGGTGCACCTTTCAACGGCTCGAAGGGCAAGTGACGCGCGAGGGACTTTGGCTGCGTTCGACTGCCAATAATGCGGGTGAGGAGCGATTTCGCGTTGTCGCAGTGGCGGTGGGGCGAACCGACGATTTTGAAGTGCGGCGGCAAGGCCCATCATCTGTGGCGGCGCCGATTTGGAAATCCGATTGGTCGGCGCTCGCTGTAGCGGAGTATGAAGGCGGAATAGCGGTTCCTTTGTCGTCGCAATGCTCGATACTTCCGGAGCAAGGCAAGGTTTCGGTGGTCGGCAGTACCGCCCGCTTCATCCGCCCGGGCTTGATTGAGGAATACACCGTGAGCATGGACGGCGTACGCCAGGATTTTATCATTGAGCAACGTCCTGGTGGGACCGGTGAACTGCGCCTGGAACTGGACGTGACCGGTGCAACCATCGCGCCGCTTGGCGATGGCGTACGACTCACGCTGAATGGCTCAGGTCGCAAACTCGCTTATCATCGGCTGCGCGTCATTGATGCCATCGGAAATGAGTTGCCAGCGCGAATGATCGTGACAGAACCGGTGTCCGTTCGTGCCGCCGCACTGGTCAACTCAGACGAGGCGCGTAAAGTGACGTGCTCCACGTTGGTTGTGATGGTGGATGATTTGAATGCCGTTTATCCCTTGCGCATCGATCCCACCTTTAGTGACACGGATTGGATCAGCATGGGAGGGTTGAATGGTGCGAATTCTGTCATCGCCGCCTTGGTTGCGGATGAATTGGGCAATCTGTATATCGGCGGCAACTTTACGGTCATTGGAGATGTGGCAGCTAATCGTATTGCCAAATGGGATGGCAATGTCTGGTCGGCCTTGGGCTCGGGAATTGCGGGTGATAACGCGGGAAACCCGCCAACTCTTTTCTATCCAATAGTCACTCGACTGGCAGTATCGGGAACGAATCTTTACGCGGCTGGATATTTCACGATGGCCGGAGGGGAGTATGCAACCAACATTGCAAAATGGAACGGAGTTACATGGTCCTCCTTGGGAAGCGGACTTGGCGGCAGCATCTATGCGGTGGCCTGCGATGAGACCGACCTGTATGCAGGAGGCAGTTTTGCTGCACCGAGTGATAATGCGGCGGCTTACCTTGCCAAGTGGGATGGGGCTGCCTGGTCGGCGCTTGGTTCGGGGGTGGACGCTCCAGTCCATGCCTTGGCTCTATCGGGAGCGGATCTTTTTGTCGGAGGGAGTTTTAATCACGCCGGTGGCGCTCCTGCTAATTGCATAGCCAAATGGAATGGACTCCTGTGGTCCACCTTGGGGGAAGGCGTGGTCGGGACATCTCCAATGGTAAAGACGCTCAAGGCAGATGGGACGAATCTGTATGTTGGAGGTGAGTTTGCACTTGCGGGTGGCGTGCCGGCCAACCGAATTGCTTTGTGGAATGGCAGTGATTGGTTCGCGCTCGGATCTGGTATGAATTCCGCAGTTTCCTCGTTAGCCACGTCAGGAACGAACCTGTATGCAGCCGGGAGTTTCACCCTCGCGGGTGGAGTCAGCGCAAATCGAATTGCCAGATGGAATGGAAGTAGTTGGTCTGCGCTTGGCTCGGGAATTGAGTACGATTCTCTCTTTGGTCAAGTGTTGGAAATATTCGGAAGCGACCTTTATGCGGCAGGAGGATTTACGTCGATAGGGGGCGTACAAGCCAGATATATGGCCAAGTGGAATGGGGCAAGTTGGTCATCCTTGCCGGGCGGTAACGATGGTGGAGCAGCAGCAATGACAATATTGAAGGGTGAACTCTACATAGGAGGCTGGTTTAACGTCGTGGGAGGCGTGCCCGCTAACTATATCGCCAAGTGGAATGGGAGCGATTGGTTCGCCTTGGGCTCCGGAATGAATGCTCCCGTTGAAGCACTGACAACACTTGGCGATGACCTATATGCTGGAGGCGCATTTACGAACGCCGGCGGAGTGACAGTGAATCACGTTGCGAAATGGGATGGAACTAATTGGGCGGCGCTCGGAGCAGGGATGAATGCTCGCGTTTCGACAATGGCGGTGCTTGGCACGAATTTGTACGCGGGTGGCAGCTTCACGCTGGCTGGCGGCGCATCCGCCAACCGGATTGCAAAGTGGAATGGAACCACCTGGTCCGCCTTAAATTCTGGAATGGAGGGGAGTTCTGTTGAGGTCAGGGCATTGGTCGCGCACGGCGGAGATTTGTACGTGGGTGGATTTTTCCCGACGGCTGGTGGAGTCACCGTCAGCAACATCGCCAAATGGGACGGTAGCAATTGGTCCGCATTGGGTTCCGGGATGAATGCCGCCGTTCTCGTAATGAATATCTTGAACAATGAGCTATATGCTGGCGGCGATTTCACTCTAGCTGGTGGCGTAGCGGCCAATCACATTGCGAGATGGAACGGGAGCGAGTGGTTGGCCTTGGGGACTGGCTTGGAAGGCTTTTCCTTCTTGGGGCTTGAAACTGCCAAAGCAATGGTCGTGATAGGTACTAATCTTTATGTTGGCGGCGATTTTCGCATCGCCGGTGGTGAAACTGTCAACAATATCGCCGTGTGGAATGGCGAAGATTGGTTCGCTTTGGGGGCCGGCGTTTCAGGTTTCGGGGTTGTGGGCGTCTCAGCCCTGGCAGCTGCTAACGACAATCTGTTTGTCGGCGGGACTTTTGCCGTGGCAGGAAATAAAGTCTCCGCCTACTTGGCAAGAGCAATGATCGGTAATCCTCCTTTCCCTGGTCGGTTCGTTCGTGCCTCCTATCTGCCCGGGACTGGATTCAACTGCGAATTTTGGGACGGGAGTATTGGGCAACCCTATCGCATTCAAACTTCACCATCATTGTCGGCAGCCACTTGGACGGATTTCACAAATTTCACGTATGCCGGGCCAGTCTTGATCACGGATGCCTCAGCGGGTTCGGCCACGAACAGGTTTTTCCGCGCGGTTACGCCGTGATGGAGCGAGGCTTCTTGCCGCCGGATCAACCACTTCCATCGGCTGATGGTGCGTTTGTAATTCTCCGGGCTTTTTCGCGCCTTTGCGTTGAATTGGGCTGAATTCCGAAGGTTTTGCCCGAAATTCCCTCTTGTCAGTCGGTTTGCGCCTGCTATTGTGTGCGCCCTTTTATGAAAGCTGACATTCATCCGAAGTATGTGGACGCGGAAATCCGTTGCGCCTGCGGCAACGTGATCAAGACCCGCTCCACCAAGTCCACGGTTATCGTTGGTATTTGCAACGTGTGCCATCCGTTCTACACGGGGCAACAGAAGTTCGTGGACACGGCCGGTCGCGTGGACAAGTTCCAACAGCGCGCCGCCAAGACCGCCGCCGCGCAGGCCGCGTTCGAAGCCGGCAAGAAAAAGAAGAAATAGCGTCTTTCCGAACACCGCCCGCATCACCGGAACTCCGGGATGCGGGCGGTTTCTTTTTTCGGTGACACGTGACGAGTGACAGGTGACACGAGGGCGCTCGCCAGGTTTCATGTCACTTGCCACTCGTCACCCGTCACGTTCTGCAAATGGACTTTAGACCGCACATTGAAAAATTTCGCCGGCGCTTTGCCGAGGTGGAAGCCTCGCTGAGCGAACCGACGCTTTTTGACAATCCCCAGCGCGCCCAGGAGCTGACGAAAGAATACTCGCGCTTGAAGGAATTGGTCGCGGCAGGCGCAGCGTATCTGAAAACGCAGGCGGATCTCGCGGATAACCGCGCGTTGCTCGAGAGCGAACCGGCAGAATCCGAAATGGCGCAGATGGCCAAGGAGGAAATCGCGCGGCTCGAAATCGAAGAAAAGAAACTTGGCCAGCAGCTTCAATTCGGTCTTGTGCCGCCCGAGCCGACGGATTCGCGCAACACGATTGTGGAAATTCGCGCGGGCGCGGGCGGATCGGAGTCGGCGCTATTCGCGGCGGACTTGTATCGCATGTACACGCGTTATGCCGAAACGCGCGGTTGGAAAGTCGAGACGATGGATTCTAATCCGTCCGATCTCGGCGGCTTCAAGGAAATCGTTTTTCAGATCAACGGGCAGGATGTTTACAAAACGCTTAAGCACGAAAGCGGCGTGCATCGCGTGCAGCGCGTTCCGGCGACCGAAGCACAGGGGCGCATTCACACGAGCACGGCGACGGTTGCCGTTTTGCCGGAAGCGGAAGAGGTGGATGTGGAAATCAAGCCGGACGACATCGAGGTCAGTGTTTGTCGCGCGTCTGGCAAAGGCGGGCAGGGCGTCAACACTACGGATTCCGCGGTGCAAATTCATCACAAAGCCAGCGGACTGATTGTGCGCATCGCGGATGAACGTTCCCAGATTAAGAATCGCGCAAAGGCCATGACCGTGCTTCGCTCGCGTTTGTTGGAACGAAAGATTGCCGAGGAAAATGCCAAGTATGCGGCGGACCGCAAAAGCCAGGTCGGAACGGGCGAGCGCAACGAAAAGATTCGCACCTACAATTTTCCGCAGAATCGCGTGACGGATCATCGCATCGAAGTCACGCTCTACAATCTGTCCAACTTCATTGACGGCGATCTCGATGGCTTGCTCGTTCCGCTCATGACAAATGAGATGGAGGAAAAGCTGAAGGCGCTGAGCGTCTGATATGAAGCGGCTTTGCGTCTATTGCGGTTCGTCGCCGGGAAATTCGCCGGCATTCGCGGTGGCCGCGCGCGAATTGGGCGCAGCCATTGCGACGCGCGGAATTGATCTCGTTTACGGCGGCGCGTGTGTCGGTTTGATGAATGAAGTCGCCAACGCTGCGCTCGCGAAGGGTGGCAAAGTGATCGGCGTGCTGCCGCGTTTCATGAGTTCCAAAGAACTCGCCCATGCGACACTGACGGAATTGCATCTCGTGGAAACGATGCATCAGCGGAAACAGATGATGGTTGAACTTGCGAATGGCTTTGTCGCATTGCCCGGGGGAATCGGAACGTTCGAAGAAATTTTCGAGGCGATGACATGGGCGCAGTTGAAGTTGCATTCGTTCCCGTGTGCGTTGCTGAACGTTGAGGGTTACTACGATTCGCTGCTGCGGTTCTTGGACGATTCCGTGGCGGCCGGTTTTGTGCGCCAGGATTTGCGCGACTCGCTCATCGTTGCGAACAGCGTGACCGAATTATTCGATCGCTTTGCGACCTATCGTCCCGCGACGAGTGAGAAATGGTTTTCGATTCCCGTGAAATGATATGACACCCAAAGGTTTGATTTTTGATTGTGACGGAACATTGGCGAACACGATGCCGCTGCATTGGCGCGCGTGGCAGATGATCACGCAACGGCACGGCCTGCATTTTCCCGAAGACCGTTTCTATTCGCTCGGCGGCGTGCCGTCGCGCGACATTCTGAAGATGCTTTCAGTAGAGCAGGGGCGTTCGCTGGATCACATCGCCGTGGCGCACGAAAAGGAGGAGGCGTATTTGCCGCTGATGGCCGAAGTGGAGCCGATTCACGCGGTGGTGGAAATTGCGCGCGAGAATTACGGCAAAATTCCGATGGCCGTCGCTTCCGGCGGCACGCAACCAATCATCTGCCAGGTGCTCGAACATCTGAAGATTCGAAATCTCTTCGACGCGGTGGTAACCAGTGAAATGGTGAAGAACCAGAAACCCGCGCCGGATATTTTCCTCGAAGCCGCGCGCCGCATCGGCGTAGATCCTAAGCTCTGTCGCGCATACGAAGACACGGATTTAGGCCTGACCGCCATTCGCGCCGCCGGTATGGACGCCGTGGACGTTCGCCAATGGCACAAGACCTGTCCGTAAGCCGATTGCTTACTCGACGATCTCGATTTTAACATCCGCCAAACCGGCGCGAATCATCTGTAATTCCTCGGCCGCCGCCTGCGAGAGATCAATCACGCGACCTTTGATGAACGGGCCGCGGTCATTGATTCGCACCACGACCGAACGATTGTTTGCCAGGTGCGTGACTTTCACTTTCGTGCCGAACTTCAACTTCGGATGCGCCGCCGTGAGTGCAGTCATGTCGAAGATTTCGCCGTTTGCCGTCTGGCGACCGTGATATTTCGTGCCGTAGTAGGAGGCAATGCCGGTTTCGGTGGAAGTGGTTTTCGCCAAAGCAATTTCGGTATTGCCGGCGAATAAACTTTCACTGAGGGCGAACGCGACGAGAGCCATCGCGAAAAATCCGACGCGCGGAAAACAAAACATTTTTTTCATCGTTATGAGCAGCGCCAGAGTTTGCTCCTGGCGAACTGTCGAACGACGAAAAGCAGAGTTCAGTCCACGCGCTTCTTGGCGTGCATTTCAAGAGCTTCCGAATTGAAGGCCGAAGCGGAGTGACCCGAAAACTGACACGCGTGCCTCAAGGTCAAGGGCGGGTCAGCACGTGCCACTTAGGGCGTTTCCAACTGGCGCGGAATTCTTCGAGCGTGCCCGAGCGGGCGCTTTTGCTGCGTTCGCTTCCGTCGAGGAATGCAATCAGTTCAAACTGCTCGCTTCCGTTGGCCGCCTGCGAATCGAACTGCTTCACAAATTCATTCGCCGGGGCGACCTGACGACCGAGCATTTCCACCGTGGGCAACTTCAAACCAATGAAACCTGCGGCGGGTTCGTACGCTTTGTAAACCAGTTCGGTGCAGACCAACTCCGCGTCGGTGGAAAAATCGAAATTGAAATCGTACGGTCGGCCGGCGTAATGAAACGCTCGTAGAATCGCGCGCGCTTTCTCCACTTTGGAAAGCTTTGGTCGCAGCGCGGCGAGCGAATCGCAATCCGCCGAGTGTTCCAGCGTAGTGAACGATACTCCTTCGCCAATCGCCTCGATGATCCGCACGAAATGATCTTCTTCCTGCAAGCGGGCGCTGTTGGTAAACGCGACCGGATATCGGGCGTGTAAGAGGGCGTTGAAATCACCGCTCGCCGTGCCTTGCTCGCGCACCCAGGCGACAACTTCCGGATTTTCGAAGAACGTGCTGCGCTCCAGGGCCGTTCCGATATAAAGCGCTGCGTGCGGCCAGAAGCCGGGCAGACCGATGTTGGACAAATACCAATCGCGTCGTTCCAGCAGAATGTCGCCCGGCTGAAGCCGGGTTTTGAGCGCCTCGATTTGCGCGGGTGAGACCAGCGATTTGCCGACGCGATAAACTTTGGTGTCGCCCATCCATTCGGACACGCCGGTCTGAATCGGCAACCACGCTGAGCCCGCGCCGCGCTGGAGAACTTTCAGCGCGTTCTTCGCAGTGAGAATCGGGGCATCGCCACGGCCAACCTGCCAAACATAGTCCGCGTCCGCTTTGATGGCGGCGCGTAACTGCGGTTGGCGTCCGCCGGTAAACGTTTTCAACGTGACTTCGCTCGCCGCGAACTCGGTCGCGATGCGGGCATTGAGATTCTCGAATTTGAGTTTCGCGTAAGTGTTCGCGGGTAAACCCAGTTCGGGCACTGCATCGTTGAGCACTTTGTCCAATTCCGGGTTCAGCTCGGCAGCGCGAATGAACTCCAGCGCGGCGCGATAGTTCGCCAGCATCGCGGCGTAGCTGATGAGAAATGAATCCTCGCGCGCCTCGCCCTTGAGCCGCCACCAGTCGGCGTGATAACGCTCGGTGGAATCCAGCACCAACGTGTAATCCAGAAACCGCTGCCACGTCTGCCAGACAACTTCCTTTTCCTCGCGTCGCAGCAAGCGAGCCTCTTTCGGTTTCGCGATGGGAAAAATCTCCGTCTGCGTGTCCACGAATGCGAGCACGTTGCTCAATCCGGCCCGATGCAGCAGCACTGCCGCCCCATCAGCTTGTTGCCGGGCGGTGCGTTCAGTCGGAGCGAGCTTGTGGATAGGTTTGATTTCTTCAGCCAGCAGCGCAGCCGTTGCCAGCGCCCAAACTAAACCCACTGCGCCGATAATTTTCATAAGCTATTTCCGCCCGAAGCGCGCGAGCAGCTTTTGGTGAATTTCACCAAAACCGCCGTTGCTGAAGACGCACACGACATCGCCGGGCTGCACCTGTGTGCCGCAATGCGCGACGATTGCGTCGGCATCCGGCAGATAGGCGGCATTCTTGCCAGCACTTTTGATGTCGGCCATCAATTGCTCGGGATTCAAACGCTCCTCGGGTTTGAGCAGTTCCAGGCGCGCGACTTGAGAAACGACTACGCCATCCGCATCGGCGAATGAATCGGCCAGCTCCTGCTGGAACACGTTTCGGCGCGTCGTGTTGCTGCGCGGTTCGAAGATGGCCCAGATTTTTTCCTTCGCGTATTTCACGCGAAGGGCGCGCAATGTTTCGCGGATTGCGGTCGGATGATGACCAAAATCATCAATCACCGTCACACCACCGGAAATACCGCGCACTTCCATGCGCCGCTTGATGCCCTTGAACGTGTCGAACGCGCTTTGGATTTCCTTGTTTGTCAGGCCGCAATGTTTCGCTGCCGCGACCACCGCCAAAGCATTGCGCACGTTGAGTTCGCCAACCAGGTTCAGGTGAAACTTCGCGCTCGGAATCTCGAATTCGCTCGCGGTCGGACCGTAGCGAAGATTGGTGGCGTGAATGGCATTATGCTCGCCCAGTCCGAAGCGCTTCACCGGACAAAAATTCACATTGAGCAGTGGCGCGAGATTTGGGTCGTCGCCATTCCCGAGTAGCAAACCGTTGCGCGGGACGAGGCGGATGAAGTGCGAAAATGTTTTCTGCACCGCCGCGAGGTTCTCGAAGATGTCCGCGTGATCGAACTCAAGGTTGTTTACGATGGCCACCTCGGGCAGGTAATGAATGAACTTGCTGCGTTTGTCGAAGAACGCCGTGTCGTATTCATCGCCCTCGATGATGAACCATTCGCTATCGGTGAAGCGCGCGCCCTGGCCGAGATTCGTCGGAATGCCGCCGATGAGGAAACTGGGATTGCGCCCGTTGTGCTCGAACACCCAAGTGAGCAGCGAGGTGGTGGTGGTCTTGCCGTGCGTGCCGGCGACGACGAGACAGCGTTTGCCGCGAATGAAAAATTCGCGCAACAAATCCGGCAGCGAACAAAAACGTAGTTTGTGATCGAGACAATATTCCGCTTCGGGATTACCGCGCGAAATGGCGTTGCCGATGACCACGAGATCCGGCTTATGCGCCAGATTGCTCTCCGCATAACCGTTCATCACCTGAATGTTGCGACTCGCGAGGAACGACGCCATGGGCTCGTAAACATTATTGTCCGAGCCGGTGACGGTGTAGCCCTTTTCCAGCAACGCCGCCGCTGCCGAAGCCATGGCCGTGCCGCCGATGCCGACAAAGTGAACTGATTTGATTTCCGAAAACATAATCGCAAATAAAAAACTCAGGCCCGGGTCAATGCGTTTTCACTGACGAATAGATTTCGGGACCGAAACGCGGCGGGACTTTCGAGCAAAAGCAGCGCGCGTAAGGAAGCCAGCGGCGACGCAAACCAGGGCCGGCGCAAGGAACGTTGCTCGGCGCGTGTCCAGTCGGGCAACGGCAGGTTGAATTTCCAGGCCAGCCATTCGGCGGTGGCCGCGAGATAGGCGTCTTCGACCGGGCCAAGGTCGGGCACTTTCTGGGCCAGGGGTTCCGGCTCACTGGCGATGGCGTTGCCGGTGGGATGAGCGTAAAACTCATCCAGAAAGTTTCGCAAGGAAAGGTCGAACGATTCACCGCGCGCGGCGAGTTGCGCTACGTCAGCCAGAGTTTTAGGGATCATACGTCGCCCTCCGCAAATAGGCCCTCGATTAGGTACTGTGCCTTTACGGGGATCTGATTTTTAGGGTAGTAGGCGGCGACAATATCCATGACCGCGGCAGCCGACGCGAGTTTCAGATGCCGGATCAGGAATCGGATGTCCGCAACATCGTCGGTTTCACCTTCAACCGCGCCAATTCGGGATGCCATGCATTTCATCGCCAGCAGATACTCCGGCGTGGGCATCGTCAGGCGCAGGTTCGAAAACTGGGGCAAACCGGTGGAGATGGTTTCGTGCCGGGAAGAAACAAAGCCTTTTGCGGCGTCATTCAACCAGCCTTCGGGGAGATCCATGCTGTCTCCGACTCGTCGGGCTGCCTCCCGGATCAATTGAGTGGGTTGAAAGATCGCATCCACATCTTTGGTGGCGGGTCGCGCCGCGAAAGCGAGCATCATGGCAGTGCCGCCGAACAAGCACAGTTCGCCCGTGGTGTGATGATGAGCCAATTCATCTGACAGCGCTTGCAACGCTTTCAGAATTGTTTCGCGGGTCATTGTCGGTGAGCCAGCCATGCGCGGAAGACGATAGGCAAAATTGCCGGTCAGGAAAGCGGGAAGTGTTCACAATTGATTGATCCCGTTTGCGGAGTTGAAGCATTGCTTTGAATTTTACATCCTCGCGCCCATGAACTGCGTCGTTACCGCCGGGCCTACTTATGAAACGATGGATAACGTGCGTCGGCTCACGAACTTTTCCACGGGCCGCCTCGGGACGGAACTCGCCAACTTCCTCACCGCCCGCGGCCACAACGTCACGTTGTTGCGCGGCGAGCAGGCGACGTATTGCGGCGAACTTAAGGCGATGCGCGTGAAGCCGTTTTCCACGACGGCGAATCTCATGGAGCAATTGCAGGCAATGGCGCAACTGGACATAGGCGCGGTGTTTCACGCGGCGGCGGTGAGTGATTTCACTTTTGGCAAAGTCTGGTTGCGTTCGGAGCAGGGTGAGTTGAGCGAGATTAAATCCGGCAAGATTTCCACGCGGCAAGGCACGTTGCTCGCGGAATTGGTCCCTACGCCAAAACTCATCAGCAAACTGCGCGAGTGGTATCCCAAAGCGAAACTCGTCGGCTGGAAATTTGAGGTGGACGGGGATCGCGCCAGCGTTCTTCGTGCGGCGGAAAATCAGTTGCGCGATTGTCGAACGGATGCGTGCGTGGCGAATGGTCCGGCGTTTGGCGCGGGTTTCGGTCTCGTGACGAGCGCGGGACAGTGTCGGGATTTGGCGGGGCAGGACGAATTGTTCGCGGCGCTGGGGCGACTTCTGGAGAGTTAAAATTTCCCGGACGCGCTCCCGAAATGATCGCGGGTTGTCGCTTAAATTCCCGGATCACCCGCAACCGCCAGAGTGACTTGTCTGGTGGCAGCGACAGGTTTTGCATCCGTCATCGGGAACGATAATCGAGCGCAATAGAGTTTTTGGCCGCAGCGGCGGTGAAA
Organism: uncultured Bifidobacterium sp.; assembly: GCA_964553795.1. Classification (GTDB taxonomy): domain Bacteria; phylum Verrucomicrobiota; class Verrucomicrobiia; order Limisphaerales; family JADLHS01; genus JADLHS01. The sequence continues at coordinate 22,000 of CAZKMR010000049.1, read as the reverse complement.
TTGAATTTCCGGTTGCAGGCTGAGGAGTGTGGCCACGACGCGCAACCCAAGTCCCAATGTTTCCGGTTGCGGTGACGAACGCGGGCGCAGTCCGTTGGCAATCAGGAGCACGACCCGCCCGCGCCGCTGGGTCAGGCGGACCAGAATGTTTCCCTGTCCGTGCTTGAGGGCGTTGGTGAAGAGATTGTGCAGAATCTGGCGTGCGTGTTTCACGTCCGCGCAAACCGGGCTGGGCCGCATGGGAAGCAGCCGCACCAGGCGATCGTTCTCCTGCGCGAGTAACGCGAAATCCTCTGCCACATCGCCGACCAATTGCGCCAGATCGAATGTGCTCGGTTGTAATTTCAGGCGGCCTTGATCGGCTTTGGCGATTAGTAACGATTGGTCAATGACGTGGGTGATCTGGTGCAACTCGGTTTGCAATTGTTCAGCCAGTTCGGGCGAAATGCGGTCGCCCGCTTGTTCCACTTTCAAACGCAGAATGGCCAGCGGCGTGCGCAGTTCATGCGTCACTTTCGCGGCGTATTCGCTCATGTCGGTGTAAGCGTGTTCCACGCGACCGAGCAGGGCGTTCAGATGCGTGACCAGGCCGCGAAACTCCGCGTCCACTTCCGGCAGGTCAATGCGTCGCGATAAATCCGGCGCGCGGATGGTTTGCAATTGTTCGTTAAGATGCGCGATGGGCCGCAGTGATTTGCTGGAGAGCGCAAAACCGATGATCACCGCCAGGATGGCGAGCGGAATACCGTAGAGCAGCGAGATTTCAATCAACTCCTCCATGATGTCTGCCACTTCCGCTTCCGAGTAGCTGCCGTGCAGCTTCCAGTCCGGATGATTCGGATAATTCTGCTGCCAATTCTTGTTATGCAGTTCCGACCGGAGGAAGTAGTAGGTGAACCCAGTGAACGCCGTCAGCAGCAGCAAAACGCTGACGCCGAACCACGCCGCCAGCCGCCAGCGCAGCGATTTCACGGCGCGTCCTCCCGCACGGCGAAGCCCACGCCGCGCACCGTGTGCAACAGCGGCTTCCACTCCGGCCGGTCAATTTTGCGCCGCAAATGTTTGATGTAAACGTTCACGACGTTGGTTTCCGAATCGAAGTGCTGATCCCAGACGTGTTCGACGATGGCGGTTTTGCTGACCGGTTTGGGCGAAGCGCTCATGAGGAATTCCAACAAGGCAAATTCGCGCCGCGTGAGTTCGATTTTTTCTCCGGCGCGCATGGCGTGATGGCTGATTAAATCCAATTCCAGATCGGCGACGCGGACGACATTGGTGGCTTGCGGGCGTTGGCGCCGCAGCAGGGCGCGGAGGCGCGCCAGGAGTTCCGCCATGGAAAAAGGTTTCGTGAGATAATCATCGCCGCCGGCATCCAGGCCGCGTACGCGATCTTCCACCTCGGCGCGGGATGTGAGAAACAGGACGGGCGCAGTGATGTTCTTGCGACGCAGTTGACGCACGACCGTGAAGCCATCTTTGGCAGGCATCATGACGTCGAGCACGAGCGCATCGTAGGGATGAATCTCCGCCAGCCACAGCGCTTCGTCGCCATCGGCAGCGACGTCCACGGAATAGCCCTCTGCGGACAGGCCTTGCCGGACGTGTTCCGCCACTTTGCCGACGTCTTCGGCCAACAGAATGCGCATGCCCGTCACGTTTAAGGCCTCGCGCCGCGAATGGAAAGCCTGTTCCGAGACGGATGGGTCGGTAGGTGAACTAATCTCATCTTTCGCTGTAGCTGCTGGTTTTTGATCCACGCCCCAGTTTAGAGCGTTGCCTGTGAGGCTCGATGAATGCGAGATGAAAATAATTTCATCTACGCCTCGGGCTCGGCACTGAAATCGGAGAGCCCGGCCTCCACTCAATGATTGAACAAACGAATGGCCAAGCGATAAAAGCCGGCGGCATTCTGATTGAGGTCCACGGCGGTGACGATGGATGAATTGCCCGAACCCGCGGCAACAGTGGTGTTCAGATCCAGCCACGCGCTCAGATTTGCGGCGGTGGCTTTTTGAATCACGTAGCCGACGTCCGCTCGCTTTACCTCAAGGGTGAAAGCGATGTACGCAATGCCGGCTTGTTCGTCCACGGTCCAATCCAGCGCGATGGTGGACGGGAGCAGGGGATTCAAACCCAAGGCGTATTCCAAACCATTCTTCAACCCGTCGCCGTCCGGATCGTCTTCGGGATCGCTTTGGCCGACCGGGAAACTCAAACTGCCCGACCATTGCTGGTAACTCGTTTGTCCGGGAGTCGCCGCAGCTTCCGCCCAATTGGCTGGATCATTTCCGTACGCACTTTCATTGATGCGTCCGAGACTTGTGCCGCTGCCGTCTGGTCCAATCGGCCACGGCGCAACATCGGAATAATCCACGCGGTCCACGCGAATGTATTGGCGGACGCCGAGGCTATTGGTGTCGCCGGGTTTTGAGATTTCAATCGTCTCGCCACCGTTGTCCAAACTTCCCGAGGTCCATTGGAAAATGCGCGTACCCGGCGCGGGAGAATAATTCTGCGCGAAGATGGTGCTATTGCGAACCACCAGGATTTTCTCGCCTGCTGCCAGCGTCAATGGTGGCGCTGCCGGAAATTCATACGTGACGCCCTGGGTCATTTTCCAAGGCGTGCCAGTGGTGCTGTCGAAGAGCGTGACGGGCGTGGTGGTGATGTTCGCCAGTTCGAGATATTCGGCATCCGCGACGGGTGGGTGATACATGATTTCACTGATGACCACCGGTCCGACCAACGGCGCGCTGTTGGCAGCGCCGGGCGTCGGAGTGGTCATCGCGACGAAATTGTAAGTGGCCGTGCTGGCTTTGTAGTAGCGACCAAAACTGACGCCGGTTTCTGCCGCGCCAAAATCTTCCTGCTCCGTGTAATCGGGGCGAACGCCATCGGACGGGCCGAAGATATTCACGGTTTCGCCATTCTCACTCAGCGCGAACGGAATCAACGCGCCCGAGTCACTGCTGCTCGCGCCGAAGTGTTGGTCTTCATAGAACACGAGGTAACCATTGCCCGGCAAAATCGTGCCGTCGGCAATGCGATACTTCATGGGCGTGTTCGCATTGTCGCTCAGGTACCAGCCGCCGATGTTGAGGTCCTGCGCGCTGTTGTTGCGGAGTTCAATCCAGTCCGGCAGGGCATTGTGCGAGTGCGACATGACCTCATTCACCACCACGAGATTTGGGACGAGATACGGGTAGTCGCCCGGAAGATGTGCATAATACGCCCCCAGGTCGGAGCGCGTGCCGTCGCCATCCAGCGGTTGGGCGGGATCACCGGAATTGCGCGCGGGCGAGCTGGACGTCAGCGAGAAATCGTAATTACCGGCATCGGTGAACAACGGATCGGCGAGTAAATTATTCGCACCCACCAGTGGCAGCGTGTCCGACAATGAATACCGCACGTCCAACACGGAGAGTGCATCAACGGTGACAGGGGCATCTTTCGTGCGAGAGAAAATACTGTTCGTGACGTAAGCGATGCCGCCGCCGTTGCCGAGATTTTTTTCATAGACCGCCACGCCGACATTGTTTCGCGCGAAGGTGTTTTGGTTGATGCGCGCGGTCGAGCCGAAATCTTTCACGCCGACGCCGATGTCACAGTTGACGATCAGATTGCGTTGGATGAGTGCGACCGAGGCCTGACCAACGGAGATGCCCTTGTCGAACATGTGGTAAATGCGATTGCTGACCACGAGCAGATTCTGGCAACCCTCGCCCACGTCAATGCCGTCGCTATTCGAGCCGCGAAACGCGTAAATGCGATTCCCGCGAATGATCCCGTTGAGCACGTTATCGAAGTCAATTGCGTCTGTGTCCGGGGTTGCCGCGCCGGTGAAGGTGCAGTTCTCGACCACGCCCGCACCGGATTTGATGTTGATGCCGTCGCCGGTGAATTGAATGTGAATGCGGCTGTTGCGCAGCGTGGTCGAACCGAACCGCGTGAACACAGGAAACAACGCGTCAATGTCCGCGCCGTCCAATGTGACCGTCGAGTTGTATCCGGAGATGGCTGCTTTCAGATTCACGGGATCGCGACGGCTGGCGGTCGCGTCGCGCATCGTGAGATTGGACAGCACGGAATTTCCGGTGGTGTTGACGAAACTCAGATTCCCCCACGGGCGACCGGTTTGGCGCGACTTGATTTCCACGGGTGCGTTAGATGTGCCGTTCACCAGCAACGTGCCGTGAACATAAATGCTCGCGGCGGGCGGCATGCGAAATTGCACGCCCGGTCCGATGGTGAGCGTGACGTTGGACGCCACGACCAAGTCATTTGTAACCGTGTATGGCGAATTGGCGGCGGTGAGGGAGGTGTTCGCCGTGATGTCGCTGGGGAGAATGGTTTCCGCTCCGGGCAGGAAATTAGCGGTGAGCGTTGCATCCGCTGTCAACGTGAGCGTGATGGTCGGATTGGTTTCGCCATTGCTCCAACTCACGAACGCGTAGCCCGGTGCCGGCTCGGCGGTGATTTCCACCGGCGTGTTTTTGAACAAGCTCATCGTGGTGTTGAACTCCGGCGTCATCGGCACGCCAGCGATGCGCAAATTGCCACCGCCAGGCGGGGCGATCGTGATCGCCAGATTCGCGAGGCCGGGAGCGAGGCCTAACTGCGTTTGCAATTGGCTGACCGCATAAGCGGGTCGGGCCACGGCGAACTGTTTAATCTCGTCGAGTTGCCCCTGCCGCGACGCGAGCGACGGAATCCCACCCGCGGCGGCCCAACGCGCAATGTGCCGCGGCATTTCGCCATCCACCTCGGTTGATAAGGCGTCGAGGATGGCGCCGATGCGATTCGAGTGCAGCGTGCTGCCGAGATGCGCGGCATAACGTTGTAAGAGGCGATTGACGAAATTGGTGTTGTCATCCAGCGCCTGAAACAAAGCGTAGCTGGCACGAAAATCATCAATCAATGAACTCGCCACGTTCGGCGCATCGAAGCAGCGATCAAAGTCCGGCACATTCCATTGCCATTTTGAGCCGGGCGCGCGGGCGCACCAGAATTCCCGATTATGACTCCAACTGGTGTTCACGCCGAAATCTTCCGTGACGACGTAATCAATGAACGAATCCACATTCATCAGCGTTTGCATCGTCGCGTAGTTCGTTGGCTGCGCGAGGTCGTGCGTGGTATAAAACGCGTGAAATGCTTCGTAGGAATCCGTGTTGCCAGTGTCGGCCATCAGAACGGTGACGCCGTTTTCATTGTGCGCGTATTGCACCAGATCGTAGCTGTCTTCGGGCAATTGATGTTCGTTGGCGAAGAAGAGCGGATCGAATTGTTTGCGAATGTCGTGAATGCCCCAGTAGCGACCGTTGATGAACACCACGGCGGGGCGATAAGAAGAAAGATCATTCTCCGTTTGGCCGCGCATGATCGGGGCCATCATGGCGTCGCGTAACATATCGAGCGCCCAATTGTCGCCGCCGTTGCGAACGTTCAGCTTGCCGAAAGCTCCGACCGCTTCGCCCGGGAAGATCTGGTGGGCGATTAAGTCGTCGCCGTACTTTCCGCGCAGATGCAGGTTCAACGGCTTTTGCGCAAAGCGCCAGATGTTCTCGCCGCCGATGCGCAGGCCGGCGTTCACAGCGAAAGCGGTCGTGCCGTTGGTTTCGAAAAACTCCACCCGCAACGGAATCTCGCGACCCTTGTAAACATACGGCGTGTCGTTGCTGTAAATGCCGATGACGTTGTCAAACAACGTCGCCGGATCAGCCACAAACGACAGCACGGGTAACGTGCGATCCGTCGGTTCGTCCACGAAGTAGGAACGCGTCAGCACCGGGCCGGGAATTTGTCCGGTGGTGAAAGCGCGCGCCCGCAAAACTGTGTTGTTCGTGATGTTCAGTGCGCCGCTGTAAATCGGTGCCGTCGCTCCGGGAATTGAGCCATCCAGGGTGTAACGAATCGTCGTAAATGTTCCCGTGCCGGCCAACGTGACGGATTGTGCGCCGGAATAAAAACCGCTGGCGAGCGACGCCGTCACTGCGGGCGCGTGGGCGAGTTGCGTGAGCGGCTCGGTGGTGTTCGGTCCTTCCGGAGTCGGGGAGCCGAAGAAAGACCAGCCGTTGGTCGCATTGCGCCCGTACGAAACATCCGTGGTTTGCAGGCCAAACGTCACTGAGTCCACGAGAATGGCGGGACCAGTGATTTCGGCGGCGATCAATTCAGCGTCCCAGCTCAAGTCCGAACTGTTGGCAGTGACTTGATGCACCTGAACGGCGAGCACATTGTCGCCGGCGACCAACAGCGTGCGAGGCAACTCCGCCACTTCAAAGGCGTTCTCCGTCGGCGGTTGGCTATTAGCCAGATTCGTGTGAGTGATGGGCCCTTCGGGCATTCGTAACCGGGCGAACTCCGTTCCGTTCAAATAGAACACCGCGCCGTCATCCACGTTTACGCGGAAGCGAATGTTCCCCAGGCGGCTCGGATCGGTGACATTGAAATGGCGGCGAAATTGAGTCGCGCGAAACTTGCTGCTGGCATTCGTCCCATAGCTGATCACCGTAGCCTCGTCGCCATCGCCGTAACCCAACTGCGCTGGGCCTTGCGCCCACGTGGAATCATCGTAGGCGAGCGTTGTCCAATTCGTCGCCGGCGCTGTGCCGACATCGCGATATTTCCAAACCGCCCCCGCGGCAATCAGCGAAACATCCTGCGGCGGCAGCGTGGTGCGGAATAACCCGAGTTCCTCGCCATCGGCGCTCAATTTGAAATTCGCATGATAGCGGCGCGTTTGAAACGTGCTGCCCCACGGCCAATAACCGCGCACATGGGTTTCGTCGGTCGCCGCATCCCAACCATCCGCGCGAATCATCAAGTAACCATTCGCCGGTATGATGGCATTGGTCGGAAGCAACCATTTGAACGGCTGGGCGAGATCGTCGGTCAGAAAGTAGTTCGCGAGCGCGACGTTGGTGGCGGCGGGGTTATGCAGTTCAATCCAATCGGAGTAATCTTCGAAATCGCTGTTGTCCGGATGAATCGAAAGATTGGCGGCAAGAAACTCATTGATGATCGGTTCGGCTGGGATCTTTGTTGCTTGAACGAGAATTACCGCCACGAACGCGGAAACGAAAAAACAGAAACGCATACGAAATCGAAAGGTGTTCAAATTCCCGATTAATCTAACAACCGGGATTTCGGGTACATAATTAAAAAATTTTTACGCAAGGTAACCGAGGTGTTGCTCGAGATGGTCGGGCCGAGGCGCATTTTTTTCATGACCCTTTCTTTTTGCCGGGCTCATTGGAGCGGCGGTCGGATGAGTCACCGGGCCAGGGCTTAAAATTTTTTAACCCGGTAGCGCAGGCTTTTTTTCTGAGATTGAACTACTTTACGGGCGAGTAAATGACTCAAACCGATTCCATATCGGAGCGGCGGCGGGTGTTGTTCGTCAACGCGAACGAAACGACGCGGCCTTATCGCGTGGCGCCACTGGGACTGGCGTTCGTCGCATCTGCCACGGAACGTGCCGGTCACGAGGTGCGTTTCATTGATCCGCCGCAGACCAAGCGCGGGCTTAAACAGGTGGAAAGCTTGCTTTGCACCTGGCAGCCCGACTACGTCGCGCTGGGTATTCGTAATCTCGATAACTCGGACTTTCACGCGCTGGAAACATATTTACAGAGTCCGGCGGAGATGATTGCCGCCGTGCGGCGCTTCGTGCCGCGCGCTAGAACGATCGTCGGTGGTCCGGCGGGCACGGTTGAACCCGAGCGCGTGGCGTGCACGGTGAATTGCGATCATCTCGTGCTGGGCGAGGGCGAAGAAAGTCTGCCGCAACTCATCGCGCGACTCGAAGCGGGCGAAGTGCTCCCGCAAATCGTTGGCGCGGATGAGCAGGGAACGCCGTTTCGCGTTGCGCTGCCCGAGCGCTTGCCCGCGCCGCAGCTTTATCGCTGGGTTGAGAATTTTGCTCCATATCTGCGCGGTGACGCCGGTTATCCAGTGCAAACCAAGCGCGGTTGTCCGTTGAAATGCTCGTATTGCACTTATGGGCAAATTGAAGGCACGCGTTATCGCTTTCTCAATCCCGAGGCCATCGCGGATGAAATCGAAGGTGCGCTGGAGCGTGGCGTTGGTGATTTCGAGTTTGTGGACAGCACGTTCAATTTGCCGCCGCGCCATGCCATCGCGGTTTTGAAAAAGCTGCGGGATCGCAAGCTGCACGCCAATTATGTCGGCACGGGAATCACGCCACTGCAACTGCCCGATGAACTGCTGGCGTTGATGCGCGAACTGGGTTTTCGCAGCGTGATCCTCACCGCAGAGAGTGCGGCGGACGCGATGCTCGCGAGTTATCAGAAAAATTATCGCCGCGACAAATTGTTTGCCGCCGCTGACGCGCTGCAACGTCACGACATCCGCGCACTCTGGGTTTTTCTGTTGGGCGGGCCGGGCGAAACACCGGAAACCGTCGAGCAAACGCTTTCGTTCATCGCGCAAAGTGTTCCGTCGCCGAACGCGGTTTACATCACATCCGGCATTCGCATTTATCCTGGTAGTCCGATTGGCGATGAGTTGGATCGCGGGCGACTTAGCGCCGAGAGTTTACGCCGTCGCGTGCAACACGCCGACGTGCCGTTTTTCTATTCCGAACACACGCCGCCAGCCTGGCTGGAGGCGCGGTTGCGGCAATTTCAGCGGTCGCAACCGCAAGTCATGTTGTCGTGCGAAGGCCACGCGCGACTGACACAAACGGCGTTGTCGGTGATGCAGTATCTGCCGCTGCGCAAACCGTACTGGCAATATATCCCCGCGTTGAATGCCGCGCGCCGCTGGTTGCGCTGGCCGACAACAAAACAATCACCTGTCGGTGAGGCTTCGCTTGCGCCGGTTTCTTCATCATGAAACAGCTTTCAATTTTTCGGGCGGCAATCGTGTCGGGTCTAGTTTTGTGCGCGAGCAATGCGCCGATTCGCGCGGCAGAACAATACGTCGGCAGTTGTAACGTGCTCTTCGAAGGTGATTCCACCCTGCACGGTTTCACCGGCGATATCACGAATGTGCCAGTGGTGGTTTATTGTGAAACCAATGCGGCGGGCGTGGCCGTGCTCAATTCGCGGATTGAAATTCGTCCCAAACAACTCAGCACTCATCACGCGAAACGCGACGCGAACATGTACCAGATGTTTCAATCGGATCGCTATCCGCATCTGGTGGTCGCGGTAACGAATGCGCCGTTGCGTGGTGCACAATTAGTGCCGAGCAGCATTACGAACGAGCCGGGCTCGCTGCCGATAGTATTAACGTTTTGTGGCATCACGAAAGATGCCACTGCGAAAACCATGAATCCGCGAGCATTGTCCGACGGCTGGGAGTTTGATTTGCAAACCGACGTGTCGCTGAAAGCGTTTAAGCTGGCGCCGCCTTCGGTGATGTTCGGCGCCATTTCCGTGGCGGATAGAGTGGTCGTTAAAGCGCATGTCGCCGTTCAGCGCGAAACTTCGAAGCATTGATGGAATCCACTTGTGACATCCTGATCGTGGGCGGCGGGCCGGCCGGCGGGTTGGCCGCGTTGTTGCTCGCCAAAGCGGGCCGGAACGTCACGCTCATCGAGGCGCAGGAAGAATTGGGCGAACGCGTTTGCGGCGCTTATCTTTGCCCAGCCGGCGTGGCGTTGCTTCAAGAACTGGATTTGTGCGACGCGATCACAAGTGGCATGAGATCGTTGCTGGGAATGGTGCTGGTCGCGCCGAACGAAAAGCTGTTACGCACGCGTTTTCCGCAGCATTTGAACATTCCGGATTTCGGCATTTCCTTGCTACGACCACAATTCGACAACGCGCTTCTCGCTGCCGCAGCGCAGGCGGGCGCAACGATTCGCATGGGCGCGCGAATGCAAAATCTCAATCGTATTACCGACGGATGGAAAGTTGAGTTGGCGAACGGAAAAACGATTGCGACGCGCTTGCTCATCGGCGCGGACGGGCGGAAATCGCGCGTTGCCAAATTAACGGGTCTTGCTACGGCGCCGTGGCAGGAACGCGTCGCCCTGCACGTGGATGTGCCCAGTCTCACGCCGACCGAACCCTACGGCGAAATGCATGTGTTCAAGGACGGCACGTATATCGGATTGAACCCGATTGGCACGCACACGCTGAACATTTCGGCGCTGTGCAATCCGCAGGAGTTGCAACGCGTCAGCGCGATGGAGTTCATCAATCGACGCACGCAAGCGTCGCCACATTTGAAAGCGCGGATTGCACCGTTAACGGATGTCGCCAAAGTCCGCGCCACATTTCCGGCGGCGGCGAGCGTGCGGAATGTGATTGCCGAAAAGGTGGCGCTGATTGGCGATGCGTCTGGTTTTGTTGATCCGCTGACGGGCGAAGGAATTTATCAGGCGCTTTGGACGGCCCGGGCCTTGGCGGAAGAAGTGGCGGACGCGCGGGCCGCGAATCTCAACGACGCGTTGCAGCGCTACGCCCAACGCCGCCGCCGGCAACATCGCGGTAAGCAACTTTGTTGTCGCGCGTTTCAGGCCATCATTCGTCGCCCGCACTTAAGCGATGCGGTGCATCGGGCGCTGTCGTTGCGAGCCGGGGTGGGTGATGCGTTCATCGGATTGGTGGGAAACAGTTATTCTCCCGCGCAGGCTGTCTGGAACATGATGAAAGCCCTTACTTGATTTGATCTTTATGACGCACGCCTACTTGAACGAAATCGGCACGGCGGTGCCGGCGAACGAATCGCAACAGGAATTTCTCGCCACGCTGGAGACGTGGATTTCTGATCCCGAGGTGGTGAACAAGCTGCGGCTCATCGCGAAACGTTCCGGGATTGAACGACGGCACACAGTTTTGACGAACGTCATTGGCGCGCCTGGCTCCGGGGCGTTTTATGAGATCGGTAAGTTTCCTGGTACGGCGGCGCGCATGAAAGTGTATCAGCAGGAAGCGCCGCGATTGGCCGAACAAGCGGTGCGTAACCTGGAACGACGCGGCGTTGATCTCGGATCGGTGACGCATCTGGTCATCACGTCTTGCACTGGATTTTATGCGCCGGGCTTGGATGTGGATTTGATTCGCGTTCTGAAGTTGCCGAGCGGTGTGCATCGCACGATCGTTGGTTTCATGGGTTGTTACGCGGGCATCACCGGCTTGCGCAACGCGAGCGAAATCGTTCGCGCCGATCCCGAAGCGCGGGTGCTGATGATCAATCTCGAACTCTGCACGTTGCACCTGCAACAGGACGCGCCGCTGGACCGGTTCGTCGCTTCGATGTTGTTCAGCGACGGCTGCGCGGCCTCTCTCATCACGGCCAAACCGGAAGGTTTTCGACTGGATTCTTTTGAAACCATACTCAGCCTGGACGACGCGGATAAAATGGCCTGGGTCGTTGAAGATCAGGGATTCGCGATGACGTTGGACGCCGGCATTCCGGATCGAATCCGCGACTTTATTGCGCGCGATCCCGAATTGTTCGAACCCGCCCGCCGTAACCCGCAATCGCTGTGGGCGATTCATCCCGGGGGCAGAGCGATTCTCGATGCCGTGAAAGCGGCTTGCGGGCTGAACGCGGAACAAATCGCCCCTGCGCGGAAGGTGCTTTCGGATTTTGGCAACATGTCTTCGGCCTCGGTCATATTCGTCTTCGAACAACTCCTCCGCCATGCTCCCGCTCAAACTGTCCCGGGCGCAGCAATGGCTTTTGGGCCCGGATTGACGATGGAAGCGATGGAATTCACCAGCGTGGGCAATAACCGAAACGCGACGTCGCGCATCGAAGCTCAAACTCCGGCAACCTGGGAAGCTTTGGCTACGTAAAAAATTGGTCTGGATAAATTGGCCCCGTGAGGAAGCCGGGCGGCGGATCGCTAGAGCTTTCGGAGCCGGAAGAAACGGTTTCCCCCATTCAGAACATGGATGGAGAACGTTTCGGCGTTGC
>CAZKMR010000049.1:0-10002 GCA_964553795.1 uncultured Bifidobacterium sp. | reverse complement strand
CGGAAGAAACGGTTTCCCCCATTCAGAACATGGATGGAGAACGTTTCGGCGTTGCGCAAAACGGCATTCGTACTCACGGTCCAAACGGCATTCGGACCAAGCGTTTCTGTCTGTTCCACGAGGGCGTCCGCAAGTGATTGCGGCCAGCTAAGCGAAATTCCGCCTCCCGCCCCGGTCGGTTGAGCGACGAGTTGCAACGGAGTGCCGATGGAAATCACGCCGCTTATATTGGTTACCACGGTATTGCCGCCAAAAGATACCGTCGCCGACAAACTCCAGTTGAACTGGCCCGGCATGCCATACGCGTGAGCCGGCGATTGATTTGTGCTAATCGGCGAGCCATCACCAAAGTTCCAAACATACGTCGGGATGGCGTTCACATTTACGGGAGTGACGCTCGCGACAAAGGGTGCGGACCACTTTGCGGGGTAACTCGGCGGCACAAGTGCCTTGGCGCTGAGACTGAATGTTCCTTGCGCCACCGTTACGGTTCCTGTCGCCAGCAACGAGTTCTTTGCGCCATTATAGGCGGCAAAGGTAAACTGGTCCGGGCCCACGAATCCCGCTTCCGGAAAGTAGGTCGCGGTATTGTTGACCACGCCCACCGAACCATGTTCGGGCTGTGCGATGATCCGAGCCACCGCGCCCGCTCCGGCGACCGGTAATGCGAACACCAACGGCGAATCGTTGAGCGTATTGGTGGCGAGGTTGCTCACCATCGGATTGGAAGCAGGACTCGGGCTGCTTTGGAACGGGCCGTTGTGGCAGTTGTAACATCCAATCTCCGCGCCACGATAAACCGGGAAACTTACGGGAGTGCCATCGAGGCTGACGTTGATGGTGCGTCTGGCCTGCGCTCGGGACAACGGCGTGCCGCGATAATCCGTGCCGTGGCAACTTCGGCAATTGGCGAGGTTGCCAATGTAATCATGATGACCGCTCACCCAGCTTGATCCGACGGGATGCATGCCGTGCGGACCGCCACGCGCCGTCGAGTTGTTGACGGCCATCGAGGTATGGCAGGACGTGCATTCGACCATGACGCCGGCGTGGCCCTGGATTTTTTCGTTGCGCACATTGTCATTGCGATGGGTGGCGGGAAATTCGGCGTGGGTCGAACCATGGCAGGCGGAGCATTGCAGCCCGCCATGTCCGGCGGAAAAGCGGTACAACGAAATACCCGGGAGCGGCGTGTTGGATGGGGTGGCAAATGTTTGATTCACCGCGACGCGTTCCACCCAAAGATTGGTGTCCGTAAAACAACTCGTGTAGCGAATCTGACCGTTATTGCTGGTGGCGGTGCCGGTGTGACATTGCTGGCAATTGGGTTCTTCGAGCCAGCCAGTGCGCCCGGCGCGACCGACGTGGCTCATATTGCCGTGACAGCTCTGGCATTGCATCGCCATCGAACCGTCGCTGGCGATCGCCCCGCCCATCGCGCCGCGCAGGCATTTGGTCGCCGAGCCCGGATGACAGCGATAACACGCCTCACGATTGGCGGAATGGTTCAAAGTCAGGTTCAGCACCGGATCTTGGACGTTGGCGTGCTTGGAATGAATCGAGGTCGTCAACGGCGGGATGTTGCTGTAGCTGCCCGTGGCCAGCGCTTCGCTCGCATGACACACGGCGCACAACACCGGTTTGCCATCCGCAACGACGCCGCGATACAAACCTTGCGAGTTGAACCCCTTGGCCGCCAGCGCTGAGACGTAGAGGTCATGGTGTTGGGCAAAATTCTGTTCGTCGTGACGCCGGAGAATGTTCAGCCGGAAGTCGCGTTCGGGATTTTCGCTCCACACCCAACCGGCGGCAGGCTGCGCATCCACCTGCGTGCCGGAGGCGTGACACGCCCGGCAATCCATCTCATCGGAGACCGGCAGCACGATGTCGTTTGTCGCGATGGGCGTCGTGCCGTTCTTCGCGATCAGCCGCATCATTGGATAAGGGTTCTTGTTTCCGGCATCATCGTACGGCGTGATTGGCACGCCGTACGCGTAGAACCAATCCAGGCCCGCGTCATACAACATCCCTTGTGGCACGTTGTTCGGGCCCGGCATCCAGAACGAATCCGGTCCGGGAAACGGCAGCCCTTGGTTCGCGGCCACGCCACCGTAGAGCAGCGGCGCAAATTGCAACCAGTTCCCCTTGCCAGCCGACGTCGTGTTGATCGAGCCGGTCGGATCAGCGACCGCTTGATAGGTCACGCTGTAACCGCTGACGTTGGTGACCAGTTTGCCGGCGACAATGAGTTGCGCGTTGATGGTATTGTAGGGCGGCAGGATGCTGAAAACGGAATAATCACTGTCCATGCAATGCATGCCGAGATTGTTCCAGCCGAGTAACTGATAATTGACGGCCGCCAATTGCCGCGGCTGTGCCAGAACAATGGCGAGCCCAAGAATGATAAAGCTTAAATGAGTTTGGCCAGAAGCAGCAGACTGGAGCCGCGATTGGAATCTGCGCCAAGGGAGGGAATGCCGCGCACGCATGAGAGCATGGTCGCACGAACCGAATAAATTAATCGCGAACGGAAGATGAATTTTCATTCACCAAAGGTCCAGCCCGAGGTAGAGATGGCCTTGTCGCGTTTCCAAAGTACTGGTAACCGATGGCGCGTGCAGAAGGGCATGGGCAAGTATCTCCGGTTTGTGTTGCGCGCGACTTGGTTCGCGTTGGAATTGCTGCTGTACTTCGCGGCCTTTTTCGGAATGTTGCTGCGTTACACGGGACGACCGCCGCAGCCGGCCCGGTCGCGGTGGCTGCAATGGTGTTCGCGCCGAACGCTGCGCGTCTTCGCGGTGCAAACGGATTTCACGGGTGCGCCGCCTCAATACGGTTTGCTCGTTTGCAATCATCTCAGCTATCTCGACATTCTCGTGCTGGTGTCGCTGACGCCGGCGGTGTTCGTTTCCAAAGCGGAAGTCAAAAACTGGCCGGTGTTCGGTTGGTTTGCGCAGTTGGCGGGAACGTTGTTTGTGGATCGCACGCGCCGCAGCGATGTAGCACGGATGAATGCGTTGATTGAAGCTTCGCTGGCGGCGGGGAACGTCGTAGTGCTGTTTCCCGAAGGTACGAGTTGGAATGGCCGCGAAGTGTTGCCGTTCAAGTCCTCGTTACTCGAACCGGCGGTGGGGTTGCGTCATCCGGTCAACGTCGGATTCTTGCGGTATTCCCTGGCGGACGGCGATCCCGCGCAGGACGTCTGTTATTGGGGCGACGCGACCTTCCTGCCGCATCTGATCAATTTGATGACGAAAACTTCAGTGCGGGCGCGGGTGCATTTTGCGTCCGTCCCCGCCCCAGCCACCGAACGCAAAGCATTGGCGCAACAGCTTCGAGCGGCCGTGCTGGCGTTGGCGCCGGCGGCCGTTGAATAATCGTGGCGGTCGCAGAGTCGGTAATTTGGTTTTGAACGCGGCCTCCCGTTTGCTAGTCTGAGCCGCACATCGAATATGAAAATGATTGCCGGAAAAACGCTCGTCAGTGTCGCCACCGCGACATTCGTCACTTTTGGTTTACTCTCGCCTGCCACCGCGCAGGAGAAGGAAGCGCTCAATTTGCAACTGCCTGCCCCCACGTTGAAAGGCACGCCGGAACAATTGCCCGCCGGCACGAACATCGAGCCCAATTCCGACAAGGCGCCCGAGCCAATCAAGATTGCCAAAGGCGCGAAAAATGTCGCCCTCGGCAAGGAAGTCACCAGCAGCGTGAATCCGTTTACCGGCGAACTCAACCAGATCACCGACGGCAAAAAGGAAGCCTTCGATTACGACACGGTCGAGATGAAAAAAGGTTCGCAATGGGTGCAGATTGATTTAGGCGAATCCTACGCCATCGAAGCCATCGCGATTTGGCACGATCACCGTTATATCCAGGTCATGCACGACGTCATCGTGCAGGTGTCAGACGATCCAGAATTCAAGACCGGCGTGACGACGTTGTTCAACAACGATACCGACAACTCGAGTGGGCTCGGCGTCGGCACGGACCGCGAATATTTCGAGCGGCACTACGGTCGCGTCATCGACGCCAAGGGCGTCAAAGCGCGTTATGTGCGCGATTACACCAAGGGCAGCCACCTGAGCGCTTTGAACTGTCGGCAGGAAATTGAAGTGTACGCTGTGCCGAACAAATGAATCGCGCGAGCGCACTGGCCTTGCTGTTACTGGCAATTGTTGGTGCGCTCTTTTTGCGTACACCGCAGCTTGGTAATCGGCCGTTGCACAACGACGAAGCGGTCAACGCCACCAAACTCGCGGCGTTATGGGAAAAGGGCGACTACCGTTACGACCCGCACGAATATCACGGTCCGGCGTTGCACTATTTCTCACTGCCGGTTCTTTGGCTGGGTAGCGCCAAAGACGCCAGCGACTTGTCTGACGCCCAACTCCGCGTTGTCACTGTCGTTTTTGGCGTCGGAATAATCCTTTTGCTCGTGCTGATGCGCGATGCTCTGGGGCGGGGCGCAAGCATTTGGGCGGCTTTGTTTCTAGCGGTGTCGCCGGCTTTCGTGTTTTATAGCCGCTATTTCATTCATGAAATGCTGCTGGTGTTTTTCACGCTGCTGACCTTGGTGACGGGTTGGCGTTATGTGCAAACGCCGAAAACCAGTTGGGCGGTGCTGACCGGGGCAGGGGTGGGATTGATGTTTGCGACCAAGGAAACCTTTGTGCTGACCCTCGCCGCGCTCTTTTTTGCATTGTTGGCGACACGCATCTGGAATCACTGGCGCGCGCAGCGCTCCTCCCAACCGGCGGCCGCGATTCCCAAAGCCAAGTGGACGCCGCCGTGGCGACACATGGGGGCGGCGGCGGTCGCGGGCGGTGTGGTCTGGTTGTTGTTCTTCACATCGTTTTTTACGAACGCCGCCGGGCCGCTTGATTCCTTCAAAACGTATTTGCCGTGGCTCAGTCGCGCGGGTGGTGACTCGCCTCACATCCATCCCTGGTATTTTTATTTTGAGCGACTGCTCTGGTTTCATCCGGCCAAAAGTCCCCCCTGGACCGAGGCCGTGATTCTCCTGCTCGCGCTGGTTGGCGTGGTCGCGGGTTTTTTCGGCAACTGCGCCCGTGTCATTCAACCGGCGTTCGTGCGCTTTCTGAGTTTCTTCACGTTTGGGCTCATGGGCATCTACACGGTCATTAGTTACAAGACGCCGTGGTGCGCGCTGAACTTCTGGTTGGGCGCCATCCTGCTGGCGGGCGTGGGCGCGGCGGTCCTCATTGAGTCATTTCGCGATCGCCTGACGCGGGGACTCATGGCCGGTTTGATTGGCGTGGGCGTGTTGCACCTGGGGCTTCAATCCTGGCTGCTGACGCGTGATTTTCCAGCGGACGTGCGGAATCCCTATGTGTATGCCCAAACTTCGCCGCATGAACGCGAACTCACGGCGCGAGTGAAAGCCATCGCCCGCATCGCGCCGGAAGGATTTGAGACGGTGATCAAAGTCATCGCGCCCGAAAGTTATTGGCCATTGCCGTGGTCGTTGCGCGATTTCAAAAATGTCGGTTGGTACGAGGAATCGCCGCCTGATCCGCTGGCGCCGATTGTTTTGGCTTCAGCAAAACTTGGCGTCGCGTTGGATGACCAAACGGAGAAGCGCTGGATCATGACCGGGCTGTACGAATTACGCCCGCAGGTTTTTCTCGAACTTTACGTGGAGCGCGGCTTGTGGGAACAATTCGTTGCCACGTTGCCGCGCGAAACCGATTGAACTTTCCGTGAGCGATACTGCCATTCCAGTTGTTCCGGCTCGCCGCCAGCAAGCCATGCTCATGCTGTTGGTGGCGACGACATTTTGGGCGTTAAGCTTTCCTGTCATGAAAGCGCTCACGCTCGAGCAACAGCGGCTGCTGCCGGCCGCGGGCAGTTGGTTCAGCGCCACGCTGACGGTGACGTGCCGTTTCGGTGCGGCGGCGTTGTTGCTCGCAATTTTATTGCGCCGTGACCTCGCAAAAATTTCCCGGCTGGAATGGGAGCAGGGACTTGGACTCGCCCTGTTTGGCGCGGGCGGAATCCTGTTCCAAATGGATGGCCTCGCGTACACCACGGCGTCCGCGTCGGCTTTTCTCACGCAGACTTACATTGTCTTTATCGTGCTCTGGGTGGCGTTGCGACAACGACGACGGCCGGCGGGAAAAGTCTTCGTCAGTTTAGTGCTCGTCGTCCTCGGTCTGGCGGTCCTGGCGCAACTGGACTTTACCACCATGAAACTGGGGCGCGGCGAGACTGAAACGCTCATCGCCGCAGTACTGTTCACCGGGCAGATTCTCTGGCTCGAACGCCCGCGTTACGCTGGCAATAATCCGCTGCGTTTTTCCTTCGTGATGTTCGCGGGCATGGCCTTGTTGGCCGCGCCCGGCGTGTGGCTGACCGCGCCGAACGCGGCGGCGTGCTGGCAGGCGTTCGCGTCTCCCGGTGCGGGCGGATTGTTGGCGGCGCTGGTGTTGATTTGCACGATGGGCGGTTACCTGTTCATGAACCGTTGGCAACGCGATGTCACCGCCACGGAGGCGGGATTGATTTATTGCGTCGAACCCGTGCTGGCCAGTGTGCTGGCGTTGTTTCTGCCGGCATGGATTTCCGCCTGGGCCGGCATCGGTTACGCCAACGAAACTCTCACCACGCAACTGCTCATCGGCGGCGGGCTCGTCACCGTGGCGAACGTGCTGTTGCAAAGGAAATCTGCAACCACGGATGGACGCGGATAAACACGGATGAGGAAAGAACGGCGCGACGCGAATTCCACCAATTAGCGCAATTCGCGTCACTGTTTTTATCCGTGTTCATCTGTGTCCATCCGTGGTTGATACTTCCTCCTTTTTCCCCTGCCCCATTTCCAGTTTAATTGTCCCGCATGATTACGCGCTATTCCCGCCCCGAAATGCGGGCCATCTGGACCGACGAAAACAAACTCAAGATCTGGTTGCAGATCGAACTCCTCGCCAGTGAAGCGCTGGTGAAGGAAGGCGTCGTACCCGCGAAGGATTTCAAGAAGATCAAAGCCGGTTGCGACAAATGGTTCGCCGACCTCCCCGGCCTCGTCACCCGCCAGCGCGAACTGGAGAAAACACTCAATCACGACGTCATCGGCTTCACCACCGCCGTCGCCGAGGCCATCAATGACAACGCCAGCCGCTGGTTTCATTTCGGCCTCACGAGCAGCGACGTGGGCGACACTTGTTACGCCGTGCAGATGATGCAATCGGCGGACCTCCTCATCGCCGCCGTGAAGAAGCTTTTGCCCGTGATCGCCAAGCGCGCCAAGGAACACAAATTCACGCCGTGCATGGGCCGCAGCCACGGCATCCACGGCGAACCGACGACGTTCGGTTTGAAACTCGCGTTGATGTATGACGAATTCCAGCGCGCCCTCCGTCGTCTCGAAGCCGTCCGCGATGTCGTTGCCGTCGGGAAAATTTCCGGAGCGGTCGGCACGAGCGCACATTTGTCCCCGCGCGTCGAGGCTTACGTCTGCAAGAAACTCGGCATTCAACCCGCGCCCATCGCCACGCAAGTCGTGCAGCGTGACATCCACGCCGAATTCCAACTCGCGATGGCGCTTGTCGGCGCGAGCATCGAACGCTGGGCGGTCGAGTTCCGCCATTTGCAACGCACCGAAGTGCTCGAAGCCGAAGAGCCGTTCACCAAGGGCCAGAAAGGTTCGAGCGCCATGCCGCACAAGCGCAATCCCATCACGTGGGAACGCCTCACCGGCCTCGCGCGCGTGTTGCGCGGCAACGCCGTCGCCGCGCTGGAGAACGTCGCCCTCTGGCACGAGCGCGACATCAGTCACAGCAGTGTCGAGCGCATCATTTTCCCGGATAGCTGCACGCTGCTCGATTACATGTTCGGCCTGCTCACGCGCCTGATGGACGGCATCGTCGTTTATCCCGCGAACATGAAGAAGAACCTCGGCCTCTCGCTCGGCATGTGGAACAGCCAGACCGTCCTGCTCGCGCTCATCAAGAAAGGCCTGACGCGCGAAGCCGCCTACAAACTCGTGCAAGACGCCGCCATGGAAACGTGGGCCGTCAAACACGCCGGCCGCGATGACGCGGATTTCGTCGAGCAACTTAAACTTGATCCCGAGGTGAAGAAGCTGTTCAAGAAAGGCGAACTCGAAGCGCTCTGCTCGCTGGGGTTCCATTTCAAGGAAGTGAACAACCGGTTTAAGAAGTTGGGGCTATAACTTCCCTCTCCGCCTCGAACGGGGAGAGGGATTGAAGGTGAGGTGTCGAATCGATTTCAACAACGAATGGACACAAATTCACACGAATTAAAGGGCTGAAAGCCTGACAGATGATAGCCCAGGGCAACGCCCTGGGTTAATCGTCAAAGGAAATTCCAAGCCCTGTAAGGGCGCGACAATTCTTGCGGCCAAGAAATGTCCCGCATAATCTCACCACCATTCTTCATGGGCTGGAAGTCTACACTCAGAGAAGTTCAAGCCGCCGAGCGTCGGCAACAACGTGACGCACAAAAGCGTCTCCGTGAACTCGAACGCCAAGCCAAAGAACAAGCAAAACTCTCTGCACTTGAACAAGCGCGATTAGAAGTTGAGACCTTCGAGAGCGGCCTGGAGGTTTTGTTGTCTATCCATAAGGAACGAGGCAGTGCCTGGGATTGGCATGAGGTTGCGACCGCCCTGCCGCCTCACCCGCCAAGAAAACTCCCCCGCCTTGAAGTGAAGGCTCGGATGTCCGTGCCCCAACTATCCATTGATGCAGCCCGCGCTCAGGACGAACGCGATTTTGAAGAGGCGTTACAAGCTCACGCCGCCGAAACAACTCAATGGGCGCAAATGAAGTCTCTCGCACGCCGGATACTCGCAGGCGAAGAGAAGGCTTACATAGAAGCGTTGATTGGATTGAGCGGGCTGACCGAACTTTCCAATCTTGGGTCAGCAATCCATTTTGTCGCCCACAATTCCAAACTGCTAGAATGCCGGCTCAAGGTGAATGGGAAGCAAGCAGTCCCATCGGAACTCAAGACGTTGACTTCAACTGGAAAACTTTCGGTCAAATCCATGCCGAAGGCGCGCTTTCATGAAATCTATCAGGACTACGTCTGCGGCTGCGCGCTGCGGGTTGCCCGGGAAGTTTTCGCGATGCTTCCGGTGGAAACCGTGCTGGTGACAGCATCCGTGGATATGCTCGATTCTCGCACGGGACGAGCGGAGGAACAGCCAGTCCTGTCTGTTGCCATGTCGCGTATGGAGATTACGCGCCTCGACTTCGACCAGCTTGACCCGTCAGATGCAGTGGAAAGCTTCACTCATCGCGGCGACGCCAAAGCATCTCGCAAGTCCGGCGAATTCGAGCGAATCGTTCCGCTGTCGCCGTCGGATTTGCCGCAAGTCTGCTCCGAGATCACGGATGCCAAAGAACTCCTCGCTGTCGCACGACAGCTACGGGATGAGCTAAGAACCGAGATCGGAAAACTTATCCCTCCGCCTGCAATCACCGTTTCCTCAACGCAGCAACTATGACAATCACTCTGGCCATCCTTGCATGTGTCTTCCTTGTTTTGTTCTTGGTGATGCTTTTCAAAAGTCAGCGACTGCGTGATGAAGTAGCCCGCCAAAAGACTGACCTCGCTTCATCGAGAGAACAATCAGAAGCCAATCGCCAACGCTATGAATCTGAAGCGCTCCGCATCCACAACGAAGCCCAGACATCGCTCAATCAGGAAACCGAGCGCATCCAAAAACACTATGAGACCGAGGCAGTTCGTATCCAGACAGAGGCAGCCCAAGTGAGGCAGGAGGCTCAAGCAGCCATCGCCAACGCCCGGCAACTCGTTGATCAACACTTCGCAGAATTGAAATTAGAGACTGATCGCATCCGGGAACATTACGATGCCGAAGCCAAGAAATCACAAGAAGCCGCCGAGACCCTGCTGGCAAAGACACTCAAGGAGATTGAACCGCTACGCAAATATGAGTCACTGCGAAATGCGGAGTCCGAAATCAAGCAGGTCCTCACCGACGCGATGGCTGAA
>CAZKMR010000048.1:0-33997 GCA_964553795.1 uncultured Bifidobacterium sp. | reverse complement strand
TCTGGAACGCGCAGGGCGTCAACAACCAGAACTACGTCGCGATGACTTCCAACAAGGTTTATCAGGTCTTGGATGGTTCGTATGCCGGCTTGAATGGGTGGCGCGGCATTTACCGCGTCATTTCCAACGCGCGCCCCCTCAACGGACTCAATGCCGCGAGTGCCGGGGTGCAGCAGGAAATCGCCGTGGACACGATTCCGGCGTTTCAGTTTGCGATCTTCTTCAACGGGCAACTGGAATTTACGTGGTGCGCGCCGTTGGTGGTGCGGGGTCGCACCCATGCGAACGGAACGATTTGTTTGGGGCCACCCTCGAGTTCTTCGTTGCAGTTCCTGGGCACGGTTTCCACGACGTCGTCCATCATCAAATCCAATCTGGGCGGTTATTCTTCCGGTTCGATGACCGGGCCGGTCACCTATAGTGGCAATCCCAAGAGTCTGACCGGGGTGCCGACGTTGCAATTGCCGATTGGGACGAATAACACCGCGGCGGCGGTGCGCGAGATTCTCTACATGCCCCAAGCCGGGGATTCGCCCTCCATGCGCGATCAGCGGTACTACACCAAAGCGTCGGTGGCGTTATTGGTGAGCAATCTTACGGTGACCCTCACGGTGAAAGATCAGGGAAACCTGACGGGGACGACGACGAATTTGTTGTATAACTCGGTGCTGCCGACTCCGGTTGAACAAACCAATCTGGTGCGCACGTTGCCATTCCTGTCGTTGACGAATACCTTTACCGATTTTCGGGAGGGTAAGACGGTGAAGGCGACGCAGATTGACATGGATTTGCTCAAACGCTGGCTGGTGACGAATACCACCGTTTTGGCGCGTTATCATCCAACCGCCGGGCCCTATCCGAACATCATGTATGTGGGCGATTTCCGGACGCCCAATTCCACGCTTTATTCGGTGCGCATAACGAACGGGGCGGTCATCCCCACCAATGGTCCCAGTGCGGCCCTGGCCACGGGATTTACGCTGGCGACGCCGAACCCGATTTACGTCTGGGGACATTACAACGCGCCGAATTCGTCTCATCGCGGCACCACTAATACTTCGGCGACGTTTCCAGCGTCACTCGTTGGCGACGCTTTGACCGTGCTTTCGCCGGATTGGCGGGACAATGACAGCAGCAACCTCAGTCACAGTTCGCGCAACGCCGCAAATACCACCGTGAATGCGGCCATCATCGCCGGAACGGTCTATTCCACGGGCACCGCTTCCGGGCAGTGGAGCGGCGGGGTGCATAACATGCCGCGGCTGATCGAAGACTGGGGGAGCAGAACACTGACGTTAAACACGTCGTTGGTGAACTTGTATAACAGCGTTCGCGCCAACACGCAGTTTCAGAATCCGGGCGTTTACTACAACGCACCCAATCGAAACTTCAATTTCGACCAGAATTTTTTGAACGTAAACAAACTGCCGCCGGGCACTCCGACCGTTTCGGTACTGTCCCGCTTCAAGTGGAATGTCGTTCCGGTCAACAACGTCACTTACAATGCGCCTTAATTGGAATTGGAACTATGGCCGGGTAGTCGCGGCGTGGCTGGTGGGTGTGCTGCTGGTAACGGTGAGCGCAACAGGGTGGGCAGAGGAAACGCCAGAAGAAGCGCCCAGCGTCACGGTTACCAATAAACCCGCGCTGGAAGTGAACGTGCAACGCAATGTTACCGGATCCTATCTGCCGCATCGGTACGCTTTCGTCACGGCGGGATTGACCAAACACACTTTTCTGGTGCCGGAATCCTATCGCGTGGATCTCTCGGACCCGAGCCGCATCAAGCTCACCAGTCCGGATTACACGTGCATGATCGTGTTGGGACTGCGAAACGATGTTCCCGCCGGGAGCAAAATGGAGCCCGCGACATTGCGCCGCCAGGTGCTGGCGGATTATGCCGATGCCGTCATCAATTTGGAGCACACGGTGAATGCGGTCGGTCAGACTTCGCCAGCCGTGGATTTTACCTGTAAGCCGTCCGAAGGTTTGACCCGCAAGGCGCGCACCACTTTCATCCCGGTGGCAGGCGGGTTGATGGAATTCACCCTGACCGCGAGTCCGGAACGATTCGAGGCGGGACTGGCGGAATTGAATCTGGTGCTGCTGACCTTTCGCGGCACGTCCGATGGCAAGTTCGATTACGTCATCGGCTCCAAATATCCCTAAGCCGGTTGGGGCCCGGGGCAGCGCCCCACTTCGCCCGCGCTGGCCCTGAATCGCCCGCGATATTGCACCGCTTCAATGCCCCGACAGGCCACCGTTTCCCCGGGCA
Source organism: uncultured Bifidobacterium sp. (assembly GCA_964553795.1). GTDB lineage: Bacteria > Verrucomicrobiota > Verrucomicrobiia > Limisphaerales > JADLHS01 > JADLHS01. Next base: position 31,722 of record CAZKMR010000048.1, on the reverse strand, counting down.
AGTAGTGGCGGAGACTTGCGCGGAAAGTGGACACTCCATCGTTTTTAATTGAGGCACGAAGACACCAGGAGTCGGAGGCGAGGGGGCTATGCGGGGCGGCATTTGGGTCTGAGTATGGCTTGCTGGCGGGTTTTTTTGCGGACCGGGACAGACCTAGTAACGGCCCCGGGACGATGGCAAACCATCTGCTAGTTTTGGTCCGACGAATGCCGTTGTTCCGGTTCGGTCTTGCGATAAGCCGAGGGAACACCGACGGAACATAACAACTTAAATAGAAAAAGTCACATGGCACTGCCTTTTGCGATCGGTGGGACAAAGAAAAAGCGGGATCAGGTCCTGGCCGTGGATCTCGGTACCCGGACCACCAAAGCCGTCCACATGCAACGCCGGGGTGATTCCTTCGTCCTGACGCGGTACGCGCTGTTGGATGCGCCGATCTTCGATAAAGCCATGTCGCCTGAAATGTTGACCGAGCATTTGCGCGCCGTGACGCAAGCCCTCGAATCCCGCACCAAACAAGTCAGTCTCACGACGGGCGTCAACGACGCCATCGTGCGGCACGTGGAAATGCCGCGCATGCCCGTGGACGACATGCGGATGATTCTGAAGCACAACTCGCGCAACTATCTGCAACAGGATTTGTCCAATCACGTGTTTGATTGTCATCTGCTGCCCTCCGGGGCCACGGATGCGACCAAAGCCGGCGCGGCCGTGCCGAAGCAAAAGGTGCTGGTGGCCGGGGGCAAACAGCAGTTGATCGATGACTACGTGGAGGGCGCCAAGGCCGCCGGATTGGTGGCCGATTGCATCGTGCCGGGATTGGTCGGGCCGGTGAACGCTTTCGAACTGGCGGCGCCTGAGTCCTTCACCAACCAAGCCGTGGCGCTGGTGGACATCGGTTACAAATCCTCCTCCATTTGCATTTTGCAGTACGGCGAACTGGTGCTGAGCCGCGTGGTGACCATCGGTGGAGACCGGTTGACGGCCGCCGTGAGCGAGGCGATGAACATCAGCTACGCGGAAGCGGAAGGCATCAAAGTCGGCATGGCGCACGAGGTGCAGCCGGTGTTGGAATCGGTGATCGGGCCGCTCGGCCGCGAGTTGCGCGCCTCCATTGATTTCTTCGAGCACCAACAAGACCTGCCGGTGGCCGCCGCCTATTTGACCGGCGGTTCGACCCGCTCGGAGTTCGTGGTGCAGACGTTGCAGCAGGAGTTGATGATTGAAACCAAGACGTGGAATCCGACGTCGTTCCTGAAACTCGAATTGCCGCCGCAACAAGCCGGCGAAATCGAACACATTGCCCCCCAACTGGCCGTGGTGGTGGGGACCGCCATTGCCGCTCTCTAATCCTGATTCGTTATGCCTATTCGACTTAATCTCCTGGCGGAAGCACAAGCCATTGAAGAAATGCGCCGGCGCGACCCGGTCAAGCGTGTGGCCTGGGTGGCGGCGTTGTTGATCGCCCTGGCGTTAGGCTGGGCCAGCTCATTGCAACTGAAAGCCATCGTGGTCAATAAAGACCTCGGCGTCGTGGTCGCCCAAATCAATCAATGCACCAACGACTACAAAGCGGTGGTGGAAATGCAGAGCAAGACCGCCGACATGACGCGCAAACTGGTGGCGCTGCAAACGCTCGCGACGAATCGTTTTCTGAACGGCGCGCTGTTGAACGCGCTGCAACGCACCACGGTGGAAGACGTGCAACTGACCCGGCTTAAACTGGACCAGACCTTCCTCTTCACGGAAGGCACCAAGCCCAAGACGAACGGAAACAAAGTCATTCCGGGCGCGCCGCCGACCATCACCGAACAAACGTTGTTGACGTTGGATGGGGCCGATTCCTCGCTCACGCCGGGCGACCAGGTCACGCGCATCAAGGAAGCGATTGACAGCTTTCCGTATTTCCGCGAGCAACTCGGTCCGAATGGCGTGGCGTGGAAAAATTCTTCGTCTCCGCAACTGTCGCCGGACACCGGTCGCGCGGTGGTTACTTTCACTCTGGAATGCCGTTATCCCGAAAAGAAGCGATGAAATTCAAGAAACTCTCCAAGGAAAAACAGAAACAGTTGTTGGGCGTGGCCGTGCTCACCCTGGCCGTGCTCGCGGCGATGGGACATTTTCTGATCCAGGGCGGCTACCGCAAACTCAGCCAACTGGAACAGAAGAAACAGGACGCCGAGATCAAGCTGGAAAAAATGGTGAAAACCGTGGAGCAGTCCAGCACGGTGGAAGCGACGTTCAAGGAAACCGAGGCATTGCTGGGCGAGAAGGAGAAAGGCATGGCTTCCGGCGATCTTTATTCCTGGATGCACAGCACGCTGCGCCGGTTCCAACGCAATTACGACAACAAGGCGTTCGACATTCCCCAGATCGGGGCGGTCACGCAGCCCGAGGATGTGGATTTGTTGCCGAGTTTTCCCTACAAGCAAACCAGCGTGTCGGTCGCCGGAACGGGTTATTATCATGACATCGGGCGGTTCATCGCCGACTTTGAAAACAGCTTTCCGCTGATGCGCGTTGTGAATCTATCGTTGGATCTCAATTCCACGCCTTCCGCCAGTGATCGCGACAAACTCGCGTTCCGTATGGATATTGTCGCTCTCGTGAAACCTCAGTGAACGTTGTCGCTATGAAATCTCTGATTCAAACTGCGCCCCTGACTTTTCTGGTAACAACCGCCCTGTTCGCGGGCGGCAGTCACATGGCGACGGCCGAGAAAACCAATCTGCTGGTTTCGGCCAAAACGCTGACCCCGAGTGCGGCGGCGCCGGCCAAACCCGCGCCCGTGACGGCGGCGGATATTGCCGCGGCACCGGTACCGCAATCGGTCTTTGAAGTGCCGCGCAAAGTCACGGAAGGCAAAGATCCGTTCTTCCCCAATTCCACCCGCGTCTATGGCGTCGATCCATCGGCCAAAGGCAAGGCCTCGCCCAGTTTGTCGGTGGACCTGCTGCTCAAAGGAATTTCCGGCACCCCCGAACAGCCGTTGGCCATCGTGAACACCACCACTTTTGCCACGGGTGAAATTGCGGAAGTGATTCATCGCAACGGCCGGCTGAAGGTGCAATGTCTGGAGATCAACATGGCCAAAGGCACGGTGCTGTTGCAGATCGGGGCCGACCGCCGCGAGTTGCGCCTCGGGGCCACCGAGTAGGATCTTACGGCGGGAACACCGCCCAACGCGTTCAAACAGTCTTGTCCACCAGTGGGACAAGACTGTTTTGCTTTCGCCCCAAACCCGCGGTTTTCCGGGGGATTTCTACGGATTCGCCGCTTCCCCGGGGCGTGGCATTGGCTCTGCTAAAAGCGATTCGCATGTTGAGCGGCTGTACCTAAACAACACGTAGAAGCTCAACGGAGAGAACAACAGAAAAAACAAAATGAAAGCCAAACTTGCCATCGTGACCCTCGTCGGGCTGACCGCCTGCACCCTGGCACTCGCCCAGACCGAACCGGCGGCTCCCGAGCCGACCGTAGAAACCGCCCCAGCCGCTCCCGAGCTGGTGACTGAAACCGCCACGCCGGCGGCCACGTCCAGCCCGGGCGCCGTCATCCCGCTCATCCAATTCCAGGATGTGCCGTTGACGACCGCGATTGATAATCTCGCCCGTCAGGCGGGAATCAATTACATCCTCGATCCCAAAGTGGGTTATGGCCAGCCCGATGAACGCGGCCAGATCAAGACCCAACCCAACATCACCATCCGGTGGGAAAACCTCACCGCCGAACAGGCGTTGAATGCCTTGATCACCACCTACGGTTTGCAGATTGTGACCGATTCCAAAACCGGGATCGCGCGCGTGACGGTGAAAGATCCCGCCGCCGCCGAGCCATTGAAGACGGAAGTCATCCAATTGAAGTTTGCGTCGCCCAGCAATGCGGTGCTCGCTGCGACCACAGTGTTGACCGACAAGCGCAGCAAGGTGATTGCGGACATCCGCACCAGTCAGTTGGTGGTCTCGGCCACTGAGAAAGAGCACGAAGAAGTGCAAAAGCTCATCGAACGCCTCGACACGCAGACCAAACAGGTGCTCATCGAAGCGAAGATTCTGGAAACGACTCTCAGCCCAAGATCGAACAAAGGTGTTGATTGGAGCGGCACATTGGCCAATCAGAATTTCACCTTCGGCAACGGTCGCACGGTCGGAAATATCACACGCACTAAAGGTAATACTTCTGGAGCAATCATTGTTGGGCAATCTGGCGGTGCAACGGTTACGCCTGGTGCGGGGAACGACGTGCCAACAACTGGAACAACCTACAGCGAACAACTCAATTCTGTTATTGGCGGTTTGGTGCCGGGCCTTGGTCTTAGCACGGCCGGCGGGATGACACCGGCGACCGCCTTTCTGAATGCTGATGGGTTGAGCGCAGCGCTATCCTTCCTCAACGAATCCGGCGACACCAAGGTGGTTTCCGAACCGCGTATGGTTACGCTCGACAACCAAAAAGCTACAATTGACGTCGGTCTGCTCTATCCGATCGTGAACGTGCAAGCCAGCACGGCCAATACGACGGGTGGTTCGGAAATCTCTTATACAAACTTGACCGTCAATCTCGATGTCACGCCACGTATTGCGGCTAATAACTTCATTGAGCTGAAGGTTCAGCAGGGCGTACTCCGGCTCGGTCAGCAATTCCAAAGCATCGTTGCGGGCGAGGCGAACTCGGTTGATTCATTCCTGACCCGGAAACTGGACACCACGGTATTGATCCCGAGCGGCAACACGCTGGTCATGGGTGGCCTTATCCAGGACGAAAAGCGGAATTCCAGCACTAAAGTCCCGGTGTTGGGCGACATCCCCGGCTTGGGATTGTTGTTCCGCAAGGAAGGTAAAGAATTGGATCGCCAGAACCTGACCATCTTCATTACGCCGACAGTGGTTCAGGACACCGATTTCCAACCGACGACCACGACATACCTCAAGACGACGGGCGAGGAGAAAGTTGTGGAAGACTGGTCCTGGTGGGATAGCGGCAAGTCCGCCGGGCAAATCCGTGACGAAAAGAAAAAGTTCTAACCGGCAGTTCGAGCTTCTACGTTCAACGCATCACCGGCCTGGCAACAGGCCGGTGATTTTGTTTTGGCCCCGGAGCACTCAAGTTGCCGCCAGCCGCCGCAGATAATCGAAGGCGTATATCCCGCTATTGTGTCCGTCTCGCCAGAACAATTGAATCGCATAACCGCCGACCGGCGCGAAGCGCACTAGTTCAAACGCCGTGGGCGGGAGTGGCTGGTCCGGGTTTTTGTAAACGTTGCCGAGGATGTCCATCTCCCCGTGGCAACCGGCGCACGGGCAGGCCCGCCGCAATTTTTCCAACGCAATAAAACTTTCTTCGCCATTCTCCCAACGAATGGCCAGTTCCGTTCCAATCTGCTGAATGTCCGTGGCACGCACGCGGAAAGCATAATCGCACCGTGCCCGAAACAACAAATCGGAATCATTAGCGCGCCCCGTATTTTGCGCCGCCCGTAATTCAGTCTTGAATTGAACGGCACAATCAGGCGAAATGCCCGGGCAGTTTGACTCAAAACTCTATGGACCTTGGCGATATTCTGGGACCGAGCAACATTCTGCCCGAGATGCAAGCCACTGACCGGTGGCAGGCCATTGATGAACTCATCGGGACGTTAGTTGCCAGTGGCAAGATTCAGCCGCAGCACCGCGAGGCGATCGCGGCGGTGGTTAAGAAACGCGAAACGTCCATGAGCACGGGCATCGGTTTCGGCATCGGTATTCCCCACGCCTCGACGGACCTCATCCCGGAGGTCATCGCCGCGTTGGGGCGATCCAAGAGCGGCATCAACTTCGACGCGCTCGATAATCAGCCCGTCAATCTCGTCATGCTGTTTCTCGTTCCCCAGGGCCAGTTTCAAAAGCATCTGCACACGCTCGCCAGCATCGCCAAGGTTTTGCACAAAGCCGAATTTCGTCAGGCCATCGATCAAGCCCCCGATGCCGAAGGCATGCTTCGCGTCATCAAAGAACAAGGGAAGAAATAGTTCCCGTTCGCGCAGTTCGCTTTTTGTCCGTGCTCATCCGGTTTCCTCCGTGCTTAAATGATTTCCGTGCTGCCGCATAAACAAATCGAAACCGCCTTGCAAGCTGCCGTCCGCGCCGTCTTGCCGGACGCTGAGGTTGCTCAAGTGCTCGTGCGTCCCTGTCCCGATCCGAAATTTGGCGACTATCAATCCAATGCGCTGATGGCCTTGGCCAAGGCGCGCAAAATGAATCCGCGCCAATTGGCCACGGACGTGCTCGCCAAATTGGAGGTCTCGGCCATTTGTGATCAGGTTGAAATTGCCGGCGCAGGCTTCTTGAATTTCCGCCTCAAAGCGCAGGCACTTGCCGACACGTTGCTCGCGGCAGCGCGTGCCGAACATTTGTTCTTCGCCAAGGCCACTCAGGCGCGCAGCATCGTGGTGGATTTTAGTTCTCCGAACGTCGCCAAGCCCATGCACGTCGGTCACATTCGCTCCACCATTCTGGGTGATTGCCTTGCGCGTCTCTTGCGATTGCTCGGCCATCGCGTGGTGACGGACAATCACATCGGCGATTGGGGCACGCAATTCGGCATGTTGCTCGTCGGTTGGAAAACGCTGCTCGATAAATCCGCCCTCGAGCGCGATGCCATCGGCGAGTTGGAGCGCACCTACAAAGCGATCAATTCACAGTGCGATCCCGAAAAGCCGACATATAACGCGACCACCCACGCAGCGGCGCGCGCCGAGTTGGTGAAATTGCAATCCGGGGACGCGGAGAATCTCGCCATCTGGCGCGAGATGATTCGGTTGTCGCAAATTCAATTCGACGATATTTACGGCCGGCTCGGTGTGAAGTTCGATTTCGCGTTAGGCGAGAGTTTTTACAACCCGCGCCTGCAAGCAGTGGTGGACGAACTCATGGTCAAAGGCATCGCGCGTGAAAGCGAAGGCGCGAAATGCGTGTTCAGCGACGGAACCTTGCCGCCCAAGGAAGATCCCTTCAAAATTCAACGCGACGGCGCGTGGCAGGACAACCCGCAATTGATTCAGAAACGCGACGGCGGCTTCAATTACGCGACGACCGACCTGGCAACCATTGCCCATCGCCTCGAAACCTGGCAACCAACCGAAATCGTTTACGTGACGGACGGTCGGCAGCAGTTGCATTTCCAGCAGGTCTTCCAGACGTTTCGGCGCTGGCATCCGGAATTGAGTCAGACGGTGAAACTGGCGCATGTCTGGTTCGGCTCGATTCTTGGCGATGACGGGCGTCCGCTGAAGACGCGCTCCGGTGAAAACGTGAAACTGTCCGACCTGCTCAATGAAGCAGAGGAGCGCGCCTTTGCCGTGGTCTCGGAAAAGAACGCGGAGTTGCCCGAAAGCCAACGTCGCGAAATCGCGCGCGTGATTGGTCTGGGCGCGGTGAAATACGCCGACCTGCTGCCGAATCGCCAGAGTGATTACACGTTCAGTTGGGACAAAATGCTGGCCCTCAGCGGCAACACTGCGCCGTACCTCCAGTACGCATACGCACGCATTCAAAGCATATTCCGCAAAGCGGGCATCGCACCCGGTGATCTCCGCGCGCAACTGACCGGTTTCCAGCTCTCGGCGCCGCAAGAACTGGCTTTGGGCAAGCATCTGCTCAACTTCGGTGTGGTGCTGGAAAGTACCGCGGACGAATATCGCCCCAATTTCATCTGCAATTATCTCTTCGAACTGGCCGGGCATTTCATGTCGTTTTTCGAGAACTGTCCGGTCCTAAAAGCTGAAACGGCGGAACTGCGGGCCAGTCGCCTCGGGCTCTGCGACTTGACCGCGCGCGTGCTCAAACAGGGATTGGAAGTGCTCGGCATCGAAGTCGTGGATCAGATGTAGCACTTTCCCTGGGGCTTATACCAAAGTGTAGCGTTTTGCTGGGCGCTGGATAATTTCCCACACCCCCAAAGATGTGAAGGCGGTGTGGTTTCTCAGATTTCATTGGCGTTTTTCAGAGGTTTTCTTCTCGGCATCACGAATGCTAAATGCGGCGCAGTCGGAAAACCCTAGTGTTGTAAACCCTGAAGTTATGAAGAAGACCCTCCTGTTGAGCGTTACCCTGTTGTCGTGTTTGTTCACCCAAAAATCCTCCGCTGATTTAATCGCGGGTTGGGATTTTGCGGGATTATTGGCCTCCCCTAATACGCCGGCGACCATCGCTGCCACCGTCGGCACGGGCTCGATTGATGCCTCGGCTTTCTTGCCGGCGGGTGCGAATCCTGAGCGCACGGCGTTCGGCGGTTCAACCCTCAATGCGTTTGCCGGAGGGGATGCGGCGGCGGGCATGGCCTTGTCCCTGGTCAGCAGCAATGCCAATAACAAATCGCTGATATTTTCTTTCTCCATGCTCGGCTATGAAGACCTGGTGGTTTCGTTCGCCACGCGCGGCACGAGCACTGGCTTCAACACGCATGCCTGGTCCTGGAGCACCGATGGAGTCACTTACACGCCCGTCGTTGGCAACACCGCCGTCACGGCAACTTCCTTTGAAGTGAAGACCCTTGACCTGTCCGCGGTGGTCGGCTTGGACAACGCCACCTCCGGTTATTTGATGCTCACCGTTTCCGGGGCGACCTCCACGTCCGGCAACAACCGGCTTGATAACATCCAGTTCAATGCCGCGCCGTTGCCCGTGCCCGAACCTTCCGCCGCCGCCATCTTCGGTGGTTTCGGCGTGTTGGCCTTGGTCATGGCGTCGCGCCGCCGCGACTGACCAGCGATTCTCAGAAGGTAAGTGCGAGGGCGGAAGCGGCAACGCTTTCGCTCTTTTTATTTCGAGCAGGCAGTTCGGTGCGCGGGCCAAGCTCAGAGCAAGTGACCCATCTTCTGCCGTTTGGTCTTGAGATATTTCTCGTTGTGTGGATTCGGACTCACGCGAATCGGCACTTGCTCCACGACCTCCAAACCGTAACCCGCGAGACCAACGAGTTTCTTCGGATTATTCGTGAGCAAACGAATTTTCTTCAGCCCAAGATCAGCGATGATTTGCGCGCCTAAACCGTATTCGCGCAGGTCCATGCCGTAGCCGAGTTTCTGGTTTGCTTCCACCGTGTCGTAACCCTGTTCCTGCAACTTGTACGCCTTGATCTTCGGCGCGAGGCCGATGCCGCGACCTTCCTGGCGCATGTAAACAATCACGCCGCGCCCGGCTTCGGCCACTTGCCGCATCGCCTGATGCAACTGCGGCCCGCAATCGCAGCGACGCGATCCAAACACATCGCCGGTGAGACATTCGCTGTGCACGCGGACCAACACATTCTTCTGCCCCGCGACCTCACCGCGAATCAACGCCAAGTGATGTTGCCCGTCAATTTTCGAGCGATACAACGCCAGATCGAAATCACCGTAGTCCGTCGGCATCTTGATAGTTTCCAGTCGCTCCACCAACTTCTCGCGCGTGCGACGATACTGAATCAGGTCCGCGATGGTGCAGAGTTTGAGGCGATGTTTCTTGGCGAACTTCTGCAACGCCGGCAAGCGCGCCATCGTGCCATCATCGTTCATGATTTCGCAAATCACGCCGATGGGCCGCGCGCCCGCGAGCGTGACCAAATCCACTGCGGCTTCTGTGTGACCAGCGCGTTGCAACACACCACCCGGTTTCGCACGCAACGGGAACACATGCCCCGGCTGCACTAGGTCATCCGGCACGGCGGTGGGCGATGCCATGATCTGAATCGTCTTCGCGCGATCCGCCGCGCTGATGCCGCTACCAATGCCGTGCGCGGCGTCCACGCTTACCTGGAAGTCGGTGCGAAACACCTCGCGATTCTGCCGCACCATGCGCTCGATGCCGAGTTGCTGAAGCCGTTCGCTGGTGGTGGGTACGCAGATCAAACCGCGCCCGTGCTTGGCCATGAAATTGATGGCCTTGGCGGAGACATGCTGCGCGGCCATGATGAGGTCGCCCTCATTTTCCCGGTCGGCGTCGTCCACGACGATGACCATTTTTCCTTTGCGGATGTCGGCGATGACGGACTCAATCGAATCAAAACGGCTCTTCATAAAATGCCGCCCTCAAGCTAGGGGAAGCCCCCGGGAAATCAAAGGAGCAAAAGAGCCCGCTGTTTAGCTGCGGAGCAGCGTAAGAGAGTAGCCCACGGCGTGAGCCGTGGGTGGGAAGCCACAGCAACAAGCCCCGGCAGGGGCGACAGAATGGCGTCTCAATGCGAAGAGCTTTCTGTCGCCCCTCTGGGGCTTGAAATCAATCCGTTTGCCCACGGCTCACGCCGTGGGCTACTCTCTCTCGCACCTCCGGTGCTGAGACAAAAAAGCGTCGCCTAAACTCTCACCGCCCTATTCGCCGCCTCATAAACCTGCCGGAGCGGCACTTTTTTCTGCACAGCCAGCTTCTTGCACGATTCAAACTCCGGCGCGGCTTGCACCACTTTGCCGTTCAATTTGCCGAGCTTCACCGTCACCGGGCCAAACTTCGTTTTCACCGTCACGAACTCGCGCTTCAGCTTGCGGCGCTCGGCAATCGTTCGGCGCACGCCGAACGCCGTGGTTGCGCGCAGCATCATTTCGCTAAACTTGTCCGCATCCGCCTCGGCGCATAGCACCGTGAGCAGCACGCCCGGACGATTCTTCTTCATCTGAATCGGCGTGTGAAACACATCCAACGCACCCGCCGCCAACGCCGCTTCCACAAACGCGCCGAGAATCTCGCCGCTGATGTCGTCCAGATTGGTTTCCAACACGGCCACACGATCGGTTTCCCAATCCAGATTAGTTGATGGTTGATGGTGGATAGTGGATGGCAAGAGCGAGGCTTTGCCGCTGGCCTTCGACTTTCGACCTTCGACCCTCGACTGATTCCCCAGCACCGCACGAAGGACATTCGGTCGCGTCTTATTGTCCCGCGTGCCGAGGCCAAAACCGATTTTCTCGGCGACGAGATTGTCCATGCGTTCAAATCGCTCGGCGAACTCCGCCAACAACGCCGCGCCGGTGGGCGTGACGAGTTCGTTTGGCTCATCACATTGCGTAATCGGAATTTTGCGCGCGCCTAGGATCGCCAGCGTCGCCGGTGCGGGAATCGGGAAACGTCCGTGCGCGCAACGAATCCAGCCCGTGCCTTCCGTCACTGGTGCGGCCACCACGCGTGGTTTGCCCAGCAGTTCCAATCCCACACACGCGCCGACGATGTCCACAATGGAATCCACCGCGCCGACTTCATGAAAATGCACTTCGCTCGCGGGTTTGCCGTGAATTTTCCCTTCCGCATCCGCGATCCGTTGAAACACCGCAATCGCTCGCTTCTTCACCCACGGCGAGAGCTTGCTCTTGCTGATCAGCTTTTTGATGTCGGTAAAATTCCGGCTGTCTTCATGCGTGTGCGCACGTTCGTGATCGCCGTGATGATGTTCGTGATTGTGCTCGTGAACATGGTCATGATCGCAATCCTCGCCATGCTCGTGGTCATGGTGATGGTGATGATCCTCTTCCAGATGCACATCAAACTTGATGCCCGCAATACCAGCCTTCTCCGCCTGCGCCACGTGCAAATGAAAGCCGTCGAGTTTCAGCTTTTCCAGTTCGCGCGCGAGTTTGTGCGGATCAACGCCCAGATCAATCAGCGCGCCGATAAACATATCGCCGCTGATACCGCTGAAGATGTCGAGATAAAGGGTTTTCATGGAGTGTTGCGAGCGCCATGGATGACGCGGCGAATGACGACGAGGTCTTTGTCGAACGTGTAAAAAACGATGATCCCAAAGCGACGCAATACGGCCATGCGAACTTTTTGCCACTCCGGCTTCGCGCTGCGCCGCTGCACCGGATACAGTTCTGGAAAGCGCGCGAGCCGGCCAACGAGTAACTGAAAATCCGTAACAAACTGCTGGGCCGCCGCAGGATTGTGTTTCAGCAGGTAAAGGATCGTGGCCGCAATATCCGCCTCGGCCTGCGACGTTTTGTTAACGGTCGTCGCCACGTGCCAGACCCCGGTAGCGTTGAAAATCTGCTTCCGTCAACGGCGTGCCCTGCTCGTGAATCGAGTCGCAAACAGATTGTTCGATCGCTTTCCAGGATTCTGCCGAAATCGCAGCGAGCGCATCGTCGTCCGCTGCCACCACTGCTTGCAGGCAACACAACGCCTCCGCTTCGATGGTGCGATGATTGGCTTTCGCGCGTTCGGCCAATTTGCGGCGAAGCTCATCATCCACCGCGGAAATGGTCAAAGTACTCATAATGAAAGGCTAACTGGTTCAGGCCATTTTGCAATCTGCGCTCAACGAATTAATCTGACTCGCCGCGTAACCGCCGCCGAAACCGTTATCAATATTCACCACCGTCACGCCGCTGCCGCAACTGTTCAACATGCCGAGCAACGCCGCCACGCCGCCAAAACTCGCGCCGTAACCTACGCTCGTCGGCACGGCAATCACCGGCTTGCTCACTAGACCCGCGACCACACTCGGTAATGCGCCTTCCATTCCGGCCACGACCACCAGCACGTTGGCGGTTTGCAACGCTTCGAGCCGCGCCAAAATCCGATGCAGCCCCGCCACGCCCGCGTCATTAATGCGCACCACGGAATTGCCCATGATTTCCGCCGTGACTGCCGCTTCTTCCGCCACCGGCAAATCGCTCGTGCCGGCACATATCACCGCAATCGTGCCCGCGCGCTTCGGCAGCGGCTTTTTTTCAATCGTGACGCAGCGTGCGAGTCCGTGGTGCTGCGCGTTTTTGAATTTCCTTTTCAACGCCCGCACGTGCTCGGGCGTGACGCGGGTGATGAGAACACTTTGCTCGTGCGCTGCGAGCTTGGCCGCAATCTGCACCACTTGCGGCGGCGTTTTGCCCGCGCCAAAAATCACCTCCGGAAAACCTTTGCGCAGCGCGCGATGCGTATCCACTTGCGCGAAACCCAAGTCCGCCACCGGCGCGGCCTGAAATGCTCGCACCACTTCATCGCGCGTCACTTGTCCGCGCTTAAATTGCTCCAACAGCTTGGTGGCTTCAATGGTTGTCACGAGCGGAACTTGCCAGACGCACGGAAACCGGTCACGCGGGAAAACGGGCCGCTGATTTCCCGCTTGAGTCGCCGGGCTCAGTCGTTATCGTCGCGGCATGCGTTGGACGGGCCAACTTCTTGCGTTGATTCTGCTTTTGGCGACGACTCATTCCGGAGTCGCCGCCAGCGGCAAAGTCATGAAAGTGTTGCCGCACTTTCTCGATCTGAAAGGACGGCACACGCTGTCGCCCAGTTTGTACGATCGCGACGCGTATCAGGCAGAGTTGCGGAAGTATCCGGAGAAACGCTCCGGCGTGCGGTTTGATATTCATTGGCGCGGGCGCAGCGAGATCAAGAATCAGGAAGCCACGTTGTTCGTGGAATTACGCGGCACGGCAAAGGGCGATTTGCCCACCCAGGCCGTTTTGGAATTGCCCGTGAAAATCACCGGCTCGAGTCATTGGTCCAAAATCACGATTGCCGGCGAGAACTACAAAAACCTCGGAGAAATCACGGCGTGGCGCGTGACCTTGTGGGCGGGCGACGAATTGATCGGCGAACAGAAATCCTTCCTGTGGTAAGACGTCGCGCCGCGCGCGGTTAGCTGCCTGCTCTTTTCCGTGCCGTCAGGCTTGATGCGCTTTTTCCTGGGCCCGCAGCGCGAGTTCGTAGCATTGCAACGCTTCTTCGTAGCGTTCGAGCCGATTGAACAACCCGCCTTTCTGCAAATACGCAATCGTCAGGTCCGCATTCGCTTCGATGGCGCGATCATAGCAACGCAACGCTTCCTCGGGTTGTTCCAGGGCTTCGAGCGCGAGACCTTTTTTGACCAGCGCTTCGCCGTGATGCGGACTGCTCGCCAGAATTTCCTCGAAATAAATCAGCGCCTCGCGCGGTTGATCGGCTTCGAGCAAGGCCTGGCCTCGGGCCAATTGCGTCGCTTCTTGCGAAGCGTCACCGGCCTCAGCGTCATTCGGAAGCGGCTCGGGCGCGGTGCCGTTCGTGCCGGTGGCGGTAGCCGGAGATTGCGGCGTTGGTGCGGGATGCGAGGTGTGTTCCAGTTCGGCGATGCGTTTTTCCAAATCAGACAAGGCGGCGACCATTTTGCCGTTGGATTGCGCGAGCATGCCGCTGCCGAGCAGATTGCCGGCGGGGGCGGCGGTTGCCGGCGCGGGCAGCGCCGCGCGCGCGCTTTGCACGAGTGTGGAAAATTCCGCGAGCCGATTCACGGAGCGCCATTGCAAGTAGCCCGTCGCCAGGAGCACAAAGAAACCGATGCCAGCAATCGCGCCGCCGACAATTAGCAAGAGCCGATTATTGCTTTCCAAATCCTTGCGCAAGGATTCGACGCGCGTTTTCACGTTTTCCAATTCCTCCGAACGTTGATTGTGGATTGTCTCTTCGAGCGTTTTCAGGCGGGCGGCAACTTCCTGTTCCAGTTCGGCCTGTTCCTCGCGGTTCTGTTGCAACGCCAATTGCGCGGCGTGAATCTGTTCCTGCAAGGCGAGCGACGCACGCAGGGCTTCGTTGGTGTCGTTGGCCGGGCTGGAAGCGGCAACAGTTTCAGTCGGCGCGTTGGTGGTGGGCGTGTTGGCAGCCAGCGTCCCAGCGTGGAATGCCAGCAAGCCGAGCCAGCCTGCGACCCAAATGATGCCGCGCCAAATTGAAGATTTCTGCATGCTGTTCATACGCCGCGGTCGAGACTGCGGCGAGTCGTTGCGCTTGTCAATCTTTGCCACGGTGCAGAGAGAAGTTGCCTGTCGGGCCATAACCCGACACGCTGCCGCCGTGAATTTTCTCTCCCTCATCGAAGCCAAACGCGCCGGCGACAAATTGACGCCGGCCCAGATCCAGGCTTGCGTTCAGGCCTACACGAACGCACAGATTCCTGATTACCAGATGGCGGCTTTCTTGATGGCGGTTTTCTTTCGCGGCCTGGATCGGACGGAAACCACCGCGCTCACGCTGGCCATGCGCGATTCCGGCGAAGTGCTGCGGTTTCCGCGCGACAAACGGCCCGTCGTGGACAAACACTCGACCGGCGGCGTGGGCGACAAAGTTTCGCTGCCGCTCGCGCCATTGCTGGCGTGTCTGGGCTTTCGCGTGCCGATGATCTCCGGGCGCGGCCTGGGCATTACCGGGGGAACGCTCGACAAACTCGATTCCATTCCCGGCTTTCAAACTCTGCTCCCGGTGAAACGCATCACGGAAATCGTGCAAGACGTGGGCTGCGTCATCTGTGGTCAAACCGAGCGCATGGTGCCAGCGGATAAAAAACTCTACGCATTGCGCGATGCCACCGGCACCGTGCCGAGCATTCCGCTCATCACGGCGTCCATTTTATCCAAGAAACTTGCTGAACATCTTTCCGCTTTGATTCTCGACGTGAAATTCGGCGGGGCGGCCTTCATGCCAACGCGCCGTGAAGCGCGGCGTCTCGCCAAAGCCATGGTCGCATTGGGACGCGAATGCGGCGTGAACACGCGCGCGATTCTCACGGGTATGAACACGCCGCTCGGCCGGGCGGCGGGTAATTGGCTCGAAGTGAAGGAAAGCGTCGCGTGTCTCGCAGGAAACGGGCCGACGGACTTGCAGACGTTGGTCGTGGCTTGCGCCGCGCAACTGCTCGTGCAAACGCGCAAAGCCAAAACGCTCGCCGCCGCGCGTCGCGTGGCCACGAACTGTCTGCACTCCGGCGCGCCCCGCCGCAAATGGGACGAAATGCTCCGGGCGCAAGGCGCAGACCTCGCGGCGTTCGAACGCAAACTGGCGCGCGACCACACCGCGCCGCACGTGCGCGAATTGAAAGCCCGGCAGTGGGGCTTCGTGGCGCGGTGCGATGCGCGAATCATCGGCGAAGTGATTCGCGATCTCGGCGGCGGGCGCATGACGCAGGAATCCCGGATCAATTACGACGTGGGGGTGGATCAATTGGTCCAACCGGGTGAAGCCATCCAGAAAGGCGGCGTGCTGTGCCGGATTCATGCCGCTTCGGCGGAAGCCGCCTCGGCGGCGCAAGCGCGGTTGTTGCAGGCCTTCACCATCCAACCGAATCCCGTGAAACGCACACGCCTGGTGGCGCAAATCATCGCTTGATCAACCGTTCAAGTTTCCGGGCGCGAACGGAGTGCGAAGAGCCGGCAAGGGTGAAATCGTGCAAAAACTTGAGCGAGGGCAGGAGAGCCGAGCGCAACCGAGTTGGTCAACTGCCGTGTCTAAAGCGCGCCGCTCGGCCTTCTCATCTAATCTGGTTAAGCGCACATTCTCAATCTGTAACCGCTCTTCCATGCCATCTGACCTTCTGGTCTGCTCCAATCCAAACGAAGACCACCTCGTAGTCTCCACTACGCTTCGGGCGTGAAAAACCAATCGCCTCGATGCCTTCGGCCCAAGGCGGATAGTTTGTGTCCAACATACTTGAACCGAAAGGCGCACCCAACAAATCAACAACCTTCTCGCGCGACATGCCCACCGCGACCTGCGCGTACCGATCAAGAGTAAAGCCAGTCGAGTAAACGGTATTCTGGCGGCCAATAAAGTCGTGAACGGGGTAGTAGAGGAATGGAACACTGACAAGCGCGAGAAGCACCATCAGTATCAAGAGTGGAAGGAACTTCTTCATGCTCGCCATGCGCCTAACGACCCAGCACTCGGGACGCAACGATTGCAACCGCGACGCCCCCGTCGGGTTTGCTGGAGTGCCCTTGTTAGGAATCATGGTCATGGTCTCAGAAAAACCGCCATCTGATAGACTTTGTCTTCTCGTATGTGAAAATTGATGGCTCGTGTCTCGTAAACCAAAGTCGAATGTTCTGGAACGCCCCGCCCAATCTTGACGGAAGTCGGCTCTCCGTATGCCTTGATAACATCAACCCGACTCGACCCAATGCCAATGCCCTCCTTCGTATGTCCTGCGAATGACTTGAATGGCACGTTGCCGTTGAAACAAATCACGCCTTCCAGAAAACCTCCTTTGCCGGGAAGTAACGTGATTCCAAGGTCGTGATACCGTAACACGCCATCATGGTTGTCGTTCGGCTCCCCAAGAACAGCGACCACATCTCGCTGCTTCATGCCAGCGCGCACTGGGCCGAAGGAAACTCCCGGCTCAATGGCAATAGAAGCGCTGGATGTCAAAGCCCCGGGGGCGGGATGCTTGGAACAACCGGTAAAGAGTGAAGCGGATAACGCTGTAATCAAAAGCATGGTGCGATCTGACATAAATGTGAATGATGCCAAACAGAGCTTCGGCCAAACCGAGTTTGCGCTAGCAACCGGGCTAGCCCAGTGGTGGTTTGGCTTCATTGGCTTGTTGATACGCTCGTTACGCGGGGAAGGCAAGCGGGCACTTTGGGCGAATTTTGAAATCTTCTCTTTCGCCCACCTCATATCTGCGCCCGCGCTGCGAGTGGGGACCACTCGCGGTCCGAATGGTTGGGAGCGCGGACGGTCACCGTCCGCAGCGGGTGGCTTGGCCCGAAGACATTCAGATCACAGCGGCATTTCCATCGTGACTTTCGTTTGGCGACGCGCGGCGAGCCGGGACGGCTCGCGGTCCGAAGGGGAGGGTGGTGCGGGCGGCTTGCTTCGCCGGGCGAGTCCCGCCACTTTGACGTTGGTTTATGAGTGTTTCGTCCGCGAGTTCCGTTGCCGCTGCGCCATCGCGCGCGCGCGTGTCCGAGTTGCAGGTGGCGGGCATGACCTGCAATCACTGCGCGCGCAAAGTCACCGACGCATTGCAAGCGGTGGCTGGCGTTCAAAGTGTGCTGGTGAACGTGGCCGCCGGGCGCGCCACCGTCCGGTGGAAGCCGGATTCCCAACCTGAACCCGAGCAACTCATTCGCACCGTAACCGCCGCAGGCTACGAAACGAGTGAGGTCCAGGTCAGTGCGTCCCGCGCCGACGCGAGCCGGCGGGATTGGCATCTGAATCTCTGGATTGGCGGCGTGGTGACGGCGGTATTGATGTTGGGGGAATGGGTGTTTCACTTCGGCATGACGGGTTGGTTCGCGTGGACGTCGTTTGCGTTGGCCAGTGTCGTGCAGGTTTATTGCGGCCAGGAGTTTTATCGCGGCGCATGGCGGCAACTGAAAGTCGGGAGTTCCAACATGGACACGCTCGTGGCGTTGGGCTCCACGACGGCGTTCGGTTACAGCGTGTGGGCGTTGTTGAGCGGCAGTGGGCATCACCTCTATTTCATGGAAGCCGCAGCGATCATCACGTTGATCAGCGTGGGGCATTGGATCGAAGCCCGCGTGAACGCCCGCGCTTCGGACGCGTTGCAGTCGCTGTTGCAATTGGCCCCGACCACGGCGCGCCGCCTCAAGGGTGCCGGTGGCAGCCGACGTGCGGAGGTTCAAACTAAACGATTCGATTTACGCACAGCTAAATTTCAAGCGAGTGAGAGCCTTCTGACGTCGGCAGCGCCAAAAGAATTTTCGGAAGAAGAAGTGGCGGTGGCGGATTTGCGCGGCGGGGATTTGGTTGTGCTGCGTCCCGGCGATCACGTTCCCGTGGATGGCGAAGTGACGGAGGGTGATTCGACCATCAATGAAGCCATGCTGACCGGCGAAGCGACACCGGCGGAAAAGGGCGTGGGCGCGAAAGTGTTTGCGGGCACGGTGAATTTGAACGGGCGCTTGGTGGTGCGCGTGACTGAAACCGGTGAAGCCACGGCGTTGGCGCACATCATCGAGGTCGTGCAACGCGCGCAAACGAGTCGCGCGAGCATTCAGCGGCTCGGGGATCGCGTGAGCAATGTGTTCGTGCCGATCGTGGTGGGCATTGCGTTGGTGTCGGGTTTGGCGTGGGCGTTCGCGCCGGATGTAATGGCGCGAATTTTCGCAACGCTTGCGCCGTATTTGTGGGCGGCGCAGGTGCCGACCGGCGTGGGGGCGGGATTCATCGTGGCGGCGGCGGTATTGATTGTGGCGTGTCCGTGTGCGATGGGTCTGGCGACACCGGCGGCGATTATGGCGAGCGCGAATGCGGCCGCGCGGCGCGGCATTTTGATTCGCGATGGCGTGGCGTTGGAAAAGGCCGGCCAGATCACGGCGATCATTTTTGATAAAACCGGAACGCTCACGCAGGGGAAACCAGACGTCGCGGCAGTGTGGGAAGCGAGGGGTGAATCGAATGCCGCGAAAGCGCTGGCAGCGGCGTTGGCGCGACATTCGAAGCATCCGGTGAGCGAGGCGATCGCCGGCATCGCGAAGGAGGAAGTTGAGGTGCGCGAGTTTCGAGAGGTGCGCGGCAGCGGGGTGGAAGGGACGATGGAACTTTCAACATCCAACGTCCAACCTCCAACGTCGAAAGCGCGGCTGGGGTCATTGCGGTGGTTGCAGGAGTCCGGAGTGGCAATTGATGCGAATCATCCGTTTGTGACGGAATGGGCGGCGCAAGGCGCGACGCTGGTCGGGCTCGCGCAAGGCAACGAATTGCAGGCGTTGTTCGCGGTGCGCGACGCGCTGAAGTCCGGCGCGGCTTCCGTGGTGCAACAGTTGCAAGCGCAGGGATTGAAGAGTTACCTGCTGACCGGCGACAATGCGAAGACGGCCAAGGCGATTGCCGCACAAGTCGCGATTCCAACAGCGAATGTGTTTGCCGAAGTGCGTCCGGAGGACAAAGCGGAGTTCGTGAAGCAGTTGCAAGCGCGCGGCGAACGGGTGGCTTTCGTGGGCGACGGGATTAACGATGCTCCGGCATTGACGCAAGCGGACCTGGGCATTGCCGTCAGTCGCGCGAGCGATGTGGCGCGGGAAGCCGCGGATATTATCTTGCTGAAATCGGAAATTGAAGCCGTGCCGGAGGCGTTGGGGCTGGCGCGGGCCACCTTGCGGACGATCAAACAGAATTTGTTTTGGGCGTTCTTCTACAACACGGCGGGCATTCCACTGGCGGCGTTGGGATTCATGAGCCCGGTGGTTTGCGCAGCGGCGATGGGCATGTCCGATCTGGTGGTGATTGGCAATGCGCTCCGACTGCGGCGGTGGCGCGCTTGATTAACTGCCGTCATCCATTTCGTAGCCGCGCGTGACGCAGAGTCGCCCGACGCCGATACACACAACAATCAGAGCCGCCGGCGCCGCAATCAGGCTGAGGAGCGTGAGCCAGCCGCCCACGAAGAAAAAGCCGACCGACACCACGATTCCAGCGATGCCGCCAATGAGCCAGCCGTAGGCGGACTTGCGATTCTCCGTCAGGTTTTCCCGATAGATGGAGTGGATCATCTCTTGCGCGGCGTCGGGCGCCATGCCGCGATTGACGTAGTAGGTGATGACGGCTTCCTTGTTGCGTTGGCGGGCGAGGAGTTGGCGAGCTTCCAATACCAGCCGCGCTTCATCGGCGAATGACATAGGATTATTTCTGAGTTGAGGTTTGTCGTTAATCGGACCTGCGGCCTGAGGTGCCGCTGAAGCACGAGCCGGACGACGTCAGGCAATCGGTGATACTACGGCGCGAGATTATCGAGCCGAAGGAACGCTGACAAGCGGGGCTTTTTCGGAGAATTTGGCGAATTGTGGTGCGGCGGGGAGAATTTTTCTTTGCGCTAACTGGACGCGGCAGATAGGCTTTCGGTCGGCTTGTCCGATGGTGTAATGGTAGCACAGAGCCCTTTGGAGGCTTTAGTCATGGTTCGAATCCATGTCGGACAACCACAACCCTCCGGGGGGATTTTTCAAAACGTTTCCATCGTCACTTTGTCCAAGCCCTGAACGCATATCCATGGCCAAATCCAAGAAAACCCGCCGCATCGTCGCCGCCGTTGTCGTCCTGTTGCTCATTCTGTTGATTCCGGCGGTGTGCCGGAAGCGAGACAACGCCATCGCCGTCACCACCGAAAAAGTCGCGCGCCGCGATCTCATCGAACTCATTCCCGCCAACGGCAAGATTCAACCCGTGGTGCAGGTCGTCATCAGTCCCGAGGTGGCGGGAGAAATCATCGCGTTGCCCGTGCGCGAAGGGGACCAGGTGAAGAAGGGCGATCTGCTGGTGCAAATCAAGGCGGACACGTACCGCGCGAGCCGCAATTCTGCCGAGGCCAGTTACAAGTCGGCGTTGGCGGGCGAAAAGCTGGCGCGCACCGAGTTATTGCGCGCGGAAGCGGAATTCCTGCGAAACGAAGAATTGTTCAAGAATCAGTTGGTGTCAGATTCGGTCATCCTCGATTTCAAGACGGCTTACGAAGTCGCCAAGTTGCGCTACACGAATTCCGTTCATTCGGTGGCGCAGGCGCAATTCGCGGTGGACAAAGCGGAGGAGGATTTGAGTAAGACCACCATCGTGGCGCCGATTCCCGGCACGGTGACACGGCTGCAATCGCAGATTGGCGAACGCGTGCTCGGCACGTCGTTCAACAAGGGCACGGAGATCATGACGATTGCGGACCTGAGCCAGATGGAAGCGCGCGTGGATATTGGCGAAGTGGACGTGGTGTTGATCAAGCCCGGACAAAAAGCGCGGCTGGAAGTGGACGCGTTTCGCGACAAGAAATTTGGCGGGGTGGTGACGGAAATTGCCAATTCGGCCAAGGGCGCGAATCCGTTGACGGGAGGCGCGAGCCAGGAGGCGACCAAGTTTGAGGTGCGGATTCGCATTAATGAAACGGAATCGTTTCGCCCGGGCATGTCGGTCAGTGCGGAAATTGAAACCCGGCATGCGACCAATGCGTTGGCCGTGCCTTATGCGGCGGTGACGACGCGGCTGCCCAAGACGGCGGCGAATCCCGCCTTTGCGACGAATGCGAGTGCGACCGCCGAGTCCCCTGCGCCCGGCGAGAAAAAGTCGAAGGAAGCGGCGAAACAAACGGAAGTGGTTTTCCTGGTGGAAGGCGACCACGTCAAAATGGCGCCGGTGAAGATTGGCATTACCGACGGCACGCATTGGGAGATTGTGGAAGGATTGAGCGAGGGACAGGAGTTTGTTTCCGGCAGTTACAAAGCGGTGAACAAGGAGCTCGAGGACGGCAAGCAGATCAAACGCAACGGCGGCGCGGCGCTTCCGGAGAAAAAATAATTGTGGCGCTTATTCGCATTCAAAACATTGCGCGCCGCTATCAAATGGGCGCGGAAACGGTGCACGCGTTGCGCGGGGTGTCGCTGGAAATTCAACGCGGCGAATACGTTGCCATCATGGGCCCGTCCGGGTCGGGCAAATCCACTTTGATGAACGTGCTGGGCTGTCTCGATACGCCCACGTCCGGCAGTTACGAATTGAATGGCACGGACGTCAGCCAGATGGACGACAACGCGCTGGCGGAAGTGCGGAATCGCGAAATCGGTTTCGTGTTTCAAACCTTCAACCTGCTGCCGCGTTCGAATTCACTGCACAACGTCGAACTGCCTTTGATTTATGCCGGCATGGACGCCGAGTCACGCCGGCAACAAGCGCTGGATGCTTTGACCAAAGTTGGGCTCGCGGAACGCGTGCATCATCGGCCCAACGAACTTTCCGGCGGGCAACGGCAACGCGTGGCCGTGGCCCGCGCTTTGGTGAATCGCCCGTCCATTTTGTTGGCGGATGAACCGACCGGAAATCTCGATTCCAAAACCGGCGAAGAAATTCTCGGGTTGTTCGAACAACTGTGGCGCGCGGGTAACACGATCATCGTCGTGACGCATGAAGAAGACGTGGCGCGGCGCGCGCGGCGGATTTTGCGCATTCGCGACGGGTTGATCGCCAGTGACGAGTTGGTCGGAGGATAAATGGATGATTGGATTGTTGGATAAATGGATGGGGCAAAATCGAGGCCGACTATGGAATACACAAAGCGTCGGAATTTGAATCGCGGTTACCTGAAGCTGGAGGCTTGGACGCGCGGGATGGATTTGTTTGCTCTGAGTTATCAATTGTCTGCAACCGTAGGAGACTTCAAACTCAAGTCTCAGTTTCGGGATGCCGCCCAATCGGTTTCTGCAAACATCGCGGAAGGTTACGGGCGGCGCACTTTGCCGGAATATTTGCAATTCCTCTACTTTGCCAAAGGATCGTTGGCGGAAACGCTCACCCGGGCGATTGGATTCAAAACCAGCAATCTGATCACACCCGCCGAATTTGAGGGCCTGGATGAGTTGCATTACGAAGTGGAAAACAAACTCCTTCGTTTAATCGAATCACTGGAAGCAAAGCGCGGAACGGGTGAGTGGCGCGAATCCCTGCCATCCATCCAATCATCCAGCAATCCCGTCTTCCCCCAATCTAGCAAGCCTCCTGCGCCATGAACATCCTCTCTGAGATTCGCGAGGGCTTCGGCATCTCCTGGGCCGCCATTCGCGCGAACAAACTTCGTTCCGTGCTGACGACGCTGGGCATCGTGATTGGCATCGTCACCGTGACGTTGATGGGCACGGCGATCGAAGGACTGAACAAGTCATTCATGAACAGCATTTCGTCGCTTGGCGCGGATGTGTTTTTTGTGGATCGCTTCGAATGGTTCAATCGCAGTGAAGCCGATTGGCGTCGCACGCAACGCCGGCGGCCATTGCGAGTGGCGGACGCGACCGAGTTGGTGGAGCACTTGTCGCTTGCATCTGCGGTGGCGCCCGTCGCTGAAACCCGAGCGCCGGTGGAATACCAGCGGCGCAGTTCCGGTCGCGTGCAAGTGGTTGGCACCACCGAACAGTATCTGCCGACCTCCGGCGTCGGAATTTCGGAGGGATATTTCTTTTCCGCTGCCGATGCTGCGGGTGGGCGACCGGTTTGCGTCATTGGCGCCACGGTTTCGAGTAATTTATTTCGCGGCGAATCTCCGCTCGGACAGCGGATTAAGATTGGGCCGCAACCCTTTGAAGTGGTCGGGGTGTTGGAACGGCAGGGGACGTTCATGGGCATGTTTAATCTGGATAACCGAGTCGTTATTCCGATTCGCCAATTCACGACGGTGTTTTGGAATAATCCCAACATCACCATTCAGGTGAAGGCGCGGCAACTCGCCGGCTTGGACGAAGCGCGCGAGGAATTGCGGCACAACATGCGCAAAATTCGGCGGCTCGAACCGGATGAGCCAGACGATTTCGCCCTGAATCAACAAGAGCAATTCGTCTCCATGTTTCGGCGCATGGCGGGAACGATTGCCGTCATCGGCTTTTTCATCACGGGGCTTTCATTGTTCGTGGGCGGCATCGGCATCATGAACATCATGTTCGTTTCTGTCGCAGAACGGACACGCGAAATCGGCATTCGCAAAGCCATCGGCGCGAAACGCCGCACGATTCTGCTGCAATTTCTGACGGAGTCCGGATGCATTTGCGTGTTGGGCGGATTGATTGCGCTGGCGATTGCATGGCCCATCACGCTGGCGATGCAAAAGTTCATGCCGGCGACGATGTCGTTGACGGTGGCGGGCATTGCCTTGCTCGTGTCGCTGCTCACCGGAGTGGTTTCCGGCTTTCTCCCGGCGTGGCGCGCCGCCCGCATGAATCCCGTTGATGCCTTGCGAAGCGAATGACTGCGAAGCGCGAAATTACCTTTCTGGCCGAAGTGCGTGAGAGTTTTTTCATGGCGCTGAATGCCATCGCTGCGCACAAACTGCGTTCGTGTCTGACCCTGCTTGGAGTGCTCATCGGGGTGTTTTCCATCATCGTCGTGATGACGGCGATGCGTGTGCTCAAGACCAATATCGAGTCGGAAATGAGTCAGTTGGGAGCGAACACGTTCGCCATTCAAAAATGGCCGGCGGTGCAGTTTGAAGGGCCGACCGGTTGGGAGAAAATCCGGCGGCGATCCAACATCACGCTCGCGCAAGGCAAGTTTGTGGCCGAACGCGCCACGCTCGCGGCCAGTGTCGGAATCGAGGAGGATTTCTGGGGTGGCCAATTGGAGACGCGGTATGAGAAATCCGCGCCCGGCGTGCGCACCTGGGGCGCCACGCCCGGCGGTTTTCCCGCCAAGAACTGGATCATTGCCGATGGCCGGGCTTTGACTCAGGGCGATGTGGATAATGCCCGCGACGTGTGCGTGTTGGCGGATGAGTTGGCAAAAACGCTCTTTCCGTTTGGATCGCCGGTCGGGGACAAATTGAAAATTGATGGGATCAATTATCAGGTCATTGGCGTGCTGGCGCCAAAGGGCGCGTCCATGGGCGGGAATCAGGACAACTTTGTGATTATTCCCATCACGACCGGGTTGAATCGGTTTGGTTCGACGTGGCGCAGCTTGACGATTCTGGTGCAGGCGCGTGACAAGGAGAGTTACGAAGATTGCTTGGAGCAGGTGCGCGGCTTGATGCGCGTGGCACGCAAAGTTCCGCCGGGCGAGGAAGATGATTTCGAATTGTTTTCCAACGACTCGATTATCGCGCAGTTCAACAATTTTACGCGCACGGTGCGGATTGGCGTGGCGGTGGTGAGTTCCATCGCCTTGCTCGCTGCGGGCATCGGCATCATGAATATCATGTTGGTGTCCGTGACGGAGCGGACGCGCGAGATCGGCATTCGCCGCGCGATTGGCGCGAAAAAGCGCAACATCATGGCGCAGTTCATTGTGGAAGCGGTGGTGCTGTGCGAAGTCGGCGGCGTGATGGGCGTGGGACTGGGAATTCTGGGAGGGAATGCCGTGGCGCTCTTCATGAAAGTGCCGCCGGTGGTGCCGATTGATTGGATTGTGCTGGGCCTCGCGATTTGTTCCGTGGTGGGAATTGTGTTCGGCACGTACCCGGCGTTCAAGGCGGCGAATCTCGATCCAATCGAATCGCTGCGCTACGAGTAGCGTGTTGAAGCAGTCTTGCGGTGTCTTGGACTGCGGCGGGAAGCGAAGCGCCACGCCGCTTTCGTGCGCCCGGAGATTTCTTTTTGTTTGTTTCCACCACGCCCGCCCGAAAGTGCCGTCGCCGCTGTGCTCTGCCGGCGCAGTCCATGACATGCTTCGGCTCGCGGAAGCTGTTTTTTGCGATGACGCTGCTACTGCTCCGCCAAATGTGGGTTGGCTTCGAGGCGATCCCACACCAGCTTGTCGAGTTCTTCGCGCGCGGCCTCGTGTTGAATGCGTTCAATAATTTCCCCGGCGAACGCATGAATCAACATGCGCCGCGCGGTTTGCGGGCTGATGCCCCGGGAGCGCAGGTAGAAAATGCTCTCCTTGTTCAACTGACCGATGGTCGCGCCGTGGGTGCATTTGACGTCATCGGCGTAGATTTCCAATTGCGGCTTGGTGTCCGCGCCCGCGTCGTCCGACAACAGCAGATTTTTGTTCGTCTGCTTGGCATCGGTTTTTTGCGCGATGGGTTGAACCAGAATACGACCGTGAAACACACCGCGCGATTTGTCGTCGAGAATGCCGTTGAAATATTCATGGCTGGCGCAATGCGGTTGCGCGTGTTCGACGATCATGTGGTGATCCGCGAGCTGTTCGCCACGCGTGAGGTAAAGACCGTTCAACACACATTCCAGACCTTCACCCGCGAGTTTGGTGCGGATGTTGTTGCGCGAGAGTTTTGCGCCGAGCGCAAATGAATGGACGTTCACCTGGCTGGTGCGACCGAATTCGCCGTGAAAGGCCGCCATGTGAAACGCATCGGCGGCTTCGTCTTGAAACTTCACGAACTCGAGGTGCGCGTTGTCGCCGGCAAACAGTTCTGTGACGGCGTTGGTGAAATAGCCCGAGCCGCCGAGGGAGAGGTAACTCTCGAGCACCGTCACTTTGCTATTGGCTTCCGCGATGACGAGATTGCGCGGATGAATCGTCGTGCCGGTTTGTTTGGCCGTGGAAATGTAAACGAACTGGATGGGTTCGGTGATGTTGATGTTCGCGGGAACATGGACGAATCCACCGTCGAGGAAAAAAGCCTGATTTAACGCGCTGAAACCGTTGTCGGCGGAGGCGGCGTATTTACCGAGATGCTTTTCCAGAAACGCAGCGTCCGACTTGAGCGCGGCGGCGAGGCTGCCCACTTTCACGCCTGTCGGTATTCCTTTGACGGCGGAAAGGTCAGCGGCGAAATGGCCGTTGACGAAAACCAATCGCGGGCCGGGCTGTTGGGCGAAGAGGGAATTTTTCAGTTGCGCGGCGGACACGCTGGCGCCGGCTTCAAACGCCGGATTGAAGGGCAGTTTCGCAATGGGCGCAGTATTGGTGAAACGCCAGTCTTCGTGTTGCAGCGTGGGCAATCCCAATTCGCTAAAGCGAGCCAAGCCGGCTTTGCGGATCGGGAGCAACCAGGTCGGCTGGCTGGCTTCGCGTTCGAAGCGGCTGAATTTTTCCAGATACGCGTTTGAATCGTTTGCGGCAGTCTGAGTGTCTTTGATCGGCGCCATGGTTTGGTTTCCGGAACGGAAAATGATTCCGCCGCGGATGGACATCTTGCCAGCAAATCGAGCCAGCGCAAGTGTGTGGTCAGGCTCGGCGAATGATTTTCGCG
This sequence comes from uncultured Bifidobacterium sp., assembly GCA_964553795.1. GTDB lineage: Bacteria > Verrucomicrobiota > Verrucomicrobiia > Limisphaerales > JADLHS01 > JADLHS01. Next base: position 4,383 of record CAZKMR010000048.1, on the reverse strand, counting down.
ACGATAAATCCGCCCAGCGTCAGCGCGGCGAAGATGAGCCAGTTGTGTTTCGACCCGATGAACGAGTAGTGATGGCTGATCATCGTGAACACCACGGGCATGACGATGAAGGTATTGTGCTTCGAGCGGGTTTTCGCCCGAGCGCCTTCGACGAGATTGGGCTCTTGCCCGGCCTTGAGCGCGGCGACCATGCGTTTTTGCGGCGGCAGAATGCGCATCCAGACATTGGCGGTCATGATTGTGCCAAGCATGGCACCGAGTTGCAGGAAGGCAGCGCGAGCGGGGAACAGCGGCAGGTTCAGTTGCATGAAGCCCAGGTTGATTTGGCCTTGAAACATGAACAGGAATGCCACTCCCACGAGCAGAAAGTAGGAGATTACCGCACCAACGAGTTCATTTTTGAAAACCTTCGACCACAACAGATCATAAATAATCCAGCCGCCGATCAAGAATCCGAGACTCATGCCGATGGCTTGCCCGCTGCTGTAAGGCCAGTCTTCAAACTCGACCATCTTCTTCCCGTGATAATACATGAGGCCGAAGAGGAGAAAGCCAGTGAACCAGGTCGTGAACGATTCCCACTTAAACCAATGCAGCACTTGCGGCATCATCTGCGGGCGCTTTTGCTTTTCTACCAGGTAAAACCCGCCGCTGTGGACCATCCAGACATTCTTCTCGGATTTGCCGTCGCCTTTCTCCGCCAGCTTTTCCAATTCGCTAAAACGTCCATCCAGCCAGGTAAAATAGAACGTTGCCCCCACCCACATAATGCCGGCGAAGATATGCGCCCAGCGCAACAGCATCTCGATCCATTCCGTCATTTCAGGACTCATAATCGCCTCATTAATTTAAGTTGCGTGCCAAGGTGCGGTTGCAACGTGATGGGTCAAGTCCCATTTCCGCTTAGCTGTAATTAGAAGCGTGGGCAGCGAACTTTGTGAAATAAATCACGAATCCTTCTTGCTTGCCTTCGTCCCCGTGTCTAACTTGGTTTTGCGTCCCATCCCGACGCCCGATCCCATGAACCAAACCACGGAATTTGGCTATGATTCGCGAATTGAGGGTGATGTGATCCACACCAAAGTGGACGCCGCAATCAATTGGTTTCGCAAGAATTCCATCTGGCCCATGCCGATGGGGTTGGCGTGTTGTGCGATTGAATTGATGGCCACCGGCGCAAGTCGGTTCGACATTTCCCGCTTCGGTTCTGAAGTCATGCGGTTTTCGCCCCGGCAATCGGACGTGATGATTGTGGCGGGGACAGTGACTTACAAGATGGCCATGTCCGTCAAACGCATCTACGACCAGATGGCCGAGCCAAAATGGGTCATCGCCATGGGCGCTTGTGCTTCAACGGGTGGTATGTATCGCAGTTATGCGGTGTTGCAGGGCGTGGACAATATTTTGCCCGTGGACGTGTATGTTGCCGGCTGCCCGCCGCGTCCGGAAGCGTTGCTGGACGCGCTCATGAAACTGCAAAACAAAGTTCAACGTGAGCCGTTGTTGGCCACTTTGAAGAAACCCGGCCCGGCACTGGCCAAAGCCTGATTTCATCACGGTGAACGCCACAGAACTCGCCAATAGACTTTGCGACAAATTCGGAGAACTCTGCTCCGCGCCCGCTGAGTTTCGGGGTGAAATCTCAATCAAAGTTTCTGATGCGGAAAGAATTGAGGAAATCTGTCGGTTTGCGAAAACCGAGCTGGGCTTCGATTACCTCGTGGACGTTTCCAGCTTGGATAACTACGGCGAAGATCCGCGTTGGGTGGTGGTTTACCATCTCTACGGAATCGCCTCAAAACAGTATCTGCGCCTCTCCGTTAGCGTTACCGAAGAGAAATCAGAGCTCCCTTCCGTTGTGAACGTGTGGCGAACGGCGGATTGGCATGAGCGCGAAATCTACGACATGATGGGCATCCGGTTTCGCGGCCATCCTGACTTGCGCCGCATTTTGATGTGGGAAGGTTATCCCTACTATCCTCTGCGAAAAGACTTTCCGCTCGCCGGAAAGCCGAGTGAAATGCCAGAAGTAGCGTTTTCCAAACCCGCTCCGATGGAAGGTGGACCGTTTGTGACGGTTGCAGGTGGCAACGATTCCATCGCGCGTGAGCCGCGCGTGCGGATTCCTGGCACGGATTCGGTCGAATTTAACAATCGCGTCGAAGCGCGGGCGGACAACAAGGAAACCCGCGGTCAGGCGTTTGGTCCCGGCCCGATTGAAGCGAAGAAGTAATGCCTGAAGTTCACGACATTGAGATTCGCGATTCCGCCGCCCGCGCTGAGGCGGCAGTAAAGGCATTGCCGCGTCCCATTGAGGAAGATCTGGAGGACATGCAGGGCGAAAAGATGGTTCTCAACATGGGGCCATCACATCCCGCCACGCATGGGGTCTTGCGCATCGTGCTCGAACTTGATGGGGAGATTATCACCAAGGCGATTCCAGACGTAGGTTTCTTGCATCGCGGCGACGAAAAAATCGCCGAGAACATGACCTACACCCAGTTCATCCCGTACACGGATCGGCTGGATTACCTGGCCCCGCTGGCGAACAACGTCGCCTATGCACTCGCTGTGGAAAAACTGCTCGGCATTCACGACAAACTGCCGCCGCGCTGTCAATACATCCGCGTGATTTGCTGCGAACTCTCGCGTATCTCCTCGCATCTGCTCGGCATCGGCGCGTACGCGATGGATGTCGGCGCGATGACTGTATTTCTCCACACCTTCACCGAACGCGAAAAAATCTATAATCTTGCCGAAGCCCTCAGCGGCGCGCGGTTCACGACGAGTTATACGCGTATCGGCGGTGTTTCGCGGGATACGCCGCCCGGCTGGTGCGACGCGGTGCGCAAGTTTGTCAAAGAAGTCGTCGTCAACATCAGCGAGACGGAGACGTTGCTCACGCGCAACCGCATTTGGGTGGACCGCACGAAAGAAGTTGGGGTGATTTCAAAAGAGGACGCGGTGCGTTGGGGTTTGAGTGGACCGAACCTGCGCGGCAGCGGCGTGAATTACGATCTCCGCAAAGACCAACCGTATCTCTGTTACAAAGATTTGGAATTCGACGTGCCGCTCGGCGAAGTCGGCGATTGTTACGATCGCTATCTTGTGCGCATGGAGGAAATGCGCCAGAGCGTTCGCATCATTCACCAGTGTCTGGACAAAATTCCCGGCGGCTTTGAGAACAAATCGAAAGAGCCGGTCAACGTGGCGGATGGCAAAATCGTTCTGCCTCCGAAGAGCAAGGTGATGTCGAGCATGGAGGAATTGATCCATCAATTCATGCTTGTAACGCAGGGCGTGAATTGTCCGCCCGGCGAAGTTTATTTCGGGCACGAAAATCCGAAGGGTGAACTCGGTTTCTACATCCACAGCCGCGGCGGGGGCACGCCGTATCGGATGAAGATTCGCAGCCCCAGTTTTGTGAACCTGAGCATCCTGTCGCATCTGTTGCCCGGCCACATGATGAGCGACACTGTGACGATCCTGGGCTCACTCGACTTTGTGATGGGAGAATGTGACCGATGAATTTTCGGCAAACAATTCAACGCAAAGGCGCAAAGGCGCAAAGGCGCAAAGAAGTTCATTGCCGTGTCTCATCAGCACCGGGCTTCAGCCCGGTGTTCACGGAGAAAATGAGCCAAAGCCGTTTCAACGGCTTGGCGGCATTGCAAGGAGTGCGCCAGAGGGCGAAAACGGTTGAAACTGTTTTCATTCATCAACACTTCGACACCCGGCTAAAGCCGGGTGCTAATGAGATTTTCCCCCTTTGCGTCTCTGCGCCTTTGCGCCTTTGCGTTAAGAAATGAATCTGACCAGCGAACAACGAGCTTGGTATTTGAAGTGGCTTTACGCGAAGCCGCAGGGCGCGTCTTCGCAGGAGCGATTGCGATTCTTGCGCGAGTTCCACGTGCCGACTGCGTTTGAATTGCTTTCGGAAGTTGAGGCGTGGCCGATAAACGCCGCAGAGCCAGAGCCGGGTGAGATGGTTATGCAGCGTTGGTTTCGTTTGTTTTATTTGAAGATGCAAGAACGGAGCATTTGTTGAATTTGAAATGAGTTTTGTTGTTCCAGCAAATCTTGAAGCCGAGATTGACGAGCTGATCACGCATTATCCCGTGAAGCGCAGCGCGTCCCTCATGTTGCTGCACGCGTTGCAGGAACATTTCGGCTACATCACGCCCGAGGCGACGGAGTGGGTCGCCAGGAAACTCGGCCTGCAACCCATCAACGTCCACGAGCTCGTGACGTTCTATCCGATGTTCCGCCAGTCAGCGCCGGGCAAATATCAGATTAAGGTCTGTCGTACGCTCAGTTGCGCGCTCGGAGGTTCGCACAAATTGCACGAACATTTCTGCACCAAGCTCGGCCTCGACCCGCACG
>CAZKMR010000047.1:5817-35273 GCA_964553795.1 uncultured Bifidobacterium sp. | reverse complement strand
AGATTTTAACTTTGAATTTCTCGCCCTTCTTCACGGACAACACAAACGCCGCGAGCAGTTGGGGAATTTGTTCGAGATCTTTCAAACTGACCAGTTCCACCGGTGAATGCATGTAGCGGTTCGGCAAACTGATCAACGCGCTGGCAATGCCGCCGCGGGTCCAGAAAATCGCGTCTGTGTCCGTGCCGCTCGTGCTCGACATGGCTTCGTGCTGGAGCGGGATTTTTTTCCTCTTGGCCACTTCTTCGAGCCGCCTGACGACCTCGGGATGATTGCACCCGCCATGCGTGATCGCCGGTCCGCTGCCAATCTTGACGTCGCCGTGTTGCGGTTTGTGAATGGTCGGACAATCCGTCGCGTGCGTGACGTCCACCACCAATGCCACATCCGGATGTAACGAATACGCAATCTGCCGCGCGCCCAACAACCCGACTTCCTCCTGCACGTTGGAAACCGCACAGACTTCCGGTGCGACGCGGGATTTGGATTCCTTCACCAACCGCAACGCCTCGGCCACCGCCCAAGTTCCGATGCGATTATCAAACGCGCGCGCAATCGCGAGGTTGTTGCGGAGCAATTCAAATTCATCCACCAGCGTGATGGGGTCGCCGACGCGCACCAATTCCTCCGCCGCCCGCCGCGAACTGACGCCAATATCAAGGAAGATTTGATGAATCTTCGGCGGCTTCGGGTCGCCCTCCTGTTTGGTCAGGTGCGGCGCGATGTTGGCCACCACGCCGCGCACTGGTCCGCGCCGGCCATGAATGGTGACGCGTTGGGCGCGAACGATCGCCGCGTCCACCCCGCCCATGCGGCGCACGTAAATGAAGCCATTGTCATCAATGTAATTCACCGCCATGGCAATCTCGTCGGCGTGACCGGCCAACATGATCCGCGGCGAACCGCCTTTGTTGAGCACGGCGACGCAGTTGCCGTAGGCGTCCGAGAAGGTTTCATCCGCAAACTTGCGGGCGTAATCCAGCCACACACGTTGGCCGCGGGATTCATGGCCAACCGGACTGGGGGTGTTGACAAGGTTTTTCAGGAAGTTCAACGAGGCATCACGCATGGCGGCAGCATGACAAAGCGCTGCGGCGGAGTCGAGTGCGCCGCAGTTGGGGAGGGCCATTAGATTTTTCAACGGAATCCGGCGCGACTGGTCTAAATTGGACCGTTTTGAGTAAGTTTTTTGTACACCGTCACTCCAATCTGCCCATGAAACCCGGTCTTCCGCGGCGCTTTGAAGCGATTCTTGTTCGCCAAACTGCTGGCACGTATCCTGATACTCCGCTTTGTCTCAGTTGTACCTTGCGGTAAGATAAAGCGCCTTGTCGTAATTACGCACGGTTACGGCTGCCCAAGACCGAATGGTCCCTGAAAACATAACGAATCGAATGCCGACTGGCTCAATAACGGGCTGGGCGAATCACGCTTTGTCGCGTTGCTCTGACCATGAATAACGCGGCTGCCATTCTTCGTTCCCTGATTATTTATGGGCTGTGCCTGCCGTTGGCGGTCTATCTCGGTTACGTATTGGCTCAGCCCTGGGGTCGCGGCGATCTGGCCTTCGTGGTCGCGGTGGTCTGCCTGCCCCTGATTCCAATTTTACTCAAGTGGCATCACCTGCTCTTAATCCTGAGTTGGAACATGAGCATGGTCTTGTTCTTCGTGAAAGGCTCGCCCTACCTCTGGATGGCCATGACGGCGATCAGCCTCGGCCTCACGGTGTTGCAATACGTGCTCAAGCGAAACGTGCAATTCGCCACCGTCTCAACCGTCGCCTGGCCGTTGCTTTTTCTGCTGGTGGTCATCGTGATTACGGCCAATCTGACCGGCGGAATCGGGCTGGCAACCTTCGGCGGCGATTCCTACGGCGGCAAACGCTATATCCAACTCCTGTGCGCCATCGCCGGTTATTTCGCCATCACCAGTCATCGCATCGAGCCGGGCAAGGGCACGACCTACACCGCGCTGTATTTTCTGGGGTCATTGACCATGATCATCGGCAGCTTGGCGCCGTGGATTCCCGGGAGTTTGCGCATGATTTACGCATTGTTTCCGGTGGACAGCATGGCTTCGCTGCAGCAAGGGTCATCCTTTTCGGAATACACTCGCTTGAGCGGGATTACCTACGCGGCTGTGGGGGTCATGTGCTTCATTCTGGCGCGTTACGGGATGCAGGGCATGCTGGGCATCGGCGAACGCTGGCGATTTCTGCCGCTGCAATTCCGCGGCGGGCTGGGCATCAACCAACCGTGGCGACTGCTGGCGGCCCTCGGCATCATGTGGGTGGCGTTGATGGGTGGGTATCGGTCCATTCCGATTACCATTCTGATGTTGTGCGCGCTGCTGTTTTTCTTCGAGCGATTGCACCGCACCCGCCTGATGGCGGTCTTTGCCCTGGTCGGCATTTTGGCCTTTGCTGTGACGTTGCCTTTCATTGAGCGAATGCCCTTCACGGTGCAACGGTCGCTCAGCTTTTTGCCGATTAAAGTCAGTGACGAAGCCAAGCAGAACGCGGCGGATTCCTCCGAATGGCGACTGAAAATGTGGCGCGAAGTCATCCCCACCATTCCGCAATACCTGCTCGTCGGCAAAGGCTACGCCATTGACGCGCGCGAACAGGAAATGGCCATGAGTATTGCGGAGCTTCGCGGCGACGATCAGGCCGAAGGCGCCAAGATCGCGCAAGATTATCACAGCGGCCCGCTATCATTGATCATCCCGCTGGGAATTTTCGGCGTCATCGGATTCCTTTGGTTCATGTTCGCCAGTTTCCGCGTGCTGCTGAACAACTACCGTTACGGCGACCCAATCAACTCGCGCGTGAACACGTTCTTGCTGGCGTACTTCGTCGCCAAAGGCGTGTTCTTCCTGGTGATCTACGGTTCGTTCCAAAATGATCTGGCGGTCTTCACCGGCGTCGTGGCCTTGAGCGCCGCAGTTAACGGCGGCATGAAAACGCCCGCGCCCGCCGTGGTTAAGCCTAATCCGGCCTACCTGCCGTTTCGCCTACCCAAACCGCAACGCGCGTAAGTCAGTCGGTTCCGTGTTCCTCCGGAGTTCCGCGGAAGCACGCGTCATTCCCCGCCGTGCGCTCGCTTTGCAGTTGAGTTTGGGCCGGTTTTCCCGTCCAATTCGCGCGCGTATCAGCAATAGAACCCGGATTCGATCATAATGGCCGCACTTTGGATTTTTGTCTGCGCCTGGCTCAACTGCGCCGGTTGGATTCTCTCTGCCTGTCACGCGTTGAATCCGGTTGGCTACGTCGTCTTGATCGTGCTCGGCGTCGGAGTGGGATGGATGTTCCGCCGACAACTGGCCTTGAATGGGCAAGATCTGGGCCGGCATCAAATCCATAAACTGTCCCGCCGGTTCCGGCGGCTGTTCCCAGCGTCCTTTCTCCTCCTGGCCACGCTCGCCATTCTGGGCGGAGTATTGCATCCGCCCGCCAACTACGACGCGCTCGCGTATCGCGTGCCCCGGGTGCTGCACTGGTTGGCCGAGGATCAATGGCACTGGATTCACACCGATTTCCCGCGGATGAACACCCGCATCTGTGGCATCGAATGGGTTTCGGCGCCGCTCCTCTTGTTCCTGAAAACGGATCGCGTGCTGTTCGTCATCAGCGCCGTTTCCTTCCTGCTGCTTCCCGGTCTGGTCTTCGGCATCCTGCGCCGACTCGGCGTGCGCAATCGCGTTGCCTGGCACTGGATGTGGCTCTTCCCCGGAGGTTACGGCTACCTGCTCCAGGCCGGTAGCATCGCCAACGATCTTTACGGCGCGATCTTCGCCCTCGCGGCAATTGACTTCGCCTTGTGCGCGCGCCAATCAAAGAAAGCCACGCACGCCTTTCTCTCCATTCTCAGCGCCGCACTCCTCACCAGCGCCAAGTCCAGCAATCTCCCCTTGCTCTTGCCGTGGTTGATTGCCTTGCTCCCCTCGTGGCGGCTGTTGCTCGCCAAACCAGTTACCACAACCGCGGTCGCCATTTTCGCCGCAGTGGCGTCGTTTTTTCCAACCGCCGCGCTCAACATCAAATACTGCGGCGATTGGACCGGACTTAATATTGAATCCGCCATCTTCCGCGATGATCGCCCATTCTTCCGGCTGGCCGTAAACACAGTGTTGTTGACCACCCAGAATCTCGTCCCGCCCGTCTTTCCGCTGGCCGCGAAATGGAATGCCTGGACCACGTCCGTGATTCCGCCGGGCCTAGCGAAAGAATTGCAGGAGCAATTCGAGCCCAACGCCGCGCGGTTCGGACTCGGCGAGATGCAAATGGAAGAAGGCGCCGGGTTAGGCTGCGGTTTGACACTCCTGCTGCTCGTCACCGGCGTCTGGCAATTATTTCATTGGCAACGCCGCGCGGGCCAACGACCGAACTGGTGGCGCGTGGAAACGTTCGTCATTCTGGGAAGTTGGATTGCCGTCGCCGTGTTCATGGTCAAATCCGGTCTTTCTCCGGCGGCGCGCTATCTGATTCCGCACTACGTGCTCATTGCCGCGCCGATACTGATGGGGCACGCGATTACCCGATTAGTCACCAAGCGTTGGTGGAAAACACTCGCGATGTTTGGCGTCGCCATGGCCGTGGTTTTGATCGTGGTAACGCCACCCCGTCCCCTTTGGCCGGCGGTAACGATTCTGCGCGCCGCCGGCGCCGGTGAATCCAGCAACCCGCTGGTCCGCCGCGCGTGGACGGTTTACTCCGTCTATGGCGAACGCGCGGATTCCTTTGCTCCCGCGCGCGCCATATTGCCGGCAGACGCGAATCCGCTCGGCATCGTTACGTTCGACGACCCGGAAACTTCGTTGTGGCGGCCATTCGGTTCGCGCCGCATTCTGCACGTCACCAAAAATGACACGGCCGCCGAACTGCGCGCCCGCGGCATCAAATACGTGCTCGTCAGCAGCACCGTGCTGGCGGTGCACTATGAAACGAACATCGCAGCATTTTTACCGCAAATTGACGGGGAAATTTTACAAACGCTGGAACTGTCGTTGCGCGCGGGGGCAGGCCCAAAAGATTGGTACCTGGTGAAAATCCGCGATGCAACCCAACCACCGACGCCAAACTGAACCGCGTTATCGCGCCCCAAAACCATTTATGCAAGAGGCAACGAAACCGAAGCCCAAGATCGCCGTGGTGATTCCCTGTTATCAGGAGGAACTGACCATTGCCAAAGTCGTGCGCGATTTTCGCAAGGAACTTCCCGAGGCGGACATCTACGTCTATGACAACAATTGCACCGACCGCACCGCGGCAGAGGCTCGCAATGCCGGCGCCATCGTGCGGCGCGAAAAACGCCAGGGCAAGGGTTACGTGGTCGCCAGCATGTTCGAACAGGTGGACGCGGACATTCTCGTAATGGTGGACGGCGACGACACGTACGAAGCCAGCAAAGTTCACGAATTGCTTGATCCCATTTTCAAAGGCGACGCCGACACCACCTCCGCCACCCGCTTGCACACTTACACCGACAAATCCTTTCGTCCCTTTCATCTGTTGGGCAATCGCGCCGTATGCGCCGCTATCAATTGGATGTTCAAGACCAAAATCAACGACGTCTTTTCCGGCTATCGCGCCTTCACTCGCGATGCCGCTGCCGCCATTCCCATCACCTCGCGCGGGTTTGACGTCGAAACGGAACTCACCTTGCAAGCGCTCTATCGCGGCCTCGTCATCAAGGAAATCGTTTCGCCGTATCGTGAACGGCCCGCCGGCAGTTTTTCCAAACTGAGCACGTTCTCAGACGGATTCGCCGTCATCTTGAAGCTCTTTCTCATTCTCAAGTCCTACAAACCGCTCACGTTCTTCGGCATTTGCAGCATCGTCTTGTTCTTGTTTGGACTGGGAGCGGGTGCGCGCCCGATTTATGAGTTCGTCACTGAACGTTACGTGCATGCCGTGCCGAGCGCCATCCTGGCGGCGGCGCTGATGTTGCTCTCGTTCTTCACGCTCGGGGTGGGATTGATTCTCAACAGCAACAACCTGCGCTTGCTCGAACTTGAGAAACTCATCACCAAACGCTTCAACCAACGGAATCGTTAATCGCGCCTTCCCATGCTCGCCTGGCTCAAAGAACCGTCACTCAAAGGACTGTCCGTTGGTTCGCCCGATTTTTTCGCGCGTCAAAAGGCGCTCATCTACGAACGTCCGTTGTTGAAGCGCTGCTACGACGATTGGTATGCGCGTTTGCTCGCGGACGTTCGATCGGTTTCGGCGCCGGGCGAACTGGTCGAACTCGGCAGCGGCGGCAGTTATTTGAAGGATCTTGAACCAAGCTTCATCACTTCCGATGTGAGCGAGGGCATTGCCGAACGCGTGATTGATGCCCGGCACATGCCGTTTCCCGATCAATCCCTCAAAGCCATTGCGTTGACGCATGTATTACATCACATCCCGGATTTGGAAGCTTTCTTTCGGGAAGCGCAACGCACGCTCGTTCCCGGCGGCGTGGTCACCATGATTGAAGTGGCGCACACACCCTTCGCGCGATTCTTCTTCAAGAATTTCCATCATGAACCCTATCAGGATGACCGCGCGGATTGGTCCTTTGGCCAACAGGATTCCATGATGGATTCCAATCAGGCGTTGTCGTGGATGGTTTTCGTGCGCGACCGCGCGAAGTATGAAGCCAAATTTCCCGGCCTGAAAATCGAGCACTTCGGATTCACGCCGTGGTTCACCTATCTCATCTCGGGGGGCGTCACGATGCGCGACATCATTCCGCACTTCCTGACCGGGCCGCTGTTTGGCGTGGAATGGCTGCTGACGCCGTTGCGGCCCGTATTCGCGTTGCACTGGCATATTCGCCTGCGCAAAACGGCTTGAAGCCAACTTACCCGAGCATGTCGCGGTTGATTTGAAAGGGTCGGCATGACGCGCGCAACGATGCCGCCACCGTAAAATCCGGTTTGGAGTTCTGATAAACGTAGCCAATCAAACTGTCGCTACGAAACGGCGCGGGCAAACCAACGGTCTCAAGCGATTTCAATCCCAACCAGACTAATCGCCAGGGCACAGAAACGAATCTTACTTTTCGTCCTAGCGCCTCACCTAGCTGTGTCATCAAGTCGCGCATCGGCCACGGCCTTTCATGCGCCAACGTCACCGGTTGTCGCGGTGCTTCAATGTCACCGTTCAGATAACGGGCAATCAATGCAGCCAAATCGTCCGCATGCACGAGATACTGCGGCTGCGTTCCGCCGCCAATCAGCGGAATAAAGCGCGCGCGCCGTGCTTGCGTCACCAAACCGCCAAACACTCCGCCCGGCTGATCGCCATAAACCAATCCGGGCCGAATCACCAGCGCGCCGAGACTCAAGGCGATCTTTTCCATCTCCAACTTCGCGCGTCCATACAACGAGCGACATCCCTCAAACGCACTGAGCGAAGAGATGAACACCAACCGTTCAACTCCCGCTGCCTTGGCCGCGCGCAACAAATTCTCCGAGCCGCGCACGTTGACCGCGACAATGTCGTCCCAGTTGCGAACCGAAAAATCATACGCGCAGTGAATCAATCCTGCCGTGGCGTCGAAGTCGTGCGCGTTGACCTCCTGACCCAACTGAAAGCGCACGGCGTGTTCCGATGATCGCGGCTGACGACTCCATTCCACCACCGCCAAACCGCGCGTCTGCAAATAGGATTTGATACGGCCACCCACGAAGCCATTCGCCCCGGTCAATGCGTAGCGTTTCGGTATTTCGCCTGCGTTCATTCGAGCGGAGTTTCCGAAGCAATACGATGCGCGTTGGCCATCGCAGTGAGCGTAATTGTCGTAGCGGCAATGCTGGGAAAAATCGTGGCGTCCACCGCATGAACGCGTTGCAGCCCCGCCGGACGCCCCAGCGCGTCTGTCTCCAGTTTGCCCGGATTGTTGCGCATGGGGAAACTGCCGCCCGCGTGAAAGCTGCGGCCCGGCGTAGCGAACTGCAACATCGGTGGCACGGGCACGGCCCCGAGTCGAAACGCGTTCTTCATCAGCTTGCGCACGACGCGACCCACTACGCGCCGCGCCTGCGGATTGAGTTCCGGCGTCAGTTCCAATTGATCGCCGGTGCTGGATTTTTTTAGCGTCGCGTTGATGCGACTGGATTCTTTGGAATGCACGAATCCTTGAAACAACACGAGTCGGCCTTCCAGTTCGTGCGCGAGAAAATCCAGCGGACGGCGCAACGGTCCGAACATATTTCGCACCGCGCGCCCGATGAGATCGTTGTGCGTGTAGAGTTGCAAATGCACGGTATGGCTGCTGACGTTCGGGGCGGATAATTCCACGAAAATCTGACTCAACGCATGGAGCGCTTCCTGCCGCACTCCAGAAATTCGTTTCGTCAATAGCGCCGGCAACAGGAAGTATTGGCTGTCTTTGATTTGCACCGGAGCGTCCTGCAAACCCAGCGAACGCAGCAGAATTCCGGTGGTTGGAATGACGCCCGCCGCCAAAAAAACGCGACTAACTTTGACCTCAAACGGATTGTTCGTTCCGCGCTTTCGGCCGCGCACTAGAACATGTCCATCTTGTTCGTGAGCCGACTCCACCACAACGTCGCCTTGATATTGAAACTGTGGCTCGCCCGCCCAGCGCTGCACGATTTGCGCGGAGTTGAAGATGTAACCGTAAGGACAGCCATACATGCAGTAACCGCAATAAATACAGCCGTTCGCCCCGTGGGCATCGGGCGCTTGAATAGCGACGCGCGCCCGCCCGAATTGAATTCCGCGTTGCTGCAAAGCCGTGGCGTGACGCTGCAGCTTCTGCCAGACGGCCTTCGCTTGCCGACTCATTTCCAAGTGTCCCGGTTGCTCCGTGTGCAGCGGGAACAATCGTTCCAAGTCATCGTGCGCTCCGGACATTCCGGTCAATTCGACGGCTGCGCGATAATGCTCGGCCAATTGCGCCGGTTGCACGGGCCAATCCGTCATATCCGCCGCGCAATAAGGCATCAATGCCGAACCCCAAACCGTGCTCAAGCCACCCTGCGCCAGCGACGCTTGCAAACCAATGTCGCGCGATTGCAAACGCAATTCCCGCCCGGCTTCGCGATAAGGATAGTCCGAACCGAACAGCAGTTTTTGGGGAATGCCCGCCGCGCCGGGATTCATGCCTTCTTTGAGCCGGGCAATTTGTTCGGCGGACCACTGCGCGGGCGGTCGTTGGGCAAGTTGTTCAACCACCGCAGTCCGGTCGGGTTCAAGGCGCAACCCGGCATCCAACATCAACACGCGCCGACCGCGCTTGAGCAAGGCGGCGGCACAAGCCACGCCCGATGGCCCCGAACCCACCACGCAATCTGCGAGTAAATCCTCCGGCTGGCCGCCCGTTTGTTGATTCAATGCTTCCACTAGACTGGCGGCATGTCGTTTTCCCGCCGCTTGCGATTTGAATTGTCCAGAAAACCGCCCCGCGCAGCAAGGCTGCTCGGGCGCATCTCAGTTTCTTGCCGGTGGCGGTTTTCGCGCTGCGAAAACCCCGTCCGCGTGGAGCGGACGGATCCAGCGCCACGAGCGCACCCCATTGCGCCGCTGCTACGCGGCGCTACTCGTCGCAGCGCGACGAGTTCCACCACCGGTTGCCAGAAGCTGAGTTGCGCCCAGGCTGCTCGCCGGACTGCCTGTTACATTGAATCCCGCGCCGCGTCCTCTACACTCCCGGCGCGAGCATGACGTCCGCGCCAGCCATTTCCATTGTGACGCCGCATTTCAACGGCGGGCGCTGGCTGCCGTTGTGTCTCGCTTCAGTCGCAGATCAGGACGTTCCGCACGAACATATCGTGCAGGACGCGGGCTCGACGGATGGGACGTTGGATTGGTTGGGCCAGGATTCACGCGTCCATGCGCACGTCGAAAAAGATCGCGGCATGTATGACGCGATCAACCGCGGTTACCGTCGTGCCACTGCACCTCTGGTTGCGCATTTGAATTGTGATGAACAATATCTCCCCGGCGCGTTGCGGCGTGTGGTGGATTTCTTTGCCGCGCATCCCAAAGTAGAAATGGTGTTTGGCAATGTCATCGTGGTGGCCGCCGACGGCAGTTACATTTGCGAACGGCGCGCCCTCACGCCGCAACTCGTTCACACGTGGACCGCGAGTAATCTGGCGTTCCTGACCGCGGCAACTTTTCTGCGTCGCGAAGTGCTCGACCGTTACCAACTCTGGTTCAACGCCGATTATCGCGAAGCGGGCGATCAAGATTGGGCGTTGCGTTTGGTGCAAGCCGGCGTGCGCACCGCGACGCTGAACGAATTCCTGAGCGTGTTCACGGAAACCGGTAACAACCTCGGACTCACCGCGCACAATGCCGCCGAGCGGAAGACCTTTCACGCCACCGCGCCGCTCTGGGCACGAGCGCTTGCGCCGTTGGCCCTCGCGCATTTTCGGCTGCGCCGCTGGCGGGCCGGACATTACGATTGCCAACCCCATGACTACTCGATTTACACCCCAGCCAGTCCGCGTCAGCGCACCACGTTTCACGTGAGCAACCCAACCTATCGTTGGCAACGCGCCAGCATTTCTGCGCCCGTCTGAACTTCCGCGATGAACTGGAAACACCTGCGTCACTGCGCCTGGCTCGATACCCGGGCGAAATTCGTCGCCCGCACGCCAGGGAACGGCACGCTGCTCGACCTCGGCTCATCCGATGGCGAAACGCTGAATCACATCGCCGAACTGCGCCCTGACCTGAAGTTGCGTTCCGCTGATAAATTCGGTCATCCGGAGAATTATCCGGCGCACTGCGATTTCCAACGCTGCGATTTTGTGACCGACCGGTTGCCGTGGCCGGATCGTTCTGTGGATGCCATCACGTGCATGCACGTCATCGAACATCTTGATGATTTACAGAATTTGCTCAGCGAAACCGCCCGCCTGCTCAAGCCCGGCGGGCGTGTCTATTTCGAAACGCCGCACCCCAAAACCGTGGATTTGCCCAGTGCCAAAGGAAAGTTCACGCTCAACTTTTTCGATGATCCGACGCACGTGCGAGTTATATCCATGACCGAGTTTTCCCCACAGGTGGAGCGCGCCGGGCTGCGCGTCGAACAAACCGGCGTTTCCCGCAACTGGCTCTTTGCCGCGAGTCATCCATTCTATTGTTTACGCCCGGAGAGCCGGAAAAAATTTACCGCGCGCGTGCATTGGATTGGCTGGTCTGCTTATCTTGTCGCCCGACAGCCAGCGTGAAACCGTCGTTACTCATCATCGAGCTTTGGGGTTTGGGCGATCTTGTGATCGCCACGCCGTTCCTGCGGGCGGCGAGTGAGAAGTTTCAAGTCACACTCATCGCCAAACCTTACGCGAAAGATTTGCAAACGCGCCTTTGGCCGAATGTGGAGGTGATTCCGTTTGTCGCCCCGTGGACGGCGTTTCAAGGCAAGTATCGGTTGTGGAAATGGCCGTGGCGGCAGATGCGCAGCTTGCGCCGCCAGATGGTGCGGCGGCGCTTCGACGTCGGTCTCTCGGCGCGCTGGGATCCGCGCGATCATTTTCTTCTGCGCGCTTTACGCGTTCGGCGGCGACTCGGCTTTCCGCGATTGCGCAGCCAGATGTTTCTCACCGAGAGCCTCGAACGCCCCACGCCCCTGCAACATCGTTACGAATACTGGCACACGCTGGGTCGCGCCTTGAACCTGGACCTGCCGGACCACCACTCCATCGTGATGCCGCGTGGGAATAAAGCGGGCGATGTGCTGGTGCACACGGGGGCGGGCCAACCGATTCGCGTGTGGCCGCTGGAACGTTATCAACGGCTCGTGCAACGATTGCGCGCCAGGAATTATCACGTACTCGTCGCGTGCGATCCCGATCAGCGGCAGTGGTGGTCGAACGCCGGGGAAAAAGACGTCGCCATGCCGCGCTCGGTGAATGAGTTGTTGGGCCTGATTGATCGCGCCGGCGTGTTCATCGGCAACGATTCCGGCCCGGGGCATCTCGCGGCCTTTTGCGGCGTGCCGACGCTGACGTTGTTTGGGCCGCAATTGCCTGAGTGGTTCGCGCCGCTGCATCCCAAGGCCGTTTGTTTGGAAGGTAAGCCGTGTCCGTTCAAGCCGTGCTCGGATTACTGCCGCTTTCCCGCGCCGCGCTGCCTGTGGAACATCACCGAAGCGGAAGTCTCGACCGCCGTTGACAACTTCCTGCAGCAACATCTCGACAGCGACGGAAAAACGCTCCGCCAACCGACGGCCTTGTGACGTGGGCGCTCAGGGATTGACGCGCAACCGATAGAACCGATACGCGTGTCCGGTAGTGTTCGGGTCCGTGAACGACGCCGGCCCGGCGCCCGCGGGAAACGTGAACAAATCTGTCCATTCCACGAGATTGGTCGAAGCCTGAACCGTCAGCGCGGCGGCGTCTGCCGGGAGCAACAATTCAAATCCACTGCCGTCTGTTGCCCAACTGCCTCGCGCTTCCGGCAGCGGCGTCATGGTCAACCAGGCCGGAGCGCTGGTGACGCTGCCGGCGGAGTTACTCACGATTACGCTATATTCACCAACGGATTCCGTCGTCAGCGGCCCGAGCGTCAAGGTCGGTCCGGTGGCATTCGCGATTGGAATTCCATTTGATCGCCATTGATAACCGGGCGCTTCGGCGCTGGCCACCGTGACGTTGAAGGAAACACTCTGACCGGGCCGCCGCGTGACGCTGGCCGGCGACAGCAGGATGTGCGGCGGTTGCGTCCACGTTCCCACCAACTCGAATTCAAAGCTCAGGTCATCGCTGTTGGTGCTGTATTGATGCACCTCCACGGCCAGCACATTGAGCCCGGGACGCAGCGGGGCGACCGGCACGGATTGCGCAAAAAAGGTGGATTCATTCGCGCCCGTAACTTCGGCGGATTCCCAGAATCCTTGCGCCAACGAATCAAACGTGACGACGCCATCCGGCATGTTCTGACTGCGATAAACCTCCGCTCCATTCAAGTAGGCGATCGCGCCGTCATCGCGAATCATTCGCGCCACCAGATACAACGGCGCATTGGTGAACGGATTCAGGAACGTATGCCGAAAGTAAGTCGTGATGTGTTTGTTGTCCGGATCACTGCCGAAGCTGACGATGGTCTGCTCGTCGCCATCGCCATAACCCAATTGCGCCGCGCCGCTGCTCCATCCGGAGTCATTGTAATTCGTCGCGCGCCAGACGGTGCCGAGATCAACGCCTTCGTCGTGGTATTTCCAGACCGATCCCACCGGAATCAACGTGAGATTACTTTGCACGAACGGCACGGTCAGCGTCGCCACCGCACTGGTGATCACCCCCGCCACGTTGCTGACGATGACTTGATACTCTCCCGCGTGCGCCGGGGTCAGGTTGGTCAACAACAGCGTGGCGTTGGTGGCATCCGCCAGTGGCGCGCTGTCGAACCACCAGGTGTAGCTCAAGGGATTGGCGCTCACCGCCGTGACGGCAAACACCGCCGAACCACCGGCTTTTTTCACCAGGCTTTCCGGTTGCCGCAACATCTGCGGCGTGGGTTCCCAATAACCGGCCAGTCGCGCGACGTTTCCGGTCGCCCCGCCCAGGGCATTGCTGACCACCACCCGATAGTCGCCCACGTGCGTCGGCCCGATGTTGTTGAGTGTCAACACGGCTTCGGTGGCGCCGGGAATGTTCGTGCCGTGGTGCTGCCACTGATACTGCGGCATCGGCCAACCCAGCGCTTCGGTGCGTAATTTCACGGTTTGATTCAAAGCGACCGCCTGCGTCTTGGGATCGCGCACGATCATGGGCGCTCCGTCATCCAGCGCTTCAATTGCCGCCGCCAATCGCTCGCGCTGTGCATAGAGCGATTGGGGATTCTGCTCGTATTCCAACGGCGTGGTAATCAAGCCCAACGCCGCTGCGCGCGCCGCCTGACCTTCAACTACTGCCGGGTGATTCGGACCAAAGCGCTGCTCCGCGCGTTGCAACAGTTCATTCAATAACCAGAAATATTCGCGGTCTTCTTGCGCTTCGCGGAGCATTTCCCAACGCAGTGAATTGATTGGCCCGGCGATGACGGGCGAGGTCGGCAGGGTCTTGACCGGCGGATAGAGCAGCATGCCGTTGCCGTTGCCCCATGGGCCGCCCGAGCCCGCATAAGACATCGCGTTGGTCCACGGATTCCAAGGCAGGAAACCGTCGCCAAAATAATAGCCCGCCTGCCAATACAATTCACCGCTGACCCCTAGTTTCTCCGCCATCCAGCCGCGAATGCGCGGATACAACGCCGGATGCTCGGTGAAATTATTCGGAATGGGCACCAAAGGGACCGAGGCCACATACCACCAGACTTCCTCGCCGTTTTGCTGGCGTTGCGACCAACGGGGATAGCTCAAAGTGTAAACGCTCTGAACGAGAATCGGACACCAGATATCCACCGTGTCATAAAGCGGCGGTTCGGGATAAATCGTCAACATGCGACGCAAATCCGGCGCGGCCTCCTGCATCAACTGCATACCCTCTTCAACAAACGGATAATGTTTCGGCAGCGGCTCATCGAACCAATAACTGTAAGCCTTCTCCAGCCAGCCTTTCTCCCGCAGATGCGCCAAAATGGGCGGCATCAATTTCTTCAGGTTTTCCCGATAGCCTGGCGTGAACCGCGTGTGCCCGCCTAAATTCAGCATGCCGGTGGTGCCCGCGCGTTCCTCGTTCCAATTGAACGTCGTGAAATTGAATTCATCGAGATACCGCTCCATCGCCACGTCAAAATCCGTGAAGTCGTAGGTGTAATTTCCGCCGGTCAACGTGAACTTGATGTGATTGAAAGTCTGGGGCAGGTAGGGATTAATCCGATGCTTGCGAAAATTCTCCATGTATAAATCCCAAACCTCCCGCTGCTGGCTCAAACTCGTGAGCGCCTGCCAGAAATTGTAAAAAATCATGCCGTATGCCGTTTTCGTGTGCGTCACGTCGGACAACGCAAAATCAAATACCCGCAATTGCAGCGGCACTTGAAAGGTCGCCGCATCGGATTGCACCGTGATCGTGGCCTCATAGACTCCCGCCGGCGCGTCTTTGGGCACATAGACGGTGAACCACAACGGTTGATTGGTGTGCGCCCCCGCTGTGAATGGCGCGGTCAACGGCGGCAACGGGTCCGGATAATCCCCCAACTCGGTGTCCGGATCGAACAGCTCCGTCACCGGCACGTATTCCACCAAACAGATTTCGACATTGGTGGCGGGAATGGTCGCGCCGCCACCCGCTTGCCGCAGCAAATCACTCACCGAAACCGTCACGTTGCTCCAGGTGATTTCGGGTCGCAGTACCAGTTGAAACGGTTCGTACTCATTGCGCGCCGCCGCAATGGCAATCGCCGCATTGGTGGCCGTCGGCGGAAAACGATGGCGATTCACTTTGTACGTCGCCTCGGACCACCAAACCGTGCCGTTGGTCGCGCCGGGCAGCCCATACCCGAAACTGCTGTCGCGAAACCACGTGACGTTCATCGAGATCCCGCCCGTGAAGAGCACGGCGTCGGTGGCCGCGTCACGCGCTTCGATGTTCGCCGTGTTCAAGCCCGCGCCCGCGGACGGCAATTCGAGTTGCACCGTGTTTGTGGTGGCGGCGGCGACGAGGGCCGTCAATAACCGCTCCCGTTCTCCCGCGCTGCCCGTCACCAGACTGCGCAGCGCAAACTCGCGATTCGTGCTGGCCGCGTTGCGGAGCTCCAACGCCAACACAAATCCGCCGGGAGTTTCCTCGACATGCAACGGCAGCACTTCGGTCAACGGCTGTTGTTGTTCGAAGAACCACGTATTGCCCGTGGCCGTGGTCGTCATGCCGGGCAAATCTGCCTCCAGGCGATACTCGGTCACCCAATAAATGCCTTCGGCCCGCAGTCGCACGAACAAGGTTTCCGCCGGCAAGACGGCGGCCGGCACCGCCACGCTGTAATTAAAACTGATCGGTCCGGGCGTAACCGTCACGTGGCGACCCGCCTCAATCCAATCCGTTCCGTTGGTGCTGACCTCGAAAGCCAGTTCGCCGACCTGATGTTTGGACGCAATCGCGATTTGGGCATTGGTCATGGCCAGTCCCGGAAAACTGTGCCGATACGTGACGTGCTGGTTCGCGGCAAACGACCAGCCATCGGTATAAAACGTCGCGGTGTGTTCGAAGAGACACCGGGCGTAATTCCCATTCGCACCGTTCAACAAGAATTTGGCCGCATACTTTCCCGGACTAAACGTTTCTCCCGCGCCCAATTCATACCCCGCCGCGAATGTGGGCAATGGAATTACTGGAATCACTTCGACGTCATCGAAAATCAACTTCCCATTTACCTGACAATGACCGAGGCGCAGGATGGGATTGACCGCGTTATTGGGCAACACCGTGACGTAGGAATACAGCGCCCATTGGCTGCTGAGTTGCAGGTCGCGGGTCGCCACATCGAATCCGCTGATGCAAGTGCGGCTATTGGGGTTCAACACATTGGTGGTCATACCCCAAAACCGGAACAGGTAAGGTTTGCCCGGCTGCACCGGAACTCCCGTTGTCTGCCAGCGCCGAAAGCAACTAACCCCGTTGTTGCTGACCG
The DNA here is from genome assembly GCA_964553795.1 of uncultured Bifidobacterium sp. GTDB lineage: Bacteria > Verrucomicrobiota > Verrucomicrobiia > Limisphaerales > JADLHS01 > JADLHS01. The sequence continues at coordinate 18,739 of CAZKMR010000047.1, read as the reverse complement.
AAATGCTGCGATCGCCCGTGCGACCTAAATTCTCCCAGTAACCGTCACCCGGGTTGAGCAATGTCCAATCATCGGGATTTGTTGTGCCGGTTTCGAAAGAAGGGTTGGGGACCAGATTCTGCCCGAATGCGAGACTCCCACCCATCAGGACCAAACATCCCAACGACAAAAGACAACGGCTCAACATGGCGGCTACTCTAACTGCGACCGGGCTTTTGGCAATGGGAACTCTCCGTCAAAGCAGGGCTGACGCATCCGAACTGCGAAGGGCAAACTCCCTCTCCCCGCCCAAGCGGGGAGAGGGCCGGGGTGAGGGGATTTGAGTCGTCAACCCACCGTTTGGTCTGCGAAACAAGCATGCCTCCTCACCCCAACCCTCTCCTCCCTTGGGGGAGGAGAGGGAGAACCACCAATCTTGGCGATGTTTTTGCCGGTATGCGTCAGCCCTGTCCGTCAAAGATAACTGGCAGCACCGTCCGAAGTCAGGAACGCGCCGCGTCTTCCGCATATCTCGCGACCGCCTCAACGTAAATGCGATCCATCGCTTCGCCTTTGCGATCCCACGCGTAGGTGGTTTCAATCCGCGCCAGCGCCGCCCGCCCCAGTTGCTGTCGGAGTTCGCGCGAACGCGCCAGCCGCACCAACGCCTCCGCCACGTCCGCCGTGGTTTGCTCGCGATTCGTCACCCGCACGCGCACCGCCGTTTCGTCAGTGGCAATTTCCGCCGCGCCATGATGCCGCAACGTGACCGCCGGCAAACCCGCCGCCATCGCTTCTAACAGCACGTTGCCCGAAGTATCCCGCAAACTGGTGAACAGAAACGCATCATGACTCGCCAACAACTGCGGAATCGTCGCTTTTGGCACCGCGCCGTGCCACGTAACCAATGGTTCGATTCCGAGTTCCCGCGCCAGCGCCCGCAGCAATGGTTCTTCCGGGCCGCGGCCCACCAGACTCAAGCGCAACGATTTCTCGACCGCCGCCGCCCGGGCAAACGCCCGCAACGCCAACGGCGCCCCTTTGATTTTTTCCAGCCGACTGACCCAGATGATTCGCACCAGTCCATCGGCACTGCCCGCCGCCGCGACTCCCAATTGCGAGGCGGGAATGCCGGCTTCCAACGCGGAGGTTACTTTGGACCGGAATCGGCGCGGAATTCGCCGGGCGGTGTCCTGATTGGCGACCAGAATGGTGGTGGCAGCAGAAAAACATGCGTAGAGATGCGGAAGCAAAGCACTCCCCAAAACGCTCAGTGACCGCGTGGCTTCGGGAATGAATTTCCGCCCGAACGTCAACAGAAACGGCCGCGGACAGATTTGTCCGCCGCCCAATGGGCCGAGCACGACCGGTTTTCCGCAGCGCCACCAAAAACCCGGCTGACGATAGGAATTGAACGTCACGTGGTGAATCAGATCGAAGTCCGGCAACCGGCGCGCCATGAACCGCCGCACGCCCATTTGCCAGAGCGCGTAATAAAGTGCGACCGGCAAGCCGCGCTTTTTCAAGCTGACGACCCAACCCGGCAGGTCGTAGTAAACAAACTCCGGACGCGCGCCGGAATAATCCGCCAGTTCCTGCTCAATGACGCTGCGGTTGTTGGCGCGGGTCACCACCGTGACCTGATGGAAGCGCGCCATCTGCATCGCCCATTGCCAACCCACTTCCGGCTCCGAACCGCGATTGGGTTCGCACGCGTAGGCGGACAGGAGCACCTTCAATTTCTTGGGCATCGAATCCATTCTGATTGCGAACGTTCAACGAGACTGCAGTAACGCCTGCAACAGTTCGCGGTTTGCGTCGTATCCCTCCGTGGGTTTGAGCCTATGCACCACGTGGAACAAGTAAGCCAGCAGACACTCGCGTTCTCGTCCAGCCAACCCGGCGGCGGCAGCGTAAGCGCGAAAGTTCTCGGCTCGAAGAAAATTTTCACAGCGCTGGACCAACGCACCGCCGCGTTCGCGTCGGACTAAAATGGCGGATTGAAGTTCGAAATGAAACCAATCCCACGCCGGCACGCCGGGAAATTCGCCGCGCTCCCAATCAAGAACCTGGGCGCGTTCCGTTCCCTGCAAACGCACGTTCCAAGGCACAAAGTCCCCATGCATTACGGTGGTGGCAAACGGGGTCGCTTCCATACGGTCCGCCACAGCCGACCACCCGGTGACGTTTGCGCACGCAGCGGCAAGCTTTTGCCACGTTGCGACCGCCCGGGCGGGAATCAAACGGTCCGGCATCAGCCAGCCTTGCAACAGTTGCACGACCGTCGGCGTCAGCGTGGCCGGCGGTTCGCCGGGCACAAAGGGCAAAGTGAAACCGCACAACCGTTCGGAGCGAAACGAATCCATCACCCGCGGCACGCCGGGGATGGCCGCCGGAAGCTGGCGCAGAAAATTTTCCTCCTGCGCGATCAATTCTCGCGCGACGCCACTGTTTAGTCCGACTTTCAAAATCACCGGAGTGGAAGTTCCAACCAGCCAGAACATCACGATGAATCGTCGCCCGGCCGCCGCCGGATTCCCCGCGAGCACGGCGAATTGAGGTGAAGTTCCGCCTGCTTTGTCCTCCATGAAACGCAACAGTGGATCGTTCTTATCTAGACAAAGCGACACACGGGAGCAGACCGGTAGTCGGGCTTGAAACATGGCCCGCAATAATTTTACCGACCAGCGCGCTTGCCAACGTTGCGCCGGATACAATTTCAGACCGAATGCGGCATGGGGTGCTGAATCCGGCAGCACCAGGAAAGGCCGGCCTTGCTTGCGCAACACTCGCATCCGCAGCCAATGCTCCGATCCCGCCTCAACCGGCGGAAATAATTCGGGCCACCACTCAATGGATGCGGCGTTCATGCTTTGGGACTCGAAGAAGACATGAGCGGGGCGGGAGCAGGGTCATTCCCACGACGCCGCTGTTCTCGCGTGGCCATGTAGGCAAGGGTGTGACCGACAACTTCCGCGGCCACTTTGTCCGCGGGCTGTGTCACGTCCACGACTCGCGCATTGGGCCGCGGCCCAACCTCACGACGATACGCCTCGCGTTGGCGCGCCGTTTCGGCCAGCGGCACTTCGCGTTTCCGCGTTTGCAAAACTTCCGCAGGTGCATCCAACACGAAAATCAAATCCGGCGCGGGAAGCAGCCCGAACAAAAAACGCGCCAACCCCGGGCATGCCGCGAGCCGAAATCGCCGCGGGTCCACCACGAAGTCGTAGTGATAGCGATCCACCAACACCAGCCCGTTGCGAAATAACACCGGTCTGAGTTGCAACCAATAGCCGGCAAGAAACTCGGTCCAGTGATAGACCAACAACAGCACCGACGGGAACGCACCGCGTGGCGGTTGGCCGTGAGGGTCGGTGCTCGGCGGACGTTCCTGGCGTCGCTTGCGCAGAAACACCGCCGGCTTCCAGTGCACGCGCAAGCTTTTGTTCTCGTGAAACGTGCCGCGCAACGCCACGACCATTTTTTCGGCAACCGTGGATTTGCCGCAACCATCCGCGCCCACCAACACAACGGTGATGCCGGGCAGCCGGAACAATCGTTTGGTTAATCGCCAAAAATCGTGTCCCCATGCAGCCAGCGTTCGAACCGGAGAAAAGCAAATTTGCCGGACCATGAGTTGCCATCGCAGGGCTCCGCCAAGGCGTTCCACTTCGGTCCAGTCACCCGCCGTCGCCGCCGCCACCACTCGCTCGGCCAGCTTCGCGCCAAAAGTGTGTTCGAGCCGGGCGCAAACTCGGGCCGAATCGGTGGCAAGCGTTGCCGCAATGCCCGGTCGATACTTTTCCTTTACGTAGCCCTGATAAACCAACCGGGTGAGCAGGTTGATGACCGCTTCATCCGCCGCGTCCGGAATGAAAAAATTCCCGCGCCCGTGCCGGCGCTCCAGAACGTCCCGGGCCGAAATGAGCGCCAGCCCGCGCCACACCAGCTTGGTGAACAAATCGAACTGAATTTGTTCGTGCGACCCGGCATGGAAGAAAAACAATGAGACCGGCGAGAACTCCGCGCGATTGTGCAACCGATAACCGACGGCAGCAGCGGTTTGCCCCAACGCTCGTTCCGCCTGTTTCAGTTGTTCCGGCGCCACCAGCACATCGATGTCGTTTCCGGTTTCGTGCGGCAGGTTCTCGTAGTTGCGCAACACCACGAAGGCGATGCCTTCGGTCCGCCAGCGCTCGAAAACCGAAGATACCAACCGACTGAGATCGCGGGCGTTCGCAGCAGCAGCGGAATCGGGCGTAGCGGCACTCATCGCCAGACTCCGTGGGTGCAGAACCGCAGGGCGGCGTGTTTGCACTGATACAAACGGTATAACGCGCGCAGTGTGCGTTCGGAGGATGCACCGTTTTTGCCGGTCAGCGCGTGGTGCTCGCGTTGCACGCGCACCCGTTCCTCGTAGCGCCGTTGCCGTTGCACGGCGCTGGTGTTCGTCTCGTGCCATCGGAACGCGGCCAACGGTTGCGGCAGGTATTCGATGCGATACCCGAGGCGCGCCAGCCGCACGTAGTACTCAAAATCCATCGTGACGCGATAGTTCACATCCAGCAGATGCCCCGCCGTGATGATTTTGCGGCGCAGGAAGGTCGCGGTGGATTGAATGTAACACCCGTAATAGAGCAGCACGTTGAAATCGAAACGATGCTCGCGCTTCACGCGAAGCAGTTTCCCGGCGGCATCCACAAAATGAACGTCGCCGTAGATGAAATCCGCCGCCGGTTGCTGCTCCGCCCGGGCGGCAACTTTGGCCAACGCACCGGGCAGCAGATAATCGTCGGTGTTCAGCCACATGACCCAATCGCCCGTCGCTTTGAGGAAGCCGCGATTGATGCCGTCGCTCATGCCCGCGTCTTTCTCGCAGGTAACTTTCAGGTGCGGATATTCCTGCAGCACCGCGAGGGTTTCGTCGGTGGAGCCCGCGTCCTGCACGAGGTGTTCCCATTCGACGCCGGTCTGGGCCCGGACGCTTTCAATGCAATCGCGAATGAACCGGCCCTGATTGTAGCTGGGAGTAACGATGGAGAATTTCATTCGCGCCGGCAGTGCTCAGCCCAGCTTGTAGCGCCGCAGGGTCGGTTCGACTTCCTGCGCCCAGGCATCAATGCCGCCGCGCAGACAGCGGACATTTTGCAACCCGTGCCCCATAAAATACGCCGCCGCATCCAGCGCGGTTTTGCCCTGGTGATCCACCAGCACCAACGGACGCGTGTTCGTGCCTTCACTCAGGATTTGCCGCATGACGTCTTGCGAGAGTAATTGCGAACCGGCGATATGCACGGCTTCAAATTCTTCGCGCGAACGGACGTCCACGAGGCGCAAGGTCGAGTCGGTTTCCCGCAGGTCCCGCAATTCCTGTGGGGCGATCAAAATCTTCGCGTCCTGTTCGTGACTGGATTCGATGTGAGCCAGAACCTCGGCGACGTCCAGATTGCCGTTGCGGGCACAAACGTCGGCCAGCGTCTCGGTCGGTTGAAACCCGCAACTGGCACAGCCGCCGATGTGGTAACGGCGGAACAAGGCGCGTTGCGCGCCGGGATAAACTTCCAGCACGGCGCGCATGGGCGAAGTCGCGGTGATGTCTTTGGTCTGCACGGCAAGGTCATGTTGCCTTGAAAAACCGGCCCTGTCCATCCGCAGGAACGCGGGAAAGCCAACCGTCGCCCAGCAGTTTGCAAAAAGCGGTAAGCCAGAACCTGCGGGAACGACTTATCTTGCAGCCATGACAACCATCAGCCCACTTGCCGTTCGCGCGGCGCGTCCAGCTCTATCACCGGCGTGGCTCGGTTGGATCAAGCGCCGCTGGCAGATGGCGTGGGAGCGCCTGGCGCCGCTGGGTTGGGAGGACGAACTGGGATTTCATTACGGCGCACCGCCGGCGCCCAGCCGTTCCAGGCCGCGCAAATTGGGAAGTTAAATGATCACTCGCCCCGACGCGGGGTGTTCCTTCCGGTCACTGCTTATCCGGCGGTGGTGTTGGCTTTGATTTCCCCAAGACCCAACTTTTCATCGCCAGCCCCAGGGCGCAGCTCACGGCAAAGACCAGCCAGAAAATGGCGGGTTTATGCTCGCTGAAACCGTGGGCGAGGTTCATGCCGAACAAGCTGGCCAACGCGGTCAGCGGGAAAAACAGCGCCGCCAGAATGTTCAAGCGATGACTCGCGTGCAGCGCCTGTTCGCTGAGTCGCGCTTGTTCCTCGGCTTTGCGCGCGGCGCGATACTGAATCGCGTGTTGCACGTCGGCCTGAAGCAAATCGAGATTGCGCTCCAATTCGTACGCCTGGTCGCGCATCTCGATGAGAAAGGTATCACCTTTGATAGCTTCCCGCGCGGCTTGCAACGCCTGGTGCAGATTGCGGGCGGCGCGGGTCAGCGGCGTCAGTGCTTCCATCAAATCGAACAGCACGGTCAAATCGGTGGCCTTCTCGTAATCGGTCGTCAGTTTCGCTTCGATGTCCACGTAGGATTGCACATGGCGTTTCAAGCTGCCCGGCCCGGGCCCGCCGCGATTGAATTGCCACTCGCCCCCCGGGTTGCGCCAGAACAAAACGCCTTCGCGCGAACGATCGTCCGGTCCGGGCGGTTTGTGCAATACGAGCAACAAATGACCGTCCTCGATGATGGCACGTTGCCGACCATAACTGCTTTGGCCGAGGCGAATCCGGATGGCGTCAGGGAGATTCCAGGTGGGCGGGATAATCATAGTCCGGTGCTTGTTTTGCCGGGACGATGTCCGGCTAACTGAACGCGGTCAACGCGGAAATAGACGGATTCGCCACGCTGAGCAACTATTTCGTGGGCGCGTCCGCCAGAATCAAGTCATCCACTGCGCGCGCCAATGCCACGAGGTATTCGTCGCCCTGAGGATGATTGGTCAGGGCGACCAGAATGTAGTGGCGGCCGCCCCCGGTAATCACCGCCGCGTCATGCCGCCAATTTTGCCACGTGCCCCATTTGCGAATGAGGTGCACGTCGCGATCCGCCAAGCCGCGCACAAATTTGATTGGGTCATGGGGAATGTCGGGCGACGCAAAAATGTCGCGCATGGTCTGCGAGGCAGCAGGCGACACGAGTTTCCCTTGTTCCAACAACAGGAAATAGCGCAGCAACTGTCGCACGGTGGCCGCGTGGGAATTGTCGCCCACCGGATCGCCGTAACGCTCGCCACTTTTGCCGTAGTGTTTGCCGACCCAAATCCCGCCGCCGCGGTCGGCGTCGTAGAATCCGTACGAATCGAGCACGGCTTGAATCTGCTTCAGCCCCAGCGCCTGCGAAAATTTCGCGGCGGTTTCGTTGTTCGACGCCTTGGCCATGAGCCCGAGTTCGTGGCGGGTTTGCGCGTCGAGATTGGTAACCGCCGCCGGATGTAACGCGAAATACGCCAGCAGAATTCCGATTTTCGGCACGCTGGCGGCATATTCGCCGCGGTCCGGATGAATCATCGCGAGCCGGAGCGTGTTCAAGTCCAGAACGCCAACTGCCGTTTGCTGCGTGGTCATGCCATAACGTTCCCGGAGGCGCGCATCGATTTGTTCCAACTGAGATTGCCACCGCGGGTGAACCGGCGAGTCGTAATTCAACGTGTAATGAGCGAAGGAGGAATTCACGGAGCGCAGAGAAGTAGCACAACCGCCACCGCTGAGCAGGAATGCCAGAAACCACCCGAGCGCATAGCGACTGTTTGTCATGCCGAAGTTCTACCCGGTTGCACCTTCGGCCCAAACATACATAAGTGTGCCGCCGATGGTCGCAGAAGGAATCAGCAGTCGCAGAAGTTGAAGCGCGGTCGGAACGAGGACTACATCCCCAAATCCAGCCAACGCATTCGCTCGCAGGCCTCACACGTTTCGCGAATCACCACAATCTCCACTCGCGCGTCGCAATAATCTTCCATCCGCACGATGCGGCCGGCTTCATCGCGCGCTTGATGACAGCACGGGCAGAAGCGCAATTGACCAATGACCGGCGGAAAGGTCCGGGGCGGCGGCTGGGGGGCTGGCGGCAACGGCAAAGGCAGTTCCGGTTGCAACGCCGCATCCGTGTCCGTCAGCACCGGCGGCGTTTCCGGCGGCGTTTCCAGCGCATTCTCGATGGCGGGCTTCAAGTCCTTGATGTCGCGTTTGAAGACGTAATCGGCGGCGCCTTCGTCGTGCATGTGGGCCACCATGCCCTGGTCGTTTGATCCGCTGACAAAAATGAACGGCAGTTCCGGATGCTCTTCCTGGGTGATTTCAAGCGCGCGAAACCCACTGAAACTCGGCAGCCCGTGGTCCGAGAGAATGACATCGGGTGTCGCCTCGCCCAATTCGTGGCGAAACTCATGCTCGGTCTCGACACGTTTGAGCGAGAAAGACAGGCCGGAAGATTCCAACTCTTGCGTGATCAGTTCGGCATCCGCAACGTCGTCTTCGAGCAGCAGGATTCGAAGCTTCGTTCTCATGGAAACGCGATTCGCGTCACAAGTTCGATAGTCCTCAATTGAAATTTGTTCAAGTCGAGAAACGAGAATTTATTAACACTATTCACCTTGTTAACAATCCACTTGTCGCCACGCGCCGCCGCAATGCGCCTGACATTTTTGTGTCACTGCCCAATCCGAAGCTCCCAAGGCACACTGACTGTGATGACGCCCCGCAGTCCTGCGCGCCGGAATCCGGATGAATTGACGCCGTATTCCTGCGTCTCATTGGCTGCGTTTCGTCCCGGGATGTCCTGATTAAACATGACACTCCTGGCCGCTTCACCGCTTGAACCGGGCGGCAGAGCCAACGATAATGTCACCATCAGATCACCCAATAATCATGGTTCGCACGCGTTATTTGCTCGTTTTGACTGGCTGGCTGCTGGGCAACGTTCCCGTGTGCGCGGAGGAAAAGGCCGGGGTGGCGGATTTCCAGCGCACCATTCGTCCGCTCCTGGAAAATTACTGCTACGATTGCCACGCCGACGGCGCGAACAAGGGCAATGTCGCCTTTGACGAATTTGCTTCCGACTCAGCCGCACTGGAGCGGCACGATCTCTGGCTTCAGGTGCTCAAAAACCTCCGCGCCGGCTTGATGCCCCCCGCCCGCAAGGCCCAACCCACTGCCGCCGAGAAAGCGCAGGTCGAACACTGGATCAAACACTCCGTCTTTGGCATCGACCCCGCCAACCCCGATCCCGGCCGGGTCACCCTGCGGCGTCTCAATCGCGTCGAGTATGAGAACACCATCCGCGATCTGCTCGATGTTGAGTTCAATACCTCGACCGTTTTTCCGCCCGACGACAGCGGCCATGGTTTCGATAACATCGGCGCGGTGCTCACCCTTCCGCCGATGTTATTGGAAAAATACGTGACGGCGGCGGATGAAATCATCGCCCGCGCCGTGCCGACCGTGTCGCACACCGTCCGCGAGCAAGTCATTCCCGGCGGCCAGTTTCGCGGCGCGGAGGACAATCGCGATCGCAACCGCTCCCGCCGCCCGCTGGTCTTGTCTTACTACGAACCCAACGTCGTCTCCAACTCGTTCAAAGCCTCGATTGCGGGCCAATATCGCATCGCGGTGGCTTTGATGGCGACCGAGCATTATGTGGACGGGGCGCAGGATGAAAACAAGTGTCGCCTGACGTTCGCGGTGGACGGCACGGAGTTGTTGCGGGCGGACTATGAGCGCACCAGCGGTCAGGTGTATCATCACGAATACGAAGTCAACTGGCCAGCAGGCGAACGCGAGTTGCGGTTTGAGTTGCAGCCACTGACGACAAACTTGCCCCAAACCCGGTCGCTGGGATTGCAGATTACTTCGGTCAAGATCATCGGTCCCTTGGCCCGGGAACACTGGGTGGCGGCCCGTGATTACAAAAGATATTTCCCGAAACCGATACCCGCGGAAGTCACGGCCCAACGCGAATACGCCCGCGAACTCTTACACAAGTTTGCGCGCCGGGCGTATCGCCGCCCGCCGGATGCAGCCACACTGGACCGCCTCGTGGCCTTGGCAGAATCGGTATATCAACAACCGGGTACATCGTTTGAATCCGGCGTCGCCCAGGCCATGGTCGCGGTGCTCGCGTCTCCGCGCTTTCTCTTCCGCGAAGAATGGCCCGAAACCGCCGGGAACGGCACGCCCTATCCGCGGGTGGACGAATTCTCGCTGGCGTCACGGTTGTCCTATTTCCTGTGGTCCTCCCAGCCGGACGAAGAACTGTTGCGCGCGGCTGAAACGGGCACGTTGCGAGAAAATTTGGAGGCACAGGTTAAACGGATGCTGGCAGACTCCCGTGCCGAGGCCTTCGTGCAGAATTTTGTCGGGCAATGGTTGCATGCGCGCGACATCGAAAAGGTGGCCATTGAACCGCGATCCGTATTGGCCCGCGAAGGCGACTTGCGCCGCGAGGCCGAACAATCCCGCCGGCGCCAACGCCAACTCGAGAACAAGGACCAACGCACACCCGAGGAACGCGCGGAACTTTCGCAATTGAACACCCAGCTCAAAAGTCTGGAGATGAGCCCGGAATTGCGACTCGCCATGCGCTTGGAAACGGAGAAAAGCTTCGAATACCTGTTGAAGGAAGACCGCAGTTTGATCGAGCTGTTGGACGCTGATTATGCCTTCCTGAATGAGCCGCTCGCGGTCCACTACAACATTCCCGATGTGACCGGCGATAAAATGCGGCTCGTGAAACTGCCCGCCAACAGCCCGCGCGGCGGCATTCTCACGCAAGGCACCTTCCTCGGGGTGACCTCCAATCCCACCCGCACCTCCCCGGTCAAACGCGGCGTTTTCATCCTCGAAAACATTCTCGGCACCCCACCACCGCCACCACCACCGGACATCCCGCCCCTCGAAGAAGCCGCGAAAGCCGTCGCGAAAGCCAATCCAACCCTGCGCGAAACCCTGGCTGCGCATCGCGAAGAATCACTGTGCCGCTCCTGTCACAATCGCATGGACCCGTTGGGGTTGGCGCTGGAGAACTTCAATGCCATGGGCATGTGGCGCGACGCCGAGCAGGGGCAACCGATTGATGCCACGGGAGAATTATTGACCGGCGAAAAGTTCAGCGACGTGCGGCAACTCAAGCGCATTCTCGTGGAAAATCATTCCCGGGAATTTTACCGCACCATTGCCGAAAAGCTGCTAGTGTATGCCTTGGGCCGCGGGCTGGAGTATTATGACGTCGAAACGGTGGACCAAATCGTGGCGCGCCTGGAAGCGGCGAACGGACGCCCGTCAGTCTTGATTGCCGGAATCATTGATTCCGCCCCGTTTCAAAAAATGCGACCCGACAACAGTTCGAAACCCACAAAGCCCGAGCCGTCCAGGCAACGAGCGGATGCCGAAACCAAGCAACGATTATGAAATCAAAAATCCAACCCCATCGGAGCACCCCCACCGCAAATGCTTTTGGTCGCCGCCATTTCCTGCGCGGCCTCGGGGCGTGCATAGCGCTCCCGGTTTTTGAATCGCTCGTTCCCGTGCGTTCCCTGGCGGGTCTGACAAGCGCCGGGACGAAATCCCTCGCCACCACGGCCACCGGCGCGCCGTTGCGCACCGCCTTCATTTATTTTCCCAACGGCGCCATTCAACCCACTTGGTGGCCAACCGGCGGCGAAACGAATTTCGAACTGAGTCGCACATTGCAACCGCTCGCCAACCTGCGGCATCAAATTCAAGTTCTGGGCGGTCTCGATCACCTCAACGCGACCGCCGGGGCGGACGGCGCCGGCGATCACGCCCGCGCCAACGGCACCTTCCTCACCGGCGTGCGCATGAAGAAAAGTGCCACCGACATTCGCGCCGGCATTTCTATTGATCAGGTCATCGCGCGCGAAGTCCGGCATCTCACGCGGTTGCCCTCCTTGGAATTGACCTGTGACGCCGGCCGCAATACCGGCGCATGTGATTCCGGCTATTCCTGCGCGTATCAATACAATGTTTCCTGGAGTTCACCCACCACGCCGATGGCGCCCGAGGCGAATCCGCGCGAGGTGTTTGAACGCCTCTTCGGCGCCGGCGCGCCGGGCGAACGCGCCGCCGAACTTCAACGCCGCCGCACGGAACAACGCTCCATTCTCGATTTTGTCGCGGCCGACGCCCGCGACATGCAACGCCGCCTCACCGCCCGCGACCGCGACAAACTCGATCAATACCTCACCGGCGTCCGCGAATTGGAACGTCGCATCGAACGCTCCGAACAGCTCGGCGACCCGAAGGACCCGAATCAAACGACCCCGCCGGGCATTCCACCCTCCTACGCGGAACATGTGCAAATCATGTTTGAAACGTTGGCCCTGGCATTTGAAACGGACTCCACCCGCGTCGCGACCATGCTGCTGGCCCACGATGGCAGCAACCGTTCGTTTGTTGAAATCGGCATTCCGGAAGGTCATCACGAATTGTCCCATCACCGTAACAACGAGGAATGGATTCAAAAGCTTTCGGATATTGACCTGTGGTATACGAAGCAGTTTGCCCGCTTCCTCGAACGGCTCGACCGCACCAAGGACGTGGACGGCAACTCGATATTGCACAATTCCATGATTCTCTACGGCAGTGGCAACGCGGATGGCAATCGGCACACGCACGTCAATCTGCCCCTCGTTCTCGCCGGCAGCGGCGGCGGCACGCTGCAACCGGGCCGATTCGTCAAACACCACGATCTGCCCACGAGCAATCTCTTCCTCAGCATGGCGGATCGCATGGGCGTCAGCGGCCTGGAACGCTTCGGCGATTCGTCCGGGCGGCTCAAGAACGTCTGAGCCACGGAATCTAACTCGACCAATTATGAATTCAGCTCTGCGCTGCGCCGGCGTTCTGTTGTTCTGTGCTTTCACCGCCTGCGCCCAGGAAAGCGCTCGCAAACCCGGTGAATACAAACTCGGTCCGGATTCATTACCGCAAGCGGGCGTGCCCAAGGGAACGCTCGAAGGCCCAATTCTGTTCCGCAG
>CAZKMR010000047.1:0-5717 GCA_964553795.1 uncultured Bifidobacterium sp. | reverse complement strand
TACCGCAAGCGGGCGTGCCCAAGGGAACGCTCGAAGGCCCAATTCTGTTCCGCAGTCAGATTTTCACGAATACGGTGCGCCAGTATTGGGTTTACGTCCCCGCGCAATACGCGCCCGACAAACCCGCGAACGTGCTCGTGTTCCAAGACGGTCAACGCGCGACGCGAACGAACGGCGCATTGCGCGTGCCGCAGGTTTTGGAGAACCTCATCGCCAAGAAGGAAATCCCCGTCACCATCGGCATCTTCATCACGCCCGGCCAACGCGGCGACGTTTACGAGGAAGGCCGCGGCAACAATCCCAATAATCGTTCCTTCGAATACGATTCGCTCAGCGACAATTATGCGCGATTCATCTGCGAAGAAATGCTCCCCGAGGTCGGCAAGAAATACAACCTGACCAAAGACCCGGAAGCGCGGGCGATTGGCGGCACGAGCAGCGGTGCGATTTGCGCGTTCACCGTCGCGTGGCAGCGACCCGACGAGTTTCGCAACGTCATCAGCATGATCGGCAGTTACACGTCCATCGCGTATCGCCCGGCCCGCGACGGTCAACCGATGATTCCCGGCGGCGATTTGTATCCCACGTTGATTCGCAAGAATCCGATCAAACCCATCAAAATCTTTCTGCAAGACGGCAGCAACGATCTCGACAACGACCACGGCAGTTGGTTTCTCGCCAATCAACAAATGCTCGCCGCGTTGCAATACGCCAACACTAAAGCGGAGCGCGCGAACTCACCTGGACCGCGTTATCGCATCAAACACGAGTGGGGCGATGGCAATCACTCCGACAATCACGGCGGCGCGATTCTGCCGGATATTTTGCGGTGGATGTGGGGTAAACCGAGCGGTTCTTAACTCACCAAAGGGCGATTTTCCCGCTCGCCTTCAAGCCGACCCAGAACGAAGCGTTTGCTACGGCTGGTAGGGCGCGTCACTCTGTGCGCGCCGTTTTGTGCCAGCGAGACGACGGCGCGCACAGAGTGACGCGCCCTACCCACAATTGGCGTTTCGTAAATCATGGCAACCAAACCACGCGCCAATATTTCTGCGCATCATTCGCGAGGTTCGTCACGCTGAGCGAATTGCCGGCCAAGGTGTTCGTGCTTTCGGCAACCCACTGCACCAGGTTCGTGGAAGACTCAATCACGTACGGCACATCCGGCTGACCGCTGATCTGGAAAAGAAACTCTCCCGCAGCGGCGGATTGAACCGCAATTTGTGGTGCGGGCGGCGTCAGCGTAAAGAGCGTGAGCGAATACGGCGGGAAACTGAACGGAAAACTCGCCCCTGCCGTGGCGATTGAATTTGTCGTGATGTCCCGCGCGGCGACCGGGCCATTGGTGCGTGCGGCTTCATCATTTGGAATCCCAAATGAACGAACGACCGCTTGCGGCACGGGCGCAAAGTGACTCAGCGCAATTTGTCCCTGAAGACTCGCTTGGCGCAGTTTGTTAATCACCAACAACGCTACCTCGCCATTCGCGCGGCGCGCGGCGTAAGCAGACAAGCCCGAATAATCAGTGGCGGCGGAAACGATTTTGTCACCGGGCCGCGCGAACCATTGCATCAATTTCGCCGCGTAAAACGCCGGATGGCGCGTGCTCGGACCGTTGATCATTCCGAGGTCGCCGTAATTGCGCCAGCCATAGAGATGCGAACCGAAGAAGCCGTCATTGTCCGTGCCGTTGCGCAAATCCCACCAGACGAAACTCTGAAACTCCGTTTGCAGCAAGCGCCCGAGGCTGTCCGCGTAATACAACCCGTTCACGAGACTCGTGGACTGACGCCCTTGCACGCCGGCATCCGCGTTATTTTCGGTGACGACAAGTTCGATATTTTCGCCGCCTGAGCCGAAGTAATCGGAAATCATTTGCCGCAAGTTCGCTGCGTCCGCCGCCCAATTGCCGGTGGACTGCAATAATGCCACGTCATTGTTCGGCGAATTCGCCACGTTATCCGGATTGGTCCAATCCGGGTAATGATGATGCACGAGAAAATCCGGGGTGACGCCCAGTTGCTTCAACGTTTGCAACAGCACCGGAGTCCAACCGTAGCGCGTTTGGCCCGTGCGCGGATTGAAGGCCGGATGATCCGTGTAGCCGTTATCGTAGGCGGATTCGCCGGGCACACCCACAACGCCAACCTTGATCGTCGGATCGGCAGCCTTCATTTGCGCGATGTAATTCGTCGCGCGCACCGCGTAGGTGTAAGCGTGATTCGGCAACGCGTTGGTGTCGTATTCCCACGTGCCGTAACATTCGTTACCAATCTCCCAATACTTGAAACCAAGCTGATTCGTGATGTTCGCGTGCCGCACCCAGGCCGCCGCTTGCTCCGGCGTGCCGCTGCCGTAGTTCACCACGATGAACGCCTGCGCGCCGGCATTCGTCGTAACGCGCACCATGTCAGCAAACGAACCGGCCCATTGCCACGTGTTGCTCAGCGTCGTATTGGACTCCCAATGATATTGATCGGACAACGACCCGCCCGGCATGCGGACGACCGTCGTGCCCATTTCCGTCAACAGGTTCGCCGTGGTCGTGTGATGCGGCGGATCGAAGTATTCATCCCACATCGTGAGATTTACGCCGAAGTGCCGTTCATCCACCACGCGCACCGTTTGCGTCGCGCTCACACTGATATTCACCACGCTCGGCAACGGCACGGGCGCAAACGCAATTTCATCGAGATAAAACGTGCCTGTCGTGCCGTCGTTGCGAAGCTGAATCGTAATGCGATTCACATCACTGCGATTGGCGATTCCGAGCGCCGTGAGTGAAACGGTGCGCTGTTGCCACGTATTTGCGGGCAAAGAACCGGACAACACCACCGTCGGTCCCGTGCCGCCGGTGTATTCCGCATAAACCTGCAGGCGTTGTCCGCCCGCCGTTCCGCCATGCGCCCAAAAGGTGAAGTCGGAATAATTCGCGGTATCCAATCCGGCGCGATAAAACGAAACGCCTTCCCAAATGGCCGCAGAGACACTGATCGACCGATTCCCGGAATGCGTCGGCGCAGTGTTGTTGAGATTGTGCGGCGCCCAACTCCAGTCCTGAAACCCGTTGTCGAGGCCATCGGAATAAACCGAAAGGGCGACCTGCGCGTTCGAGCCAAATACTGAAACGCAAAGGAGAACAGCGATCCCCAACGATCTTCGACGTGCTTGCATCAAGTGAGGTTAGCACACGAATCATGCCAGGTTAAGCCAAGTAAATTGACGACAACGAATCGGCGCGACGCAAAAGTCCTCGCTCGCGGCTGAAGTTCGTATTCGCTATATCCCTCTCAGTTCCCATGGCTAAAAACCGCAAGCACCGAAGCCCGACGCCTGAGTCGCCCGTCCCTTCTCGGAGGAAGGTTTGGGCTTTCCGGCTGTTGGCGCTGTTGCTCGCGCCGGTCATTTTGTTCGGCGGACTCGAGTTGGGCCTTCGGCTCGGCGGCTACGGTTACGACACTAACTTCTTCCGGGCGTTTCCATCGGGCGAGCGTGCGTTGCTCGTGCCGAATAACCAGTTTGGCTGGCGCTTTTTCGGACCGGAGTTGTCTCGCTGGCCATATCCCTTCGCCATCGCGCCGGTCAAGGCGACCAATACAGTCCGCATCTTTGTGCTCGGTGAATCAGCCGCGCGCGGCGAACCGCAACCGGATTTCGGCCTCCCCCGAATGTTGGCCGCCCTCCTAAGTCTGCGTTTTCCCCACGCGCAGTTTGAAGTCGTCAATGTCGCGATGACCGCGATCAACTCGCACACGATCCTTCCCATCGCGCGCGATTGCGCTGCGGCTGAGGGCGACATCTGGGTGATTTACATGGGCAACAACGAAGTGGTCGGTCCGTTCGGCGCGGGAACCATCTTCGGACCGCAAACGCCGCCGTTGCCATTGATCCGCGCGAATCTCGCCGTGAAATCCACCCGCAGCGGACAACTCATTGATGCGACGTATCGCCGGCTCTTCGCTCCTGATGCGGCGCAAGAATCTCTCTGGGGCGGAATGGGAATGTTTCTGGAACAACAGGTTTCAGCCACCGACGCGCGAATGCCCGGCGTTTATCACCATTTCCGCGAAAATCTCAGCGCGATCATCGGCAGCGGGCAACGGAGTGGCGCTGGCGTCGTCGTTGGCACCGTGGCCGTCAATTTGAAAGACTGCCCGCCATTCGCTTCGGCACATCGCCCTGATCTCACTTCAAAGGAACGCGCTAATTGGGAACAGCACTACGAAGCGGGTCGCACGGCTTACGCGGCCGAAAACTTTTCCGTCGCCGCGGAACATTTCGCGGCTGCGGCTCAGATAGACGACACGTTTGCCGCGTTGGCCTTTCAACAAGGCGAATGCGCGCTGAAACTGGAGAACATTGCCGCAGCTCAGAAATTTTTCACCCGCGCGCGCGATCTCGACACGCTGCGCTTCCGCTGCGATTCCCGACTGAACGAGATCGTCCGTCAAACGATTCAAGAACACACCAACGCCCGAACGAGATTAGTTGACTGTGAAAGCGACTTCGCCGCACTCAGTGAACAGGAACTGCCGGGGCGCGAACTCTTTTATGAACATGTGCACCTGACGTTTGCCGGTAATTACCATTTGGCCCGCCTGTTCGCGGAACAGGTTGAAGCACTGCTGCCGGATTGGATCACAACGAAAAATTCGCCGACGAATGAATGGCCGACCCTTGACGATTGTGCCGCGCGACTCGGCTATTCCGCATGGCACGAAGTCGCCGCGTTGAATTCAATTCTAACGACCATTCAAGCTCCGCCCTTTACCAGCCGACCGGGCCATCAGGAAGAATTGCGCGCGCTGCAAAATCAAATGGCGCAACTGGCTTCGGCGCAATCGGCGGAAGGAATTGCCGCCGCCATCCGCACGTGCGAAGCGGCGCTGGTTTCAAACCCAACGGATGCCGTGTTGCATCGTCAACTGGCCGCGCTGCGACGCGCCCACGGTGATTGGATTGGGGCGGTCACCGCAGCCAAAGCGGCTTTGGAATTATTACCCAACGATCCCGAAGCGTGGTCGGTGTTGAGCTCGGCACTCGTGCCGCTCAAGCAAATCGAAGCGGCGGAACAAGCGGCGCGCAACGGCTTCGCACTCGGCCCCCAAACCACGAAAGCGAAATTGGAACTGGCCCAATTCCTCGCCGAGATCGGCAAGCCCGAATCCGCCCTGACCGAGTATCAACGCATCTTGGACGGCACGCCTGACTGTCTTCCTGCTCTGCTGCAAATGGGCCAGGTTTTGGAAAAACAAGGCCGTGCCCAGGAAGCGAAAGATTATTTCCAGCGGGCGTTGAAGAGTCGTCGTGCGCGCGAACCTGAGTTGGTCGATTTGGGCGAATTCTTTTTGCAACGAGGTGATTTTGAGACGGCTCTCACGCTTTACCGGGAGGCGATCCAGTTGAATCCGAGCGCGGCAAAGCTGCATCTCGCCGCCGGACGTTGTCTCGCGATGCGCGGGCGTTATGACGAGGCGCTGCAATCCACCAGCGAAGCGGTGCGGTTGTCGCCCGAATGGCCGGAGGCGCGCCTACTTCACGGCATTGTTTTGTTGAAACGAGGGCAACGCCAACCAGCCATCGAGCAGTTTCAAATCGCGCTCCGGCTCGACCCCGATTCGCTCGAAGCCCATCTGAATCTCGGCGTCGCGCTGGCTCAAGCCGGGCGTCAACAGGAAGCGATTCCCAATTTCACCGCCGTGCTGGCGCGCGACCCG
>CAZKMR010000046.1:0-35470 GCA_964553795.1 uncultured Bifidobacterium sp. | reverse complement strand
TTGGCGAGCAAACCGGCGGCGAGCATGACGCTGGGATTCGACGTGTTGGTGCAACTCGTGATGGCGGCGATGAGCACCGATCCGTGTCGCACTTTGCCTTTGATGGGTGGTGCACCGACCGGCAACGTGTCCGGGGCGGGCCGGTTCAAAACCATTTCGCGTTCGGTAACGGGATTGGTGCCCGCGGCGGTGGCTTGCTGTTGCGAGACCAGCGTCTCGCTGCCACCGCCGGGGTGATACTGACCTTCGGAAGCCACCGCGACCGTCGTCGCGAAAGCGGCTCGTTCCTTGCCAAAGCCATTTTCCGTGACGGGACGTTGGAACGCGCCGAAGAATTCGCGGCGCAAGTTCGGCAGTTCAATGCGGTCCTGCGGACGTTTCGGTCCGGCCACGCTCGGCTTCACCGTGCCGAGGTCCAGTTCCACGACTTGCGAGTATTCGACTTCCCCTTGTTTTGGAATGCCCCACAGCCCCTGGGCGCGGTAATAATTTTCGTAGAGTTTGCAATCGCCGTTGGTGCGACCGGTGGCGCGAAGATAATTCACGCACTCCTCATCAATCGGGAAGAAGCCCATCGTGGCACCATATTCCGGCGCCATGTTGGCAATGGTGGCGCGATCCACGACCGGCAACGCCGCCGCGCCCGGTCCGAAGAATTCGACGAATTTGCCGACGACTTTCGTCTTGCGGAGCAGTTGCGTGACGGTGAGCGCGAGGTCGGTGGCGGTGACGCCTTCCTTGAGTTCGCCAGTCATGTGAACGCCGACCACGTCCGGCGTGAGGAAGTAAACCGGTTGGCCGAGCATGCCGGCCTCGGCTTCGATGCCGCCGACGCCCCAGCCGACGATGCCCAGACCGTTGATCATCGTGGTATGCGAGTCGGTGCCGACGAGGGTGTCAGGATAGTAAACGCCGTTCGCGTTGAGCACGCCCTTGGCGAGATATTCGAGGTTCACCTGATGCACGATGCCGATGCCGGGCGGCACGACTTTGAACGTGTCGAACGCCTGCATGCCCCACTTGAGGAACTGATAGCGCTCGCGGTTGCGGGTGAATTCGAGTTCGAGGTTCTGCTGCAACGCGTCGTTGTTGCCGGAGAAATCCACTTGCACCGAGTGATCCACGACGAGATCCACCGGCACGAGCGGTTCGATGATCTTGGGATTCTTGCCGAGTTTGGCCACCGCGGAACGCATCGCGGCCAAATCCACCAACAACGGCACGCCGGTGAAGTCCTGCAACACAATGCGGGCGACGACGAACGGGATTTCATCCGTGCGCGACGCGGTGGGTTTCCAGTTGGCGAGCGCGCGGACCGCGGCTTCGCTCACGCGTTTGCCGTCGCAATTGCGGAGGACGGATTCCAGCACGAGGCGGATGGAGACGGGCAGTTTGGAAATTGGACCGACGCCGGCTTTTTCGAGGGCGGGCAACGAGTAGTAGCTGCCTTCCTTGCCATTGCCGAGGTCGAAGTTTCTCAGTGTGTCGGAATCAAAGGGGTTCTGGGTGTTGCTCATATCAATTGTTCAGGCCACAAATAAGTTAACTTTGAAGATTGGAGACGGCTGCGTCAAGTATCCGAGTGGGATGAAGATTGCTCGGGATCGGCGGCGGAGTGACCCGTCTGAAATAGACAACGCGCGCCAAATGGTTCAACCTTTTCGCGGCAGCGAGTGCAACGCAAAGCTGTTGCGCATCGTGCATATTTATGGCTTGGCATGACCGAGCATCGTCCAATAAATCAATCGGCTACCGGGATTGAACCGAGTCTAAGGCGTGCGCCGTTTCGGGCGGCGGCGGCTTTTCTGGACCGCCAGCCGCGCTGGGTGATTTTGGGATTGGGAATTGCGATTACGGTCTTGATCGGGGTGGTCGATTACTTGAATGGGCCCCAACTCAGTGCCTCGCTTTTTTATCTTTTGCCGGTGTTGCTGGTGAGTTGGTTTGCGCGGCGCCGGGCCGGTCTGCTGCAGGCGGCCGCAGCGGCGGCAACGTGGCTGCTCATCGATTTTCTACCCCCCACCAGTTCCGATCATGTGTTGATTCCTTTTTGGAACGCTTTGATGCGGGCCGGGGTTTTCGTGGTTGTGGTTTTGTTGGTGTCGGCGGTTCGCACCTTGCATGAGGACCTGGAGTCGCGGGTGCAAGAGCGGACGACGGCGTTACAGGCCGAAATCAACGAGCGACGCTTGTTGGAGAAGAAAATTCTGGAGATCAGCGATCGGGAACAATCACGAATTGGTCAGGATATTCATGATGGGTTGTGCCAGCACCTGGTGAGCGTCGCTTTCACCAGTAATTCGCTGGAGCAAAAGCTGGCCGCACGCGCGTGGGCCGAGGCGGCGGAGGCCGGGAAGATTTCCAACCTGCTGGATGAGGCGATCACTCAGGCGCGGAATCTGGCCCGCGGGCTGTATCCAGTCCGCTTGGAGGCGGAAGGTTTGGTAACGGCCTTGCGTGAATTGGCGGGCAACGTGAGTGAACGGTTTGGGGTGAATTGTGAAGTAACGGGATTGGGAGACGCCCTACGGTTGGGCAATGACGCCGAAGGCATTCACTTGTATCGGATCGCGCAGGAGGCCGTAAACAACGCCTTGAAACATGGCAAAGCCAAGAATATCGAAATCAGATTGGTCGCCGAAAAGGGCGTGCTGACGATGACCATTGCGGATGATGGCGGCGGGTTACGCCAATCGCCAAAATCCCCGAAAGGCATGGGCGTGCCGATCATGGAATATCGGGCGCGGATGATCGGAGCGCGCCTGAAGATTGAGCCCGGCTCCAACAGCGGCACACAGGTGGAATGTCAGATTAATTCGCTCGCTCATCCATAGACCATGCGAAACAACGATTCGACCGAGCAGGCAGCCAACCGAACGCGGATTCTGCTGGTGGACGACCATCCCATGATTCGAGAGCGTTTGAATGAGCTGATCCAACGCGAACCGGATTTGGAAGTTTGTGGCGAGGCTGAAAGTCGTGCGCAAGCATTGGAAGCCGTGGTGTTGCGGCGGCCCGATTTGGTGATCGTGGACCTGACGTTAAAGGATTCGCATGGGCTTGACCTCATCAAGGATTTGCAACGGTTGAATCCGAAGCTGCCGATCCTGGTGGTTTCCATGCAGGAGGAATCGCTTTACGCGGAGCGGGCGTTGCGGGCGGGCGCGCGGGGTTATATCACCAAACAAGAAGCGTCCCGCAAAGTCATGGTGGCGATTCGGCGGGTATTGGCCGGCGACTTGTATTTCAGCGAGCAACTCGCCGCGCAAATGGCGACCAAGGCGTTGGGCCGTCCGCGTGGAGGCATCCAGGCGGACGAATTGCTGGCGGATCGGGAATTGCAGGTGTTCGAACTGGTGGGGCAGGGGTTCGGCACCCGGCAGATTGCGCAAAAGTTAGGGTTGGATATCAAAACCATTGAGACCTATCGGGCGCGAATCAAAGAAAAATTGAACCTGAAGGACGCCTCGGAGCTGCTCCAAAAGGCGATTGCGTGGACGGGACGACGGGAGCAATAAAATCCTGACGATTTTTTCCACTCTTTTTCTCTCCAAATCATCTGTGTAGTGGGCTGCCACTACAAACATTTCAGCTTCGGGCCGGACATACAATCAGCACCGGATAGCCTAGTGTCGCGTCGATGTTCCGGATGCGTTTGCTTGTTGAAGCCTTGTGGCGGGTGGGGTCGGCTTTTGGGGTAGGAGCAGGCTGTCGAGCAACGGCACTCGTTATCTTCGTCTGCTTAAGCCCGATTCCGTCAGCAATCGCAGTGGTGGCCGTGCCGGTTTCCCCTGTTCCCGGGACCATGGCAATTACCAATTGCCCATCGTTGTGTGTGCAAATGGGGGGAACTACGGACACCAATTGGACCGTTAGTTTCTACGCCCGTCCAGCGCCGAATGAAGTGCGATCGAATTTTACGATCGTGGCGCTGCCCGATACGCAATTCTACGTCGCTTCCATCAATGGCGGTGCGCCGGACACCTTCGCCGCGCAAACGGACTGGATTGTGGCGCAACGCGAGGCCAGCAACATCGTGTATGTGGCTCATCTGGGTGATTGCGTTCAAAACGGTGATGAATACGAATATCAATGGTGGTGGGCGACCAATGCCATGTATCGCCTTGAGAATCCCATGACCACGGGTCTGCCGGACGGAATCCCCTACGGCGTCGCTGTAGGTAATCATGACAAGTTGCCTTGGACGGGCGGGTCGCGCTTATACAACAAGTATTTTGGCACGAACCATTTTAGGGGTCGTTCCTACTACGGGGGTCACTTCGGCACGAACAACGACAACCATTACTCCTTGTTCAGCGCGAGCGGATTGGATTTTGTGGTCGTTGAACTCGAGTACGCGCCAAAGCCGAACGTGCTGGCTTGGGCGAATTCGGTGTTGCAAGCCTATCGCGATCGCCATGCGATTTTGATCAGCCATTCCATCCTGAATCCGATTCCGACCGGCACGATCTTTAACGCCGAAGGCACGAATATTTACGAGGCGGTCAAAGGGAATGCCAATCTGAACTTGATGCTATGCGGGCATGCCCCACCGGGAGGACGGCAAACGAACGCCTTCAACGGGCAGAGTATCTACACGCTGTGCGCGGATTACACGTACCGGACCAATGGCGGGGAAGGTTGGTTGCGCGTGATGGAGTTTTCGCCCAGTAACAATGTCGTTCAGGTGCGAACCTTTTCGCCCACGTTGAACACCTATTTTCCTTCGTCGCCGGGCGGCATTCATAACTTCACAATTCCCTACGACCTGTCCAATTCCAACAAAGGCTTTTCTTTGGTGTCCGTGGTGAGCAATGTCAGTCCCGGTCTGGTAATGGCTCCGGCCTGGACGAATCTTTTGCCGCATCAGGAATACGAGTGGTTTATTGCCGCCACGAATTCAGCGACCTCCTTCACCAGCACGCGCTGGCGGTTTACCACAGGGGACGTCACGCCTGCGCCCGTTAATCATCCATTCGTCATCACCCGAATTCAGGCGGACATGAATGGCTATGTTTCGTTTGTGTGGCGCACCAAGGGCGGCGGTCGCTACCGGGTCGAATTTTGCGATGGCGCGGCTGGAGGCGGGCTGGGAACGTTCACGGAAATTGTCCGGTCGGCTGCGCAAGAAACGGATCCGGCGCCGACGGGTAGTGATTCGTTTCAAGCCTTTATCGACGACTTTACGCTGACCGGCAGCCGGCCAACTGCGGGAGTTCGATATTATCGAATTCGGCAGTTGGAGTAATTGTGGAGTAGTTGTAGCGCGGGAGGAGTCGTCGAGTTAGCATAACAAAGAGGTTTTTTATTTGAGATGTTCAAAGCACCCGAAGTTCTACGACCAGTTTATTTCCAACCCATGAGTTCATTCGGGATTTTGCGCTTAAGTCTGGTCGTACTGATGTTGCTCCTTCCCGGAGGATTGCGCGGCAATGAACTCTTAACCATCACCAACCAATGGAAATTTTGGCAGGGCGGCAGTCTTGACGGGGTAAACTGGACCGCGCCCAATTTCGACGACTCGGCCTGGCCTGTTGGCGGCGGCTTGTTGTATGTCGAGAATGCCCCGCTGCCCGCCCCCAAGACGACGCCCCTGAACATTGGCGGGACGACCTATTACTTCCGAACTGAATTCGTCCACGCTGGGCCACTCGAGAGTGGAACGGCACTGTTGTGCGCTGCGTTGATTGATGACGGGGCCGTGTTCTACCTTAACGGCGTGGAGATTCAACGGGTGGGCATGTCTGGTGCGGGGCCGGTTCTGTATTCGACGTTGGCTACGCGCGTAGTCGGTGATGCCGGCGAATTTGATACCTTCGTCGTGACCGGGACAGCGCTCGCACCACTGGTGGCCGGGACAAATATTCTGGCCGTGGAAGTGCACCAACAAACCGAAGGAAGTTCCGACATCGTATTCGGCTGCGCGTTGAACGTGGTGACGGGATTGCCGCCGGCGTTGGTGCGCGGACCGTATATTCAGAACAGTTCATCGACCAACATGACCATTCGCTGGCGCACCTTGGGGCCGACCACCGGGGTGGTGCGTTTCGGCACCAATGTGTCGCACTTGAATCACCTTGCCGCCGGATTGACGGAAACCAGTGAACACGAAGTCGTCCTGACCCAACTCCAGCCGGATACCCGCTATTACTACTCCGTTGGCAACCCCGTCGGGGTCTTGGCCGGCGGTGACTCGAATCATTTTTTTGTCACCGCGCCAATGCCCGGCACTCCCAAACCGACGCGCATTTGGGTGTTTGGAGACTCCGGAACCGGTAGCAGCGAGCAAGTCGCCGTCCGCAATGCCTATCAGAACTTCGCGCAGAACCGCCCGGCGGATTTCATGTTGTTGCTCGGTGACAACGCTTATCCCAATGGCACCGATGCGGAGTATCAAACCACCTTCTTCAATATCTACACCAACCAACTGCGCAATACGGTCGCCTGGTCCACGCTCGGCAATCACGACACCGCCAACGCCACCACGTTTTCGGATGCCTATCCGTACTTCCAGATTTTTTCGCTGCCGAAAGCCGGCGAGGCCGGCGGCGTGCCCTCCGGGACGGAGCATTATTATTCCTTCGTCTATGGGAACATTCATGTCATCTGCCTCGACACCATGACCGGCGGTCGCTCCACCAACAGTCCCATGTATCATTGGCTCACCAACGATCTGGCCAACGTGACGGCGGATTGGTTGATTGCGATCTTCCATCATCCGCCTTATACAAAAGGTTCCCACGATTCCGACACAGAGATTGAATCCATTCGGACGCGGGAAGTGTTTTTGCCGGTGTTGGAGCGCGCGGGCGTGGATCTGGTGTTGTCCGGGCACAGCCACAATTACGAACGAACCTTTCTGCTCAATGGTCACTACGGGCCGTCTTCAACCTTGCAGCCGGAGATGAAGTTGGACGCCGGTTCTGGTCGCCCTGCGGAGACGGGCGCCTATTTGAAACCCCGCGGCCGGGCGGTGGCCAATCGCGGCACGGTCTATGCCATTGCGGGGAGCGCCGGGGCCACAACTCCCGGCGGAGCGTTAAATCATCCCGCGGATTACGTTTCGCTCAGTTTGCTGGGTTCGTTGGTGGTTGATATCAGCAGCAATCGGTTGGATGCCATTTTTCTCCGGGAAAACGGCACCACCAACGATTCCTTCACCATCCAAAAGGTCAACTACCCACCGGTCGCCAGTAATTTGGTCATCGCGGTTCACGCCGAGGTTACGAAGCAAATCCAACTTTCCGGCAGTGATATCAATGGTGACGCGTTCACCTTTGCACTGACCTCGAATCCGGTTCACGGCTGGTTAGCGGGATTTGATCCCGTTACCGGCCAGTTGGAGTACACCCCAACGCATGGTTACGTTGGGGCGGATACCTTCACGTTTGTTACTTCTGACGGCCACACTTCCAGTGCTCCCGCCACCGTGACCCTCAACGTGCTTGCTCCCGCCGATACCAACAGCAACAACGTTTCTGACGCATGGGAGAGTTTCTATCAGATCACGAATATTCATGGAGATGACGACGGCGACGGGCTTTCAAACGGGCGGGAATTTTTTGCGGGCACCAATCCGAAAAGCGCCGCCAGCACGCTCCGACTTTATGACGCCATTTGGAGCGCCGCCGGGCTGGAACTACGATTCGATTCCGCAAGTGGGCGTACCTATAGTTTGCTCTACCGCGAATCGCTGACCGCCGGGGACTGGCAAAAACTCACGGATGTGCCCGCAATGTTGGGGCCGCAACCGCGCTTGTTGCTTGATGCGACCGTGGGGAGTGCGTCCCGACGGTATTATCAACTCGTGACTCCGGCCCAACCCTGAGTTTAACCGAGGGCCAGCATTAACTCATTTCTGTCGCGGTAAGGTTCTGATTGCCGGATTGCCCTTCGTGCGCAACTCCGCTATCTCAAGCCCATGAAGGAATCTGTTGGTGTCGCCGCCATGCCGCAACACCGTCCGCCGTTGGAGCGGATGTTGCGCATTCACCAGGCCTTGCAGGCGGGTCGCTTTCCCAACGCCACCAAGCTCGCCGCCGAATTGGAAGTCAGCACCAAATCCATTCAGCGCGATCTCGATTTCATGCGCGACCGGCTGCAATTGCCCATCGAATATAATCCGCAACGATTCGGCTATCACTACACCGCCGAGGTGACGTCGTTCCCCACGATGCACATCACTGAGGGCGAACTTGTGGCGCTGGTCATCGCGGAAAAAGCCCTCGAACAATATCGCGGCACGCAGTTTGAAAAACCGCTGCTGAGCGCGATCCGCAAGATTGAACAATCCTTGCCCGATACCATTTCGCTGAACCTGGCGGACATCGAGCAGACGATTTCCTTTCGCACGCGTGCCGAGCCGATTCTCAATCTGGAAGTCTTCGATACGCTCGCGAAAGCCACGTCGCAACGGCGCCAATTGGAAATCAACTATCGCAAAGCCGGCAACCGGGAAGGGGAGCAACGCGTCGTGGATCCGTATCATCTCGCCAACATCAACGGCGAGTGGTTTCTCTTCGCGTTCGATCATTTGCGCAAAGACATTCGCACCTTTGCCCCGGCGCGCATTCAGAGTATTCGCGTGACCGGCAAGACTTTCGCGCGGCCGCAAAAGTTTTCCCTGGAGAAGCGCCTGCGCGACAGTTTTGGGGTTCATTCGGGTGAAGGAGAATTTGACGTGGGGCTGCGTTTCAACGCCCGCGTCGCCGATTACATCCGCGAAAAGAAATGGCACGAGTCCCAGCAGTTGCGTGAACTCAAGAACGGCGACGTCGAACTCAGCTTGAAACTTTCGAGTCTGGCGGAAGTGCAACGCTGGGTGTTGAGCTGGGGCGGGGATGTGCGGGTATTGAAACCGCGGGAGCTGGTGGAGCAGGTACGGGACGCTGCGCGGCAGATTTTGGCGGAATGATCGCGAGCCGAAGCTGACAGCACCACGTCGAATTGAGGTTCTACTTGGATTGAGGTCGGCGGACTGTTAAACACTCGCGCGGCATGAAACGCATTTTGATGGCAGTCGGGTTGTGGCTCGCAATTGCAGGCGCGCGGGCGGAATCAACCGACACGCAACTCGACGCTTTTTTCCGCGCCCATCTCAACGAGTGGTTTGAACTGCGCCCCGTTAGCGCCACGGACCTCGGCGATCATCGGTTTGATCATTTGCTCGATGATTTGTCCGCCACGGCGCGGGAACGTTGGGTTGAGCACACGCGGCGAACCTGGCGCGAACTGCCGCAGCAGGTGAATCGCGCTGGCTTGTCCCGCGCTGGACAGATTGATTTCGACATCTTCACGCACCAGCTCCAGAAATCGCTATGGTTGGCGGAGAACTTTGATCCGTTCGTCCACGACCCGCGCAGCTACAGTCATTACATCAGCGGGAACATTTTTGATTTGCTCGCGCAATCCTCCCTGCCGCTGGAAGTCAATGTTTCCAACGCGATTGCGCGCATCCGTCAAGTGCCGCAGGTGTTGGCCGCCGCGCGACAGAATCTCCAGAACCCGCCGCGCGTGTGTGTCGAAACGGCCATCAAACAGAATCTCGGTTCAATTGGGTTTTACGAACGCGAGATGTTTGCGGTGGCCGGGAAAACCAAACAACGCGCGGCCTTGCAGGCGGCGGCGAACGAAATTCTCCCAGCGCTGCGCGAGTATCAGAGTTTTTTGGAAACAGACTTGTTGCCTCGCGCGACTGGCGAGTGGCGCCTTGGGCCGGAAAAATTTTCCCGCAAGCTGGAGTTGGAACTGGATGCGGGCCTCACCGCCGCCGAGGTTTATGCCGATGCGCAATCCGAGTTTCAACGTGTGCGTAATGAGATGTATGTCATCGCGCGGCAACTTTGGTCGCAATGTTTCCCGCACGAAACGTTGCCACCGGATGATGCGGCGGGTCGCGCCACGACGATTCGCCGGGTCTTGCATCACAACGCCCAGGATCACAGTAACAGCCGCACCATTGTGCGCGACATCCGGCGCGGCGTGGCCGACATCAAGAAATTTATCGCGCGGCATGACATTCTGACGCTGCCCGAGCCGGATCAATGTCGGATCATCGAGATGCCGGAATTCGCGCGCGGCAATTCGACGGCGTACATGAGTTCGCCACCGCCGCTGGACACGAATGCCGTCGGATTTTATGCGGTGAGTCCGCCGCCGGCGGATTGGGACGCGGCGCGCGTGAAGAGTTTTTTCGAGGAATACAACCGCAACCTGATTCAGATTCTCACGATTCACGAAGCGTATCCGGGACACTACGTGCAGTTGGAATATGCGAATCGCAATCCGTCGCTCATTCGCAAGGTGCTCGGGTCGGGCGCATTCGTGGAAGGCTGGGCGGTTTACACCGAACAGATGATGCTCGACCAGGGTTACGGCAATGGCGATCTGGCGTTGCGCCTGGAGCAACTCAAGTTTTACCTGCGGGCCGTGGGCAATGCGATTCTGGATCATCGGATGCATTGCGAGGCGATTTCGGATGAAGCCGCGTTGGACTTGCTGATGAACCAGGCGTTTCAATCCGAAGGCGAAGCACGGTTGAAAGTGATTCGCGCCAAGCAATCCTCGGTGCAACTCTCGACCTATTTTCACCGGGCGCATGGCGCACTACCGTTTGCGCCAACAGATTTCGCGCGAGCAGGGCGATAAGTTTTCGCTGGGCCGTTATCACGAGGCCGTGTTAAGCAACGGCTCGATTCCGCTGAAATATCTGCCGGAACTGGTTCGCGACCAACTTGGCTTGAAAGGTAATTAACCCTGATGCGCTCCAATCATCCGCCCGGCCTGTATCCATTGTTCTTCACCGAGTTGTGGGAGCGTTTCTCGTATTACGGCATGCGGGCGTTGCTGACGCTGTTCATGGTGGCGCCGGTGGCGATGGGCGGCTTGGGCTACGACACCGCCCGGGCGGGAATGATTTATGGCACGTACACCATGACGGTGTACATGCTTTCCATCCCGGGTGGATTTCTGGCCGACAATTTTCTCGGGGCACGGCGATCAGTGTTAGTGGGCGGAATCATTATTGCGTGCGGTCATTTCACACTCGCATTGCAATCTGAAACCACCTTCCTGCTGGGATTGGCACTCATTGCGTTGGGCACGGGGCTATTGAAGCCGAATATCAGCACGATGGTCGGCAGTTTGTATGAACCGGGCGACGCGCGCCGCGACGCCGGTTTTTCCATTTTCTACATGGGCATCAATATCGGCGCTTTTAGTGCGCCGCTGCTGACTGGTTGGCTGGCGCAAAGCGATGCGTTCAAGCAAGTGCTGGAAAATCTGGGATTCAATCCGCTGCACTCGTGGCACTGGGGTTTCGCCGCGGCAGGCATCGGCATGACCATCGGGTTGGTGGTTTACGTCACCACAGGCAAAAGTCTCGCGCACGTCGGCCAACCGCCATTGCCATCGGCGCCGCGCCCTTGGGGTAAGTTGGCCCTGGTGCTCGTCGGTTCAGCGGTTCTTTTTGCGTTGGTCCGGCTCTCCGATACCAACGAAAACTTCGCGTGGATTCGCTACGGTTATGTCGTGGTGCCGGTGCTGGCGATTCTGTGGTTCAGTTTCCGTCCTGGCTTCGAGGCGAAACGCGTCGCGGCCGTGCTGGTGTTTTCCTTGGCGGCGCTGGTGTTCTGGGCGGTGTTCGAGCAGGCGGGTTCAACGATTGCACTGTTCGGCGACCAACTGACGCGCACCGAATTCTTCGGCTATCAGTTTCCGTCAGCGTGGTTTCAATCGGTGAATTCACTCTTCGTCATGATGCTGGCGCCGTTGTTCGCCTTGCTCTGGGTGAAACTGGGGGAAAAGCAACCGTCCGCACCGACAAAG
This sequence comes from uncultured Bifidobacterium sp., assembly GCA_964553795.1. Classification (GTDB taxonomy): domain Bacteria; phylum Verrucomicrobiota; class Verrucomicrobiia; order Limisphaerales; family JADLHS01; genus JADLHS01. The sequence continues at coordinate 23,644 of CAZKMR010000046.1, read as the reverse complement.
TTCGTGCTAGGGTTGATTTGTCTCGGGCTGTCCTTTTTGCTGATGGTACCGGCGGCGAAACTCACGGTCGAAGGCAAGGTCAGTCCGCTCTGGATTGTCGGTTTGTTCTTCCTGCAAACTGTCGGCGAATTGTGTTTGAGCCCGGTCGGATTGAGCACGATGACCAAGCTCGCCCCGCAAAAATTGCTCGGGCTGGTGATGGGCATCTGGTTTTTGGCGGCGGCGCTGGGCAACAAATTGGCCGGCGTCATGGCAAGTGGATTCACGCCAACTGACGGACCCGCGTTGGCGAAGTTCTTCCTGACGCAAGCGATTTGGGTGGGCGTGGCGACGTTGATTTTGATCGCCTGCGTTCCGTGGTTGAAACGGTTGATGGGCGGAATTAAATAGCCGCTTCGGTTTGCCAACTGCGGAAACTTAAGGCAGCCGAACTTCAAGCCGGTAGAACATCGCGCCGGCAGGACCCATGGCATTGGTCAATCCGTTGATGGAAGCGGGCAGATCAATGGCGCTGGGAATGGGCGTAAATCCGGCTGTCGGATTGCTGCTCGACCAGACCGTGTAAAGCCGGCCCGTCACCGTATTCCAACTCAATGCCAGGGCGTTGCTGGTCGCGGCCGGGGCCAGCGTCAACAGGAGTTGACTGTTCGGATCGTTGGGATTCAACCCGGCAATGTACGATTGCCACAACGACATGTCGTTGCTGCCCAGGGTCAACACGGCGGCTTCTGGATTCTGCGTGTAACCGTGCGAGGCGAGCCACCAATACGGGGTGGGATGATTGGTGGTGAGTAATTCGGCAAACACCGCTTGGACGTTCTTGTTCGTCGTCACGGAGACAAGCACCGGATTGTTCGTTCCGGTGGCGTCACCGGTCCAATGGGCGAATCGAAAATAAGGAGCGGGCGTCGCCGTCAGCGGAACGGTGGCCCCGGAGGCATACGCGCCGTTGGTCGGGTTCACAGTGCCCCAAGCCGGATTATTAACGGTGGCATTGAGCACAAATTCTGGCGCCGCCGGCGCGGTCGCCACACCGATGATCTGAATATCATCAATGTTCCAGCCGATGTCGTTCTGCGACGAACCGGAACTCAAGCCCCACCGCAATTGCACCGTCGCGCTATTCGCCACCGAGGCCGGCAAAGTGTATTCAACTGGTTGCCACGCGGAATCGCTGGTGGTCGCGGTGGTGGACCAAACCGAAGTCCAGGTGCTGCCATTGGTCGTGACTTGAATGGAGGCTGTGTCGCCACTGCGCAACCGCAACCAGCGGGCGAAACGCAGCGTCAGCGAATGTGCGTTGGCGCAATTGATGACCGGCGTCACCGCGTACGCCGCGCTGAGATTATTCGGATAATTGCCGCTGAGATTGAAGCCAATGATATTCGTTCCCGTGTAACCCGCGGTTGGTCCCGTGCCCGGATACGTCGGCACGCCGAATTGCCACTGGGATTGCAACGTCCAGCCGGAATTCACGTTGAGGTAATCCGCAAAAATCACGTGCGGCACATTGACTTGAAATTCGCCCAGGCTCTGGGCCGTCGCCCAACCGCCCTCCGTGTCGCTCACCTGATTGGTTTGCAACCAGACCGTGTACGTACCGTTGTCGGCGTCAGTCCAAATGCTGCCGCTCGGCGGATCAATCGCATAAGTGACAACGCGCGGTGTGCCGTTGCCGGCGACGTCCACGGAAACGAATTCGGCCGGGCGATCAAAACCATTCGGCCCGGTGATGCGCAGATCGTTCCCATCGAGCGTGCTGACGTTGATCGCAAGATTGTCGGTGTAGGTCACGGTGAACGAATGGGGGCCGGCGCCGATTTGGTTCACGTCAGTGCTGGCGAGTTCAGCCTGGGGCAGGGCGTTGTAACCGGACGGTGTCACGGCGCCACTGATGAAATACTGGCCAATGCTCGCATAGTCCGTGTAACCACTGGGCGACGTCGCCAACGGATCGCCCGTGCCGGTGTTGCGGACATAAAGATAGTAGAGACCTTCCGGTAGCGTCGTCGCAATCGTCGCGTCGGTTTTGTTGGCGACGTTGTTGGTCAGCAACAGGAATCCCGATTCGTCGTACAGTTCCAGGACCACGTCAAGGTTGCCGCCGCGGGTGCCACTCGGCATCACCCAGGGCTTGACGGACAAGCTGACCGCCCCGCTGCCGGTGACAAAGGAAAACACATCCACGTCAGTGCGTTGTTCGAGTACGCCCTTGTTGGATTGATTGGTGTTGTGCGGGTCCGTCTCCGGCGTGGTGGAAACGATATTCGTTCCGTCCGTAAGAGTCAGAGCGGTGGCGCTCGGACGAGTGTTGCCGTGGTCATCGGCGCGATAGGAAAGTTTTCCCGCAATAATTGCCAGATCGTCCTCCGTGTTGTTGGCGAGATAATAATCGCCCTTTGACCATTGGCTCACATTGCGATTGTAACCCGTGCCCATGAGCGGCCCCCACGAAATGTCGCCGGTGCCATGGCCGCCGTAGTAGGACGTACCGTCGGTTTTGGCGTCGTGGCTCAGGCCAAGGTTATGACCGATTTCGTGCGAGGCCGCTTCCGCAATGTACGATTCGTTGTTGCCGAGATTGTTGTAATACACCCACGCCGGTCGATAGGTCGCAAAGCTGCCGCTGGCGAAGACGTTCACGTACGCCACGCCACCCGCGCTGGAGGAAGGGTTGGGATCGCCGTTGGCGTCGGTGTTGCGCGTAATCAACGCATGCGCCGTGCGGGTGGTAAACGTGGCGGGCCGTTCCGTGGTAACGTCGATATTGAAGGGCGCGAAATCCTCGGCGACGCGTTGCCAGATGCGTTTGATGGCTTGCTGTTCGGAATCGCTGAACGTCGAGAAATCGCTGTCACTGCTGAAGCCGACGGCGGGAATGGATGTACGCCCGAGCGACGTGTTCCAGGCCGTGCCGGTGACGGTTTCGCCGACGAAATTCAGATACAACACATTGGGCGCCCCCGGGCGGCTGTGGAAAATCAGGCTCGCCGGAAAAGGGGAAACGGGCACCGCGGCTTCCGCGATGACAGGCGGTTCGATTTCTGGCGCAGCGGGGTCCGTGGTGAATTCATCTACAAAGTAAACGCCCCCGTCGGCGTCGGTGTGCAAGGCGTCGAGATCGATTTCGGTGAAATGAATGTCGCGCAGCCATTCCAGCGCGCGTTGCCGGGCGACGGGACGGAGTTGCGTAGTTTGATTGCGAAACCGACCCGCCGGCAGGTCTTCGAGTCGGTTCAGTGTGCCGGGCCGGAATTGGCGCGTGCGTTCGGGATTGGGTTGGGCCGGCGCGGGCAGCGACACCGCCAACAACAACGCCAGGCCAATGAGACTCGCGCGAGTCCGTAAACGACCAAACTCAAAAAGCGTCATAATAATTTGTGGGCTAGGCCGGGAGCGGGAGGCGTTGGGCGGTGGATGTCCGGCAATCCAACAATGGGTGCCCCAATTCTGTGCTTCGCCTCCTTTGCAGCCGCAGTCGCCTTCAGGTAGAGCGTGAATCATTCCAGCGGTTCGGGCGGCGGCATCCATTTTTTCCCGGGCACGACCCGGGGCGTGAATGACGCGGATTGTGCTTTGGACTTTTGGCCCCGGGCGATGGCCTTTAGACTTCGCATCCATGAACAGTGCGATCATCGTCGCGGCCGGCAAAGGCACGCGTATGGGGGCGGGCCGGGACAAACTATTTCTCGAAGTGGCCGGTCGTCCCGTCGTGGCGCATACGTGGCAACGCTTCAATGATGCGCCCTGTATTGACGAAATCGTGCTCGTGGTGCGCGACGGAATGCAATCCACATTCACCGAACTGGCGCAACAGTTTCAATTCACCAAACCGCATCGCTTCGTCGCAGGCGGTGCGGAACGACAGGATTCCGTTTGGAACGGATTGGCGGCACTTTCAACGGCGGCCAAAATCGTCGCCATTCAGGACGGCGCCCGCCCGTGCACCACCGGCTCGTTGATTGCCGCGACCATTGATGCCGCGCGCCAAGTTGGTGCCGCCGTGGCCGGGCAGCCAGTCACTGACACCATCAAGGAAACCGCCGACGGCAAAACGATCACGCGGAACGTGGAACGTTCCAGACTTTGGGCCGTGCAGACGCCACAAACCTTTCGCGTGGAGGTCATCCGCCGCGCGTTGCAGGAAGTGCGCAATCGCCAGTTGCACGTCACTGATGACACCGCGGCGTGCGAGTTGATTGGGCAAGCGGTGCAACTCGTGGCGGGGTTGACGCCCAATCCCAAGGTCACCGTGCCGGCGGATTTGCCGTACGTGGAATTGCTGCTGAAACAATTGCCTCACTAGCCGGCCTCACCCGAAATGGATTTGCCGCCGGTGTCTGGACGGTTGCTTTTGCGCGGGCCGTTCGTTAAAACACCCGCGTTCCATGCACAAACCTGATTCGGAAAAGAAGCCGGACATCCATAGCGAGGCGTTTCTGCACTCGCTGATGCGCAAACAACTCAAACTTTCCATCACCTGCGCGCTCGCGTTTTTGATCGTGCTGCTGGGCTTGCCGCTGGCGAATTACTTTCTCCCGGAACTGATGGCGAAACGCGTGTTTGGGTTCACGCTGACCTGGTTTTTGCTCGGCATCGGGTTCTTCCCCGCGGTTTGGGTGATTTCCTACACGTTCATCAAACGCTCGATTGCGCTGGAGGAACAGGAAGTTCGCGAGGTGCAGTCACAAAATCGCGGAGGTGAACAATGACTGGCGTCGAGGAACGATCAATAGATTTGTGGATTCTCGCCTTCAGCGCGGTCACCGTCGTCGTGACAATCTGGATGGGCTTTTGGGCGGCGCGAAAATCCAAAACGGCGAGCGATTTCTTCGTGGCGGGTCGCAGCGTGAGCGTGGGTTGGAATGCCAGCGCTATCTCGGGCGAATACTTGAGCGCGGCAAGTTTCATGGGCGTGGCCGGCATGGTGATGAGCGTGGGCTATGACGCGCTGTGGTATCCGGTTTGTTACGCGTGCGGATATTTGTTCCTGCTGCTGTTCATCGCCGGGCCGTTGCGCCGCTTCGGGGCGTACACCGTGCCCGATCTCGCCGAAGGAAGATTCGATTCGCCGCTGTTCCGCAAGATCGCGGTCGTGTTCGTGTTGTTCATCGGGTTTTTCTACACGATGCCGCAGATGAAAGGCGCGGGAACGACGTTGGCTTACATCTTTCCCGGCCTGCCGTATTGGGCGGGCGTGGTCGTCGTGGGCGCGATCATCACATTCAACGTCGCGCTCGGCGGCATGAAAGGCATCACGCTGGTGCAGGCGTTTCAGTATTGGATGAAGATGTTCGCCATCTCCGTGCCCATCTTCGTGCTCATGGCGGTCTATGGATTTTATGGGAAACAGTTGAACGAAAACTCTTCGGGCGCTGGGGTTGTGTTGATTAAGGGGCAGTCTCCAGCGAATACGAATCAAAATGTTTTTGAAAGAACGCAGGTCTATTTGCAGGAGAATTATGCGATAAACGCCAAACTGCCATTTACTGATCAAAACAACTCTCAACCGACATCCTTCCCTGACAAGACAGTATATTTTGAAGTCGGTTTCCCGATTGGCGCGTCACTCACGGCGTTACAGTATGACATTTTAACCAATCCTCCCGTTAAGAGCGTAACGGACTTGGGAGACAGGTTTGAGAAGATTTGGTCAGGAATTGGTTATGGTGTGATCAAGGGTGACAAAGAAGTCATTGTGGTTAGGACGAATTTATTGCCTGAGTTGAGAATTGCATACGAAACAAAGGGATTGGACGGTTTAACGCTTCCCGGCAGTGCAGGTGATCTGCGGAAGTCGCTACCCACGAAGGCGCCCGCTGATCCAGTTTGGATTTCTCCCTTCGGTCGGCTGACCACCAAAGCGGCGACCGCAGCCGGCATCACCGGTGAAGCAGCCAAACCGTATTCGCTGCTCTACACCTATTCGCTCATCATCGCGCTGGTCTGCGGCACGGCGGGATTGCCACACATTCTCGTGCGCTTCTACACCAACCCCGATGGCGTCGCCGCCAAACGCACCACCATGTGGGTGATGATTCTCATCGGCGTGTTCTATGTCTTTCCGCCGGTGTTCGGCGTGATGGGACGAAATCTTTTGCCGGAGTTGTATTCCGGCATCGGCGCGAAAGGGACGGATAAGATCGTGCTCGAATTGCCGCTCCTGCTGAACGAGAAGATTCCGCATCTGGGTTCAATCCTCAGCGGCGTGACATGTGCCGGTGCGTTCGCGGCGTTTATGAGCACGTTCAGCGGCTTGCTTGTTTCGATGACCGGCGCGATGGCGCATGACGTTTACGGTCGCATGTTGAATCCCAAAGCCACGGCGGAGCAACGGCTGCGCATGTTCAAAATCGCCGCAGTGGGCATTGGCGCGGTGGCCATTTTCCTCGGCATGCAAGTCGAGGCGTTGGAAATCAATTTCATGGTCGGACAGGCGTTCGCCATCGCCGCGGCGAGTTATTTCCCGTTTCTATTCATGTGCGCGTGGTGGCGCAATCTCACGATGAAAGGCGCGGCGACAGGCATGCTGACTGGCGGCTTGCTGGCGTTGGGCGGCATCACGCTCACGAGCATCAGCGACATCGCACTGAAGACAAGCACGGCCAAAGGCACGCCGAATCCGCTGCAAGGTTTGCAGGATTTCTGGGTGGGTCATCCGGGCCTGCGCATCATCTGCGAGCAACCGGCGATCTGGGCCGTGCCGTTGGCAATTATCCTGATGCTGATCGTTTCCAAGCTGACGAAGAAGGAAGTGCCGGCGGACATTCGCATGAAGATGTTGGTGCTGCACGCGCCGGAGAAGCTGGGCTTGAAGCAGGAATACATTCAAGAACATCAAGCGGGCCATTAAGAAAAGTGAGGGAGATCGTCGGGATTGGTAGGGCGCGTCACTCCGTGCGCGCCGACTTGTGCCAGCCATACGACGGCGCGCACGGAGTGACGCGCCCTATCTTCCGAGGACAAGTCGTTCTCCGCTCCCGTTTGCAATTTGGTGCTTTCACCGCCGCTTTGAATAGCATTGAATCATTCCCAGTCGGACGAGAAACACGGGTCTTATGAAAACGATCAAATATCTACTCCTTGGGATTAGTTGCGCCACCATCATCACCACTTTCACCGGCTGCGTTGTGGCCATTGGCAGCGGCACCGGCAAGCATGATCACCCCAGTCCGCCACCGATCGTGGTCACGGATTCCGCCGATGCGGCGACGATTGCCGAAATTGACGCCGCGGGCCGGCTCAACTTTGACAGCGGTCGGGTGGCGACGCTGTCGCAAATCGCCGAGCGCAATGCGCTGGGGAAAACCGCGCAAGTGCATCTGGTCAACACGACCTATAAACGCCTCAGTTTCGACAACAGCAAGACGGAGGTTCTGAGTAAAATCGTCGCGCGGGCGGATTTTTGCGATGCCACGCGGCACGCGATTGTTTCGCAGTTGAACAAGCTGAGCTTCGACAGCAGTCGGCAGCAGATTCTTCAGCAGATCAGCGAGCGGCTGAAACACAGTGCGAACGAAACGCCCGCCGCGCATTAATCGGGGGGCTGATTCGGATTCCGGCAGCGCGATTGACGGCAATGCCAAAGCCGGGCAAGCTCTGCGCACCATGTCCATGAAAACCACCTTTCGCTTTTGCGCTGTGTTAACGGCAGCGCTTTGTTGCCACACGTCCGGTTGGGCGCAAAATGCCACGCCGGCGACCCCCGAAGCTGCGGCGCGACTTAACACCGCCATCCTGCCCGTATCCCGCGAGGGCGGGGCGACAAATCGCCAAAACACCGTGTTGCAACGCGCGAAGGATAATCCCGGGCCGTGCGACATCGCGTTCATCGGTGATTCCATCACGCAGGGTTGGGAAGGCGCGGGGAAGAATGTTTGGGCGAAGTATTATGGCAATCGCAAGTGCCTGAACTTTGGCGTCGGCGGGGATCGCACCCAGCACGTGTTGTGGCGGTTCGAGAACGGACAATTGGATGGCATCAAACCTAAAGTTGCCGTGGTGATGATTGGGACGAACAATTCCAATCGCGACGACAATTCCGAAGCCGACATTCTGGAGGGCGTGCAGGCGGTAGTGCGCGACATCCGCGCGCGGCAACCGGAAGCGAAAGTCGTGTTGTGCGCCATTTTTCCGCGCGGCCAAACCTTCAGCACGCAACGCGGGAAAATTTTACAAGTGAATCAGGCGCTCGCGAAACTGGCGGACGGCAAGATGATTCACTTCGTGGATTTTGGTGCGGATTTCATTGAGGCGGACGGTTCGATTTCCAAACCGATCATGCCTGATTACCTGCATCTCTCGGAAAAGGGCTACGAAATCTGGGCGGAAGCGATTGAGCCGAAGCTCAAGGAACTAGGCGTGTAACGCCAGCGCGCCGGTCGAAGCTGCGACGGGTCGCGAATCAGAAGTTGCGGCGGCGGCGGGCCAGGAACAACCCCGCTGCGCTGATGGCCGCCAGTGAAACCACGCTCGGTTCGGGCACGGCGGTGAACACGCCGGTGCCATCGAAAAAGCCGAATGAGCCGAAGCGATTGTCGCCCTGAGTTGTAACGCCGAACGCGAGGGTATAGTCGCCCGCAAGCGGCGCCGTCCATTCCCACGCCGTCCACGCCGACGCCAGCCGATACGCGGTGACGTTCAAGTTATCGGGATGATCGGGAAACGCGCCGGAAAATTCCTGCCACGGTGTTGCGAGTAAGTTTTCACCCGGCGCGTCAAGAATTCTCACCCAAGCCGAGTCCTGGGGCGCGGCGTCGCCGTTGTAGAAGCTCGCCAGGCCCGCGAGACTTTGCCCGGTTTGGAGCGAGAACGTCTGACTCACAAAGATGTCGTAGGTCAGCGTGTTGGTGTAGTAGGCGGCGTCGTGCGAGCCGAGGGCGAGAAAGTAATTTCCCTCGGCAGCGATTTTGGGTTCGAGCATGTCATTGCGCTGCCACGAGGAAACCACCGTCGCGCTGCCGGCGAGCCGGGGGGCGACATCGAATTCCGAATAGTCCGAGGGGATCGTCGCCTGCCAAGAGGAGTAATCCGCGGATTCAAAACCACCATTCACCGGAGCCGCCAGTGCCGACAAACTCAACGCGGCGCTGCCGCAACTGCTCCAAAGGCAAAGTTTCAAAAGATTCATGACGTCGTGAAATTTCTCGCGTGGAACGGTCGCACCTTGGCGGCATCATGCGCCCGTCCATAGCACGCTGGCAACGCCGGTGATTACGGAAAGTTTCCCGCAGAATTTCTCCGCGCGGATTTTTCCTCTGGCCTGCGTTTGGCGATTTGCCTAGGGTAGAAACACATCGGGCGACACGCGGGAAATCTTTCTGCGAGCAGCGACGGAATCATGGCTGAATTTGATTTGATACTTCGCGGCGGATCGGTTGTTACGACCGACGCCACCCAGCGACTCGATGTGGGCGTCGCGGAGGGGCGCATCGTGGGGTTGACGCCGGAACTGACCGGCTCCGCCCAGGAAACGATCGACGCGCGCGGCTTGCATATCTTTCCCGGCGTTATCGACTCACACGTCCACTTCAACGAACCCGGTCGCGACGAATGGGAAGGCATCGAAACCGGTTCGCGTGCGCTCGTGGCTGGCGGCGGAACGATGTTTTTCGACATGCCGCTAAACGCGCATCCGCCCACGTGCGACGTCGCAAGTTTTGACGCCAAGCGCGAAGTGGGCGAAGCGAAGTCGTACGCGGACTTTGCGCTGTGGGGCGGGCTGGTGCCGGGGAATTTGCATTGCCTGGAAGCGTTGGCGGAACGTGGGGTGATCGGCTTCAAAGCGTTCATGTCGAATAGTGGCATTGACGATTTTTCCTGCGTGGACGAAGCGACGTTGCGCGACGGAATGAAGCGTGCCGCGCAACTCAAGAAACTGGTGGCCGTTCACGCCGAGAGCGAAGTCATCACCAGTGAATTGACCCGGCGCGCCCGGCAAAAGGGACAAACTTCGATCCGTGCGTATTTGGATTCGCGGCCCATCTATGCGGAATTGGACGCCATTCATCGCGCCATTCAACTTGCGGGGGAAACGAAGTGCGCGCTGCACATTGTGCATGTCAGTTCCGGCGCGGGCGTGGCGCTGGTGGCCAGCGCGCAGAAGCAAGGCGTGGATGTGACGTGTGAAACGTGCCCGCATTATCTGGTGTTGACCGAAGCTGACGTCGAAAAACTCGGCGCTGGGGCGAAGTGTGCGCCGCCGTTGCGAAACAAATCGGCGCAAGACGTCTTGTGGCGTTATGTGGAAAATGGATTCGTCACCACGATTGGCTCGGATCATTCACCGGCGCCGCCGGGCCTGAAGCAGGACGCCGATTTTTTCCGGGTCTGGGGCGGCATTTCGGGAGTGCAACACACGTTGCCACTGTTGCTCGACAGCGCGATTGCCCAGCGCCGGCTGCCGCCAAGCCTGATTGCGCACCTGACGGCGGTCAATGTGGCCAAACGCTTTGGCTTGCCGGAAACCAAAGGACGCATCGCCATCGGTGCAGACGCCGATTTCGCCCTGGCGGATTTGACTGCGGTCGCAACGGTGGGGCGGGAAGCGTTGTTGTGTCGGCATCGACAAAGTCCGTACGTGGGCCGCGCGTTGACAGGGCGGGTGGTTCGGACCATCCTCCGCGGCACGTCAGTTAGTGTCGCGGGCAAGGTGGTTTCTCGCCCTACGGGCCGGCTGGTTAAACCACTTGCGGCTGCATGATTTAGACTCAAGAAAACGCATGAACGATTTGTTTGGATTTACGCGTACGGTGATCAAGTCGCGTTACGCTTTGATTACGCCGGACGGTTTTGTGCCCAGTCAGTTACCGGGCTGGAAGAACACCGTTTGCGTGGTGAATATTTCCCCGGCCCTGAACGGGCCGCGCTTCACCCAACTGCATCTGACGCTGGATAAAGATGGCGCGGGTGAAGGGAACACAGGAGTGCATCAGTACGTCATCTTTGTGATCGAGGGCTCGGGCACCATTGACCTCGCGGCCAAACGGCATCGGGTGACGGCGGGCAGTTACATTTATCTGCCGCCGGGAACAGACCTGGTGGTGAAAAACGGTCACGTCGCGCCGCTGAAGTTGTTGGTGTTTCAGAAGCGCTATGTGCCGCTGAAGGGCACTACGCCGCCCGCCAGCATTGTGGGGCATGAGCGCGAGATCAAGGGGCAGCCGTTTTTGGGCAACGAGGACGCGCGATTGCAGGTGCTGTTGCCGGACGACATCGCTTTCGATCTGGCAGTGAACGTTTTTACTTATCAACCGGGCGCCACGTTGCCGTTCGTGGAAACGCACATCATGGAGCATGGTATGCTAATGTTGAAAGGGCAGGGGATTTACCGGCTGGATCAGGATTATTATCCGGTAAAGGCGGGCGATGTAATCTGGCTGGCGGCCTACTGTCCGCAATGGTTCGTGGCGATGGGCAAAACGCCCGCGAGCTATATTTATTACAAAGACGTCAATCGCGATCCCATGTAACTATGAAAGCGCCGCTCCCTAAAAACGAAGCGCAGCGCCTCAAGGTGCTGTGGCAATATGATTTACTCGACACCGTGCCGGAGGAGGTCTTTGACGACATGACGGATCTGGCGGCGCACATTTGTGAAGCCCCCATTGCTTTGATTTCGCTCGTGGACGAGGACCGGCAGTGGTTCAAATCCCGGGTCGGGCTCAGCGAACAGGAAACCAGTCGCGACATTTCGTTCTGCGCCCACGCCATTTTGCAGAACGGTTTGTTCATCGTTCCTGATGCCACGCAAGACCCGCGGTTCAAGGACAACCCTCTCGTCACTGGGAAACAGAAGATTCGCTTCTATGCCGGTGTGCCGTTGAAATCGCCGGATGGCTACGCGTTGGGCACGTTGTGTGTGCTGGACCAGAAACCACGGGAAATGCGACCGGAGCAAAAGCGGGCGTTGATGGTTTTGGCGCGATTGGTGCAAACCCAACTGGAATTGCGCCGGCACGCCAAACAAATTGCCGAAGCACGGCAGCGTGGCGACCGGCAACACGCTGAGTTGGCCCGGGCGCAGGTCGAAATCGTGAAACTGCGGAATCAACTGGAAAAAGTCAAAGCACGGGGGGCCAGCGCGCGCAAATCAACGCGCGCGGCGCAAGAATGACATTGCGGCAAGGCCCACCCCGCTGGCAAGTTAAGCGACATTGTTGACCCATGAGCGCTTCGATGAAACTTCCGCCGGGGGTAGAACTCAAAGCCCCCGCTGTTGCTGCGGTCGACCAAATCCTAACCGGAGCGGCGTTGGACTTCGTCGTGAAACTGGTCCGGGAATTTCAACCCCGCCGCGACGAGTTGTTGACCCGCCGCAGTGAACGGCAGAAAGCCATCAATGGCGGTTCGTTCCCGGATTTTCTTCCCGCGACCGAAGCCATTCGGAACGATCCCCAGTGGCGCGTGGCGGCGATTCCCGCTGATTTGGCGGATCGCCGCACCGAGATTACCGGGCCGGTGGATCGCAAGATGGTGATTAACGCCCTGAACTCCGGCGCCAAGGTGTTCATGGCGGATTTCGAGGACGCCTCTTCGCCCACCTGGAGCAATCTGCTGGAAGGGCAGTTGAATCTGTTTGATGCCGTGCGTCGCACGATTTCCCTCACGACGCCGCAAAAGAGTTATCAACTGAATGAAGCAACCGCGACACTCATGGTGCGGCCACGCGGCTGGCATCTGCCGGAGAAACATTTGCGCGTGGACGGCAAACCTGTCTCTGGCAGCTTGTTTGACTTCGGTTTGTTTTTCTTCCACAACGCGCACGAATTGCTGCAACGCGGCAGCGGGCCGTACTTTTATTTACCGAAACTCGAAAGCCATCTCGAAGCCCGGCTATGGAACGATGTTTTCAACTTCGCGCAGGACGAACTGAAAATTCCCCGCGGCACGATTCGCGCCACCGTGTTGATTGAAACGATTCTCGCCTCCTTCGAAGCCGAGGAAATTCTCTACGAACTGCGCGATCACTCCGCCGGACTGAATTGTGGTCGGTGGGATTATATTTTCAGCTTCATCAAAAAGTTTCACGCCCATCGGCAGTTTTTGTTCCCGGATCGCAGTCAGGTGACGATGACCACGCCGTTGATGCGGGCGTATTGTCTGAACGTGATCAAGGTTTGCCACCGGCGCGGCGCTCACGCCATGGGCGGAATGGCGGCGCAAATTCCGATCAAAAATGATCCGGAAGCGAACGAAGCGGCGCTGGACAAAGTATTCGCGGATAAAGAGCGCGAAGCGGCGGACGGTCACGACGGCACTTGGGTGGCGCATCCGGGGCTGGTGTCCGTCGCGTTGCGGGCCTTCAACCGCCACATGCCCGCCGCCAACCAAATCCAGCGGCAGCGCGACGATGTACGCGTGACGGCGGACGATTTATTGCAAGTTCCCACCGGCACCATCACGACCGAGGGCGTGCGCAGCAACATTCGCGTGGGTGTGCAATACCTGGAAGCCTGGCTCGGCGGCAACGGCTGTGTGCCGCTATACAACCTGATGGAAGACGCAGCGACGGCGGAAATCTCCCGCTCGCAGATTTGGCAATGGTTGCGCTATGCGCCGACGATTGATGAAGGCCCATTGCGGGGCCGCGAAATCACTACCGCGCTTTATGATGAGATTCTGGGACGCGAATTGAATCGCATCGAGCATGAGGTCGGGCCGGTTCGATTCAGCAAGGGACATTTTGAACGCGCGGCCAAACTGTTCAGCGATATGTCGCGGAATCGGCAGTTCCCGGACTTTCTGACCTTGCCGGCGTACGAACTGATCAACTAAGCCGCGCTCCTCGAAACGAAAAAACCGGCTGCAAGAGCCGGCTTTTGATCGTGCTGATTGAATGATTACCTTATTTCCGCCAGCGGCGCATTCCGACCAAAGCCGCCAATCCGACGCCGAGCATTGCGGCTGAAGCGGGTTCGGGCACGGCAATCGTGTAAGCCTGAATACCGTTGTTGGTTTCGAGGACGTAAAGCTCGGATTTCCATTTGCCGTCATTGGTGTCGTAGTAGGCATCACCCCATGCGACCGCGCCGGAGGCGTTGGCGTTAGCAGTATGGGCAAACGGTAGTGCCGAGCCAAACAACACGGGTGAGCCCAGACTCAATGGGTTGCTGCCGTCGTAAATGCGAACCTGTCCGTCCACCGTGTCCACTGCGGCAATCAGACTGACGCCGCCGATGGTGGTGAAGCCGACCGGACGTTGACTCAAGGTGCTGAACGTTCCCGTCCCGAGCAACGTGCCGTCAGTCTGCGCGTAGCGAAGCAATCCGCCGCCCTGCGTGCCGATGACATGACCGGCATCGGTGAAACTGATGCCAAGGCGGAAATCACCATCGGTCGTGCCGGCCACGGTGACTTGCGAGCCGGTGCCGAGCGTGGGATCAATCAGCGCAAATCCATTGTCCCCCGTTACGGCGGTCGCTCCTGAACCGGCGGTTATACGTGTGTTTGCCCCGCTGCCAATCGCCGCCAGGTTGTCGCCGTAACGCGCGGCGCCGCCAAAAGGATCGCCACTGTAAGCGACCACCGGAGCGCTGGCCGCAGTCGCCCATTTATAAACCTTGAACGGACTCGTGCTGCTACTCGTCGTGAGGTTGCCAACGTAAATCGCGCCATCATCAGCGACGGCGACCGCGTTGACGGCAAATGTTCCGCCGCTGATTCCGGTGGTATCCAGCGCGCCCAAATCCGCGCCCGTTGTGCCATTCAAACGCCGGATGAAGTTACCGCCGTTGCGGCTGACCAGATAAAGTTCGCCGTTCCCATACGCGAGGCCGCGTTCCAGATTTCCCGTTCCGAGATAGGCATAACCGCCCTCTCCGGGGGCCAGCCAACCATCGCCACCAAAGGAGGTCAGCGGCGTGATGCTAAATTGCGCACTTGCGGGTAAGACTGAGGAAGCAAAGGCGACAGCCAATGCGGTACAAATGGACTTCTTCATAGTGGATCGCAGCCTGGTTGTTTTGGGTTTGGGTTACGTGACATTTATAGCCGACAAACATTTTTTTTACAGCCGCATGAACATGTTCACGGCGCAGATTCGGTAATTGACCCGAGCAGCGGGAAAACGTCTTCATATCAGTCATCGATCGGAAGGAGGGCTGCGACGAAACATGCGAGGCATTTGATGCGTGACGAAAAAAAGCAGCCGGCTGCGAGAGCCGGCTGCCTCGTTACCACAAATGGAATGCGCAGTTATTTCCGCATCCGGCGCAGGCCCACGAAAGCTGCCAGTCCTAAACCGAGCATGGCTCCCGAGGCGGGTTCCGGCACGGGCACGACCGCAAGATAAATATTGTCATACCAAGCCGGTTCGGCGGAGGTGTTGCCGGACGGACCGCCAAAGCGCAAATCAGTAAACGCGGTGAAACCCGGAAGTCCCGAGGAGACAATGGTGTGGTCAATCGTTCCGTCGATGCCCAGATCCAGCGTTACCGTGACTTCTGTCAAGGTGAACACTGCTTCAAAGCGATTCCAGCCGAGGGTTTCAGTGGCATTGTCAAATCCAAGGTATCCTCCAGTGCCGCCGCCGCTGTAGATGCTATTGACGCGGATGCCGAATTGCTGCAGCACCGGCGCGGCATTGTAATGCCCCATTTCAAAAATGTCCGTTCCTACGCGCAAGCCAATGGTTTGCCGCCCATCCGTGCCACTGACGTTGAAAATGTCACCACGCAGCACAATGTTGTGCGTGGCCGAGGGCGCAATCGAAAATGTCGAACCTTTCCACTGATTGACGGCGCCACCTGGATGATAGGCCGAGTTGCCCGTAAATCCGTTCGTGTTCACCAGAACGCCTAAACCGGTTCCCACATTGTCCCACTTTGCATCCATCGCGGCGGTATCGGCGTACGATTCGAAGTCCTCATTGACGATGACTTGAGCTTGAAGTGAATTTGCCAGCGTCAGGCCAGCCACGCCGCAAGCGACGAACGCAGACAGGCGGTTGCGAATGAGTGATGAGTGAATGGGTAGGAACAGTTCTTTTCTCATACAGGATGATTTGTTTTTTGGGTTCTTCCGGATGCGTTGTTTATACTCGGCAATAATCGAAGTGAAACCTGCATGAAGATGTTTTCCCTGAATCGCGTCAGTAAAAACCCCGACGCGCCCGGGGGAAAGATTGATTGCGGCCGAGAAGCTCGCTACATCTCTTAGCGACATGGTCGCGCACACAACGGATCGCCCAATCGTCCCGAAAGACTCAAGCATCGGTGCGGCTCCTTCCGCTGCGGCGATAACCGGTCAGCAGGCTGCCGTTGTGATCAGCGTCGGTGCTAAAGACCCAACCACCGCGCAGGTGGCGAATGAACTTCGGGTTTTGCAGCAGGCCTTCGAGGCTCTGCGTCCCGGCGGTTTGCTATTCCTCTACGGCGAACCTCAAGTGCTCGCGCTCTGGGGCGAGCAACTTCTCACCGAACCTGCGCTCACCTCTCAATTGCAGTTCAAATATTGGATCGCGATTGAGCTCGCCGCGGTTATGCGGGAAGAGTTTTTGGTTTCAGCCCATCGTGGTCTGCTGATGTTCCTGCGTTTGAATCCGCGGCGAAAAACGCCGCCGCCATTTCAATTGCACGTTGGTGCGCTCCGCATCCCGCATCGGCATTGCACCGCGTGCGGGCAAAATCTCAAGGATTGGGGCGGCAAGAAACATCTGATGAATCCGGCAGGCGCCGCCCCATCGGATGTCTGGCGCGATTTGCCGCGCCGCGAATTGCGCGATGAAATCATTCCGCCCGATGTCTTTGAACGCGTCGCGAAACTGGCTGGGACCACGACGGATAAAATTCCGCATTTTGAAATTAAACCGCCGAAATCCAATTCGACCGCGGAAATCATCTCTGGCCACGCCCACGTAAAATCAAAATCCACCGACGATTTCGCCCGACTCGCGCAGGTTGAACTGGATCATGTTTACGCTGGCGATTGCGTTTCCTTTTTGCATCGCGTCGAAGTATTGCATCCCGCCGGCTTTTTCGATCTCGCTTTCGCTGACCCGCCCTACAACCTCGCGAAAAACTATCATCAGTGGGATGATGCGATGGCCGACCAGCATTATTTGGATTGGTGCAATGCGTGGCTGGACGCGATGGCCGCCACGCTCAAACCGGGCGGCAGCCTGTTTGTTTTGAATCTGCCGAAGTGGACCATTCATCACGCCGCCTTCTTGAGTCGCCGCTTGGATTTTCGCCATTGGATTGCCTGGGACGCACTGTCTGATCCGCGCGGCAAACTGATGCCGGCGCACTACGGTTTGTTGTGGTTCACCAAACCGGGGGGCAAAGCAGTTTGCAACTACGCCTCCCTCGGTGCCAAGCCGCGCGACGGTTTCGTCACCCCGCCGGATTCACCGCAATACTGCCTGCGCCCGCGTTGCGTTCACGATCGGAAAGCTCGCGGCAACGATGCGAAAGTGGAACTGACCGACGTGTGGTTCGACATTCATCGCATCAAACATAAGCGCGACCGCGACGCGCATCCGTGTCAATTGCCGGAGAAGTTGATGGAACGAATCATCAAACTCGCGTCGCGTCCGGGCGATGTGGTGTTTGACCCGTTTTGCGGTGCGGGAACGACGGCCATGGCCGCAATGAAACTCGATCGTCGTTTCGTCGTGACAGATGTGGACGCAAAATATGTTCGCATCACGCGAGAGAAAATCGCCGCGATGCGGCAGCACGCGGACATGTTCGGCGAATTCGTCGTCCCTCGCGAATCCACCACGCGCAAGCGCAGCGACCTCACGAAACGCGAAATCGAACGCTACTTGCAGGAGTTGGCACGCACGCTCCAACGCGTTCCCACCGAAGCCGACGTGTTGGCGGATCGTCCAGGATTGCTGGACGAAATTGACCATCTTTACCCGTATCGCAGCGCCGCGTTCAAACGCGCGAAGATCGGGTTGTGATTTCAGATCACTTCCCCGGCAACAACAAATCCAGCGCAATCGCGACAATCGAAAGCACGAAGATCGCGAGATAATTCCAGTCCTCCTGTGATGCCCGCACGGATTTCAACAGGTAAAGCGCGGCCTCGCGATCCTCCGCCGAAAGTTCCCGGCCGTCACGGATTTTCGTAATGATATCCGACCGCGCGACGGTGCGTTTGCGGCGCTGCGAGATGTAATAGCGATATATGAAAAAGAGCATGTAACCCAACACGCCAAAGTACCAGACCGGTCGCACCCAGTCGGGCTCATACTTCTGCAACAGCACGATGGCGCGAAACGCTACGGATGAAAGCAATCCGAGCAGAAAGAATCCGACGATGACCGGCTTGGGGATGATTTTGGGCGCGATGGACATAAGTTAATTGTCCACTTGGTAATCCTCGCCGGGTTTTGCCGCAAGCGGCAAACGCTCATGGCGCGCCGCGCCGGGAGGAAATGGTGCCGCCGCCTCAACGCTGCGACTCGCGCGCCTGAATGGTCATGATCCCCGCCTCGTTGGCTCGCTTGAAAAATCCCACCATCGCGCCAATAAGAATGGCCGCGAGTCCCAGGGTAATTACCACTGCCCGGGCGCGCATCGCTCGGGGCTGATTGATCAGGTCGGGGAACAGAATTCGGCCGATATCATACCAAAACCCACGTTTTGCTTGGGAAGAATGACGCCGTTGTTTTCGATTCATGTTTGCCGGGCGAGAAAGCTCGCCACCGATTCATCGGCAGAATTCCATCCGGACTTTAGCGGTGTGAACAAAAGGACAAACTCAAGGGGCGCACCGGGTCGCTGTTGCGGCTATTTCACTTGCGCGGCGGTAAGAATTGATTCCGCCAATTCCGCGGGTGTCCACTGGTTGCCGGCAAAAATGCGGTGAATGCGGCCCAAAGGATCGATCACCACGGTGCGCAGATTGTGCGAAATGCTGCCGCCGGCTTCTCGGGCCAGCATCAAATCCAGTTCCGGCGCCAACGTGCTGAGTGTGGCGGGCGGGGCGGCGGCAAAAATCCAGCGATCACTGTTTTGGTGGCGATAGAACTTGGCGTAGTTGCGCAACACTTCCGGGGAATCGAATTCCGGATCGAAGGAGATCGACAGGAATTGCCAGTTCGTAGGCGCGTTGGCCTGATTGGTCATCAAGTCGCGGGCCGCGGCGAAGTTGTTGCCCATGCGCGGGCAAAAATCCGGCAGCGGACAGCGCGAAAAAATAAAGGTAAAGGCCAGCGCCTGGCCGCGGAAGTCGGAGAAGCGAATCGTGCGACCGGTTTCCGCAAGCAATTCGTAATCCGGTAAGGCGTCGCCCTCGTCCAACTCCTGAACGATTTGCGGGGGCGGTTGCACCGGAGCGGCTGGCTCTGCAACTTTCCCGACGCGTTTGATGCCTTGAATCCAATGCGTGTCCGCCGTGGCGACGAGTTGGAATTCGATCTCGTCATTCCGTTCCAGCCCGGCGACCTCCTTCGGATTGCGCACGTTCAACTCCATCGTCATCTTCGGCATGTAATTCGGAATTTCTTCGTGCCGCACCACCAACGTGCGCCCGCCTTCCGGCACGGACCGCACCACGCCGCGCGTATCGAAAACGCGCTCGGCCACGTTTGTGCTGCCGGCAGTCGGCTGCGGTTTCGTTTCCGATTTATCGCAACCCGCGACCAACAATGCTGTGACCAGAACAGCAATCCAGCTGGAGAAATTTCGGTTCATTTTGCTTCAGTCCGGAGTTCGTTCAGATAACGCGCAATGGCGGCGGGCGTCTCTGATCGCATGCCATCGAAATATTGGCGCACGCGCCCGGCGCGATCCACCACCGCAATGCGGTCCGCATCTAAAAACCCGCCGGGCATCGGATTGTCGCGCGCCAACGGTTCGCGCTTGAGAAAACTGCTCTCAATCAGCGCATACAACTCGGCTTTGTCTCCCGTCAACATGCTCCATCGGGACGCGTCAGTGCCGAAGCGCTTGCCGAACTCGGCGAGCACCGGCGGCGTATCCGTGCGGGGATCGACGGTGAATGAAAGCAACCGCACATCCTCCTGCCCCGCCGTGAGCTTCTGCACCTCGGCCATCTGCTGGTTCACTTGCAGACAGGAAATCGAGCAACTCGTGTGGATGAAATTCACCACGGCAAATTTATCCGCGACCGCTTCGTGCGTGATCGTGGTCCCGGTTTGATCCGTGAAGGCGAACGTATCCAGATGCCGCACCAATTCCGGCGTCGCGAGCAGCGCGGAACGATCTTCGCCCGGCTGCCACAACACCAGTAATGCAATCATCCCAATCACCAATACCGCCACGAACCCATAAAATAATTTCAGGTCGAGCGGCGTTTTGGCGGTCGCCGTTTCGTTGACGGCGGCGGCTTGTTCGGAAGACATGTTCACGGCTTGACAGTTTTGGCAGTGAAACCCGCGTCCTTGATCACCGCGAGCAACTTGGCTTCGGAGAGCTTGTTCGTGTCGTACGAAACGACCGCGAGTTTGTTCGAGAACGTGACCTGCGCGCTGGCGACTCCGGCGGTTTCCTTCAACTCTGCCGTCAGCCCTCCGGCGCAACCATCGCAATGCATTCCCGTGATGGCGAAAGAATTCGTCGCATTCGCTGTGACGGTAGTTTTATCCGCGGCAACCACGGAGAGCGCCGCGCAACTCAAGGCCAATATCAATTTCAGTTTCATGTTCTTTTGGAGTGATGTTGTCATATAAAAATTCAATCCGCCAGCGCAGGATCAAAACCTTGCCGGCTATCTGGCCCGCTATTCCGCTCGTGCGGGATTCCATAAATCCTTCTGCGGCGGCGCAAACACCTGTTCCAGCGGCAACAACTGCGCGTGACCGTCCACAAAAACATAATTCGCCCGCCGGCGGTGGCGACTTGCCGCCAGATCCGCGGCGTCGGCAGCGGAAGCCCAGAAATGCGGCATGAGATGGTCAGCACGGCTGTTGTTCTCGGCAAACAAAATGGTCGCCGTCGGACGAGGAACTTGCATCACCCGCCGCCACGTCTGCGGTTTACCGAAATAATCATCCGTTTCGACAAGTTCATAATACACATTTAATCCATAGCTCCAGGGTTCGGAGCGCGAATCAGACGGACAATGATAAACACCCGCCAGCAGATTCGTCCACGCCGCGCTGCTCGAGCCCAGATAACTCGCAACGGTTCGCTCCCACGGCATGACCCCGTGCACGAACGCTGAATGTTGGCTGCGCGGGAATTCGTCCGCGAAGTCCTCGGCGTAGAGGCGGACAGCGTAGCCGAGTTGCCGCAGGTTGCTGATGCATTGCGTGGCACGCGCGGATTCCTTCGCGCGCGCCAACGCCGGCAACAACAACGCGGCCAGAATCGCGATGATCGCGATCACCACGAGCAATTCGATCAGCGTGAAGCCGAGGCGAATTCGATGTTGGCCGCTTCGATTCACGGGAGATAACGCATTCGGTAGTATTGTTGCGTCGCACTACCGGGCAGAACCACGGACGGCACGCCATCCACCGTCACCGGCGCATTTGTCACCGTGGTCCAGGTCGTGGCAGCGGCGGTGGCAGCGGATTCCAACACCCAATTCGTAGTTGTCGTGCTCGGCCAACTCACGACGATGCGTTGCGCAAGGTTCAGGCTCGGGCGACCATCCGAAACATTCGTCCAGTTAAATACCAACGGCCCGCTGCTGGTGTTCGGAACTTCCAAGCCAGTCGTTGTGTCGAGCAGGTAAACTTCAAACGTCGCTGTAAGATTATTTGTGCCAGGCGGCGCGGTGAAGGCGGGGTGAAACATCATGCCGTTCCAAAACAGCGCGTTCGTCACGCCGTCCGTGCCGAAGATCGCCTCCCACGCTTTCGGTGCGGTTTCCTTGTAGCGATACGCCTTGAGTTCCGGTGCGCCCGATAGTTTGCGAATCCACATCTGCGTGTGGGCCGGAAGCGGATCAGTCATGGCGTCCATGACAAAACCGTAACGCCGACTGAACGCCGCGCCCTGCCGCGAGGGATCAACCGAATCAAACCACGGATCAGTGGGATTGAAGCTGTCCGCCGGGTGGCTGACCAGCAACGGCGTGAGTTGTGGGACGGTGGCAGCCATCATGACTTCAATACGAGCCGTGTTGGCATTATAGGATACCATTGGCATTACCATGCCGCCCTGCATCGGGACGGACGTAAGCGTAGCTGCGAGAACCATAGGTGCGCCGCACGACAACGCGGCAAAACCTAGAAGAACGGAGAATTGTTTCATAAACGAACAAACGGACTTGAGTTTCAAAATCGGAACAATGGTTGCGAATCTCCAACGGGAGTCCGGCGTCGGCACGCCAAGCAGAGCGCGCCGACCGCGACCAACCGGAATTAACGGGATAATTTACAAGCGCACGACGCCCCAGTATCGGGGCACGACGGCGAACTTACGCGAGTGGAGAGGACTGAAGCGTCTTGGGTCGCGGTTTGGGCGGCGCTTCAACGCGAGGCGTGGCGGTTAAAGTGGGCGAAACCATCGTTTCGCGTTGGGAATAAAAACAAAAGGCCGGCGCGTGCCAGATGATGGCGATCGGGAGTTTGTCCACTGGCGTGGTTTTCTCCTGCTGTTTTTCCTCGGCGCGCCCTTGTTTGATCGTTTTGCACAGGCAGCAGGGATGTTCGCCATCGAAGGTCATACTGATGGCGGCGCCGAGCGGATTATCCTGCGCGTAACTCACGATCATGCCCGTCCACGCGACCGTTTGCAGCAACGTCCAATGCAGGCCCATTGTCAGGACCAGCAACAGGACTGTCACAATTTTTACCGCGCGTTGCATGAACTTCTCCGTTGGAAAGTTGGCAAAACCGCCGCGTTCAACCTTTGCAGATTGGCGCTCGGGCACAACCGCAAATCACCCGCGCCACCACAGTTTGAAGATATTCGTATTGCAATCATTCCAATGGATTAATCGACTCCACCGCAGGATGAGTTGCGACCGGTGTTGTTTGCATCAACCTCGGTTTCACGCGACTGGGCCATTGATGCCACCGGGCGATGGCGTCATTCTGCAAGGCCATCGGTAGCCGTTGCGGAACTTGGGTTTCCATCTCCGTTGCCGCCGGCAACTGCAACTTGGCAGCGATTTCGAGCGTGAGAAAAAATTGCCCGGCCTCATGGGCGCTCCGAAGTTCTTCGGGCATGAAGCCGTGACCGTGATTGAAAACCTCGCGCACAAATTCGGCGCTCGGAACACCAATGAACCACGGCGACTGCAAGCCGATGATGTTTTGCCCGCAATTCCATTCCAGCCATGCGTTGGCGAGCGTATTGATCGGGCCGTCACCGATTTCGGGCAAGGGACCGAGCGCAAGCATCGCCACGCCTTCAACGTGACGGATGAGCGGATCGGCGGTTGGGGATTTAGTCCGGAGCAATGCGCAATCCGCTTCGATTTGCTTCCAATCAATGCTTTCAAATCGCTTCCCGCCAACGAGTCCGAGGATTGGCAATTCGCAGTAAAAATCACCGCGCACGACGTAGGCATCGGGAAACACTTCGCGAAATGTGCGCACGATGGCGTCGAATTGCGGGCGGGTGAGTTGAAACAGCGGCAACCATTGGCAATACAAGCCGTCGGGCTTAAGTGCGCGCCGGACGTTTGCGAAATGTTCACGCGTGAACAATCGCCCTTCGCCCGTGCGCCAGGGCAGAAACAAATCGCCCACGACGACATCGTAGGTCGCCGGATG
>CAZKMR010000045.1:21656-35744 GCA_964553795.1 uncultured Bifidobacterium sp. | reverse complement strand
TTGGTTTCAATCGCCCACCAATGGGCCGGCGGCACGAGATTGGTGGTCGTCAACAGAACCGTGGCCTGCCCTGGCTGACTCATGCCGCTCAAAAAAAATTTTCCGTCCACCAATCCAACGCTTTGAATCAGCGGCGGGATATTGGTCACCAATACGTTGACGCTCGCGGAATCCACCACGTTCGTGCCGTTGAACAGGACTTGGGCGCGCAGTTGATAACTCCCCGCCGGCACGCTGTTCCACGTGTAGGTGTAGGGTGGCGTGTTGTCCTGCACCAGCAGATTGGTCGCGGTAAAATAAAACCGGACGCCGCCGATAAAATTCCCGTTGGTTACCACGCTCGCCGCCAGATTGATCGTCGCCGGGGTCAGCAACCCGATCGCGCTTGCCGGGCTCGTCAAGGTAACCACCGGATTCGTGGGCGGCATGGGCGGCGTGAAGCGGATATTATCAATGAACACGGTGTTGTCGCCGCCTTGAAGATTGCTGCCCGCGAAGGCCAGCGTGTGATTCGTCGCCGTAGCGGTGAATGAAGTGGTGTAATCCACATACGTCGTCGCACTCGCGCCGGGGTTATAGCTCGCAATCGTGCTTCCATCAATTTTCACGTCCCAGGATTGGCCGCCGTTCTGATTCGGGCCGGGCCGTTGCGCGGCGGCAAAGCGAACCGTATAGGTGGTTCCCGGAGAAAAGCCGGAAAAAGTTTGCGACACGCTCCCAAGCCGCTGCACGAAGGCGGCCTGCGTTCCTTCCGGCGCGTTGGGATTGGAAAAACCGCTGCCATTGGCGACCAGTCCCGACCCGTTGTCGGTACTGCCGCTGAACGCCCAGATTGCACCGGAAGGATTGTATTCGTAATTGCCCGTGCGCTTTGATTCAAAGCCCAGGTTCAAATCCAGAATCGGCGTCGCGCTGGCGACCGTTGAATCAGCGCTCAGGCCGTTGGTCGTCTGCGCCGCCACGACATAATAGTAAGTCACGTCATTGGTGACGGCGCGATCCTCGCAACTCACGCCCTGCGTCACGTTGGTCAAAAGCGTGAATGGCCCGCCGGGACTTTGCGCTCGCTTGACCTGATAGCTGGTGGCCCCGATCACTGGATTCCATGTCAGGTTCACTTTTTTATCCCCGGCGTTGGCAAAGAATCCGGTCGGCACTTGAATTGCCACCGACCAGGTGAACTGATACGAACCCGCGCCAACGTTCCACACGAGGTATTGCTGCGGCAACGCATCGTCGAGCTGCACAAACTCAATGCCTTCCACCGTCCCCACCGCTGTGCCGTTCTGCCAGATGATGATACCGCCTTCGCGCACGATGACGTTTGTTGCCGCCGCGCCGAGCAAAGGCACGTGAATTTTGGCCGCACTGTTCGGCGGAATGATCACGCTCAGTATCGCGTTTGTGCCGTTCAATTCCCACGCGCTGGAAACCGTGCCGTACGGCGATTCATGATTTGCCTGCGCCCAGGTGAGACCGTTCATGAGTTCGGGCCGAATCAACACCTGTTTGTAACCCGGTGTGCCCGGACGAATCCCAGCGATGTATTGCATCATCCACGCCGAAATGTCGCCAAACATGATGTGATTCAACGAATCAATGCTGCCGGTGCCGTGCCAGGTTTCCCACAAAGTCGTCGCCCCTTTTGTGATTTTGTAACCCCAGCTCGGATACGCCGTCTGCGTCGCCAAGGCGAGCGCCACATCAGAGCGGCCATTGTCACAGAGCGCACGCAGGATGTATTTCGAGCCGAGAATGCCGGTATCAATCCGATTGCTGTTTCGCTGCACATTCGCCGCCAACACTCCCACAACGTCAATGATCTCATTCGTTTCAACGAGGCCATGATACAATGCAGACGATTGCGCCGTTTGCGTGCCGCCGGCGTATTGATGATTGCTCGGGTTAAACAACGTGTTGTTGTAGGCCGCCTTGATTTGGGTCGCGAGATTGTTGTATTGCGATGCCTCGGCGGTCCTGCCCATCAGCGTAGCGATGCGCGCCAGAATCACCGCGTTGTGGTAATAATACGAAGTGCCCGTCAACGCGGTCGAAGTGGTGGTCGCCGCCGGCAACCAATCGCCCAGTCCAAACGACACGATATTTCCCGAGGCTCGTGTGCCGAGATAATTTACGTAGGCTTTCATGCCCTCGTAATTGTTCGTGAGAATGCCGAGGTCGCCGGTGTGTTGATACACGAACCACGGAATGAACAGATATGCCGACTCCCAGGGCGGCCCGACGTTCGCGCCCCAGACGGGATTGGGAATCACGCCATACAAACCGCCGTTGGCATCCTGACCAACCTTGAAATCGCGCAACCAACGCGTGTACGCCGCCGCACTTTTGTAATGCGTCAAACCAATCTCCGCCGCGAGTTGCGCGTCGCCGAGCCAACCGTTCTTTTCGCGATGCGGACAATCCGTGGGAATGCCGGTGAAGTTACCGAGATACGACCAGAGCGTGACGGTTTCGATCTGATTGAGCAGTTCATTCGAGCAGAGAAAATTTCCGGCGTCTTCAAACGCGGTGTTCACCACGCGCGCCACCAACGTGTTCGTCGTGGGCGCGCTCGGAAGACCCGACACCTGCACGTATTGAAAACCGTGATACGTGAATCGCGGCTCCCATGTCTCGGTCCCTCCCCCTTTGAGAATATATGTGTCGCGCTGGAAATACGGACGCTGTGAATTCACATAGACGTTGATATTCGCCATGTCCACCGAACCATTGCTATTCGTCTTTTCGCCGAACAGCAGGTTCACCGTCGTGCCCGCCGGACCGCTTACCGTCAACTTGCCCCAGCCTGTGAGATTCTGCCCGAAATCAAACGTATAAACTCCGGGTTGACCGGCGACCGGGATAATTCGCACCGGTGCCAGCGTCTTTACCACTTTGATGGGTTCGGCGTTGGGCGCGATCAAGTTGCCGCCCGGACCTTCGCGCAGAATGGCGTTCGTCCACGCGGAATCATTATAGCCCGCCGTAGCCCATCCGGGTTTCTCCAATCGCGCGTCATACACTTCGCCCAATCGCGTCGCATCCAATAGCAACGGCCCGGTGGATGTTTTCCACGTGGTATCACTCACCACGCGCTGAGTTGTGCCGTCGGTGTATTCGATCTCGAGTTGCAGCAACATCTGCGGCAATGCCCGCCACGGCGCATTGAAAGTATTCCACGCGTCGGTGCTCCATTGATTGTAAAAACCGTTGGCCAGATGCACGCCGATGGCATTCGCTCCGGCCACCAGATTCGTCGTCACATCGTGCGTGACATACATCGCCTGGCGTTCATAACGCGTCCAGGTCGGATCGAGCACGTGATCGCTGATCTTCGCGCCGTTGATCAGCATTTCGTAATAACCAAGACCGCAAATGTAGGCCGTCGCACGCGCCACCGGTTTGCTGACGGTAAAGGCTTTGCGCAGCATCGGACTTGGCGGCGCGGGCGTAATCCCGGTGTCAGTAACCGCGCCAATCCATGTCCCGGTCCAATCCGACAGTTGCAACAACCCCAGGCTCCATCGGGCCGGCGCGCTCCAGCCGGAATAATTTCCCTCGCGATCCCACGCGCGCACTTTCCAATGACACAATTGCCCGGAAGCCAGCGTCGGGCCGCGATATTGCACCAGCACGGATTGATCGGAAACCACCACGCCGCTGTCCCACAAATCGCCCTGATCCTGCGCCAGCAAGGCTGCCGTTGACGCGACGAGAATTCGATACGCGGTTTGCCGCGCGCCTCGTTCTGATGCGTTAATTTTCCAGCTTAACCGAGGTTCAACCACATCCAGCCCCAGCGGATTTACCAGATGCTCGCAACGCGGATCATTAACAGTGGTCGCCGAAATTGTGGAACTGGAATTGGTCACCGTTAAGAGCAACGCCGGCCCCGTGGCTGTGCCATTGGCATCCGTGACGCGCACTCGGAAACCGAGCGCAAAATTTCCGAAATTCGTCGTGTTCAACAGATAACTGGCGTTGGTCGCGCCGCTGATATCCACGAAAAACGAGCCGCCAGAGCCGCTGTCCGTCTGCCATTGATATTGAAACGGTGGCACGCCGGAGACGCTGGCGCTCAACGTTACCAGTGTTCCCGCGATGATCGGGGAAACGTGCGAACTCGTGGGTGCGTTGACCACTGGCGGATTGCCGGTCGGTTGCCCGTACAATCCGATTTCCGCGTAACCACAATAGCCGTTCTCCGGGGCCGGACTGGTGAAATCAAATCGCACGGCCGCCACATTGCGAGCCAACGGCACGTTGGATTCCGGTGCCAACGTGACGCGTGTTGCGCTCTGTACGCTGGCGGAATTGATGGGATTGAAGCTGACGCTTTTGAGCGAGACAAAAGTGGTCGGTTCGGAAACGGTCGCATACGAAATCGTGTACGCCTGTTGATCGCGTCCGGCATCGCCCCAGCCGCCGAAAACCACAATGTTCGTCAGATCATAACCGCTGGGCGTGGCGGGCAACGTATAGGTCACGGATCGTCCCGCGTTCGGGCCACATGTTACTTCCGTCGCGCTACCGCCCACGTTCGGAATATAATTGAACTGCCCGATAGAGTTGTCGGTCAGCACCGCAACCGGCCCGCAACCCCAGAGACTGAAATTCCCCGTGCCGACACTGCCGGGTGACTGGCCCGCAATCAAACTACCCGGCGCAACGTTCCAGGTCGGAAAGAAATTCGTCCCGCTCGCGCCCAAACCGGTTTGCGACGCAAATCTGGCCACAATCCCCGCTTGTGCCGCCGGAACCGGATTCACCGTCAGCGCTCGCGCGGCGCTATACGTTACTCCCGATGAATCGGAAGCGCGTAACCGATACGAACCGGTGTCATTCGTTTGCAGTGCGTTCAAAGCCAGCGTGGCACTGGTCGCGCCGCCAATATCGTTCGTCATACCATTGCGAATCACCTGCCATTGATAACTGATGGGCAACGCACTGCTGAAACTCGCGGTGAATTGCGCCGAACTTCCCACCACATCCACCACCGTGACCGGCAGCGTGTTGGTGGTGACAATAGGAGCCGCCATTAAGGCCTGACCGGAAGTTAATATCGCCGTAATTGCAGCCAGGCTGTGGTGCGAAAGCCGAAGACAAAATCGAGATGTCATGATAAAGCCCGCATTCCCGACTTCGCGCGAAAAAGGCTGAGAACTCAGGATTGCGTGTGCCTGATAGCATACGCAAGATCCGCAACCCGGAGCTATACCCAATCGCGGTATCTCCAGCATCACCGAAACAGGGGATGGTTGCCTGAAGCTTGCCGGCCACAACGGGCAGGAGTATTCGACAACCCAGTGCCGCAATGAATCGCGCGCTCCTGCCCTGCATTGATTGAGTTTCACGTCGGCCGCAGAGTGGACACTGTTGTCGGTACGGGGATATGCTTCGATGAGTACCCCCCGAACCATGACGATGCCCTCGCCAGCGAAGTCAGCTCGAACTGTCGGGTTGCGATACGCAACCGATCAACAACCCGGCATTCGGCGCGAGCGATGCGGGCGCGGCTTTCGCTATCGCAACGCCCAAGGTCGAATCATTCGGAATCGGCGCACCCTCAATCGCATCAAGTCGCTGGTGATCCCGCCGGCGTGGACGGACGTCTGGATTTGCCCCCACGACCAAGGCCATCTTCAGGCGACCGGACGGGACGAGCGCGGGCGCAAACAACATCTCTACCATCCGCGCTGGCGCGAAGCTCGCGATGAAACCAAGTATGATCGCCTGATCGAATTTGCCCGGACGCTGCCGCGGATTCGGAAGCGGGTCAAACGCGATCTCGCCCGGGCCAAACTTTGCCGTGAAAAAGTGCTGGCAACCGTCGTTCGCCTGCTCGAGAGCAGCCTCATCCGCGTGGGCAATGCCGAATACGCGCGCGCCAACCGTTCCTATGGCCTGACCACGCTGAAGAGTCGTCACGCCAAGATCCGCGGCGCAAAGATTGAGTTTCAATTCCGCGGCAAGAGCGGCAAAGCCAATCGGGTCGAAGTCAACGACCGCCGCCTGGCCGGCATCGTTCGCGACTGCCAGGACCTGCCCGGTCAGGAACTGTTCCAATACCAGGACGAAGCGGGACGGATACAGAACGTCGCCTCGGAGGATGTAAACGATTATTTGCAGGAGATCAGCGGACAGAATTTTACGGCCAAAGATTTTCGCACCTGGGCGGGCACGGTTTGCGCCGCCACCGAACTACGAAAACTCGGCACGGCCAAAACCGAGCTGGAAGCCCGAAAGAATGTGGTCGCAATAGTCAAGGCCACCGCAAAAATTCTTGGCAACACGCCGGCGGTCTGCCGCAAATCCTACCTCCATCCCGCCATTATCAAGGCCTATTTGGCTGGCGACCTGATCCCGGCCCTCAATGCGCCGCACCGCAAAAAACGTGGCGCTTCGTCCTCCCCACTCCGACCGGAGGAAGCTGCCGTGCTGAAATTCCTGGAACGCACTACTCCGAAAACCAAACCGCGCGCTCGTTCGGTCAATTAACATTTTCGCGCGAACGCGCAAGGACACCGCAATCGAGTTTGCCATCGCGGTTCAATTTCATTTTACTCCACGACGTGTTTTGCTCATGCCGGGTTTCCCTCAAACGCCTGCTCCGCCATTGGCGGCGCATTGCGTTGGGTCTGCTTGCATTGATGGTAGTGACGTTGTTTCTGCTCTACGCGTTTCCCCGCCAAGTGCTGACCGTGGATAGCGGGCCGGTGCAAGCGGATGTCATGGTGGTGCTGGGGGGTGGCGTGACGGATCGGCCGCGCTATGCGGCGGAATTGTTTGCGGCCGGCGAGGCGCCGCTGGTGATTTGCTCCGGGGAAGGCGATTGCGAGTCCAATCGCCGCCTGCTCGTGCAGGGCGGCGTGCCGCTCGCGGCCATTCAAGTGGAATGCAAATCCGAGAACACGAGCGAGAATGCGCGATTCACGATTGAGCGGCTGCGCAAACTCGGCGCCAAACGGATTATCATCGTCACCTCCTGGTATCATTCCCGCCGCGCGTTGAATTGCTTCGAGCATTACGCGCCGGACCTCACCTTCTACTCGCGTCCGTCCTATTTTGCGGTCGCTCGCAAGGACTGGCAGCCGCAGGGCATTGAAAATTACGTCCGCCGCGAATATCTCAAGAATCTCGGCTACTGGGTGCGTTACGGCGTGTCACCGTTCTAGCGGTCTGTGGAACACCACTGCGCCACGCAGACATCATTCCCGCGCCGCACTACGACGCCAGACAACTCGGGCCGCGGTTCGCAACAGGAAGATCACCGTGACGCCCACGCTCAGCAACGCCAACAATCGGTCCGGCGGCACGGCACCGGACCGGGCGAGCGGGGCGTCAAAAAACACGAACTCGCCCGCCCCGGGAAACGGAGCCCAAGCCTGCACCGCGCCGGACTTCGTCACCGCCTGCGAAATTCCGGAACTCGCCACGCGAAAAATCGGGATGCCATACTCCGCCGCGCGGACCGGCGCAATCCGCGCGTGCAATTCGTGTTGATGCCGCCCCCACTCCGCCACGTCCATCGTCGGCACGATCAAATATTGCGCGCCTTGTTTGACCAGTTCATCCGTGACGCGCGTGTAGCTCAAATCGTAGCAGATGCAGATGCCGATTTTGCCCCACGGCGAGTGCCAGACTTTTTGCGTCGTTGCCGGCAACCCGTCCGCAAAGAACTGAATCGGCACGCTCTTGGCCTGGGTAAAAACAATTTCGCCGTTGGTGCTGATCACAAACGCCGTGTTGTAATAATTGGTGCCGGGCGATTGATCCTTGCCGCCGACAAGGAGGAATTTCTGATGGGTGCGACACCACGTTCTCAACGCCTCCACAGGCGCACCGCTCAACGTGTATTCGGGCAACACAATGAGTTCGGCGTTGCGGTGCGTGGCCACAACCTGATCCAGCGCGCGAAGAACTTGTTCGTCCTCGGGAAATTCCAGTTGCACGCCCGCCACCAACAAGGTTCGCGCCCCTTGTGGCTCTGGCAGGCCCGGAAACCGCATGGCCAGATAAACCCCGGCGAGGCCGATGGCCACCGCAGCGTGAATCCGCCGCAGCCGGCGAAAATGCTCGCGGCGCACGATCAACAAAACCGCCGCAACCTCCGCTACGATAAAACCAATCCCGTAAACGCCGAGGTAACGCCACGGAACGAGCGGCGATTGAGCGAACGCGTAACCGACATTAAGCCAGGAGAACTTCAGGTAATACAATTCGCTGCGGAAGTATTCGAGGCCGGTCCAAAAAAAGGGCGTCAGAAAAACGGCGCGATACCACCCCAGTTGCGCGCAAGCCAGCCGCACCAACAGCACAAACCCCGCAATCCATAAGGCCAGAATCATCCACAAGGCAATGGCCGTAGGGCCGAAGATGACCCAGAAAAACGCCAATTGCGGTGCGAAGCAGGCAAAGCCGGTCGCCAGCGCGACATAAAACGCCTGCCGCAGGCTCGGCAAACGCACCAATTGGGTCAGACAAATCACATACGCGACGACGCCAAACGCCGCCCAACTGGACTGAGGGGGAACATAGGCGATGTGAAACCCGGCAATCGCGCCCAGGCTGAAGCAAATCGCCTGACGGAAGGACAATGGTTGGCGCGAATGTGTGAACAATGGTTCGGCCCCGGCAACGCGGATTGTTCGCGCGTTCGCCTCGAGGCGAAGCCAATCTAGGAAGCGGAAGAAATCAAGTCACGCTCCGGGTTCAACAAAAAAGGCGCAACCGCGAAGGTTGCGCCTGCTTGGAGCCGACTCTCTTATTATTTGAGCTTTTCCAGACTGGCGATGAATTCTTTGACCGTTGCGCCCCCGTAGCCAGATTTGCGATGAATTTCTTTGCCTTCAGAATTCAGTACCACAATGGTGGGATACGCCTCGATTTTGAATTTCTCCTGCAAGGCCGCGTTCGCTTTTTTGAGTTCCTCGGATTGCGGTTTTTTGTTGGGAAAATCCACTTCCACGAGCACGAGATGCTTCTTGGCGTATTCCAGAAATTCGGGCTGCGAAAGGACATTCTTATACAGCGCCTTGCACGGCGGACACCAATCCGAGCCGGTGAAATCCATGAGCACCAGTTTCTTTTCCGCTTTGGCCTGCTCCTGGGCTTTCGGCAGATCCGTCAGCCACGCAGACGAATCGCCCGCCACAGCGACCATCACTGCCAAAGCCGCCGCCATTCCGACAATCAGTTTTTTCATAATTTTATTTTCGGTTGCACAACTCTGGTTTAGACGACCAAAGCTTCCGACTGTTCAACCCAAACTTTGCGACCCGCGACAATGGTCGCCACCGGCTTGCCCCGCAATGGCCAGCCGTAGAACGGATTGTTCTGGGATTTGCTCGCCGTATCGGCCCGTTGCCACCGCCACTCCCGGTCCGGATCGAACACCGTCACATCCGCGTCCGCACCGATGGATAACGTGCCTTTGGCGAGATTCAGCAGTTTGGCGGGAGCGACCGTGTACTTCGCAAGCAGGTCCGACAAACTCAGGCGTTTGGCGTGATAAAGCTGCATCAAGGCCAACGCGAACTCGACTTCGAGCCCCGTAATGCCGAAGGGCGCGTAATCAAACTCCACCTCTTTCTCAAAATCGCAGTGCGGTGCATGATCGCTACACAAGATTTCAATCGTCCCGTCCACAATGCCCTCTAGAATCGCTTCGCGATCGCGCGCCGAGCGCAACGGCGGATTCATTTTGAAATTCGTATCGTAACTCGGCCACGCTGGAAGTTCCTTCATCTGCTCGAAGCCAACAATCGCTTTGCCATCCTCAGCCCAAAACTTTTCACTCCCTGCAATTGCCGCGTCCGTCAACGTGTAGTGATGCGGACACGCTTCCCCGGAAATTGGCACGCCGCGCTTCTTGGCCGCGCGAATCAACGCCACGCTGCCCGCCGCGCTCAAATGCTGGCAATGCACCCGCGCGCCGGTAAGTTCCGCGAGCAAAATGTTTCGCGCCACGATCATTTCTTCCCCCGCCGCCGGCCACCCCTGCAAACCTAGTCGCGTGCTCCACTCGCCCTCATGCATCACACCGCTCGTCACCAGCGCGTAATCCTGACAATGATCCATCACCGTCAAATCGAACATCTTCGCGTACTCGCACGCGCGACGCATGAGTTCGTTATTCTGCACGCAATGACCGTCATCGGTGATCGCCACGACTCCCGCGCGTTTGAGTGAACCGATGGAAGCCAATTCTTCGCCGGCGATGTTTTTGGTGATCGCTCCGGAAATAAACACGTTGACCAAGCCCTGACTTTTGGCGCGCTCATGGATTAACGCCACGGTGCCGGCATTATCAATCGCCGGCGCCGTGTTGGGCATGCAAACGACAGACGTGAATCCCCCGCGCGCGGCGGCGGCAGTGCCGGTGGCGATGTTCTCCTTGGCCGTTTGGCCCGGCTCGCGCAAATGCACGTGCAAATCAATCAACCCGGGCGCGACGACCAGGCCTTTCGCTTCAAATCGTTCAACCTCTGTAGGCGCCTGCCGGGCGGCATCAGCGCCAACGGCGGCGATTTTGCCATTCAGAATCAACAAGTCGGCGGTGGTATCCAGACGATTGGCGGGGTCAATCAAACGTCCGCCGGTGAGCAGCAGCGAATTCATCGAGGTGCGAGACTAACGACCGCGAATTGACAAGGCAAGCGTGCGGGGTATGATGCGCGGCGTCGGATGCGGGCGTAGTTCAATGGTAGAACGGCAGCCTTCCAAGCTGCACACGAGGGTTCGATTCCCTTCGCCCGCTCCAATAATCACGAGCCTCTTCCTGATAGATTCAGTTTTGTGATTGTCGTTTTTCGGCCCGGCAGTTGCCTTTGGTGACTTCCTTTTACCAGATTCGAAGTTACTATCGCCCCGCGTTTCTTCAGCCGAGCGCCGTCAACTCGATCCACCGGACACTAAAGTCAGCAAACGCCCCAGATTGTCGCCCTGTGAATTTTTCGAGCGCCGTGATTTCTACGCCCGGTGCGGGTGTTTCCAGCCGGTCCGATATTCCCGTTTGAGCAGTTGCGCGGCGGCGGGATTTCCTTCGATCTGATTCGTGGCGGCGTTCCAACTCACTTTGCTGCCGGTTTCGTAGGCCGTCATCGCCAATTGAACGGTCGAAGAAGAACGATGGCCCTCGGTGGTCGGGCAAAGTCGATCCGAAGTTTGGCGCGTGCGCACGGCGGTGAGAAATGCCTCCATGTGCCCGGTCATCAAGTCCGCTCGCGCCGAGTTCACTTTGTGCGGTTGCCCCCGCCCTTTCGGCACCACGACCCAGCGATCATCGGTAACGAACACGGTTTCCTTTTCGCCATAAAAAAAGATCCCGTTGGAAACTTCGGGCGTGAACTCTGCCGCTCCATACATGCGGTGTCGCCAGATCACGGGGCAGGTCTCAAAATCGAATTGAACGGTCAACACATCGGGCGTCGTAATCTTGTCCTTGAAGTAATAAATCCCGCCGACGGCCTGGATCGTTCTCGGCACGGTCTCGCCCAGAATCCAACGCGCGCCATCGATGAGGTGAATCCCCCAGTCCACCAGATGACCGTGGCCGTACTCCTTCTCCAACCGCCAGGTCATGTGGCCAATGTTCGGCGAATACGGCAGCTTCGGCGCGGGGCCGCACCACAGATCCCAATCAAGACTCGCCGGCGGCTCCTGCGGCGTCGCGTCTTTCATATCCGCCCGATAATTGATCTGCGCCTCCACCTGAATGATTCGTCCGGGGCCACCGGATTGAAGATAGTCCCGCACCTGCTGGAAGGCCGGACTTTGCCGGCGTTGAAAACCGATCTGCACAATGCGCCCCGCCCGTTGCGCCGCTGCCACCATGGCTTCTCCTTCGCGCACATCATAAGCCAAAGGTTTCTCGCAGTAGATATCCAGCCCGCGCTCGAGGGCGGCGATGAATTGCAGAGCATGCCACTGGGGCGGCGTCGCGATAATCACCGCCTGCAAACCCTCCACCTGCAGCAAATCTTCGTAGCGTTTAAAGGTTTTGGGCCGCTTGCCCTGCCGCGACTCGACCTGAGCGGCGCTCTTCTCCAGATGCGCGCTATCCACGTCGCACAGCGCCAGAACTTCGATGCCGCCAACTTTGAACGCGGCCTCCACATCCACCATGCCCCACCAACCGCAGCCGATCACTCCGAGCTTTAGCTTTTCCCCGGTCTCAGCAGCAAGACTTCGGGAAGGCAGCAGACTGACGGTCGCAGCGGCGAGCGCACTTTGGCGGAGGAATAAGCGTCGGTTCATGGAATTATTCATCGAGTTTTTGGAGTCGGAGATCAATTTCAAAAAAGCGCCACTCCCCCCTGGACTTACCCAATCATAACGCGCAGCCCAGCGCCGGGGATCTTGATTCCGGTGCGAAAGACCGCAGCGGTAAAGCAGGCCAGATTCACATCCGAACGGCGTCCAAATTTAATGCCCGCGCGGCAGGCAGAGACCGACTCTTTCCTCCCGCGCGGGCAAACACCCACTTACAACCATCTCGAGAGTATCAGAAGACGAACCGCACGGAATATGACATTTGTCAGGTTGAACCGCAGCGCGCAGATAACCTATCGTGACTACAATCTGCAATTCACCCACCTCGCGAATCAAAGCTATGAAATCACATGGATCGAACGGAATGAACCGACGGCAATTTATCTCAAGCACCGCGCTGGGCGTGGCGATGTTCAACATTCTCCCGGGCAAAATGCTCGGGGCCGAGCCGCTCTCCGCCAATGATAAAATCAATATCGCAGGCATTGGCGTCGGCGCGCAGGGCGGCGGTGATATTGATGCCATGGCCGGCGAGGCTCACAACATCGTTGCGCTTTGCGATGTGGACCACAATTACGCCGCCAAGACTTTCGGGCGATATCCCAAAGCCACTCAATTCAAAGACTACCGGGTGATGCTGGACAAGCTGGACAAGGAAATTGACGCCGTGGTCATCGGCACGCCCGACCACACCCATGCCGTGATCGCGATGGAAGCCATGCGGCGCGGCAAACATGTCTATTGCGAAAAACCCCTCGCCCACAACGTGCATGAAGTGCGCCAGCTCATGGCCGCAGCGCGCAAATACAAGGTAACCACGCAACTGGGCAACCAGGGACATTCCAGCGGCTCGATTCGGCGCGTCTGTGAATGGGTCGGGGCGGGCGCCATCGGCAAAGTCCATACCGTCCACGCCCGCTGCGATGCGTTTCGAAATGTTTATTCCCAGATGCGAAATCTGGCCAAAGCCGACGAGAAGCATGAAGTCCCCGCGCATCTTGATTACGACTTGTGGATCGGCCCCGCGCAGTTCCGGCCGTACACCCCGTTGTGGGTTCATTGGAATTGGCGCGGGTGGATGCCCTTTGGCACCGGCACCATCGGCGATTGGTTCTGTCACGTCATTGATCCGACTTTCTGGGCGCTCAACCTCGACGCTCCGACCAGCATCAAAGCCGAAGTGAGTGAAGCTTACGATCCCGCCAAGCACGGACTCACGTATCCGCCGGCCACGCGAATTACGTTCCAATTCGCCGCGCGCGGTGAGCGCGGCCCCCTCACGCTGGTCTGGCACGATGGAGGTTGGAACATGCCGCGCCCCGAGAAATTTTCTGCGGACGATAGAGTTCCCGGTACAGGCGCCATTCTCATGGGTGACAAAGGCATGATCGTTCACGGCTCGCACGGCGCGGGCAATTGCTATTTGACCCCCGATAAAGTCATGGAGGAATACTCGGGGAAGAATCAGCCGGAGGAAAAAATTCCCCGCGTGAAGAACCATGCCTGGGACTGGCTGGAAGCGATCCGCCATGGTCGGGCGGCGGGCTCAAATTTCGATTACGGTGGCCCCCTCACTCAAGCGGCCCTGCTCGGCGCCATCGCCATCCGGTTCCCCGGCCAGACGCTCGAATGGGACGACCAGGGTATGCGCTTCACCAATAACGAAGCCGCCAACGCCTTCGTTCAGCCAGCCTATCGCGAAGGCTGGCAGTTGTCCGTCTGAGTTCGTCACGAGCGTTCAGCGTCGTCACAAAGGTTCGGCGGTGAACGTCGATCAGTAAGTTCAGGCTTGTCGCAGCGGGAGACGTTCCGCGC
>CAZKMR010000045.1:0-21556 GCA_964553795.1 uncultured Bifidobacterium sp. | reverse complement strand
GCGGTGAACGTCGATCAGTAAGTTCAGGCTTGTCGCAGCGGGAGACGTTCCGCGCGCGACTTTAGTTGACGTTCGAATCCTCGCCCGCCAGCGCATCCACCGCGACCGGCCCGAGCCCTTGAAGGTAACGCTCGGAGCACGAATCTTGAGGTTTATCTGGCCAACCGGAAGAACTGCGGAGCGCTGTCAGCCGCCACGGGCAATGTCACCTGCCATTGATCGCCGACAATTTGCGGCGCGGGCGAGGTGACATCTTGCCAGTCACCCACAACCAGATTAGTGCGCGACTGCACCGCAAAATCCGCATTTCCTAACGGCCAGGAGAGAATCAGCGTATGCACAGTCGCGGTTACGCTCAGCAGCGGCGGGTTGGTG
Source organism: uncultured Bifidobacterium sp. (assembly GCA_964553795.1). Classification (GTDB taxonomy): domain Bacteria; phylum Verrucomicrobiota; class Verrucomicrobiia; order Limisphaerales; family JADLHS01; genus JADLHS01. Next base: position 21,181 of record CAZKMR010000045.1, on the reverse strand, counting down.
CTTAACAACTGATCCGCTCCCAACGCATGCGTTGCCGCAATTTCCGCCGCTGACAGTGCTGTGTTATAAATCCGAAACTCATCCAACGCGCCGTTCAATGAAGGTACCGCATATTGCGATTTGCCGATGTAGTTAAGGGTCGTAGTTCCCAGATTAGCGGGGCTGAGGGTCAGATTCGCGTTTGTCCCGACTGCCACGCCATCCAGATAAAGCACGCCTACGCCTCCCGCCACCGTCACCGCCACTTGATGCCAGACGCCTGCCGTCAGACTCGCACCGCTGCCAATCTGCTGCTCGGCGCCCGAACCGTTCGTCGTGATTCCGAATTGCAGTTTGCCGGTCAAGCCACTCCGCGCCATCAAATACATGTTGGTCGTGAAGTCCTGACCGAACTCAAAGATTCGACTCCAATCCGTCAGCGAAGCGAGATTAACCCAGGTCATCACCGTGATGTTGCTGAGGGAACCAACAATGCCCGCCGGCAGAGTACCGTACTGGTGCGAACTGGAAGCCAGCGTCAACGTCCCGCCGGCCAGCATCCCGCCACCGAACAACGTTCCATTCCAAATCGGTCCGCCCACGGAATCGGCGATGGCGTTTCCTCCCGCTTCCTCAAACCGATAGCGATGGACCAGCGAACCGATGCTGCCCGTGAGCGTGGTCGCAACGACCTGCGCGCTGTCGGGAGTTTCGCCGCCGGGAAGCATCGCACTGACGACGTAATAATAAATCGTGCCGCCCGTCAGGCCGCTGTCTTGATAATTCGTCGTGGTGACTCCACTGCCAATCGTTGTGTACGGGCCGCCGCTGTTGAGTGCGCGTTTTACGTTGTAGCCGGTTGCGTCGTCCAAGGCGTTCCAGGTGAGTTCAATCTGGCTGGCAGAAACGGTTACTGCCGAAAGTCCCGTGACTGCGAAGGCTTCCGGCGTGACGGTGACTGGCCCCGAGTCGGCGCTCTGTCCCGCTTGATTGAGGGCCGCGACCACATAGAAATAGTCAGTGCCGTTGATCAGCCCCGTGTCGGTGTGATTCGTGGTGGTGACGTTGGCGACGAAGGCGTATGGACCGCCAATGGTGAGCGCGCGTTTGACGTTGTAGCTCGCGGCCCCCGGAACCGCCGTCCAACTCAACGCCGCCTGCGCGTTCCCGGCCAGCCCGACCACACTGACCGGCGCGGGCGGTGGCATGGGATTGGTCCAACCCGGCGCGGTGACATTGTCGAAGGTCGCCCCGCCGAGCAACGCGTTGTTGTGACTGGTCAGCACCAATCCCACATACACGGTGGCAGACATGGCGAACGTTTGCGGAGTGCCCTGCTGAATCCAATTGACCCCGTCAATGGAACGGTAGCCCGTGAACGTATTGCCATTGCGTACCAGCCTCACCCAATACGGAGCAGTCAGCCCGGTAGAATTATTGAAGCCACTCGTGCCGCCGGTGGTGGAACGATACTGAAACGTCACACCATTCCCGGGCGTCACCCCAATCATCGCGTTGACGGAGTTGGCATTCAGATTCTCGCGAATCATCACGCCCGCTTTCGCCCACGGATCGGTGTTCTGCACCGCGAGAACGCGGGCCGTGATCACGCAATTTCCCGTCACCGGCACATGAACAAATCGAAACGCATCCGCAGTGTCCCAGATATCCGATCCGCTCCCCGCGACGTTGAACACGCCGTTGCTGATGGTCGCGCTCCCGGCAAATCCAACGGCTCCCACATCCTGGGTCGCCCACGGGTACGGCAGGTCGAATGTCGCCTCCGCGCTGTCCTGACTTTCCTCGCCATTAGCGATGGCGCTAACGACGTAGTAAGGCTTCATCCCGGCAGGACTCGTGTCGGTGAAGTTGGTCGCCACCACACCCGTTGCGACGGTGGCGTATGGACCGCCGCTCACGAAGGAACGTTTGACATAATAATTGGTGGCATCGGTAAAGGCGTTCCAGACCAGGTGAACTTGAGTGGCAGAAACCGGTGTCGTAGTCAACCCGGTGGGCGCAAGAAACTGCGCGGGAACGCTCGCCTGCGCGGAGTTGGCGCTTTCACCGGCAATGTTCAAAGCGGAGACCACGTAATAATGCGGCACGCCGTTGCTCAACGTAGTGTCGATGAAGTTCGTCGAACTGACGTTCGCAAGAAACGTGTACGGACCGCCATCGGCGAGAGCGCGGCGGATGTTGTAACTGGTCGCTCCTGGCGAGGCGAACCAGACCAGATTCGCCGCGCCGTTTGCGGGAGTGGCCGCCAGATTCGTCGGTGCCGGCGGTGGCAAGACGTTTTGCCAACCCGGCAACGATACGTTGTCAAACGTCGCCGTGCAGAGACTGGAATTGTTATGACTCGTCACCGCCAGGCCCACATACGCGGTCGCGCCCATGGCGTTGATGGTTTGGGGACTTCCCTGCTGCGTCCACGTCACGCCATCCAGCGAGCGGAACGCGGTAAACGTATTGCCGCTGCGCACGAGTCGCACCCAATACGGTGCGGTCAGACCGCCCGCAGCGTTGTTGCCGGAATTGCCGCCGTTGCTGGTGCGATACTGCCACGTCACGCCGTTGCCGGGCGTTACGGCGACAAACGCATTCGCCGAATTCGCCGTCAGGTTCGCGCGAATCATGACTCCCGCCTTCGCCCATTGATCCGTGTTGGGCACGGCCAGAACGCGTGCCGTGACCGTGCCATTGCCGGTCACGGGCAGATACACGAACCGAAACGCATCCGTCGTGCCCCAGATGTCCGCACCCGAACCGCCGACGCTGAACACGCCGTTGTTGAAATCCACGTCGCCCGCGACGCCCACCGAGCCGATGTTTTGCGACGACCACGGATAAGGCGGATTCACGCTGGTCTCGACACTGTTGGGACTTTCCCCGCCGGCCGTCACGGCGGTCACGACGTAAAAATATTTCACGCCAGCGTTCACAGTGTCCGTGTGACTGGTCGTGGTGACCCCCGTGGCAATCGTCGTGTAAGGACCGCCACTGGCGGCGGAACGTTTGACGTTGTAACTGGTCGCGCCGGAAACGGCCTGCCATTGCAGGGAGATTTGGGTGGCGGACAATGCGGTGGCACTCAAGCCGGCCGGAAACGCGGGCGTGGTCGGCGCCAGCATCGCCCAAAGTTGCTGCACGCTGCCGGACCGTTCCTGCTGTTCGACAATTGCGCCGGGAGCGGATGGTCCGTAGAGCGACAAGCCGGAGCTGACCGGCAGAAGCCGATAGAATCCGCCGCTTTCAGGCAGGATGAGATAGCATCGTTCCCTACTGGTGTTCCACGATCCCGTCAGGGCCAACACATCATCCGCCGCGTTCCAGCTCGAAATATTCGCCGCGGACAACACGCGGTATTGTCCACCGCCCACGTGCTGCACATTCCAGCGTTGAAAATTTCCGCCCGAGTCATTGGTGACCACAACGCGGTTTGTGCCGGGCACGCCTTCCATCGCCAGCGCAGTTGCGGCGTTGAGAAACTTGTACGTTCCGTTGGCAACTGTTCCCGTGGTCGCCGGTGAAAGTTCAATCCAGTTCAAATCAAAGCCGCCGGTCGGAAAGTGCAAGCGCACGAGCTGTCGCCCATAGGCGAGATACACCGGCACACTCGCCGTGGCCCACGTCGTTTGACTGCCGGTGGGCGTCAATATCCGTCGCGCGGTCACGCCGCCAATCGCACTAGTCGCCTCCACCGTCCCGCCGCTGTTCGGCGTCGCGTAGCGGAGCGCGAGATCGTAGTAACCGGGTTGCCGAACGAGAATCGAATACTCCAACCATTCGCCGTCTTCGATTTCGGTCACTTTGAATCCACCGCCAGTGTCATTGCAGGCGGCGATGTCCACCGCTTCAGCCGCTCGATATAAACCGCCGCTGTTCGCGGGCGTCGTGTCGTGATAGGACACCCCTTCCCCACCCCAATCAAAATCCTCCGCCTGAATGCGCATTGTGCCGGTGAGAAAATTGTTTACCCAGTTCGCCACCGTCGCGCGCGGTTGACCGTTGTTGCCATACACCCCGCGCAACACCGGCCACGCGCCGAAATCCGGCGTCCACGCCAAGCCGGATTTATCCACCAGATCTTGGTAGAGGTCCGGGATCGTCACGGGATCAGAAACACCGGACGGCGGGATGTATTGAAACGTGAGCCACGAAACGCCGAGTCGTTCGAGATCCGTGGTCAGTTCGAGTTCCAGCGCGACACCGCGATTGCGTCCCCAGCGCGGCCAACCGAATTCCGTCATGAAACACGGATAACCCGCAGCGATCAAATTTCCCACGGCGGTCGCCGTGCCTTCCCATCCGCCATAGCCGTGGAATGCCACCGCCTCATTCGTCCACGTCACATTTTGAACGCCGAAGATGGCTTGATTGAACGCGCGAATATCCGTCAACGCGGCGTTGGCTCCGCCGCTGCCGGACAGCACCGCGTAACTGAACAGCAATACCGGCGTGTGCGGCGCCGCGGCGCGAATGGCGCGATACGCGGCGATCTCCATGTTCATCGTCCCCGCCGGAGTGGTGCCGGTGAGATAGGATGGCCCCCACGCCATCGGCTCGTTGTGAATCTCGTAAATGACGTGCGTCTCGTTGGCATAGCGCCCGGCGTAGAAGTTCCAGAAATTCGTCGCCCATTGAATGTTGTGATTACCGTTGTTGGCACCGTTGCCAATGGTCATAACCAGATACAGTCCGTTGGTTCGCGTGGCCGCCACGATCTTGTCCACCTCGGCCACGTTGTAACCGGGCGCATTACCCGAGGCAGGCCAGTTCAAACTGAAGACTTCCGCGTAGAGATGCACGGCGTTGAAGCCGAGGTTGCGCATGTTTGCAATCTGATCGGCCGGTGCAGCGGACGTCCATTCTGTCGAGGTGTACGGGCCGCGCAACGGTTGACCGTTGTCCGCCACGAAGGTCGTGCGCGCGGCGTTGAGCGTCGGACGACCTCGCTGCGCCCCAAACGCCGGAAGTGCGATCACCTGCAACGCCAGCAGCGTCAACAGAACCAAACGAAAAACCAAGCTCCCGCCGCGCGTGTTATGGGCAATCTGCCGGCCTCCGAGCGATGCGAACATCGGTTGCGGGTTGGCTGCCGGAGCGGAAAGGGTTCGACACTTCATTTTCTTCATCTTTCAAATCGTTCCCCTGCCTCAAATCTCATCCGATGAGGGGACGACGCAGAAGCGTAAAGGCGCGGAGCGCGCCGGTACAAAAGCAGCCGTCCCCCGGTACAAAGCTGTCTCGGGACGCTTTGAGGTTCAGAACGATAGTAATTAGGGCGAAATCTAGCAGAACGAGGAACGACTTGGGAATATGCAGTACGTCATATCATGGCGTTGCGCAGGCGGAACGGAAGCAAAGCATCGGTTCGGCCTCGGCAGCTTTCTTCCCTGTGGCCATCACCGACGCTGAAGTTGTCGAAGAAGTTCCAAGGCGGATTCGTTGGCCGGATCAAGCTTGAGAACCTCATTCAAATGTTGGCGCGCCTCCGCTTCCCGCCGGAGATTCAGCAGCACGGTGGCCAACCCGGTCTTCGCCCGGACATTGGTCGGATTCAGGCGGAGCGCTTCCTGATATTCGGTGGCAGCCGCCGCGAACTGACCGTCTTGAGCGAGACTGTGCGCCAACCGAAAACGCGGTTGCCAATCAGCGGGCGACAATCGAACCGCCTCGCGAAGGATGGCCAGGGCGTCACTGCGCCGGTTCAACTTCCAGAGCACTTCGCCCAAATACAGCGCGGCGCGCGGATCTTCGGGATCGAAGCGGCGGGCGGTTTCCATTTCCTGGCGCGCGGTTTCCCAATCGCTCTGCCGGGCGGAGACGATGCCCAACTCCAACCAGACGTCGCTGTCGTCCGGTTTCAGCGCGACAGCACGCTGCAGGACTTTGTGGGCTTCGGCCAGATCTCCCGCTTCTTTCAACACCACCCCCCACGCGTACAGTGGGAAATAGGATGCCGGCGACAACTCGCAGGCTTTCCGGCGCGCCGCTGCGGCCGATTTCCATTCGCGTTGGCTTTCCAGAAATTCCGCGTAGTTGGCGTGCAACCAAAAATCCTCCGGCGATCGCTTCAGAGCGCGCTCATAAATTTCCCGCGCTGTCTCCGCCGCGTCCGCCGTGAACTGCGACCGCAGCGCGGCAATTCGTTCTTCCAAGCGCGCGAGGCGTTCGGCCTGACCGGACTGACCGCTGAAGGGCGGCCGTTGAATGCGCCGGAGCACCTCTTCAAGGATCGAGATGCGATTCCAATCCGTCAGACCAAGCCACTGTTCGCATTCGGTTTGGGACAGCCACGATGACTTGGCGCCATTTTTGTGTTCGGGCGGCAACAACTTCTCGACAGCCGCCGCCCACTCGCGCGCCAATAAGTAATTGCCATCAGGATTCAGGTGGACATGCTCGTACAAAAATTCCTCGCCCGACACGCCCTGCGGGCTGGCGGCGTTCAACACCTCGGCGGCATCGCACAAAGTCACGGTCTCGCCCGCCAGCCGATTGGCCGCGGCTCGAATGGTATCGTTGATGCGCGAATCCGCGCGGAACGGCAGCGTGTCGGTATCCGCGGCTTGTAAAAAATGCTGGCGCGCCGCCGCGGTATTGGTCAAACGCAAGAGCGACGTCGCCAGTTGAAAGTGTATTTCGGCGGACTGCCGATCCAAGGCGGAAGCGGCTTCGAACGCGGAGCGGGCGGCCTCGAATCGGCCTTCAGCCAGAGCGGTGACACCTTCGCCGCAGAGCTTTTCGGAAGCCGCGCGGTCGGTTGGTGCGACGCTGCCAAACGGCGGACAATCTTTCAAATTCACCGCCACCGTCGAGAGCACGATGCGCGCGCGAGCGGCCAAGCCGGCTTTCACAATGTCGTCCAGGTTCCGTTCGAAATTGCGATAGGCCCTTTGCTTGCCCGGGTCGTCGGGGCGAACCTGGTTTTGCAGAAACATCTCCATTCCCAGCCAGCGGTTGTCGGTGGATTGGGATTGCGAGCGCGGCTCGCGGAGGGACCACAACAGTTGACCCACGCGCCATTTTTTCAACTGCAGTTGCGTGCGCACCCACCAGAGCGGCGGCGCCCGAGTGCCGAACACGGTGGCCGCTCCAAACGGACCGACCATTTCATTGTTGCCCATGTAAACAATCCACAGGTCGCCCGCATGATTGGCGCTCTCGCGGGCGATGGGCAAAATGGCGTGCGAATTGATGGCGGTGACGCTGGTGTTGATGATCTCGAACTTTGCCGCAGGGAAACGCTCCGCGAGCAGCACCTCGAGATAATTGCCGGCACCGTAATTTGGACGCGGATCGCCCAGTGCGGCCGATTCCCCAAAGATGAAGATGCGAAACGTATCGGGCGCTTTGGTCTGCGGCATGACCACCGGCGGCGGAAATCGGACCCGACCGGGGGGAAAGAAACGGCGGCCGAAATCCTCGCTGGCCACGTAACAATCCTGGCCATTGACTGGTTCCCGCTTGAAAAAGCTCGGGTCAAACCCAAACCCGACCAATCGCAACAGCAGCTCAAGGCTAACCAGGATAAAGAGTGGCAGAAGAAAAACTGCCGTGATGCGAAACAGCCATTTGCGCCGACCGGAGCGAATGGCGGGCGGCGGGGACGATTCCGTGCCGCGTGCCACGTTCGGGTGGCGTTCTCTTTTGCCGTTACGTTGCCGCTTCATAACTCAGGCCCTTGCGAGTTGGGAATGAGGACACAATAGCGGGAACGGTGTTGCGATGCAGCACTAAGTCTCATCGACAAAAAGGGCCGCGAGGTGGTCCTCGCGGCCTTTGATTGAAGGAACTTGATTCGTCAGCGTTACGGGTTGACCACCCGGAAGAACTGCGGACCGACGCCGATCGGCACGACGGCCGGATTCGCGGTACCGACGTTCTGCCAATTCACTCCGGGACCTGAAATCGCCGGACTGGCTTCCAAATGTCCGCCCGCCGGAGACCAGGAGACGGTCACGTTGGCACCCGTGCGGCTGATGGTCAACTGCGCTGGCGGAGCCGACGGAACGAAGCTCGAGTTATAACCGGCATACTCGGCGGTGTTGTAGAACAGGAACGGTGGCGTTCCGAATAACTGGTCGTTGCCATGGGCCGTCGTGCAGAGACCAACCAAGACCTCGGCTGGCAACGCCCCGTTCACATTGGTGGCGACGTCATAACTTCCCATCAGCACCCAATTGACCATGTTGCTGGAGGCATAGCCCTGCAGGAGTTGGCCGGTCCGCTTGAGTCGCAGCCACGCGTTCGGATAGGTGGGTGGCGTGGCTCCCGCCGTTTTCCAACCGGCAGAAGCGAGACCATAGGCATCGCGCATCCCCAAACCGACGTCGTTTGCCCCCACGGAACTGCTGGCATCCGGAGCGGGATGATTGACCACGTTCCAGTTCCGGCTGTACGGATCCAAGGATTCGCGTACCATCAGGCCCGCCTTGGCGAAGGTGTCGGTGTGGCCCTGGCTCACGCCCCGCACAACGACATCGAAGTCATTGGTCTTCCACTCCCACGCAAAGTGGAATGCGTCAAAGGTGTTCCAAATGTCGCTGCCTTGCGCCGTAATGATGTACCCACCGGCTCCGGACACCGACACGTAGCTCGGGTAGGCGGGATCGCTTCCAGGGAAACCAACATCGGAGAAGACCAGCTTCTCATTGTTGATGGGCGTGGTTGAACCGGGGGCAATAGCATTGCCACTCAAGTCTTGGACGCCGCTGACCGTGATATTCAACGGCAGGGTCGGCGGCTGGTTGAGCAGCAGTCTAACCGTCCGATTGTTCGGCTCGACAAACACATTGGTGATCGTCGCTCCTGCGATCGTATAGTTAGCCGCGTTGCTCAACGTGGTGGTGTTCATCCATTCATTGAAAGTGACAGAGACCACGTAATGAGGCCGCACTTGTAATGTGAATGGATCCAAATGATTGGTGTTTTGGAACGAGGCCGCGTAAGTCAGCGTCGGCGGCTGATTGTCCGGAATCACGGTCAGCACCGCCGGCAGGCTGTTGCTATAGATCGGATTGAGCGCGTTATCCGCGTAACCGAGCGCCCGGATGCCGAGAACAATCTGGGCATTGTGGTCCGAGGGCAAGATCGGGAACAGCGTGTAGGAACTGGAATTCGCGCCCGGGATAGGCGTGCCGTTCTTATACCATTGATATTGCAGGTAGGTGGGATTATTGAACCACGGCACGGGATTGCCGGTATTCCCCAGCACAAGGGATGGGGCGCTGGTGCCCGCACCACTGAAGGTAACCGAGTTTCCACCGCTTTGCACCGGTGGTGGACTTTGCGGATGAGCCGTAAAGGCCACCCACGGAATTCTTGGGGCATAGGTGCCGAGGACGCTGCCGCTAATTCGGCTGTCATCTCCGTTGACCGGATCCGGCTCGGTGGTCAGTTTATAAGTGACCGCAAAGTAATCGCCACCGCTACCTTCATTGTGAACACCTTCAATGTAATACCGTTGCCCCGCGACCAGCGGAATACCAGCGATGTAAGGTTGCAACCCAGTATCGGGATCAATGAACTGATCGGAACGACGTTGCCCCAGCGTATCGCCGCCGCCCCCCGTTTGATTCCAACCCAGGGTTGAGCCAGACCAGCCCGTTACCCGGGCAATCAGGCGTTTGTTGACCGGACTCTCATCCGTGCTGAGAAACAGGTCCGAATCATCGTCCGAATTCATGAAGAAGACATAGTTCCCCGAGGTGGGTGGCATGAAGAAGCCACTGACCCGGTTGGCGTAATTGTCCATTGGTGAATCGGACGGGGCGATCATTTTAGGTGTGGTATAAACCCGATCGGGATTGCCGGCCGCCCCACTCAAAATGGCGACGCGGGTTGAATTGGACCACCAATCCACCCGGGCCACGCCGGTTTCAAAGACCGCCTGCGGTGAGACTGAGAGCGTCGCAGTCACGCTGTTGCTCCAGATTGGCTGCAACGCATTATTCGCGTAACCCAACGCCCGCATCGCGCAATAGATTTGCGCTCCATGGTCGCTCGGCAGGACTGGTGAGAGCGTGAACGTCTTGGACGTGGCGCCGGGAATCGGTTGGCCATTCTTATACCATTGGAAGAACAGCTTGTTGGTGGGCTGCGTGTACGTGTAGCCAAAGGCACTGATGATGGGATAGATGCTATCGGTATCGCCGTCCGCATAGAAGGTCGCAGAACCCATCGGCGCAGCCGTAGCGTTGGTCGGCTGTTGTGTGAAGGCGACGTAGGAGCAACGAATGGCACTCATCCCACTGTTGTTGGCGCCAACGTTGGGCAGGCTGCCGTCAACGGGAGGATTCGCAAAGCCGAATTCCATGATCCGGTAACTCACGCCGCACCGCTCATTGCCCCACCGGCTGGTGGTGTGAGTCACTTCCATGTAATAGCGTTGGCCTGCGACCAGCGGAATGCCAGCGGCATACGGGGGAGTGTTAGAACCAGGCGGGATGAATTGGTCCGAGCGCTTCTGGGCCACCGCCGAACCGCCGCCCCCGACGGTGTTCCAGTTCCAACCGCTCGTCCACCCGGCTTCCTGAGCGATGAGCCGTTTGTTGGCCGGCGAGTTGTCTGTGCTCAAGAACAGATTGCCACCGTCATGTGAACTGATGAAGAAGACGTAATTGCCATTGCTCGGGGCAATGAAACTACCAATTTGTTGCAAGCTGCTATCGAGCGTGTTGAAGTCATACCCGGGTAGATTGGAACTGGGATTGTCGAGTCCCACCACAAAGCCGGGCCGCGCTCCAGTGATGGAGGGAGTCCCGAGTGTGCCGTTTTCCGCTCCCGTGATGTTGAAGGTGTTCGTCCATTTCTTCTCCGCGACCCAACCGGGTTCGAAGACCGCCTGATTCACCGTGAGCGTCGTCACGGAGCTCGTGATGGCGAGTCCGCCCACCGCATTACTGGCAACGACCACGATCTGCGCGTTGTTGTAGCTCGGAGGGATGGCGTTCAGGGTCAGGGTGGCACTGTTCCCGCCAATCGGCGCGCCATTGAGATACCAATGATAGGTTGGAAGCATTTCAGCATCGCTGAAGGCAAGGCTGACCAAGTTGGTGCTTTGACCTTCGAACACCGTCACCGCCGGCAGCGGCTGAGTGACCCACGTGAGCGTAGTGCCAGGATAGGATCTGAAGGCAATGTTATTGTTGGCCGCAGCCATCCGGGACGCTGTGCCATTCAGGGGCAAGGACGGATCCAGAGCGAGTTCATTGGTCGTCTGATAGGTGACGGCCCAATTGTCGCCGCCGGTACCTTGGTGCATGACGGCTTCAAAGTAATAAAGATTGCCGGCCGTCAGTTGAATTCCGCCCGCATACGGCGTCGGGAAAACGGGGTTTGCAGGATCCGGCACCCATTGGTCCGAACGTCTCTGCCCGACAGTGCTGCCACCGCCACCAGGAGTTTGCCAATTGCGCGTACCGCTCCAGCCGGTTTCCTGGGCAACCAGTCGCTTGTTGGCCGGATTGCTATCGGTGCTGATGAATACGTCGCAATCATCATCCGACGCCACGAAGAACACGTAACCATCCGTCGTGGGCGGAATGAAATAGCCACTGTAACGACGGACGTGGTTGTTTCCGAATCCGCCCGCATTGTCGGCTTGATTGACCCTTCTCACCACGGGCTTAGCTGCATCTCCGATCAGAACGTTGGGACGCAGGGCTCCGGCAAAGAATTCCTCCTTGAGCCCGTTGTTGTAGAGAACGGAACCGCCATTCACTGTGAGCGTCACCACGGCGCTGGTGACCGTCAGGCTGCTGAAATTGGTGTCCGCCACCCGAGCGATGGCTTGAACCTGCATGCCATTTTGCGCGGGCGTGGTCAGGAATGTAAAATTGGGGCCCATGTTGGAACTCACAAGCACGCCGTTAGTGTACCAGGAATACGCCATCGGGAACGGGGCGTCGTTGGGAGCGTCGTTGGTTGTGCCAAAATGGAAGGTGACTCCAGTGTACTCGATGGCGCTGGTATTGGTGAGTTGGGTCACAAGGATCGCGTTGGTCGGAGGCCGGGCAATAACCGTGAAGGTAGCACCGCCGCTGCCGATGAACGGGTTGGCATCCGTTCTGGCAGTCGCCGACAGATTTCGGGCTCCCACCGGCGCCGTGGCCGGAACAGTGAACGTGTTGGTGTAAACAGTGCCGCTGGACAGCACCAGATTCGCCGCGGCACCAAGATTGATCGCACTCAGGTTCGCCGTCACATTTGTGACAGCGCCAGCGGGGGGGGTGACCGTGGCGGTGAGAGTGAAAACTTGCCCGCGATAGCCGCTGGTCGGATTGACCGTCACGGCAACCGGCACCACTGGCAGCGTATTGTTGTTGAACAGTCCTTGAATGTCAGTCTGCGTCAACGTCTGGTTGAACACATAAACTTCGTCAATCAATCCGTTCAAGTTGACCTGTCCGTCACCCTGTCCGGTCCCGCCGCCCCCGATCCAGAATTGATTGCCCGTGCCACTACCGTTCCAATCATTGTCCCCCGTCGGGGTATTCAGAACGCCATCCACGTAAACATTCCTGGTCGTGCCGTTGCAGGTCACCACGATATGATGCCATTGCCCGTCATTGACGGTGTTGTTTGTGCCCGTTACCCAGCCCTGCGAATTGCGAACGCCACCCGCCTGGGTTCCGCCGCCGCCGCCGTTGTTCAAGTAAAACGTCGTGTTGCCAGATGCCCACCCGCCACTTCCCTGATAGGCATAGGTCCCACCAAGCGAAAATGTTTGAATCCACATGGCCACCGTCCAGTTGGCGGTCGCATTGAGCGGCACGACCGCATTGGCAATGCGAACCGAAGCATCCGGGGACGCCGCGCCGGAGACGCTCAAGCAGTTGCCGAACCGGCCGCCGCCTACAATCGCCGCGGTGCCGTTGATCGTGCCGTTCATTCCCGCACCGCCGCTCCCGTTATTGATCACCGTCGCGCCGCTGACATTGTCAAAAGATAAATGCAACACTGGAGTTTTATCGACCTGCGCTTGGAGCGACGTGCTGGCGCCCAACGCCGCGATGCCGAGGCAACGCGCGATAGTTCTAAACAATGAGTTTTTCATAACTTCGTATGGGGTATCCTGCGGGTTGTTGGGTTTTCAGGTTCCCAGCTCCGGCGGCGACAAGCCAGCCCTGTGGAGGGGACGTTAGGTTGATAACTGCGACGTTACTCGCAGGCTAATGCGTTTGGAATATGACGTATGTCATACGCGGACCAACGCGGACCACCGACTACGTTTTGTCGTCCGCTTTTTGCTCCTTGATGCGAAGGTATTCGACCGCTGCCTCGGTTCGGCACCGAACATGCAGTTTCTTGAAGATGTTTTGCAGGTGAATGCGCACGGTGCCGACACTGATGTTGGCCCGATCAGCAATTTCTTTGTTCGAAAGGCCTTCGGTGATCAGCATTAGAATTTCCGACTCCCGCTGCGTCAGTCCGATCGCGTCCGGCGTGGGAGAGGTCGCGCGAAATGAGCGCACCACCATTCGCGCAATCTCGCCGGTCATCGGCGCGCCCCCGGCCCGCACATCGGCAATCGCCTGAATGATTTCCTCCGGGCGGGAACGTTTGAGGATGTACCCGCAGGCCCCGGCCTTCAGCGCCCGGAAAATCAGGTCCGTGTCTTTGTAAACGGTCACCATAATCACCTGCAAATCCGGGAGCTTTCCCGTCAGTTGTGCCGTGCACGCGATGCCGGAAACGTCCGGCAAATTGACATCCATCAATGCCACGTCCGGTCGGTGTTTGGGCACTTCAGCGAGAGCCTCCTCCGACGTTGCACAAGCGCAAATGCAGCGATACCCGGGCGCTCCATTGATTACTTCAATGAGCATCTTGCGGGTCGTGGGGTGGTCTTCGATAATTGCGACTCTGGTCATGTTTAATTTCGGGCCTTGTCCTGTTCGGCAGACGGCAGCGGAACGCTTAATTGGACTTGCGTTCCTTTCCCCGGACGCGACTCGATGTGGCACGCGCCGCCCAGATTCTCCATGCGTTCCTGGATATTGGTCAGGCCGCTCCGGCGGCGCACTTCACTCCAATCGAAACCGCGACCGTTGTCGGCGATGACGATCTCCAGATGATCGCCGCCGTGCCGCATCTCCAGTTCGACTTCGGTGGCCGCAGCGTGGCGGATCACATTATTCAGGCTCTCTTTGATGGCGAGCAATAAACTGTGCCGCGCGGCGCCGCCCAACGCCACCGAGCCGCAATCAATTGGAATGCGGCAGCGGTAAACCATTCCCGAGGCCGAGAGCAGTTCGCGGGTATAACTCTCGAGATAATCGGCGAGCGACTGCAACGAATTGTGTTTCGGATTAACCGCCCAGACAATCACATCGAGGTTCGCCACGAGATCCCGCGCTTTCTCCGCGATCACGCGAAATCGCTCCTGATATTTCATACCGCCTTCGCCGTCGCCGAGGCTGGCGCTGGACAACAAACTCACTTCGGTCAGCGCCGTGCCCAGTTCATCGTGGAGGTCCCGGGCGATGCGCGCCCGTTCGGCTTCCGTGGCGTGCTCCATTTCGGCGCGTTGCCGATTGCGGATTTCAATTTCCAGTTGTCGGCCCCGGCTTTGCACTTTCCGCTGCAATTGCTTGTTCCACGCCAGCACCCCCAGCAGCAGGGCCGCGAGGATGCCCGCCAACACCAGCACCCGCCGCAAATTCCACCACGGGGGCGTGGACAGGACGTGAATTCCTTCCGGCCCCGAAAGCCACAGTTCCAAGCCACTCACCGTCCCATCGAGGTTCTCCGCCCCCTGCGGCGCGTAAACTCCCGTCACCGCCAATTGGCTTCCCGGCGGCGGCACGGCGAACGACGACCGCAGCTCGCTCAGCCGTGCCTTGAAAGCGAGAAAACCCGATTGCAGTTCCAGCACATATTCCGCGCCCTCGCGCCAATCATTGATCAGCGTGGCCTCCGTCTGAACCAGCGTGCCGGCGTGCCGCGCCAGCAGTAATTCCGCCGATGGCAACTTCACCGGAGCGGGCAACGGCGCCGAGCCCGTCTTGCGCA
Organism: uncultured Bifidobacterium sp.; assembly: GCA_964553795.1. Lineage (GTDB taxonomy): Bacteria > Verrucomicrobiota > Verrucomicrobiia > Limisphaerales > JADLHS01 > JADLHS01. Next base: position 6,178 of record CAZKMR010000045.1, on the reverse strand, counting down.
TCACTGCTTCCTTGAGTTTGGCGACGCGACTGCCGAGTTCGAGAAATCCCACCGCCTCCACGATCTCGCCGATCTGAAAATCTTGGCGCGCGCGACTCGTCACTTTCACTCCGTTGGTGCCGTCGGTCAGAAAATACTCATCCCCGCGGTGATGAATCACCTGCCCACTGATTTTGAGATGCCGGAACGGCGCAGCCTTGGGATCATAGAAAAGGAGTTCTCCCAGGCTGCGATTGGGCACGTCAAACAGATGCGGCGGGGCCGGGGACAGCACTTCCAACATCGCGCCGCCCACCGAAACCGATCCCGCCTCGAATTTCCGCGTCGTCATGTTGAAATTCGCGAAGAAACAGCCCCGAACTCGAATCAGAGCGTCCGCATAACTGGGAAGCACCTCGGTCCGGAAGTCCGTCAACTCCACGGCAATTTTCCCGCCTTGAGTGAGCAGCATCAGGCGGCGATTCTCCACCGCGGTCACCACCCCGTCCAACTCCGCGAACTCGGTGTCCAGACCGCCATTCATCAATTGCACCCAGGTGGCCCGAACCGGCGTTGGCATCTGCCCCACTCCCAGCCTGGTGACGCGTTGCGCCAGCACGATCGGCGCAAACAGTCCCGGCCCCGTCACTCCATCCACCTGGCAATACTCGCCGCGCCGGAGCGGCTTGCCCGCCTGCACCTGCCCCAAGTCCACATAAACGCCCCGGCTCGAATCCTGAAGCACCGCGAACGGACGCTTCGCATCCGTCAACACGCCCCGAAGTGAAACCGGTAGTCGCTGTTGCGCCAGCTCGGGCGACAGGGCTTTGACCTCCGCAGCCGTCGTCAGCACCGGAGTTTCATTTGTTCCGGAACCGAGCGAGTCCGCCGCCGCTCTCGCCCCCCCCACGCGTTCCGCAGGTTTCACGGCGCTGACTCCCGAGGGGGGCGGTTGAACTGACTGCCAGTTCAAGACCAACAGCCGACCCGGCACTCGCGCACCCTCCTCACTCAAAACTTTTTCATAAATCCCCGTGGCGCGAATCCGCCCGCGCCGGGGAAAATCCGACTCGATTCCGCTGCCGTCGAAAACTTCCACCCGGACGTCGCCGTCTCCGCCTCGCATCCACAACTCACCTCCCCCTGTCCAAGCGCCGACGGAGGCGACGGCACCTTCAAGTGTCACCCACTGCCGTGAACTTTCCGTGAGTTCCAGCGGCGGCCCGGATTCGTTGTCGGCTTCTTTTCGCACCACCTGAAAATCACCGGTTGCCGTGCCCACCCAGAGCCGACTGCCATCATCCGAGTTGACATGAAAAGTGTAAACGCCGTCCTGCGGAATCTTCAGTCCGCCGAGAAATTCCACTCCGACGTTATCGTGCTGCGTTCGCACATTGATATCAAAATTCGCAACGATGCCGGTTTTCTTTGGCGGCAGATCCGCAAAGCCCGGCAGCACCTCCCATTCGCCTTGATAACAACGATAATCGAGCCCGGGAAGATAGTTGGTGCGACCCGTATTGCGCTCCACGACGGTGCGGAACAACGCCGCATCGGGAATCGGTTGGCGGGGCAGGCCCGGGCCCTCCCACTCCACGCCCAAGATCACTTCGCCAAAACGATTAAACCATTCGAGGCGCATCGGGTGCATCCCGGCCGGGAGAAATATCCGGCCTGATTCAGTCGCCGCCGCGTGAATCCCGTCGTTGTCCACCACGAATCCCGGAACGATCACCAACCCAAACCCCTCGCGCATCACCGCGCAACCGCGACCCTCCAACCGCACCGTGTCGCCCGGGGCGATCTCGCGATTGCCGAATTTGATCTTGATAAACTCCACGCCCGAATGATCGCGCAGCACCACCACGCTCTTCGACTCGTCGGTGGCCATCACCTCAGCCACGATCTGAAAGGGATGAAGAACGTAAACCTCTTGATCCGCTTGCTGCCGGAGTTGAAACAAATTCGTCAGCAATCCCAGCGGCGATTTTCCCGTGACAGAAACCTCGGTCGCGCCGGTCGCCAGCGCCCCGGCCAGCAAAATCGTCAGTGCGCACCACTTCCGCAGCGTAGCGACAGTCAGGACCGGGTGCATGATGCGCTTAGACTCTCGCAACCGATTCCTGAGTCAAGATTCAGTTACCGCGCTCACGATGGTTGCGGCCGTTTTTTCATTCGCCGGTTCATTCGCCGGTTTGCCGCTTGACGAACAAAAGCCAGTTGGCCCAACCTCAAATTCAGATTCACGTTCCAACAACGCTCATGTGGGCTGGCCCGTTCCCAATCACGATGCACCGTTCAATTTCCCCAACCGTCATTTCTTCTTGCGAGGATTTCTCCTCGAATCATGGATTCAGAGTATGAAACGCAAGCGAGATAAAAGCCGCCCGCCTGTCCAAGGTCGGTCCGCAAAAACTCCAGCGGTAGTGAATCCTGCTCGTGCTGCCCGGCGGCGCGGGCTCTTCCGCTTCGCGGCAATTCTGCTTCCCCTGCTCGCGCTCGGGCTCGTGGAACTGGGACTCCGCGTCACCGGGATCGGTCACCCGACCGAATTCTTTCGCCACGTCAGGAATAACGGCGTCACCACCCTCACGGATAATCCCTGGTTCGGCTGGCGATTTTTTCCCTCAACAGTCGCCCGCGCGCCGCGACCCTTTGCTTTGGCCGTCCAAAAACCGCCGAATACCGTCCGCATTTTTGTGCTCGGAGAATCCGCCGCCATGGGTGACCCGGAACCGTCTTACGGCTTTGCGCGCCAACTGGAACGCCTCCTTCAGGCGCGCTATCCCGCGCAAAAAATTGAAGTGGTCAACACCGGAATCACCGCCATCAATTCGCATGTGATTCGCGCCATCGCGCGTGATTGCCGCCCGCGCGAAGGCGATTTCTGGCTGGTGTTCGCGGGCAACAACGAAGTCATCGGCCCGTTCGGTCCCGGCTCAATTTTTGGCCGTCAGGCACCGAGTCTGTCCACGGTCCGAACCACTCTTGCCTTGAAAAGCACTCGCGTCGGTCAACTGCTCGCCGGCGCCTTTCGCAACAAGGACGAACCTCAAACTTGGGAAGGCCTTGAATTTTTTCTCCGCTGGAAAATCGCCCGCGACAGTCCGCAACTCGAACAAGTCAATGACAGCTTTGCCGCCAACCTTGCGGACATCGTCGCCTTCGGACAAGACGCCCGGGCGACCGTGCTCCTGTCCACGGTGCCCGTCAACCTGTCTCACTTTCCCCCGTTGGCCTCGATTCACCGCGCCGATTTAACGCCCGAACAATTAAGCGCGTGGGAAAAATCGTTCGTTGCTGGAACCGCGGCGCAAACGGAAGGCCGTTTCGCTGAAGCCCTGATTCATTTTGAGAGTGCCACCGCCCTGGACCCCGATTTCGCGCAGTTGGCCTTCGAACGCGGTCGTTGCGAATTGGCTCTGAAGCGGATCACCACCGCAACCGCCAGCTTCCGGCAGGCGCGCGATCTGGACGCGTTGCGCTTTCGCGCGGACACACGAATCAACGACATTGTTCGGCAGACCGCCCAAGCGAAGAAAACTTTGTTAGTGGATGCCGACGCGGAATTCGAGCAATTCACCGACGAAGATCTGTTTTACGATCACGTTCACCTGAATTTCACCGGCAACTATCGCGCGGCGTTGTTGTTTGCGATGGAACTGGAGAAACGTTGGCCCGGCGCGCAAACAAACCCTTCACCGTGGCTCACGGAAGCCGAAGTTGCGCAACGGCTGGCCTGGACCGACTTCGATCAACTACGCGTCGCGCAAGAGATGCGGGCGCGCTTGCGTCGCCCGCCGTTCACCGCCCAAAGCAACTTCTCCGCGCGCGATCAACATTGGGACGCAACGATTGCCGCGCTCTCCGTCCCATCGGTGGGGGCCATCTCGAACTATCAGTCGGCCATAGCAGCCGCGCCGGATGATTGGGTGTTGCACGCTAACTTCGGTCGTTTGCTCATGACGGCTGGCGATTTTTCCGGCGCCGCCACGGAATGCGCCACCGTCACACGACTGATGCCGCATTCGGCCGAAGGCTGGGCCAACCGCGGTCGGCTCGCTCGGCTCGCCGGCGAAACCGGCCGCGCCAAAGAATTTCTCCAAGCGGCTATCCGGCTTCAACCAGACTCCATCATGGTGCAGACGGAACTCGGCATTCTGGCGGCGGCTCTTGGCGAAACTGAAAACGCGCGGCGCTGGTTTCGAGCCGTGTTGCGACGTGACCCCGGAGACACGGAGGCGCGCGTCAACCTCGGTTTGTTGCTGGCGAAAGAAGGTGACATCGTCGGCGCTATCGCCGAGTACCGCGAAGCGTTGCGCTGGCGAACCAACAGCGTCACCGCGCGCGTCAATCTGGCGGACCTCCTCGCCACGCAGGGCCAGAACCGAGAGGCCCTGACTTTGTTCGAAGAGGCCATCGCGCTGGACCCGGAGGATCCCATCGCCCGCTATAATCTGGGCCGGTTGTTGACGGCGGAACGGCGCACCGTCGAGGCCATCACCCATTTCCAGGTTGCCCTTCGGCAGCGGCCGCACCTGACACAACGCGAACTGGGCGCAATCCATTTCGAACTGGGCAACGCGCTGGCTGGCCTGGGCCGGGACGCGGAAGCGCTTTTAGAATACGCTGAAGCGGTACGGCTCATCCCCGACTTTGCCGACGTGCATCTGAACTACGGCATGAGTCTGGCGAGGAATCTACGGTATGAGGAAGCGGTCATGGAGTTTCGGGAAACCTTGCGATTGCGTCCGCAAGACGAGCGCGCGCGCCGTATGCTTGATGAAGCCACGCGGCTGGGACGGAAATGAATCTGCCAACCAGCTCCCGCTGCTGGGCTGCCGGTGGCCTGGCTACTGCGGATAAACTGTGGATCGCTCCCGGAGCCAGTTTAATTCGCGGTAGTTATTGGCTGAATCGCCAGGGAGGAACAATTGCACGTTCTGACCGGTAACATTCTTGTCGCGCCATTTCTTAATTTCTGCGTGACCATCTGCGAACGCTAATCCGCCAGCATTATTATGGTAACTTCCCGGAACATCGACCCAAACGGTACCATTCGCACCAAACTGGCTGGCTGAAACAACGAACCAACCGTCGTTGATCGTTTTGTCATTCTCGTCGAGCACCACCCAAAGCGTGGCCGGGCCGATCCTCCCGGAGATGTCTGTTTGCTTCCGGAATTTGCGGCCGGGAGTCGAGAGACCAATCCCATCCGGATCACCGCCAACCGGATTCAGCCAGGCATTCATGGACATGCTGCGGACTGTGGGCCGCCGGGGAAGATTCTGGCTTACCTTGGGATCGGCCGGGCATTTGTAGAGTGACAGAGATTTGGCATAGGGCCACAGCAGGCCTTGCTGGAGGTCGTTTACATCTGCGTCCTCCCCCGCGATATCCATGCGACTGGGACCGCACCAATTCGGCTGTCCGGTAGCGCCAGTACCCGTGGTCGGGCAGATGCGATCATTGTTATCCGTCGAATACAACAACCATGCCAGTGCGAATTGCCGGCTGTTATTCATGCACTTGATGCCATGCGCCTTTTGCTTCGCCTTGGCCAGCGCCGGCAACAGCATCGCCGCCAGAATGGCGATGATGGCGATGACCACCAATAACTCGATGAGAGTAAAGGCGGATCGGTTTGACGATTTTGCATTAGCGGGGAAAGTAATCTTCACACGAATATCATTTGCAAACTCGCGTACAGGATTCATGGCATTATGGGTGGGTTGAGGTGACACAAGCTAAATTTCCCCGGAATTCGCCCTGCCTACAATATGACGATTATCATAGTCGCGGCCAAAGGCAGCCTCGCGCCAATCAGAGTGCCCCTTCCCGACATGGAACGAACCCAACCGAAGCCAAAATTGGAGCCATGTTTCAATTTCATGGGCTTGCCGAGCCGGCAGGACGTCCATTGAATCGTTCCGACGCCAATATGACATTTCTCATATTCGCCTTTGCGTCCGGTTCAGGCATTGTCTCGCGTCATGTCTGCCCGTGTTTGTTCAATTCGTACCGTCGTCTCCACCGCTGCCGTCGCACTGAAAGTGTTTTCGCGTTATCAATTGTCTCCCGCCCAATCGCGTCAACTGTTGGCCCTCGGCAGTCTGCTCGCAATTCTGTCGTTCCCGCCGTCGCTGCTGGCCGACTATCCCATCGCCTCGCACCGTTATCTGGCCGATCCGAGTCCGTT
>CAZKMR010000044.1:9896-36379 GCA_964553795.1 uncultured Bifidobacterium sp. | reverse complement strand
CCGCCGACTGAGTTCGGTCCGAGCGAATAATTCTGCGCAATGCGCCCTGCCGAGAGCGGCCCGTTCCAGATGCGCATTTCATCAATGCTGCCGTTGAGATTGGCGTCCGGATAAAACACCGGCGCACCGAAGTAGCATTCGTTGATGTTCAGTTGGGTGATGTTGAAGCCGCCCATGCTCGCGGCATCAGCCCAAACGCCGTTGATGTAAAATGACATCGTGTCGTTGTAAGCGTCGTAAACGGTGACGACGTGATACGGAACCCCTGCGCTCATGATGCCGGGATCAGATGCGCCACCGATGGTGCTGATTTCACCAAGCGTCGGCGGATCAATTTCAATCTTCGGGAAGTTACCGGCGGCGCCGATGCGGGGCGTGAAACTCAAATTACATAGCGAGGGCTGACTGCCCGTGTTGCGACCGAACATCCACACCTTCGCCCAATCCTGCATGGTGTTCACCGTGAACCAGGTCTCAATGGAAACGCTGCCGTTCGCGGCAAACGTGCTCGCAAGGTCCACCGTGGCGCAATTGACTCGCGCCGCGCCGCCGGGGATTTGCAACGCACTTCCTGAAACTGTGGCCGCGCCGCGCAACGTCGCGTGAGCATTGCCAATCGAGTCGTTCGTGCTGCCATTGAAACTCCAGCGATGCAGCAACGCCGGTTCAGGTGGAATGATATTTACCGCGAGTTGGAAGTTGCGGTTCACGGTCGTCGAACCGTCGAACGCGGAAATCGTAATCGTGACCGAGCCATTCTGATTCGGCGCGGGCGTGACGGTAACGGTGCGATTCAAGCCGCTGCCGCCAATGACGATGTTGCCATTCGGCACAAGCGTTTGACTGGATGAACTACCGCTGAGCGTAACGTTTTCAATTGGCACCGTTCCCGGTGTGAGACTGAAGGCAATCGGTCCGGTCGAGGTGTTGGTGAAGATCGTTTGGCTGGCGATACTCGAAATCACCGGCGGAATGTGGCCCGGCGCGGGCAAGTTATTTGGTCCGGCGGCGAAGCTGTTGGAAACGGATTCCGCCGACAGCGCGACGTTCCAGATGCGAACTTCATCCATTGAACCCGACAAATCGGGATCGCCGTAAAAGAAACCCGCCCCGAAGCGCGCGAGGTTGGCGTTCAGTTGGGTAACGTCGCCACCACCCAACGGCGCAGAATCCGCCAACACACCATTAATGAAAAACGACATCGTGTCCGAACCGGAATCGAACACCGTGACGACGTGATAATCCGTATCCACGCTCATCGCGGGCGGATTCGGCGCGGCGGTCGTGTTCAACTCAGCACCCAGCGCATTGTCAAAGTCCACTTTGGGATAACCGCTCCCCGTGCGCGGCGTGAAGTTGATGTAGGACAACGCCGGCTGGCCGGCGGCGTCGCGTCCGAACATCCATGCCTTCGACCAGTCGCGAATCGTTGTCATGCGAAACCACGCTTCGACGGAGATTGTCGGGCTCGTCGCCAGCGTGTTGCTGATATTGACCGACGCGTAGTCAACGAAGGTAGCCCCGCCGGGTAGCAGCAATTTGCCCGCATCAAACGTCGCGCCGCCGACCAGACTGGCGGTCGCGCCGCCGATGGAATCGGTGCCGTCGTTAAAACTCCAGCGATGCACCAGGCCGGCGGGAATATCGCTGTAATCCACGCTCAAAAGATTCGATTCAAAATTGCCCTGCGCCCCGCCGTCCTGCGCTTGATTAGCGGGAAGTTTGACGCTGACGACGCCATACGCGAGCGGCGTGATCGTTACGGCGTAGGTAGTGCCGCTGCCGGAGAAACCGCTGACGTTGCCGTTCACCACTTGAAAATCACCAGCGCTCAACCCGGTCACGGCGGCGCTGAACTGCACCACCACGGAGAACGCGCCGTTCACGTTGTTGCCCGGGCCGGTCAATGTCGCGATCGGTCCAGTCGGCATGCTGTTGATCCAGGCCGCGAGCAACTGCATCGCGTTGCTGTCCACGAGATTCTTCGCCAGCGGCGGCATTTGAAATTGGCCGACGCGATTGGCGCGATTGTGCAACAAAGAACTCGGCATATCCTGCGGCACGACCACGCGATCATTCGTGCTATTCAGGAACAGAATCGTCTGACCGCGAACGATGCCCTGGTCCGGTAACGGCGTGGTGTAACGTGCATCGAAGTACGCGTTCACGCCGTTCGGGCGATGACATTGCGAACAGTTGGAATCGAGATACGAACGCGCGCGTTGTTCCAACGTGGCCGACGTGTTGGTGAGGGCAAACGACTTCAGGTAGTTCGCGAGCTGCGCTTCGCTGTAGTTCGTACCGAGCATACCGATGTTGCCGAGCGCCCGCAGTTGGTTATCAGTGACACCGGTTGAAGGATACGTCGTGGGACAATTCATCTGGTGCGTGCGCACGCCCAACACAAAGCCCGCGTTCGCCGTGTGGCAACTCATGCAGTCCGAGCGACTCGGGAAGTACCACGTCTGCGTGCGGATCGTGCCGTTGGCATTCACGATCTGGTAATCCTGCGTGGCACTCGTCGCGAGAAGATCGGCGTCGGATTCGTCGTTGCGCCATTTGTAGGTCAAACCGTACGCGCCGCCTTCTTCGTCCATCACGAGGAATCGCGTTTCCAACCGTTTCGTCAGCGCCGCGTTGGTGTCGTTGATCGGCAAATCAAAATGTTTGATGAACACCGTGCCGGCGGGGAACGACCATGAGTCGTCCGGCGAGAAAACAATTTGTTCGCCAGGCATGTTGTGCGTGCCGTTGTTGGGCACGGCGAGCCAGCGACGTTTTCCGGCATTGTCCGACCACAACGGCGTGTTGACTTCATACGGATGAAAGCCAGTCACCGGCGTCAGGTTCGCCAGACTGGTGAACGCGCCGAGTTGCGACAATTGCGCGGGGGGATCGGGCACCACAGCCGTTTGCGCTTTCAGTTTATAGATGCGACCCGCGCCCGTGCCGCCAATCTTCAGAAAATAAATCTCGCCGTTCGCGTCGCGCCCGCACGAAGACGTGCCGCCATAGACCGAGCCCGCCGGCATGGTCGCCAATCGCTCGACGGACGTGAGGTCCACACCGTTGGAGGAACTCAGCGCCCAGATCGCGCCGGAGACATTATCCACGCAAAGGTATTTTCCGGTCAGCGAAGGGAATTCTGCGCCGCGATAAACAAAGCCGCCAATGATACAACCACCCTCAGAGCGACCATACGTCCACAACGGCTCTTGCTCGAGGCCGATCAAGTCGTTCACCGCCGGCTTGGCTTTCGGTCCGTTCAATGTGCCTTCGCGATACGCCCATTGATAATTCCGGCCCGGCAATAAAATATCCACTTCTTCGAGTGCGGTCTGACCGATGTCGCCGACCCAGGTAACGCCGGTGACCGGATCGCGACTGAAGCGATACGGATTGCGAAAACCGAGCGCGAAATACTCTTCGAGCACCGAGCCGTCGGGATTCACGAACGGGTTGGAATTGGGGATGTAATAATTCGCCGTGAAGCTCGCAGGCCAGCTCCCCGGCGTGTTCGGATGATGAAACGGCTGGCGGATGATCGGGTGACTCAGCGTGGGATTCTGATTCACATCAATGCGAAAAATGCCGGAGAGCATGCGCTCGTTGAGCTTTTGTGAGGCGTTGTATTCGTCATTCGCGCCGCCTTCGTCCCCGATGCCGAAATACAGAAATGAATCCGCGCCAAATTCCAGATGGCCGCCATCGTGAAATTGTTGCTGATCGAACTGCTGAATCAAAATCAACTCCGAGTTCGGGTCCGCGGCCATTTGCCCATCGGGCACTGTGAAGCGAGACAGCCGGATGTAACCGTAGGCCGAGCTTCCGCCCAGACCCGAAGGCCGCCATTTGTAAGTGATGTAAACGTAACCGCGATTCGTTGAACCCGGCTGACCGAACTCCGGATGAAATGCGATGCCCGTCGCACCGGAATCCGAGTTGTTGAACACGCGACCGCTGATATCGAGAAACATCGCCGCTTCGCCTTGCGTCACGTCACGCCGATTCTCGAACATGCGAATCGTGCCCGCCTTCTCGATCAACACGAGCCAGTTCGTGTTCGGATACGGCACGAGTTGCATCGCGAGATTGAACGACAAATTCGTGTGGGCGATTTCCACGTCGAACGTTGTCGTGGTGTTTGGGGCCACCGAAGGAAAGGTGTCATTGAGATAGGCGTCGAAGGCGGCGGCTTGATTGAGCCCATACGGCTGAGCCACTGCTGTCATGCCCGCCAGCAAGGACGCGGCGACAAGAACGCGTTGAAAGCAGTTCCGCCAACCTCTAAAAAACTTCATAGTGTAAATACGCAAACCGCCAAATCGCGACTCTGGCGGGGCAGCCAAAAGACAAAACGACCGGAGGGCCTAATGGATTGTATTCGCGGTTCACATTGGCACAAAGTTGCACAGATTTCGCGTCGCACAAACATGCGACAATATCACAGCACCTGAAGGTTACGAAATGGTAACAACCTCGCCGCACGCTTTTTGCCAACAAAGGAAAACGAGCCTTGCGGGAAACAAGGCTCGTTCTGAAAAAGGTCCTGCCTCAGAGGTGAGGCGACCGCGCTAGTTGGGTTTCACGGTCACAAATCCGGCATCGATATATTGCCCGCCAGTCGTTTGGCGACAATGAATCGCAATCAGATTCGAGCCCGGCTTCAGCGCCGCGCGCCCTTCCTTGGTCAGCGGAAAGGCGTCATAATTACCAACAAAGCCCACGGTTTTGAAGGCCAGAACACCATTGATGTAAACCTCCACGTCCTCGTCGTGATGCAACCAGAGTTCCGCAACCTTGATCTGCTCCGCCGTCAACTCCACGTTGCGCCGCAACCAGATGTGGCTTGTGTTCCAGACGGTGCCGATCACGGCGCCCGGTGTGCCGTCGGTGCCAAAACCGCTCCAGCCTTCGCGCCAGTTGCTCGCGTCAAAGCCCGGTTTCATCCACCCGTCCGCCGGCCGGGTCAGCGAGTAACGCCATTGTGCCGCTTGCTTGTCCGCCGCAGGCACGACGGCTGTGATCGTCGGCAATTTCGGGATCGGCGCCCAATTCTTCGCTTTGGTCTGGTCACGCTTGGCCCACTTCTGCCACACAGCTTCATCGTACAGCAATTGCGCGAAAACCCCGCCCACCACCGGCCGGGCCGTGAAGCCAACCTTGCGGGCGTTCTTCGTGCGATACCAATCGGTCATCGGGGAGCGATCCGGCGTTTCGTTCAGGAATTTGTACACCGGATCGATCAACGCTTCGAAGTCCTCGCGATTCTGCGTGAGCGTGGCCGACCAGGTAATCCAATCGAGCTTGGTGTAGCCTTCGCGATTATCCAGCGGCAGCCCGTATTGGTTCTGAATCTTGCGATAGAACGCCGTCTCTTTTTTCGCCACCTCGGCCGGAAACAGATTCAACCCGAGAATGCGATCCCACATGAGATTGTATTTCTGACTCCAAGTGCCGGGCCGGTCGAACGCGAGCCGATACTTCTCGCCGTCGTCGGCTTCCTTCTCCCAGCGTTGGGCGAACTCGCGCGCGAGTTTGAAGTATTCCGCTGCCGCTACTTTATCGCCGCGCATTTCGCAGAGTTTGGCGTACGAACCGAGTCCGCAAATCGCTTTCACGCTCAGATTCACGTTGTGCGCCATGTGACCCGCGAAATCGTCCGTGCAAAGCTGGTTCTCCGGATCAAACCCTTTCGCCTTGAGATACTCGGCCCATTGCGTGAGTTGCGGCCAATAACGACTGGCGAAATCTGCGTTGCCGTCCATCTGTGCGACCGCCGCCATGAGGATGAGCAGATTGCCGCTTTCTTCGACGGGCATTTGATTTTCTTCGCTTCGTTCGCCGCCCCCATAAACCTGGCCGTTGGCATGCGGATACGTGCCGAGATCATGCGGCGCAAACGGGAATCGCCAACGTTCGCTCGCCGCATAATCCATGAACGGCACGAGAAACGACTTGGCGACCGACGAACCGAACAACAGGAATTGCGGCGCCATCGGATAGAAAACGTCCGACGTGCCGATGCAACCGTTGGAGTGATTTTCTTTGCAGAAGGAAATCGGCTGACCATTGTCGTCCGCCACAAATTTGCCGGCGGCAAAACATTGCCGATAAGCCAGCGCCGCGATGCGGGCGTATTTCTCGCCGCCCGCGTTGCGCAAATCGGTCATCAATTCCGCGTCAAATGCCTCGCACTGTTTTTTGAGCGATTCGTACTGCGCGGCGGATTTCTTCAACAAATCCGTGGCGTCATCCCCGTTGCGGCGCCAGTAAGGCCGCAGATTCTTCTTCATGTATTGGATGGAATACAGATCGTCATAGGCGAGCATCAACCACTGCGAAACCGGCTTTGCCCCGACCTTGAACGTTTTCGCGAAATCCTTCGGCTTGGCGAGATACAGATAGCCCCAATCAATCCGAATATCGTCGCCGCGCTTGGCCAGCACGGGTTGCTCGACCGAACCGGTCTTGGCGACGTCCCACTTCCCCAACGTGAAAGTCGTCGTCGTGGTTTTTTGATTGGGCGTGTTGACGGCGAGTTCAGAGTTCGCATTAAACGTCAGCGCCACTTGATGCGTTTTGTCATCGGTCGCCTGGAGATCCCAAGTCACATAAGTAACCGGGCGAGAAAGAATATCCACCTCGTGCGGCAACGCTGGCGTCATGAACGTCAACGTCAATTGCACCCCGGCTCCCGCGAACGTGTAGATCGTGCGCGTGGGCAGCACTTCCACTTTGGTTTGCGGCAACGGCGGAACGAGCGTGGGTTCTTTGCCCATCACGCGAAAGTCTTTGCCGTCAATCTGGATTTCACTGGTCAATCGATGCGGCTTGCCCGTCCAGTGCGTCGTATTGACGTCGGTTAACTTGTCCGCCTCGGACCATATGCTGAAGTAAGGGTCACAGGCCACAAGCGGCACCGCCGGTGGCCGCAGGGGTTCGATTGCGTGAACAGGCGCTCCAAACAGGGCAACGCAGGACACAGTGATGCCGGCCCACCGGCCCAAGGCAAAACACGAGGGTATCATGGATTTCATGGTCATTGGTTAAAACTGTTGGGGACTCGGTCAGAACGGGTCCACGGCGGCGCGCTCCGCGGCCGTGCCGTCGGAGGTATAAGCGCGATAAACGTTGTCGTTATTCCAGCGCTTGCCCCACATCTGGTTCGCGGGGTCAACCACATCCGCGCGTCTGGCAGTTTCTGCATGGCCGTCACAGAACATGAGCGTGGTGCGACCATTATGCCGGCTGGAGGGCCACTGATTCTTTTGCGCGGGATCCATGTTGCCGTCCCACGCTCCGTCAGTTCGCGCATCGCCGAGCATGATCATATCCGCCGGCTTCAAGACGCGGCTCTCGGACAACTCCGGTTGACCAGGAGGATTGATGTCGCCGCCCAATCCCAGCCCGGCGCCCAGCACCGGACCGCCCGTGCCCCAGTCGTTGTAACCGTAAGAAAAGTACGAGCCCACGCCCGGGTTCGCCGCCTTGACTGCCATTTGATCAAACGTGCCGCCTTCGACTACTGAGCCCAGCCGATTCGGATTTCCGATCTGACGTTCCCACCGATACTCCGACTTGGTCATCGAGCAATGAAACGCGGCGCGCTCGGTCCCCATCTGCGTGAAAATGCGACTCGGCCAAAGGTAGTAGAACTCCGGCACCTTGATGCAACCGGGGTATTTGTTCCACTGGCTGACATACATCGCTGCGCCGATTCCGATCTGGCGCAGATTGTTCAGACATTGCGTTTGCTTGGCTTTGGCTTTGGCCCGGGACAACGCCGGCAACAACATCGCCGCCAGAATGGCGATGATGGCGATGACCACCAGCAACTCAATCAAAGTGAACGCGCGACGCAGCGGCCGAAATGTTCCGGCACGATCCACGCCCCGCTCTCCCGCCAACGGGAGTTTCCGCGTGAGGCAATTGTTAGTTAGTGTCTTCATGGACTTATTTTAACCTACAACCATTAGACCGATTCGTCATGTGGCATGAATCGGCCACAGTTTTGTAATGCATCTTTACCAAAAAACGAGAGGCGTCCCCGTGACCGGGGACGCCCCTGAATTTTCCGTTTCCCCGCTTGGCCTTACGGCGTCTTCAAGCGGAAGAACCGCGTCGCTTCCGCCGGGTTCACCGGAATCGCGTTCGAGAACGTGCCGGTCCCGCTGAACACGCCGGTCGTGTTCGTGGTCCAGTTGGCCACCGGAGTGGTCACGTTGGTCGCAGTCAACCACGCATAGCTGCCGCCCGGCGTACCGCCCGTGCCGGTGAGGATGAGATTGCCACCCGACGTGTATGGCGGATTCACCACCGGCGGCGCACCCGCCGTGATGGTCAATTGACCGGTCGCCGGATTGAACGTGCCCGCGCCATACGGCAAGACCGTCACGCTGGTGAAGTTACCCGCAATCGGTCCCGCCGTTGTGAACAATTGAAACACGGAGCCCGTGACCAATCCGTTCGTGCCGACGTTGTTCACCACGAGCGCCCCGCCGTAATTCACCGCCGTCAAACCGGTGACAAGGTCGCTATTCGCGCCGCCGTCGAGACTCACTTCCACCACCGTGGTGCTGCCCGCGGCGAGCGTGAGTGAGTTGTTGATGGTGAGCGTGCCGATGGACGCGCCCGGAGCGAGGCTCGCACCGGAAGCAACGCTGACCGGACCCGCAATCGTGCCCGTGCCGCCGAGCGTGCCGACGTTCACCAGCGTGCTGCCAGTGTAGGTGTTCACGCCGTTCAAGTTCAGCGTGCCCGTACCGGTCTTCGTGAGACCGCCGTTGCCACCGCCGTCGGTCAAGGCTTGCGCCACGCCGATGGTGTTCGTGCCCGAATCAATCGTCACGCCGCCCGCCAATACGTTCGCCGCATCGAGGTCATGCAGGAAGTTTGCGGCCGCTGCGTCGCGGGCGCGAATCGTGCCGCCGTTGAGGTTGATCGTGGCATTACCGGCGCCGCCCGCGATTTCCGTCGCTTCGATCACGCCACCGTTCTGGTTGATGACAGCCACCGACGAACCGTTGCGCGCGACGTGAACGAACGCGAGCTGCGCCAATCCGCCGTCCATGGTCCAGGTTGCGGTGTTGTTCTCGCCAATCCACGTGCCACCGACGGTGTTGCTCACCGTGCCGCCGTATTGATTGAACGTGCCCAATCCGCTCGCACCAATAATGAATGCCGCACCCGGATCAGCGATCTTGGCGACCAACCCGTTGGTCATGTTCATCACGCCCACGCCACCGTCGCGTCCGACGGCGAACCAGGTCGAAACCGTCAGTGACGCCGTGCCGCTGACGTTGTAAGTGCCGAGCGTCGTGCCGTCCCCGTTTTGCGGTACGAGGAACGGCTTCGTGCTGATGATTGATCCGCCGCTGTGATTCAGCGTGCCTTGGCTACCATTATTCGCGGCAATCAGGAAGTCACCGTTGCCATCCTTGGTGAATGTGCCACCGGTCATGTTGAAGGTACCGTTGCCGCCTTGCCGACCGATTGCGACCCAATCATGCACCGCCGCCGTGCCACCGCTCAGGTTGTAAACCCCGATGGACGGTCCACGTGTCCCGTGCGTGCCGTGTCCCACCCACAGCTCTTTCGTGCTGTCGAACGCACCAGCCGACTGATTGAACGTGCCGATACTGGCGTCGCGATCCGCCACGATGAAGGCCGTGCCGTCCTGACTGCGATTCAAAGCGCCACCAGTCATGTTTAATACACCGGTCGCACCTTCGCGTCCGACGGACATCCAGTTGCGCTGGTTAATGGTACCACCGCTCAGGTTGTATTCACCGTAACCGATGTACGCCTGACCCACCCAGATTTCGCGGCTGGATTCCACCGTGCCGGACACCTGATTGACGATACCCGTGCGGACGCCTTCGCCATTCCAGTTACCCGGACCGATGATGAAGTTGTCCCCGTTGCGATTCAACACGCCTCCGTTGATGTTCAACGTGTTCATCGTGTTGGCCCGACCACCCATCAACAACGCGCCGTTGTTGTTGTTCACTGTACCGCCATTGAGATTGACCGTGGCCGTGCCATCGCCGCCATCGCCCAGCACGAACCAACTTCCCACGTTCAGGGTGGTGTTAGTCTGAATGTTGAGCGTGCTCGTGGTGAAACCCACGTTGCCGAGATCCACGTTGCCGCCGCTGATGACCGTTGTGTTCGTCAGCGTGACGGTCGCATTGGCCGACGTGCCATTGATGCTCAAGCCGCCGAGCATAACGTTGGTCTGCGCGCCAGTCGCACCTTCGAAGCGAACCGCGCCGTCCTGCACCCAGTAACCGGAGGAACCCGCGCCCGAGAGCACGTTGCTGCCGGCGCCGGTGTAATTAAGCTGGCCCGGGCCAAACTTCATGAAGTTCGCGTTCTGCGCCGCCGCCACCGCACCGCTCAAGGTGAGGTTGTTGTTGAGGTTGATGGCGCTGTTCGTGCCGCCAACCGTATAGCCGCGATTGATCGCAGTGCTCGGACCGGTGTAAACCAACGTGCCGCCGGCGATTTCGAGATTCGCCGCGCTGGCGGAGGAAGCCCCGATGGCACTGGGCGAGCCGCCGTTGGCCAGACTAGCCACGCTTAACGTACCGCCGGCGATGGTGGTCTTGCCGGTGTAATCGTTGCCGCCCGTATTCGCGATCGTCGTCACGGCGCTGCCTTGCTTGGTCAAGCTCGCGCTGCCGCTGATTTTACCCGAGCCGGTAAGTGTGTAGGCCAACGCGTTGTTGTCAAAGGTCACGCTGGTTGGATTCACGGTGGTCACCAGATTCGCCGCCGTGGTCCCCGCCGCCAGATCGTTGAAGACGACCGGATTGCCTTGCGCGAAGAAGGTCGGCAAACCATCACCGATGTTCACCCAGTTGGTGGTCACGCCGACGTCCCAATTGCCACCGGCCTGGCCGTCCCAGCGCGGCGCGTTCACTGTAGTGATGTTAATATCAATGGAGCTGTTCGCCACGTTGTCCACCACGCTGGCGATCACGCCGGTCGGCAGGTTGCCAATCACGAAATTACCCGCGCCGCTCTTGGTGGTGTACTTGATCAACGGGAATTGTCCCAATTGCGGCAAGGAATCGATCAAGTTGATGGCCACCGTGCCGTTGACGGCGAGATTGCCGAACAGATTGATCGGCGCATTGACCGGGTTGCCGAAGTTGCCGAGATCCACTTCCAACGTCGAGTTGCCGGCGTTGAAGGTCGCGCTGGCCGTGTTCAATTGCGCTTCGTCGAATTGAACTTTGACCGCCAGCTTCGCGCCGCTCGCCACAGTGTAACCACCGACCGTGCTGGCAAACGAATCCGTCGTCACGGCGAGCGTGCCGGCGCTGACCAGCGTGTTACCGGAGTAACCGTTGTTGCCCGTGAGCGTCAGCGTTCCAGCGCCAAGTTTGGTCAATCCACCGCCGCCGAAGTCAGTCAATGTTTGCGCCATGGTGATGTTGAAACCTTGCGAATCAATCACCGCCCCGCCGGCATCGACATAGGTCGCGCCGAGACCGCTGAAGAAGTTCGCGTTGTCGGCGCTGGCCCGCAGCGTGCCACCGTTGAAATAGAACGCCCCGTTTGCCCCGGCCACACCGCAATTGATTTCCCGGACGATCAACTCGCCACCGTTGAAGAAAAACGCACCCGAACCGTTGCCGCCCTGGCAGAATTGCAGCAAGCCCAGGTGCGCCGTGCCGCCGAACATGTTCCAAGTGCCATTGCCGCTGGCCTCGCCCAGATAGGTGATGCTGGCGGGATTGGCCGTGTTGCTGACGCTGCCGCCGTATTGATTCAAAGTTCCCAGCGTGCCGCCGCCGGAGCCGATGGCGAAATTGCCGTTATTCACTTTGTTGACCGTGCCATTCGTCAGGTTCAAAACACCAATTCCTCCGCCGCGACCAATCGCGATCCAGTTCCCCACCGTGAACGAACCGCCGCTCAGATTGTAAGTGCCGTTGCCCGAACCGCCCTGGCCGACCCAACCCTCGTTGTTGACGCTGATTGAACCGCCGCTTTGATTCAGCACGCCCGTGGCGTTGTCGCCGACGATGAAATTGCCGCCGCCGACTTTGTTCACAGTGCCGCTGCTCATGTTCATTAAACCGCTACCGCCACTGCGGCCGACTTGCATCCAGTTAGTCACGTTCAACACGCCGCCAGCGCTGAGATTGTAAGTGCCGGTGGCCGGCGCGTTTTCCGGAATCATGAATTCGCCTGAAGAATTGATCGTGCCGCCGCTCTGATTGATCGTGCCGGACGGGATGCGACCTGGGATGGATTGGAAGCCCGTGCCGATGATGAAATTCCCGCCGCCGGTTTTGTTCAGCACGCTGTTGGTCAGGTTCAACGTGCCTTGGCCGCTGCTGCGACCTAATGCGAACCAGTTGGCAATGGTGTTAGTGCTGTTGACAAGGTTGTAAACGCCCTTGCCGTAATTACCCACCCACAATTCGCCGGTGATATTGATGCTGCCGCCGGTCTGATTGAGCACGTCGGTCACGCTGTCCGAAACATAAATCGGCTCATTTACGCCCATCACGATGTCGTAGTTGTAACCGGAAATACTGAGCGGCGTGAAATCAGCGCCCGTCGAACTGCTGAGCGCCAGAATTCCCGCGCGACCACCGGAGACGCGCGTCAAATCAATGCTCGTAATTTGATTCACCGTGTTGGCCACGGGAATGTCCACCGAAAGAATTTTCGGAACATCCAGCGCGCCGCCCACGTTCTGGAAATTAAAGCCGTTGGCCTGCACGCGACCGCCGACATTGATCGCGACCACTGGTCCAGCGGGCGGATACCAGTCAGGAATGACGATTTGTCCCGTTTCATCCGGCGCGCCGTTGAAATGAATGGTGTAGTTGAGGGTCGCCGCTCCGCCCCCCGCACTGGCGAGGAACGACAAGGCCGAAGCCGCCGTGGGCGCGTTCAAGGTGATCGTGGCGCTGCCTGCCGCGTCCGCCGCGAGGAGCACCGCGTTGTTCACCGCGTAACTGGGCGGCATCGTGTAAGAGTGATCCGCTTGTGAAACGCTCACGATGGTGGAAGCCGCCGGAGGCAAACCACGAGTCGGATCCGCCGCGTACAGTCCCTGCTCAAACCAAGTGTGGCCGGTCTTGTTCGTGCCGCCGTCCAGCGTCGCATTCACGCCGTCCAACGACGTGCCGACGTTTACCGCGATGCGACCGCCGCCGCTGATCGTGCCACCGGTCAGGTTGAAAATACCCAAACCCAGTTCGCCGATGTTGAATTCGCCGGAGTAATTGAGCGTCCCGCCGTTCAACGTATAAACGCCGGTGTTGCCCGGCACCACCCCCAGTCGCACCGCACCGCGACCCGTGTTGTTGGTGAGAAAAACCGTCTGGCCGTTCTGTTCGAACGCACCACTACCAGCACTGCCGCCTGCGCGCAGGCGCGTCACATTCCAATCGGGATCGCCGATGTTGATCTGCACGCGATTATTCGTGCCGCTGCCGTTGATGGCGACGTCGCCCAGGCCGGGGATCGTTCCGCCCCAGGCCGCCGGGTTATTGTAAGTTCCAGTACCGCCGGACCAGATGCGGTCCGCAGCTTTCAAAGTAAGTGCTGGCGCTAAAGCCAACGTGGCAAGAGTCAAGACACCGAGACGCGGCAGCATCCGGGTTTTTACCGATTGGGAGGTTTTCATTTGGTTTGGATGGGTAGTGTGACTGTCCGATGACCCGGACCTGGCGGATTCATCTGGAAGCGCACCCGCTTGAGGGAGACACCGTAGTTTCAAGGTCATCAATTGCTTCATGGCGTTTGGTTGGGTTCGAAGTTCCACCCGCAACCTTCGCACCAGTCGCAGACGAGAAAACTCGCTGGGCTCTGGCGGGGCGAAACGTTCAACTACTATATGCACTCCACCGTGCCTGTCATGTGGCATGAAGTGGCCACATCTGTGTCTCCTTGATTTCAGGTGATATAACGAAATGAAAATTTTAGTAGTCGCACTGCTTCTGGATGTCTTTTGCGGGTTCTGATCGTTAGCGGCTAACTCGCACTGAGAGTTGCAGAAAATTGGTGACTGTAATCCGGCTAAAGCAGCGGGGGCGGCTGGCAAAGTTTTCAAACCGAAATCTCGTGTCGCAACTCAATCTGCGCACCCGGTGGTTGGGTCACTCACGAGCAAGCCGGTTTCCCAGTCGAACGGACTGTTCCATGTGCTCCTTCCAGTGAATCCCACGACGAATCGCTTTTATCGCTTGGGCGTAGATTGAAGTCTGGCTTCGCCAAACGGCGGAGAAAGTTGAACGCCAGTTCGGGTTGGGTCGCCCGCTCGGCAGCGGAATCTATTTTTGGGAAGTATTGCTCGCCGTCTTGGCGGGCAAGGTAGCCAGAATTCCAACATCCACACCTTGGCCGCCTTCGGTTTGGTGACAATGCACGGCGATGGTGTTGATTCCCGGGCGCAGCGTCGCGATGGCCTCGTCCGCAATCTCAAACTCTTCGTAATCGGTGCCAAATCCCGTCAACCGCAACGCCACTACGCCGTTCAGGTAAATCGTCACGTCTTCATCATGATAGACGCGCAACCGCAGCCCGGGCAAATCTTCCGCGCTCACCGTGAATTCCCGGCGCAACCAGATGTCCGGAGTCTTCCACACGGTATTCGGATACGAGCCCGGCGTGCCTTCACTGCCGAACCCGCCCACGCCTTCCGCCCAATGCGACGCGTCGTAATCCGGCCGATACCAATCCCCCGGTGGCGTTTCGGTTGTGTAACGCCAGTGCGTGCGCCCGATCATCGCATCAGCCAGCACCACTTTGGTCGGCGGACCGGGAAATTCACCGCGATTCGCGCCCAACAATACCGCCGGATCAATCTTCACCACGGCGCGATCGTAAGTGAGCAATCCGTTGCATTCCGTTTCCACATCGGTCGTTTGCGTGTAAACCGCGGCGCTCAACCCGCGCAGATGATGCAGCGACCAAACCTGTTTGAACGCCCGCGAGTAACGCGCCCCCAACGCCTGCGCGTCCGGCAGCTTGATGTAGCCCCACGAGAACGGCGACCAGAGATGGTTCGTCAACGTCAGTCCCAGTCCGCCAAACTCGCCGAGCACTGCCGCGCGGCGCGATTCTGGTTTTGGACAATCAGGCCCGGGATAGCTATGAATGTCCACGAGGTCGCCCACCCGCATGTCGGTCCAGCCGCTGGCGTTGTTGACCAGTCGCGTCGGATCGAGTGATTTCAGCCATTGCGTGAGCCGCTCGGTGTCGTACTGGCCCCAACCTTCGTTGAACAACACCCACGTGACGACGGCGGGATGGTTCTCCAAGCCGCGCACCATGCGGAGCAGTTCGGTTTCAAAATTGCGCCGCCCATCCACCGTGGCGTTGTTGCCGCTGGGCATGTCCTGCCAGACCAACATGCCCAACTTGTCGCACCAATAATACCAGCGTTCCGGCTCCACTTTGACGTGCTTGCGAATCAAATTGAACCCGGACGCCTTGAGAAATTCGATGTCGTAACGCAAAGCTTCATCCGTGGGTGCCGTATAAATGCCATCCGGCCAATAACCCTGGTCCAACGTGCCGACCTGGAAAATAAATTCGTTGTTGAGCGCGATGCGCATGAAGCCCTGTTCATCTTTGCGCAACCCGATTTCCCGCATGCCGAAATAGCTGGCCACGGTATCCACCGGTTGGCCGCCGGCCTTCAACGTCACTTGCAAATCATACAGGAACGGATCTTCCGGCGACCACAACCGCGCCTGGGGCAAACGCAAACTCAACTCGGTGTTGGCTCGTCCGCTGACACGCGCTTTTTCTTCGCCCGCTACCAGCACCACGGCCTCCACGGTAAGATCGGCCGCGAGACTGTTGACCGAAACCCACAGTCCCAGCGATTCGGAATCCACGTCCGGCGTCAGTTTCAAACGGTCAATTCCCACCACGGGGACCGGCTCCAACCAAACCGTCTGCCAGATACCCGAATTCGGCGTGTAGAAAATCCCTTCCTGTTTGCGTGATTGTTTGCCGCGCGGTTGATCGCCCTCGGTCGGATCGAACACTTCCACGACAATTTCTTCCGCCCCGGCCCAACGCAATTGGTCCGTGATGTCGAAGCTGAATCGGTCGTAGCCGCCACGGTGTTGCCCCACGATTTGTCCGTTCACCAACACCCGCGTCTGCCAATCCACCGCTTCAAAATGCAACCGCACCCGCCGTCCCTGCCACGCCGCCGGCACGGCGATCTGGCGGCGGTACCACAAGGCATTGGTTTCGGCCAACCGTTGCATCACGCCGGACAAGGCCGACTCGATGGGAAAGGGCACCAGAATTTTCCCGTCGTATTTGGTCGGCGCCACCACGGCACCGGAAGTGATCGCGTAATCCCACAGGCCATTGAGATTCAACCAATCCTCCCGCACCAGTTGTGGCCGCGGATACTCCGGATGCGCGTTGGTCGGATGCACGTGTGCCGCCCAACGCGTCATCAATGGCGCCTGCGCGGGCTGCCAGTCCGCCGCCGAAACCACCCCGACCAAGGCGGCTGCTGTCAGTAGCACGCGCAGTGCGCCGCGGTATCTTGCAGATTGAATGGCACTGGTTATCACCATGTTCAGTTTCGTCCCGAATCAGTGTCTGTCATGTGGCATGTTCTGGCCACCCGCCGACCCACCCGCGTCGCGCAGGTTCACTTGCGCAAAAATTTGGCCACCGCTTCCGTGCGCGTTTGCACGTGCAACTTTTCGTAAATGCGCCGGATGTAGTTCCGCACCGTGTGAATGCTGACGCCCAATTGGTCGGCAATCTGTTTGTAGGCCAAACCTTCGGCCAAACCTTCCAGCACCGACCGTTCGCGTTGCGACAAATCGGCTGATTCGTCATTGCGTGGCGGCGCGGCCTTGAAGGATTGCACCACTTTGCGCGCAATCGAGGCGGACATCGGCGAACCGCCTTGGCAAACGTCCTCGATGGCTTCCACCAGTTTTCGCGGCGACATCCGTTTCAACAGATACCCGCTCGCTCCTGCGGCCAAAGCGCGAAAGATTTTTTCCGTGTCCTCGAACACCGTCAGCATCACCACTTGCGCGTTGGGCATGAGCGCGGTCAGCCGTTGCACGCATTCGATGCCGTCCATGCCGCCGAGATTGATGTCCATGAGAATGACGTCCGGGCGGTCTTCCGGCAAATGCGCGAGCGCTTCTTCCGCGCTGGCGTAAGCGCTCTTGCAGCGGATGTTGCCCGCCGCGGCCAGATACCCGCCGATGTGTTCCCGCAAATCCGCTTCGTCGTCCACAATGGACACTGTGATCATTTTCTTCATGACTTCTGGCCCGGTCCGGGCTGCAATTGAATCCGC
Source organism: uncultured Bifidobacterium sp. (assembly GCA_964553795.1). Taxonomy (GTDB): domain Bacteria; phylum Verrucomicrobiota; class Verrucomicrobiia; order Limisphaerales; family JADLHS01; genus JADLHS01. The sequence goes on along the minus strand of CAZKMR010000044.1, from coordinate 19,056 downwards.
AACGTCACCGTCGTGCCCGTGCCCGGCTGACTGCGCACGACACATTCCCCACCCACGTCCGACAAGCGCTGGCGCATGTTGCGCAAGCCGTTGCCGCCGCGCCCGCCCTGGGATGGGCCGGCACTGGCCCGCGTGGCGGAATCGAAACCACAGCCGTTATCGGTGACCACGATTTCAAATCTCTGGGCTTTGACGCTCATCTCCACTTTCACCCGCGTGGCGCCGGAGTGTTTTAACACGTTGTTCAAAGTTTCTTCGAAGGCGAGAAACAAATTGTGGCGCGTCTCCGAGGAAACCGGATGCAACGCGATGGCCTGCGGCAACCGCAATTCGCATTCGATGCTCGTGTTCTGGAAATATTCGTCGGCATAGTGGCTCAGATACGCGGCCAGATGCTCCAGCGTGTCGTTGCGCGGATTCACCACCCAGACGATTTCATCCATCGTCTGCAACAAGTCCCGCGACGTTTCGGCGATGGATTCAATCTTGCCGGCCAACGGACCATCCGCCGCGCTGTCCACGCGCGCATGTTCACTCAGGAACGAAATCTTGGTGAGCTTCGAACCGATTTCATCGTGCATGTCGCGCGCAATCCGCATGCGTTCGCGTTCGAGCGCTTGTTGTTGTTCCATTTGCGCCAACGCCACGCGCAGGCGCCGGTGCGACACGACCCGCACCACGCCCGCCACCAATGCCACGGCGGCGATGCCGTAAAACCCGATGGCCCATGACCGCAAATATATTGGCGTCGGCACTTCGAACGAAAACTTCGTCGCCGCCTCGTGCCAGTTGCCTTCCGCGGTGCGCGCCGCCACGCGAAATGCGTATTGACCGTACGGCAACCGGCCATAACGGGCGACCCGCCCCGCCCCATCATCCACCCAATCCAGATCGAATCCCTCCAGTTTGTGACGGAACCGCGTCTTGTCCGGCTGGCTGAAATTCATGGCGGTGAACTGAATTTCCAGTGACCGCAAATCGCCCGGCGCAATCAAGGGCGCTTGTTTCGGTCGTTCTGGCGACCACGCCGCACCGCGCAAGACGGTAAAGGGCGATTGCGCGTTGAAGGAAACGGTTTCGATATAAACGGGCAGCGCCGCCACTTCAGTTTCGGGTCGCCGCGTATCCACGTTGAGTAATCCTTCTGCGGTGGCGAACCAAAGCCGGCCTTCCGGCGCCGCCAAGGCACGCAAGCCACCCGTGGGCACAGACGTTTCCGCCATCGTTTTAGCCTCGGCAATTTGTTTGCCTGACAACGGCAATTCCGGATCGGCCAGCGATTTTTCCAACATCGTCCAGGCGATGCGATAAATGCCGGCGCCGGTGGAAATCCATAGATTGCCGGTGGCGTCCGCGACGACGCCGGCGACGTAATTGTGCGGCAACCCGTTGCCGGTGGTCCATTGCGCGCTCGCGCTGCCAGCCACACAGCGCAAACCACCGTCCGCCGTGCCGATCCACAATTGACCGGGTTGCGTTTCATGCAAGGCCAACACTGGACGGCTGCCGTATGGTTCGCCCGATTGCACCAGCACAAATTTGCCGCGCTCGCCTCGCAATACAGATCCGTCTTCCGTCCCCAACCACAATCCGCCACCCATCGCCGGAATCATCGCGGTAACGGGGGAACGCACCAATCCGTGCGTGATATCAAATCGGGCGAGTTGATTGGTCCGGAAACGATGCAGCGTTGCCGCCGCCGTGCTCGCCCAAACACTCCCGTCCCCATCCAGACAGAGCGCCAGCACCAGATTATCCGTCAAGCCGTTGGCCGTGGTAAACTGCACGCTCCGCTCGCCTTGCAACACATAGACACCGCCGCCCAGAGTCCCCGCCCAAACCATCCCGTCGCGGGCCACCACCAGGGCCGTGATGAACTCCGGCACGCTCAACCCTCCCGCTCCAGCCAAGCGATCGAACCGCCCCGCTTCCGCCGCGTAGATTCCGCCCCGCGGCAATCCCACGTGCAGGCGACCGTTCAAATCCAACGCCAGCGCCGTCGGGGCACCGACCGGTAATCCTTGCCCTGACCGCACGACCTGCACCGGGTGCGGCCGCAATTGCACGAGGCCGCCACCCGAAGTGCCGAGCCAAAGATTGCCTTCGTGATCCTCGCAGATGGCGCGCACGTCGTAGGGCCAGCGCAGTTCGTCGAGAATGATTGGTTGAAAGCGATTGTCATCAAAACAGAACAACCCGCGCCCGCTGGTGCCAATCCAGAGTCGCCCGTCGCGGCCTTCACACAAACTCCAAATGCGCACCGAGGTCGCCTCGTTGCCGCGGAAATAATTGAAGCGTTTGCCTTCGGCGAGATTGATCAAATAGGTATCGCCAAACGCCCACAAGTTCCCGCGCCGATCTTCGTAGGCGCCGAGGTATTCCGGGCTGCGCCCCTGGCTCTCGGTTTGCAACTCATACGACGCGAGTTTGCCCTCCAGAAACCGGCACATGCCGGCCCGCGTCGTGATCCAGACGGCCCCCGACCGCGCCACATGCACATTGGAAACGAAATCATCCGGCAAGCCATCCATCATCGTGAAGGAACGCATGTCCTGGCCCACCACCAGATTCAGTCCGGATTTGGTACCGATCCACACGCGCCCTTCCGTCCCGGCCGCCAGACTCGTGATCCCGTCATCCAACAAACCTTGCGCCCGCGTGAAATGGCGCACAAACCCTTGCTTGATTTGGAACAAGCCTTCCTGTTGCGTGCCCACCCACAAATATCCTTCGGCGTCTTCGCACAATGCGGTGATGCCCACGGGCCCGTTGAGGGAGTAACCGCCGAGTTTGACCGTAGTGAACTTTACGCCGTCGAAGCGGACCAATCCCGCGCTCGTCCCGATCCACAAAAACCGATCCCGGGTTTGGATGATGGCCGTGACTGAATCCGCCGGCAGGCCATCCGCACTGCGCCACGTTCGCACCGCTCCTTCGCCCTCGGCAAAATTCGGTTCCAAAGCTGATGCAGGGCTGATCAGAAAAAAAATTCCGAGCCACCAAACAACCAGACTATGCCGGATTTCGCGCATCGCTACCCCAGCCATCTTAAACAAGGTCGCGCGGCGGTAAAGCGCCGTCTGCCGGCGGTTAAATGGCGCTTCGGCAGGCGACCCGCACGCTGTTTTGAACGGCGCAACTCGCGGTCAGCAGACCAATGGGAACGGCTAATCGGCGTAATTAATGTGGCATGAACTGGCCACAGGCTAAGCAGTTGAGTCGCCTTGGGCTTCTGGGTTACTGTCAGTCGCCATGACACCTTCGCCATCCTATCGTCGCCTTGCTTGGTCACTGTTTCGCGTCAGCGTACTCGCCCTGCTGATTAGGGTCGGAGTGGTGGCTGCAACTTATGCCCAGATTTCTGTGGATTTCGGCAGCTACCAGCGCGATTCCGCGATTCGCGTCACGAACCCCGACGCCCACACATTGCAAGTCGCCTGGCCCATTACGGACCAGGCCAGCGGCGCGATACGCTTCAATCTCCGCCCTGATGCGCCGCTGATCCAATCCCTGGGTTGGACGCCAGCCGGCCAGCCCACTCGAGTCATTGCCACGCAATTAGATCCCGTGACCACGTTGACCATTGGCGAACGGGACAAAAGGAAATTCGAGCAAGCCTTCCGCGGCATGGTGTTCTTTGAGAACCCGCGCCAAAAACCGCACGAAACGCACGCGGTCAAGCTGACCAAAACCCGCGCGCGCGTCTTCAACACCGGCCAACGCGTCACGGTTTGCATCGGCGACGTTGCCGCCGGTTCGTTCCGCGGCGAACTACGCTTCACGTTCTATCCGAATAGTCCGCTGATTCATGCAGAAACGGTCGTGAGCACGACCGAAGAATTGCGCGCCATTCTGTATGATACGGGCCTGGCGAGCGCCACGCCGGATTGGAAACAAATGGTCTGGCTGGATTCGCTCGGCAACCTGCGCCACGAAGCGCTCGATGCCGACGCCAAAGCCCGCCCGCTCGCCGTCAAGCAACGCACCGTCGTCGCCGAAAACACCCAGGGATCGCTAGCGGTGTTTCCGGCGCCGCATCGCTACTTCTATCCGCTCGATTTCGCGGACAACTTTCAGTTCAACTGGCTGGGCCGCGGGTACAGCAACATGCCGGATGGCTTTGGATTCGGTATTCGCCAACCGCTCGAAGGCGACAAACGTTGGGTGCCATGGTTTGCCGCCCCGCCCAACCAGGAACATCGTCTTGATGTTTTCTATCTGATCCATCCCGGCACCGGCGCACAGACACTCGCCGCAGTCGGGCGTTACACGCACGACGATCGCTTCAAAAAACTGCCCGGCCACCGCACGTTCACGAGCCATTATCATGTTGAGCACACGTTGGATTATCTCGACCGCCAAAAACGGCAGCAAACCAGCGGCATTCCCGACGGCCTGCAAACGCCCGGCTTTGTCACGAAATTCAAAGACACCGGTGTCGAAATCGTGCATCTGGGTGAATTCCATCATGGTTGGACGCCCGGCCAGAAAGCGGCCGAGCGCCTCGTCATGCTCAAAGTCATGCACGAAGAATGCGAGCGTTTGTCCGATGCGGAATTTCTCCTGTTGCCCGGCGAAGAACCCAACGTGCATCTCGGCGGCCATTGGATGAGTTTTTTCCCCAAACCCGTGTACTGGGTTTTGAATCGCGGCGCCAACGAGCCCTTCGAAGAACACCTCGAAGGTTACGGCACGGTGTATCGCGTCGGCAGTTCGGCGGATGTCTTGAATTTGATGAAAAAAGAAAACGGCCTGATGTGGACGGCCCACGCGCGCATCAAAGGATCGCTCAAACATCCGGACGCTTATCGCGACGAGATCTTTTATCAATCGGACCATTTTCTTGGCGCGGCCTGGAAAGCCATGCCTGCGGATTTATCCCGTCCCACCCTCGGTTGGCGCGTGCTCGATTTGCTCGATGACATGAATCAATGGGGCCAACGCAAACAAGTTCTCGGGGAGGTGGACGTATTCCGCATCGAACCTGATTACGAACTTTACGCGCACATGAACATTAATTACCTGCGTCTCGATAAAATTCCGCGCTATCGAGACGGCTGGCAACCGGTGCTGGATGCGTTACGCGGGGGCGAATTCTTCACCACGACCGGTGAAATTTTGATTCCGAAATTCACCGTCGCCGGCCAACCCAGCGGCGCGGTCGTATCGCGCGCAGCCCATCCGTCCGCCGAACTCCTGGTGGATTTGGAATGGACGTTCCCGTTGGCGTTTGCGGAAATCGTTTCGGGCGATGGCCAGTCCATCCGCCGCCAACGTGTGGATTTGACTGACACGGAATCCTTCGCGACGCGCCAACTGCGGTTGCCGGTGGAACTCAAGGGCCAGAAGTGGATTCGCTTTGAAGTCTGGGATGTCGCGGCGAACGGCGCCTTCACGCAACCGATTTGGCTGGAGTAGAATTAGTCGGCTTACCCCACATTCAAACAGGCAACCGGATTTGCGCCGGAGCAACTCAAAATCGACCGCGCGCACACTCAGGGAAATTTTGAATTCGTCAACGCGATGTGCCGCATGCGGAACTGAATCCATTTCATCGCCGTATCACGATATTTGAATTCAAAATAATTCGACCGCCCAAAGTATAAGTAGCCGCGCGCGCGAACCAATGATACAACCTCCGCACGTTCGATGAACAACTGCATGAACAAATCAGCCCTGAGCTGGACGATGAAGCGAGTCACGCTGCGCGTGACCCGTCAGGATCGCGCCACCCGTGGCGGTGAACTCGGCCATGGCCGATTGGTCAATCCGTCCCGCTATGGACTGATCCCCAATTGGAATTCGGGCCAGCAGGTAATGTCGTAACGAGAAGAAGTTTTTCCCTCAACCCTGCTTCCCGATTGGAAGCAGGGTTTTTTGTTTCCCTGAAACTGATGGTGAACGGCAGCAACGAAAGGCAAACGCATGACGAACACAGATAAACGATGACGTCCCGATGAGGTCGGTCGTAACCAATCTGAATCCGGCGCAGGAATGCCGAGGCGTTCCACCGACGTGGTGTGTCCACGCGGGGCGAAAACGCGCGCCGAGACGATTTGAAACGCTTTTACAATTTAAGGGCTTCGGAGGAGGTGTGCCTCTAAACACCGAAACAGCCGCCGTGAAACCGCGGGTTGGAGTCGAATAGACTGCAAGAGGTGTTTGTTCTTTATTGAAATGGCACGGGCCGGAAGTGCAATGACGCTTCCGGCCCTTTAATTTCTCCGGGCACTCAGATCAGCGCACTTTTCTAGCAGTCTGATCATCTTGGATTTGCACCATATGAATTCGGCCTATAATTTGATCTGGCATGACAAAGAAGCCGTATTTTCTATCGATCGCTGTGTATTTGGACGGTCGTCGAGAATCCGCTCGCTTCTCTAAAAAGTATTTGGAACAACTCGGCGCTCTGCTTGCGAAACACTTTTCCGAAGTGACGGGTCTGGCATTAAACCGTAAGTGTTGGTTCACCTTCAATGTGGGGAATGCTGAAATTAAGTCTTTTGATCAAGGAATTTTCAAAGTCGTGGGAGAGATTATTGGTGCAAATTCAGTAGGCTATCCCCGCTGTGAAGTAACCTGGCAGGAGCAGAATGGATTGCCGATTATCGCCGGGTTCTCGCGCCTTCCGCTTCGAGCTCTAGTCCGCGATTACGCAGATTTGACTGCGAAGGAGATTCCCCTTCCCGGATTGTCCTTTCGGATTGAATGGATTCCATTTTGGGAATCTCACTTGCCCGACTTCTTCCTGGAGGTGCAGTGTGAATCGGTACCACGCAAAACGCTCATTGCGCAGCTAGAAACAGAGATCGGTTTGTCGGGACCAAGCTATTACAAAATTACAAGAAAGGGAAAGCGCCTGAATATTCACATAGATTTCGGCTTGAATAACGGGGTTCAGAGAGAAATTCAGCAACTCCTGAGTGCAATTGACGGTCAGCTAAGATGCAAAATCCTCGCAGTAACTGTCGGGCCTAAGGAAAGGTAGCTGGCCAACGCTCGGCACAAGACAGAGTGCTTCACGCCACTTCAGAAGCTTGGGAAAGCTTAACCGCGCTCATTTGCGCCGTCGCTTCTTCGTTTTCACGCTGAACTTGACCATCGGACGATTCGCCCGCGCGGCAATGCGCGCGTTACTGCGCCGCCGCCGTCGTTCCCACCGCGCATCGGCAGAGAAGTATTTCGTCGCCAATTTAATTCCGGCGCCGATCAGCAAAAGACCGCCGAGCGTGATGACCACCAGTTCACCCAAACTCATGGGCCTATTTAGGGTGACGCCCGTTCGCTTGTAAAGTCCGGCGAAAAAATTTCCTGTTTCCGCCTCTCACCGCGCCGCCGTTGACCAGGGTTTACGGCGCTGCGTTTCTCCGCTCCGGCGTTTCGATTCAATCGCCCGGAGTCCTCAGCGCGCGGAGTTCACTCCGGTCGCGCTGACCAATTTTTAACCCCAAAAGAAAGGAATAACATGAAACCAGTCATCCGCTATCAAAGCCAATTGCTCTTTCGGAAGAGCTACAAACCGAATCGTGTCCTCCGCATCCGCCCGGTGAAACTGCGCTTCAGTTTTCGCCCGGTGCGATTCGGCATAAAACCCAAACTGATGATCGCGGTGCCGCCGGGTTGAACCCGGACGCCGCACTCCATGACCCATCGCGCTGCGGCGGAGTTGGCCCCGATGACTCCGCTGCGGCGCAAACAACCCAAAGGTATTCCCATGAATCCGTCCGCGTCAGACGAACCGGAAGCCGAACCGGGTGATCCCGTGGCGTTACATATTGCCGCTTCCGAGTTGGAGGTGTATCGGCACGAACGGCTCGCCTTCACAGAGCTCCCGGCCCGTCGCCCCAAATCCAAACGGCGCAGCGCCATTCGCATGAGAAAACTGCTCACCGCGATTTATCACTGGGTCATCACGCACGGCTGACATGTGTTCAGCCGTCGGCACCAACAACTCAATTGAACACTGCTCGGGCGAGCGAATTGCCGCCGGGCAGCGTTCAATTTTTTCACACAACGCTCAACTCCCATGAACACTCCACTCACGTCCGCCTCCGTACGCCTTGTTGCCTCGGCCCAGAGCTGGATCGAAGGCGAAGCCGTGCGCCAACTCTACGCCACGGCCAAGCTCGATGGCGTGCGTGCCGCGGTCGGCTTCCCGGATTTGCACCCCGGCAAGGGCTCGCCCGTCGGCGCGACTTTCGTTACAGACGGTGTGATTTATCCGCACCTCATCGGCGGCGACATCGGTTGCGGCATGGCGTTGTTCGCGACAAACCTCGTTCGGCGCGACGCCAAGCTTGATCGCTGGGCGAAACTTCCATTCCAACTCGAACATCCGTGGGACGAATCCGTCGGCGACTTTCTCGCCGGGCGCGATTTGGAATCCACGGAGTTCGATGCCGCGCTCGGCACGATTGGCGGCGGTAATCACTTCGCTGAATTGCAAACCGTCGAGATGGTTCTCAATGCGACGGAATTCGCGAAGCTCGAACTCGCCAAACAGCAACTCGTGTTGCTCGTCCACAGCGGCTCGCGCGGCTTGGGAGAAGCCGTTCTCCGCGCGCACGTGGATGAGTATTGTGCCAGCGGCGTACCCGTGAATTCGACGGCTGCAGAGCAATATCTCCGTGGTCATGACTTCGCCGTGCGCTGGGCCAAGGCGAATCGCGAACTCATCGCGCACCGCTTCGCCGCCAAGCTTGGGGCGAGCATCGAGCGCCTGTGGGACGGTTGCCACAACAGCATCACGCCAATCAAGGTAGGGTCAGCGCGCTGCGCTGACCGGACTTCGCAGCGCGACGTCCCCACCAACGAAGTTGCGTGGTTGCATCGCAAAGGCGCGGTAGACGCCAACGCCAGCTTCGTGATCATCCCTGGCTCACGCGGCTCGTTGAGTTACCTCGTGAAACCAACCGGTGACGGTGAGAGCCACGCGTGGTCGCTCGCGCACGGAGCGGGTCGCAAGTGGACGCGAAGCGAAGCACGGCAACGGATGCGCGAACGTTTCCGCGTGGCCGAGTTGGCACAAACCGGACTCGGCAGTCGCGTCGTCTGCGAAGCGCGGGACTTGCTCTACGAGGAAGCGCCCGCCGCGTATAAGAGCATTGAGGACGTGATCGCCGATCTCGTTAACGCCGGACTCGTGTCCGTCATCGCGACG
>CAZKMR010000044.1:0-9796 GCA_964553795.1 uncultured Bifidobacterium sp. | reverse complement strand
TTGCAACCCTGCAACCTTCAACTCTTCCAAGTCTGCGAATGCAATGCCGCTCGCGCAGCCAACCATCCAAGTTGGTCCGGATCAACGCAAGTCCACCCGGCGTCCCAATACCGGAGCGTTTCCGTCAGCGCATTATGGCTTGGCCCGGGCGGGCCTTTTTGTTGCGAGGTTGCTGGCGGCATTGGCCGTGATGGCCACCACGGCGGAATGAGAAAGTTTGCGCTCAGCACTGATGGCGTAGAATTGGACCATGCAGCCGCGCGCCTCGCCAATGGTCTGAAAGCCATAACGCGAAGCGGCCTCGCCCACCGCCACTGTCGGCAACGGAAAACAGCCGAGTTCATCAGCCGCCGCCATGGTCATCAGAGCGGTATCATCGTATTCGGCTACCGCGCGGGGTTGAATTCCCTGTTCCTGAAACCACCGCTCCAACGTCCGCCGCAAGGCGGTGCCGCTGGTGGGCAGGAGCATGGGTTCGTGGTGGAGCGAGCGCGGGAATTGCCGCCGTAACTTGCGGGCCAGCTTCCGTTCCGCGCACAAGGTAACCCCACTCTCCCCGAGCAAATGATTGAACGCCTTGAGCGGAAAGCCGCTGGGCGCGGGTTCGTCCGCCAGCACCAGATCCAGCCGGTAAACCGCCAGTTGCGCCAGTAGATCGGCGGCCTTGCCTTCGGTGAAGACGGCATGAACCGGTTGCGGCAGCCGAAAAATTGGCCGGACGATTTCCTGGCTGATCAGCTTCGGGAGGGAATCGGCGATGCCGATCCGGACGCGCAATGGGCGGGCCGTGGGGCGTTGCTTGATCGAATGCAGAAAATCCTGCCCCAAGGCGAAAATTTCCTCCGCATAGCTGAATGCCTGGTGTCCCGTTTCAGTTAACGTCAAGCCCTGCGGACTGCGCCGGAACAGCTTCTCTCCCAGCACACCTTCCAACGCGGCGATTTGGGCGGAAATGGCGGACTGCGAGACATGAAGCTTGTCGGCCGCTTTACGCAAGTTGCCTGCCTGGGCCACGAGCCAGAAATAACGCAGGTGATGGTAGTTCAAGAATTCCACCCGGCGAAGGTGTTCGGTTTAACCGAACACAGCAATCGAAAACATGTAATTGGTGAAGGGCGGGAATCACGCAATACTCCCACCACAAAATTTGATCTGACGCACAGTGACCATGAAAACCAAAAAATCACGCGACCTTGAAAAGACTTATCCTCGCGCGGCCTTCATTGCCAAACTGCGGCGACTGGCCGACGCCCTGGAAGCAGGCCAACCCTTCACCATCGCGGTGGCTGGCGAACGCCTGCACATTCCCGCCGCGGCAAACTTTAACATCGAGCACGAACGCGAAGGCGGCGCGGAGGAACTGGAATTCCAACTCAAATGGCAACGCGCCGCGCGTCCGAACCGCCGGGCCAAAAAGTGAGTGGCGTTAAAATGTCCCCGGCGGCGCGTCCACCCGCCCCTGACTTGAATCACCCTGCGCAGACAAAACATGACCACCGTTGAACAGGAAGCCATTCTTAGCCTCGCTCTGATGGCCGCATTTGCCGACGGCGCAAAGCACGACACCGAACGCGCCGAACTCAAGCGCATCGCCGAAAGTCTGCCGCACACCGAAGTGAAACCGGCAGCGCTTTACCAGCGGGTGCTGCTCAAACAGGTCACGCCCGCGCAAGCGGCGGCGGCGTTGCCATCGCCCGAACTGCGTCAACTGGCTTACGAAATGGCGGTTTGTGTTTGCGATGCGGACGGCGCGCAATCCGAAGCCGAAAAGGCCTTTCTCGCCGAACTGCGACGCGAACTGAAGCTGGCGGATGCGGCAGCCGCCACTGTTGACCGTGCAGCCGAGGCGATTGCCATTGAACCGCTGACCGATACCGCCGTGCCGCCGGTGATCCCAACTTCGTCCGCCGTGGACGCCCAGGTGGACAAGATGGTATTGAACTACGCCATTCTGAACGGCGCCCTGGAGTTGCTGCCCGAATCCCTCGCCACCATGGCCATCGTGCCGTTGCAGATGAAAATGGTTTATCGCGTTGGCAAAAGTTACGGCCATGAACTGGGCCGCGGCCATATCAAGGAACTGCTGGCGGCGGCGGGAGTGGGCCTGACTTCGCAAGTAGTGGAAGGCTACGCGCGCAAACTGCTGGGCGGATTGCTCGGCAAGGTCGGCGGCGGCATGGGCAAAACCGTGGGCAAACAAGCCGCCGGTTCGGTGATGTCCTTTGCCACGACCTGGGCGCTGGGGCGGCTGGCGCAACAGTATTATTCGGGCGGACGAAAACTTTCCGCCATCGAACTGCGCTCGCTGTTTGGTTCGCTCACGGAACAGGCGCGCTCACTGCATTCGCGTTACGCGGGTGATATTCAGCAGAAAGCCGGTTCGGTGAACGTCAGCCAATTGTTGCCGCTCATCCGCGGCCAATAGTGCCCGCACTGCTATTATTCGCAATCGATTAGGAACACTCCATGGAAACCATCGGACCGCTCTGGGTTTGGATCGCTTTCAGCGTCTTTGTGCTGGTCATGCTGGCGCTGGACCTGGGCGTGTTTCACCGCAAAGCGCACGCGGTATCGCTCAAAGAATCGCTTATCTGGACCGCAGTGTGGGTGGGGCTGGCCCTGCTTTTTAACGTCGGTGTCTGGCACTTCGCCGGATCGCAGAAGGCGCTGGAGTTCTTCACCGGCTACTTGATTGAGAAGTCGTTGAGCGTGGACAACATTTTCGTCTTCGCACTGCTGTTTTCGTATTTTGCCGTGCCCCTGAAGTATCAACACAAAGTACTTTTCTGGGGCATTCTCGGCGCGCTGGTGATGCGGGCGATAATGATCGGCGCGGGCGTGGCGCTTATCACCCGCTTTGCTTGGATCATTTACATTTTCGGCGCGTTCCTGATCCTCACGGGCATCAAGATGATCGTGAATCGTTCGGAGGAAATTCATCCCGAGCGCAACCCGGTGGTGCGCTGGTTCAAGCGCCTGATGCCGGTAACCAGTGACTATCGGGAGGACCGCTTCTTCGTCCGCGAAAACGGCATCCGCATGGCCACGCCGCTGTTCGTGGTGTTGCTCCTGGTGGAGTTTACCGACCTGGTTTTTGCCGTGGACAGCATCCCCGCCATTTTTGCCGTCACCACCGATCCGTTCATCGTTTATACCTCAAACGTGTTCGCGATTCTCGGCCTGCGCTCGCTCTACTTTGCGTTGGCCGGCGTCATGAACAAGTTCCACTACCTCAAGATCGGGCTCGGCGTGGTGCTGGCCTTTGTGGGGGTGAAAATGATGCTGGCTCACTCGCCTTACAAAATTGACACTCTGATTTCATTGGGGGTGATTGTGACCGTGCTGACGGTTTCCGTTGTGGCCTCCTGGCTGCGACCACCCCGGAACGCCGCTTCCCCCAAGCCTCCGACCAATGTGCCGCGCCCGCCCTCGGCGTGATCGGGCGAAACGGAGGGCGCGGACCCCATTTCACAGCCGCTTGACCGCACAATTCAAACTCGATTTGCCGCCGCGGCAATTCCGGCTGGAGACTCCATCGCAGCACCCGGGCAGTCCGCTGGACTTCAATCCTGAATCACGATGTTATCGCCGGGGCCACCGTCGAGCACATCCACGCCGGGACCGCCCAGCAACACATCGTCACCGGTACCGCCCAGCAGCACGTCCGCTCCGGCACTGCCAATCAGCACATCATGATCCGCGCCGCCGTCTGCGGTGAGAGAAATGATTCCCGCTGCCAAGGCCGAAGCGTCCACCACATCATCGCCGCCCAGGACGTTGATGGTGATCCGGTCGTTGGCCGGTTCGCTTGCCGTGATCGTCACCGTGGCGAACAATCCAACCACATTCACCACGTTACTCGTGTTGCTGACATAAACCACGTCATCGCCGCTCGTGCCGTTGATGATCACATTGTCCGCTGCGGCATCGCCGGTAGTGCCGCTGATAGTGCTTGCGAGATCCGTCAGAATGTTGGTCAAGTCCGTCCCGGTCAGATCGTTGATCACGCAAGTGTCCGTGCTGCCCAGGGCATTGAGTTCGAGGTTTTCGATTCCTGCCAGGTCCATGACGATGTTGCCCAGATTGCGAGTGAACCGGACGCGGCCGCCATTGGCCGAGGCATCGAAGATTTCCGAGCCATTGCTGCCATTGAAGAGCAATTTGTCATTACCGTCCTGACCTTCAATCGTGTCGCTGCCATCACCCGGATCCCATTGGAAGGTGTCGTTGCCGGCACCCATGAAGATGACATCGTTGCCTTGCTGGCCATCAATGAAGTCATCGTCATCGCCGCCGATCAACAAATCCGCACCGTTGCTACCCAGCAGCGTGTCGTTGCCCGGGCCACCATCAACGGTGATTGCAATCAGGGCCGCCAGATTCCCGGTAGCAGAGAAAGAGTCGTTGCCGCCGTTGGCATTCAGCATCAGATATTCACACGTCCCGATGTCGAGCGAGAACGGCGCGGGATCAAGACGATCAAATCTCACGCGCGTGCCATTGGCCGTGGTGGTGAAAACTTCCGCGCCGTTGCCGCCATTGACCTGAACCAGGTCATTTCCACTTCCGCCTTCGTTCAGGTCGGTGTCATCGCCGGGATTCCAGTCGAAACGATCATGACCTGCTCCGCCAAAGGCTTGATCGTCACCGTCGCCACCGGTCAAGATGTCATCGCCCGGCCCGCCGAATAAAAAGTCAAATCCGCCTCGGCCCATCATGACGTCGTTGGTGCGACCGCCGAAAATAAAATCCGCACTTGAACCGCCGATCAAGGTGTTCGTGCCCGCGCCGCCGAAGAGGAAAGCTGCAGGCAATGCGCCGTTGGCTTCGTCAAAACTGATGTGGTCATGGCCACCGCGACCGAAGACGCGAATCAACGCAGTATTCGCGACCGTCGCGCCGGGAATGGCCACTCCGTTCGACAAGATATTGCCGCCGGCACTGCGACTGATGGTGATCGTATTGTCCAAATCGTCGCCGAACACCGTAACAATATTGCTCGTGACGCCGATCCCATCTTGAAAAATGAGGTTTTCTCCGAGCCCGCCGTCAATCACGTCAGCGCCGGGGCCGCCAAACAACACGTCATCTTCGTCGCCCCCGAGCAGCGTGTCGTTGCCAGCGCCACCGAGCAGGTTGTCATTTCCCACTCCTCCATCGAGGACCAGAGGCGCGTTATTGCCATTAACCGCAGAGGCATCAATGACATCGTCACCCGCCAGACCTTGAATGCGGATGACATCGGTCGTTTCAAAACCATCCACGAGCACGCTGGCCGCCAGACCGGTAATCAAAATGTCACCGCTTGGAAGCGTTGCGGTAATGACGTCATCGGCCGCAGTGCCGTTGATGATGACGTTGTCCACCACTGCGTCGCCGACGCCTCCCGGTGCCGCCAGGTCCGCGATGATGTTAGTCAGAGCAGTGCCGGCCAGATCGTTGACGGTGAAAAAGTCATTTCCTGCTAACAGATTAAGTTCGAGGTTCTCCACATCGTTCACATCCATGACGATGTTGCCGAGGTTGCGAGTGAACAGGACTCGCCCACCATTGGCGGACACATTGAAGATTTCCGAACCGGCGCTGCCGTTGAACAGCAGTTTGTCATTGCCAACCTGACCTTCAATGACGTCGCTCCCATCGCCTGGATCCCATTGAGCTGTGTCATTGCCTGCACCCATGAGGATCAAATCGTTCCCCTGCTGGCCATCAATGAAGTCATCGTCATCGCCGCCGATCAACAGGTCGGCCCCATTGCTGCCCAGCAACGTATCATTGCCCGGACCACCATCCACCGTGATGCTGATCAACGCGGCGAGATTGCCTGTGGCGGAGAAGGAATCGTTGCCGCCGTTGGCGTTGAGTAACAGATTTTCGCACGTGCCGATGTCGGTTGAAAAGGGCGCGGGATCGAGACGATCAAACCGCACGCGAGTGCCGTTGGCTGTGGTGGTGAAAACTTCCGCGCCATTGCCACCGTTGATTTCCACGGTATCAACGCCATCGCCGCCCTCGACTACATCCGTATCGTCGCCGGGGTTCCAGATGAATCTATCGTTTCCGCTGCCGAGTTGTGCGGTGTCATCGCCGTCGCCGCCAATGACGGTGTCGTGGTCATCGCCGCCGATCAAACTATCCGCGCCGCCTTTGCCGTCTAGCGTGTCGTCTCCCGGACCGCCGTTGAGAATGTCTGCACCGGAACCACCGGTCAGCGTATCACGGTCGCTCTCTCCAAAGAGATGCGCGATGGGCAACGCGCCGTTGGATTCATCGAGCGACAATTGATCGTTTCCCGCGCCGCCGAAGATTTGAATCAATGTGGTGTTGGCCACTGTCGGAGTTCCGCCGGTGATGGCAACCGTTCCGCCGTTGACGCGGATGGTTCCCGGAATATCGCGACTCACGACGATGATGTTTGGCAACGCGTCGCCGGTGATGGTCAACACGCCCGTCGTGGGATTGAACACCGCAGCCGTGGTATCGGGAATCCGTCGCACCCGAAAATACTCTCGCACCTGGCCCGGGGTCGTGTTCGTGAAGTGAATCATTGCGCCGCCACCGGGAAGGATTGGCAGAAGACTGCTCCAAGCCGTCAGATTCGTGCTCACTTCGATCTGATACGCCGTGGTGTTCGTTCCGAACCAACTGACGATCGCGTGTTGATTATTGCGAATGATCGTGAGGTTGAGATTGGGATCGGTAGCCGCCTGAACGGTGGAAAGATTACTTATCGCGCCCGAAAACGTCAGCAAGGCGACCACGAGACGCACAAAGGATTTCATAAGAGGAGCAGGTTTTAGCCACACCTGGCATTTCTGACAATGGACCTTCCGGCCCATATCGCCGCGCCACCGCAAAATCCGTTAAACCACAACTTTGAAATCCGTCGAGGAAAGATTTATGAAAACCCGCCGCAAACCAAACCCCTGCCAGTTCAAATTGGAAATCCTAACCTACGGCAACTCGTACTATAACGACCGCATCGCTGAATTGGAGAAGGCCCTGGCGAAGAAACCACGGACCTTTCAACTCGACCTAATGGGCGTGGGCGAAATCTCCGCCGACGCCGCGCTGCGGGTTCGTGCCGCGTTGCTCGTTCGTTCGTCCAAAACCCGGCTCATCACTCACGCCTGCTCCAGCCTGCAAAATGGCTCGGTGCTCGTTTGGCTGCTGGGGGACGAACGCCGGATTCGCGATGACGCGACCGTTTATTTTCGGCGCGCGGATTTGTCCGAAGTTCGCATTGCCGACCCGGACGAAATCTGGCGCGAGGAAGAGCCCGCGTATCGCGACTCCTACACCTACGTTGATCCGGAGGAAGGCGACTACGCCCGCGTGCTGCAACTCATCAACGAGTTCCTGCCCGTCAAAGAACTGGCTGGCCGCATCGTCGGTGTGCCGGTGTTGAAACAATTCGGCCTAACCGAAAACGCCCAGGTGGACAACTTCCTCACCATGGCGTTCGCAAAAACCGACCCATCCACCAGTAAACGCGCACTCACACTCCGATGACTGCGCCGAGGCTAAGAGGTAGCGGTTTTCGCGCTGCGAAAACCAGCGCCGCGTGCAGCGGCGCAATGCCTTGAAGGGAAGATGCGTCTCGCCGTCCCGTTCCGCCCGCTACGACGCGGGCGGAGTTTTCGCAGCGCGAAAACTGCTACCAGGAACGGCGGGACGCATCGTCTCGCACTTTCATTCCCAAATCATTTCATTAACCATCAACTCAGAAAAACCATGAACACGAACAACCCAGTCCAAATCCACGCCACGGGCGAGGCGACGGGCTTCATTCCCGCACCGGGCGACAAGGGCAAGCCCATCACTGTCATCGGCACGAATTCCATTCGCGCCGGTTTCGATGCGACGTGCCTCCAGCAGGCGCTCAATGCCCGCAGCGCACCCGGCGTGACGGATCTTGTGCTCAACCCCGACGCGCACGCCGGTTACGGCGCGCCGGTGGGTTGCGTGCTTACGTCGCCGACGCACATCTATCCCGGCCCGGTCGGCGTGGACATCAAATGCTCGATGAGCTTCCTACAACTTGATTTGCCTGCAGATCAAGTCGCGGACAAGACGGTTCGTCGGGCACTCATTGATGCAATTCTCGAACGCACGCCCACTGGTCCGGGTCGCGGACAACGTTCTGCGCGCAAAGCCCGCAAAGTTGGCGAAGCGCTCGGCGTGAAAGTCGTGACCGAAAGCGCGTCGGCGGAAGTGTTGCACGCGCTCGGTATCCCGCTCGAGTGGGCGCAGCGTTGCGAAGACGCGGTGCATGTCGGCCATGACGAAACGCTTGACGCCTTGGTGTTGCGCTTGGAATGGCTGCGGTCCAACCGCTTCTCGAACTTCGTCGAAAAGATCAGCCAGCTCGGCTCGTACGGCGGCGGCAATCATTTCGGCGAATGCGAAGTGGTTCGCGTCGAGGACAACGATCGTGCGCGTCAGGCAGCGGGTGTGTTCGGATTGCGCGATGGTTGTGTGGGCTTCCTCTCGCACTGTGGTTCGCGCGGATTCGGTCACGCGCTGGCGACCGGCCAGTTCCACGACCTGCAACGCAAGTTCGCGCAGTGGGACATCCCGTTGCCCGGCGACGACAAGGAACTCGTCTATGCACCGCTCGGCACGTCCGAAGCCGACGCGTACCTCGATGACATGGCGCTCGGCGCGAACTTCGCGACCGTGAACCATCTGCTCATCAACGCGCTCGTGCTCGAGGCGTTTCAGGAAGTGATTCCCGGCGTGAAAGGGTCGCTGGTGTATTACATCAGCCACAACATCACGCGCAAAGAGTTGCTGTCGGACGGCAACGGCGGGTTCAAAGGCGAGGGCTGGGTTCATCGCAAGGGCGCGACGCGCGCGTTTCCGGCGGGACATCCGGCGTTGCAAAACACGCTGTTCGCCACGACCGGTCATCCGATCCTGCTCCCGGGCAATCCGACGGCGGGCAGCTCCATCATGGTCGCCGATTCCGGCGCGCATGTGGCGGCGTATTCGGTGAACCACGGCGCGGGCCGTGCGATGGGCCGCAAGATGGCGGACCGCACGTTGGATCAGAAAACCGTGGACGACGAGTTCACGGCGAACGACATCCTGACGAACTGCCGTCTGTATCCGAAGGACGAAGCGCCCGCCGCCTACAAGGACTTCGACGCAGTGCTGGACTCGGTGAAAGCCGCCAACCTCGCGAGCGAAGTCGCCCGGCTCAAGGCGCGCTTCGTCATCAAGGACGCCGACGCCAGCCTGCGTGGTGCGGCGTGAACAAAACGAAGCGCAGAAACATCAACGCGGGCGGAGGGGAAAGCTTCAGCTCGCGCTTTCTATTTCCGATAAACCTCGCGCCGGTGGCCGACGGCCAATAAGTGAAGCGTTCCTCGCGTGAGATCAAAATTGTAGATCACTCGATAATCTCCGACCCGAAAGCGATAGGCATCCAACCCTTTCATCCGATGGTGCGGATGTTTGTCCAGCGCTTGTCCCAAGCGGTCAATCGTGGATTGAATCCGGGACTGGAGGTCAGGTGGCAGCTTGAAGAAATCCGCGTCGAAATCGCGGGAGAAGATTTGCAGGGCGGCCTTCACTGGCCGTCTGGTTGGCGCGTCCGGGAATGATTCCCCGCCGCGATCTCCTGATTGGCTCGCTGGATTTTGGCCTTGAACTCATCACTGACTTCCAATTGATCCTCGATCAGGTCTTCCAGCCAATCGCGCACCGCCTGCATCTCCGGCAACGACAATCCACTGATGGCCGACTCGATTTCTTTGACCGTGCTCATGCGATGTAGAATGGCCGAAATCAG
>CAZKMR010000043.1:0-36498 GCA_964553795.1 uncultured Bifidobacterium sp. | reverse complement strand
GATTGACTCAAGCCTTCGGCGCAGCCGGCGCTTCGGGCTTTTTTACCTTCACCTCAATGTAAAGCTCGCGCAGTTGCTTGGGCGAAACGGCGCTCGGTGAATCCGTCATCAGGCACGTGCCCTTCGCAGTCTTCGGGAAGGCGATGACGTCGCGAATGAGAGCGCCGTAGGTGTGGCATATTTGTAGAATCATCCGCCGCAAAATCTTGAGCTCCGTAGGAGCGACATCTTCCCGCCTATTCCGCTCCGACGGAGCTTGATTCCGATTTGGATTCACGAACTACAAAGATTTCGCGCCTACGGCGCTGAAAAACTCATCCAAGCTGGCAAAGATGACCTACAGAAGCAGCGGCTTCTTGGACTGCGGCGGGAAGCGCAGCGCCACGCCGCTTTCGCCCGCCCAAAGGCATTTCCAGTCATGGAGGGTATAAGTCCGCGCAAAAGCGCTGTCGCCGCCGCGCTCTGCCAGCGCACTCCATGACGCTTTTCGCGTGGTCGGGCGCCTTTCCCAGTCATTCCTTCGGCGCGGCGGGCGACTCCGGCTTCTTCACCTTCACGTCAATGTATAGTTCGCGGAGTTGTTTTGGCGAAACGCTCGAAGGCGAACTCGTCATCAGGTCCGTGCCCTTCGCGGTCTTGGGGAACGCGATGACGTCGCGGATGCTCGGTGTGCCGCAGAGAATCGCAATCAAGCGGTCGAAGCCGAGGGCGATGCCTCCATGCGGCGGGGCGCCGTAACGGAAGGCTTCGAGCATGTAACCGAAACGCAGCTTGGTTTCGTCCGGCGGAATCTGGAGCAGTTCCTCGAAGATGGTCTTCTGAACGTCGGGCTGATGGATACGGATCGAGCCGCCGCCAAGCTCAACGCCGTTGACGACGATGTCGTAGTGCTGGCCGCGGACTTTCTTGGGGTCGGTCTTGAGCAACGGAATGTCTTCCTGCACCGGCGCGGTGAACGGATGATGGCTGGAATACCAGCGGTTGTTCTCACGATCGAAACCGAGCAGCGGAAATTCCACGACCCAGAGGAAATTGAACTGTTGCGGATCAATCGTCAGCTTGCCTTGCGCTTTCAACACGTCAGCGCAATACAACCGAATCTTGCCGAGGATTTCGCACGCGTTGAGCCATTGATCGGCGGCGAAGAGAATCAAGTCGCCTTCCTGGATTTGCAGTTTGCTCGTGAGCGCGGCTTTTTCCGCGTCGCTGAAGAATTTCACGATGGGCGATTTCCACTCTCCGTTTTCAACTTTGATGAACGCGAGACCTTTTGCACCGAAACTCTTGGCGTATTCGGTCATCGTTTCGATCTGGCCTTGCGTTGCGCCAGCGAGACCCTTGGCGTTGATGGCTTTCACCACCCCGCCCGCTTCGATGCATTTGCCGAACACGCCGAACTTCGAGCCTTTGAATTCTGCACTGAAGTCCACGAGTTCCATGCCGAAACGCGTGTCGGGTTTATCAATACCGTACCGATTCAGCGCTTCTTCAAAGCTGATGCGCTTGAACGGCGTCGGAATGTCAATGTTCAGCGCGGTTTTCCAGACGCGCTTGAGCAAGCCTTCGATGAGCGCGTAGATGTCTTCGCGGTCAATGAAACTCATCTCGATGTCCACTTGCGTGAACTCGGGCTGACGGTCGGCGCGCAGGTCCTCGTCGCGATAGCAACGCGCGAGCTGGAAGTAACGTTCGACGCCGCTGACCATGAGAATCTGTTTGAACTGCTGCGGCGATTGCGGCAGCGCGTAGAACGTCCCGGCTTCGCGGCGGTTCGGAACGAGAAATTCGCGCGCGCCTTCGGGCGTGGACTTGAACAGCGTCGGCGTCTCGACTTCGAGGAAGCCCTGCTCGTCCATGTAACTGCGCGTGGCGATGGCGACCTTGGAACGCGTGCGGAGATTGCGCGCCATTTCCGGGCGGCGCAGGTCGAGATAGCGATATTGCAGGCGCGTGTCTTCGGCCACTTTCGCGGCGGCTTCGGGATCATCAATCTGGAACGGCAGCACGTCGGCCATGTTCAGCACTTCGAGCGCGGTGATGCCGACTTCAATTTCGCCGGTGGGAATCTTGGTGTTGTTCGTGCCGGCGGGACGTTGCCGCACCTTGCCGGTAAGGCTGACGACACATTCGGCACGGAGCGCGGCGGCTTGCTCGAAAACCGCGGGCGTCAGGTCGGACGGATCGAACACCGTTTGCGTGCGGCCTTCGCGGTCGCGGATATCAATGAAGATGAGGCCGCCGAGGTCGCGCCGGGAGTGGACCCAGCCGTTCAAAGTGACCGTCTGTCCGATGTGCGCCGGGCGCAGTTCGTTGCAATGATGCGTGCGTTTCATTTAAGTGCGGAATGCGGAATTCGGATTGCGGAATTCAGCATCCAAGGGACGCGGATGATGGCGACGAAAACGGTTTAACTCAAACCTTTTTGCGGTCCACAACTCTCCGCGGCGCCGCCAGCGCAGCGCCGGCTCGGAACGTCATAGTCGGTCGGATGGACCGCGGATTTCTTTGTCCCGAACCGGGGATGGCTTGTCTTGAATCAGGTCAGAAAAAGGGTGGCGGATTTCACGCTTTGGAGTGCCCGCAAAAAGCCGGCGCGACGGCCGATGCAGGCTGTTCACAGGGAAAATATTAGGGCGACGGCGGTGCGCCCCGGGGAGAAACCGGGGTTGGTGTCGAACATGCTAAATGCGGCTCAATTCGTGTTTTTAACGCACTCGTGAAGTGTGGATTGATTTTAGAGCTGTATGAATTCTGATGCCGCGCAAGTTTTACTGGTCGAAGATGACTTGATGATCGCCGACATGTTGGCGGGATACTTCGAAGCCGCGCAACTGAAGCTGACGCACGCCAACAATTCCAGCGAGGCGCTTTCCCATCTGAACAATCGCCCGGTGGATATTGTTTTGCTGGACGTCGGACTGCCGGGCCTGGACGGATTTCAATTTTTGCGCGCGATGAAAGCCGCGCCGAAAACCGCTGAGGTGCCGGTGATCATGTTGAGCGGCCGCAGCAGTGCGGAAGAAAAAACCCGCGGCCTCGAATTGGGCGCGGTGGATTATCTGACCAAACCGTTCGATGCCGCTGAATTGCAAACGCGCATCTTTGCCGCGTTGAAACAGAAGCGTTATTGCGACGACTTGAAACGGCAGAACGAAACGCTCATCGAAGAACGCGATGCCGCGGCGCTGGCGCTGAAGCACAAATCCGAGTTTCTCGCCAACATGAGCCACGAGATTCGCACGCCGATGAACGGCGTGATTGCGATGTCGGGTTTGTTGCTGGAAACCCCGCTCGCGTCGGAGCAGCGCAGTTACGTGGACACGATTTATTCCAGCGCCGAATCGTTGCTGACGATCATCAACGATATTCTGGATTTCTCGAAGATCGAGTCGGGCAAACTGGAGTTCGAACATCGGCCGGTGGATTTGCGCGCGTGTATCGAGGAATCGCTCGACCTGTTGGCCGCCAAAGCCGGCGAAAAACAGATTGATCTCGCGTATCAGATGGAAGACAGCGTGCCGCCGCAGGTTCTGGGCGACGTCACGCGCCTGCGGCAAATTTTGGTGAATCTCGTCGGAAATGCCGTGAAGTTCACCGACCAAGGGGAAATCGTGGTCTCGGTAAATGTGGTTCAGTTCCCGGAAAACCGCGCGGAATCCGGCGCCACGTGGATGCTGCGGTTCGCGGTACGCGACACCGGTATTGGCATTCGGCCGGAACGCCTGGCGAAACTATTCAGCCCGTTCGTGCAGGCGGACGCTTCGACCACGCGCCATTTTGGCGGCACCGGACTGGGCTTATCCATCAGCCGCCGGTTGGTGGAGTTAATGGGCGGAAAACTCTGGGCGGAGAGCACGGCGGGCGCCGGCTCGACGTTTCAATTTGAGTTGCCCCTCCAGGCGACCCCGCCGGGCAACCTGGCGATGTGGGACAATCCGCAACCGCAACTGGCCAATTTGAAATTGTTGATCGTGGACGACAACTCCACGAACTGCCGGATTCTCGCCGCGCAAACGACAAAGTGGGGCATGACGCCTCGCACGTCTCTGACGGGCGAAGAAGCCCTGGCCTGGTTGCGGGCCGGCGAAAAATTCGACCTGGCGATTCTCGATATGCAGATGCCCGGCATGGATGGGCTGATGTTGGCGCGCGAAATTCGCCAACTGCCGACCGGCAAGGATATGCCGCTGATTCTTCTCACGTCGATGGGCGTACGAGCAGATAATCCGGAGTTTGCGCAAGCCGGATTCGTCACGTGCCTGACCAAACCGATCAAGCCGGCGCAAATGTTTGAAACGCTGGTGCGCGTGATGTCCGGAGTCCGGGCCGCGCCCAAACCCGTTTCGGCAACCAACAAACTCGACCCGAAACTTTCCCATCGCTTGCCGCTGCGCGTGCTGTTGTGTGACGATAACCTCATCAATCAAAAGGTGGCGACGCGGCTGTTGGGGCAAATGGGTTACACGCCCAAAGTGGCGGGCAACGGAATTGAGGCGCTGGCAGCCATTGATTCCGAACCGTTCGACATGATATTCATGGACGTGATGATGCCGGAGATGGATGGCTTGGAGGCCACCCGGCAAATTCGCGAGCGCCAGAAAAATCGGGCGGTTAATCCAAATTATAAATCGCCGATAATCGTAGTAGCGATGACGGCAAGCGCCATGCCGGGCGACCGCGAAAAGTGTCTCGAAGCCGGGATGGATGATTATCTGTCCAAGCCCGTGCGCCCGGAAGATATGCGGGCCGTGGTGGAACGGTGGGGCGAGAAAGCCGCGCTGGACGTGGCCAAGGCGAAAAGCGATTCCGTCGCGGATGCCGCGGCAATGATGGTCAATACCGAAAAGCCTATGAAGAACCTGCCCCCTGTGGATATGGACCGCTTGCACGAGTTCAGCGAAGGGAATCCGGAAAATCTGACCGAACTCGCAACGCTGTACGTCAAACAAACCGCGCAGCAACTCGATCAGTTGCAGGCGGCAGTCAAGACCAGCGACGCTCCCGGGGTGCGCCGCATTGCGCACAGTTGCGCCGGGGCCAGCGCCACCTGCGGCATGCAACGCATCGTCCCCCTGCTTCGCGAACTCGAACATCAGGGCGAGGCCGGCAAACTGACGAACGCGCCGGAATTATTCACGCAAGTCGTAACCGAATTCGAACTCATCCGTAACACGCTGGCGCCGTATCTGTCGCCCAGCACCGCGCCCCATTCCCAGTCATGAAGAAAGTTCTCATCATTGAAGACGATTTGGTCGTCACCAACATCTACCGTAACAAACTCGCGGTGGAAGGCTTTCAAGTGGAGGCCGCCAACAATGGCGCAACCGGTTTGGAATTGGTGCAATCCTTTCGCCCGGATGTCGTGATTTTGGATTTGATCCTACCGCAACTGAGCGGCCTGGATTTGATCAAAAAAATCCGCGCGCAAGCCGAGTGGCAAACGCTGCCGCTCATCGTGTTCTCCAATACCTATCTGAGCAATCTGGTGCAAGATGCCTGGAAGGCCGGGGCGACCAAGTGTCTTTCCAAGGCCAATTGTTCGCCGAAGCAGGTGATCGACGCCGTGCGCGGGTCGTTGGGACTGAATGTCGAAGCCGCGGCAAAAGCGACACCGGCCGAGCCGCGCGCGAAGCTGACGCCAACGCCATTGGATGCCAGCGCCAATTACCAGACCCAGATGCGCAATTCGTTTACGACTAATTTTCCCGAAACGCTCACCGCGTTGCGCAACGCCATCAAAGCGCTGGCCAAGACCAGCCCCGGCCCGGAACGACTCAATTACACCCAGGACATGTATCGCCGCGTGCATAGCCTGACGGGTGCCGCTTCGTTGGCCGGCATACCGCAACTGGCGCAACTGGCGGAAGCACTCGAAGCGTTGATCATGGAATTGCACGAGAAGCCTGACAGCATTAACGCTTCGACGTTGCGCACGCTGGCGAATGCCGTGGATTTTCTGCCGGTTCTGTTGGAGCACCCGTTCCCGCCGACCACGCCGCCCGCCGCGAATATTCTCGTAGTGGACGACGAGGCCATTTCCCGCCGGGCCGTCACGCACGCGTTGGAACGCGCCAAACTCAAATCCGTGGGCGTGGACGATCCCAATGTCGCGCTCAAACTCTTGTCCGAGACGTCGTACGATCTCGTATTCCTAGACGTGGACATGCCCGGCATGACCGGCCACGAACTCTGCACGAAACTGCGCGCCCTGCCCTTGCACAAAAAGACGCCGGTCGTGTTCGTCACCGGATTGAATGATTTTCAGAACCGCGCCAATTCCACGATGAGTGGCGGCAACGACTTCATCGCGAAACCGTTTCCGTTCCTTGAACTGGCGGTCAAGTCGCTCGTTTACGTGCTGCGCGGCAAGTATCCCACGGGCACAGCCAAATAATCGCCCCCCGGCTTACTTCGCCAGCGCGCGAAAGGAAAACTGCTGCGCCAACCGGCGCACGAGCCGGTTTTCCTCCCGCTTCATGCGCTGCCGGGCGGTCGTCCGGCGATCGTCATATCCGAGCAGGTGCAGAATTCCATGCACCACGTAACGCACGACTTCCGCCGGCCAGGTGGAACGAAACTGTTTTGCCTGCGTGATGGCGTCATCGACACACACGAAGATTTCACCAGTGATGGTTCGCGCTGCGCCGGCCGCTGGCGGGCGCAATTCCGGCGCGGCGGAGTAATCGAAGGTAATCACATCGGTTGAACCTTCGTGTTGCAGAAACTGCCAGTTCACCCGCGCCATTTCCGGCGCGGCTACCAGTGTGATGCCAAGTTCCGCAGTTTGGATCGCGAGTTGATCGCGCAATAGCGTGGTGGTGATTTTTCGCAACAATCGGGTGTTTACCGCTCGCGTGCGCTGACGATTGCGAATGATCAATTCCAGACTCATTCGGGCTTGCTCTTGCCGCGATGTTCCTCGTAGGCGGTAATGATGCGTTGCACCAGGGCGTGCCGCACAACGTCGCGTTTGCCGAATTCAATTACCGCAATGCCTTCCACTTGACGTAAAATGCGATGCGCCTCCAGCAATCCGGAATGTTTGTGCGGCGGCAGATCAATTTGCGTTTCATCGCCGGTGATCACCGCTTTCGAGCCGTGCCCGAGCCGGGTGAGAAACATGAGCATCTGTTCCGTCGTGGAGTTCTGCGCCTCATCCAGAATGATGAAGGCGTTGTTCAACGTGCGCCCCCGCATGTACGCGAGTGGCGCGATCTCAATCGTGTTGCGCTCGGTATGTTTCTGGATCTCATCGGCGGGCAACATGTCCTGCAACGCATCGTGCAACGGCCGCAAATACGGCATGATTTTTTCGTAAAGATCCCCCGGCAAAAAGCCCAATGCCTCGCCCGCTTCCACTGCGGGCCGCGTCAAAATGATTCGCGAAACCTTCGCTTCCCGCAACGCCGCCAGAGCCATGGCCACCGCGAGATACGTTTTGCCAGTGCCGGCCGGGCCAATGCCGAAGGTAATATCATGCGCGCGGATCGCTTCCACGTATTTCTTCTGACCGACCGTTTTCGCCGTCACGCCGGGCTTCTTCTCATGCGTTTGCACGCGGTCGGTCATCAAATCCTTCAGCGTGGTGACGCCCTCGTGCTTCACCACGTTCAATGCGTGGGTGAACTCGCGATTCCGCACGGGTGCGCCGGACTTGAGGGAACTCTCCAAGGAAACAAACAACTGCTTGGCGCGTTCGAGCGCGTCGGCGGCGCCGTCGAGCTTGATCCAGCCGTCGCGCACCGTGGCTTTGACGCCGAGTTGACTTTCCAGCGCGTCGAGGTTGCGGGGATCGTTGTTGAACAACTGCTGCGCGATGCGCGCGTTGTCGAAATGTAAAGTTTCGGAAGCCATGCGGATAAAAATTATTGCGCCATCGCCTGACGCAGTTTGTTTGCTAATTCCGTCAGCGCTTGCGGCACGACACCGACGCCGGCAATGACCGGCATGAAATTCGTGTCGCCGTTCCAGCGCGGCACAATGTGAATATGCACATGTTCAATGATGCCCGCCCCCGCCACTTTGCCGAGATTGATGCCGACGTTGAAGCCGTCCGGTTTCATTTCGCGCTTGAGCGTGGCAATGCAGCGGCGCACCAGCTTCCACAAATCTGAAACCTCTTCGTCCGTGAGACCTTCGAGATCCGGCGATTGTTTGTACGGTACCACCATCAAGTGCCCGCCCACGTAGGGATAGCGATTCAACAACGCATAACAGGTGCGATCTCGCGCAATGACCAGATTGCCTGCGTCATCGCTCGATTGCGCGATGGACACGAACAGGCTCTCATCGAGTTTCGGCTTGGGCGAAAGGATGTATTCAATTCGCCAGGGCGCGTGGAGTGATTCCATGGAGGCAGATTAGAAACGGCGGATGCGAAAGTCAAAACGACGTCGCCCATGAATCCAGAGGAATTACGTCCTGGGCGACACCACCGGCGGCAAGGTAATCACCGGCGGCAGCATCGCCATCGGGTTCACTGGCAAAACGGCCCGCGTCGCGGTGGCCCGAAAATCCATTCCCAATTTCTTCCGCGCGACGTACCAAAACCCAACGTCTTTGCCGATGGATAAAAGAGTAGCGAGGCCCGTAACCACCAAGGGATACCATCCCACGAACGCGCCGCCGGCGTTGCCGCTGAAGGCGAAAATGAAAATCGGGACGGCCATCGCGCTGACGAAACCGATGGCCAGCCACGGAATGATCTGGACGAATACGATCGTTTTCAGCGTGCCGATCAAGCTATTCCGCGACGTCAACCCCATCCACAAACCGAACCAACTCAACGCAATCAGATTCATCACGCTCGCAGCAAAATTACAGACGCCGGTGAACCCGGTCTGCACCCAGCCCGGCAGCGCTTCTCCTTGCACAGTCGGCATCCCGCCCATTCGGGCGGCATTCAATCCGGTGGCTTCCGTCAAGAACTGCACCAACAAGATGATGCCCACCGGCAAGCCGAATACGCGCACCAAACCAAGCCAGGCGCCCAACGTCACTTTCTGAAAATCCAACGGAGCTGCGAGTAAGAGTTCAATCACTCCAGCCCGGCGCAATTCGGAAAAAAACTGGCACGCCTGCGAAACCATCCACAGATAGAGGAAGAATCCGGTCAAACCGCTGATGGTCGCCCAACCAATCCAGTGATACCACAGGTTATCGAACAGGCTCGTGAGGAAGAATTCCACCACCACGATGGCCACCAGCATCCACATCAACCGCGATTGCCAGCGCTCGCGGCACGCCAGCCAGGTCATCGGATTGCGGTCCAGCAAATCAGCGCGAAACCGGCGGCGTTGCCTGACGCTGCCAAAGCGCCACCAACTGCGCCACGGTGAAGCGGCTACATTCAGGCGAGCCTGGTCCTGCCAATTGCGCGGGACCAACCAGCACGCGGCGATCAACATGCTCCACGCCATCATCTGCCCGACGCCGAAAGCCAACCAATATGCCTTGGCGGTTCCGTTCGCTTGAATGAACGCAGTGATGGGACTAACCAGACTGAACCACGGTTTGAATGACTGGTCGCTCAACCCTGCGATCACGCCGTCCACAACGGCGCCACCGGCTAACAACAGAAACAAAAGCGCGAATGTTCCCGCCAGTGCTTTTTGCGGATGCCGGCTGAGCGACGAGACAAACATCCCGGCGGCGAGCGAGAAGAACAGCGTATGCATCAACGCCAGGATCGTGCGCCAAAATTGGCCGGCGGCGACGCCCCCGAATAATTGCGTGCAGGCCAGGATTGGAAAGATGGCCAGGAGCGCGAAAACACAGCGGCAGGACGTGGCGAATAATTTGCCCAGCACGACGTCGTAACCGCGCAAGTCAGTCAGAAATAAAAAGCCGAGTGTGCCTTCGCGTTTCTCTTCGCTGAGCGCGTCCGCCGTGAAAAACAAACCGGCTGACAGTGACACCGCGAGGCTCATCCAGGTCAGCACCGCAAACAGCGGCGCCCCCGGCTGCATCCCGCCGCCGCCCGGAACATAAAACAACAATGTGAAGAGCCCGCTCGCGATGACGAACGCCGTCAGCGCCGCCACGATCCGCAACCAAAACGTCACCCGGCGTCGTGCGGCCAGCCGCAACTCGCGTTCGACGATGGGCAGAAAGGTCATGCGCGCGGGGGCAGAAGTTGGAGTGCTTCGGAAACCGGGGCGGTTTTCTCTTCGCGCGTCTGAAGATTGCGAACCCGGACGGTCTCTTCGTTCTCCAATCGAGCAGTAAAGGCGGCCTTAAGTTCCTGCGCGCGCTTGAATTGTTTGTCCGGTTTAGTGGGCGTAAACGCATACTCCACTACGCGCCCGGCAGATCGCAGTTCTTGAATCAGCTTGAGCGAGGCGGGCCGCAGATTTTCATCTTCAATCAAAACCACCACGTCCACCCCGGCGTCGAAAGGTGGCAACAATCCGCGCGCTTTGAGCAATTCCAACAACACCACGTCACCCATGCCGAAACCAAGCGCGGGCAGGTCCACTTTGCCACCGCTGATGAGTTTGACGAGATTGTTATAGCGACCGCCGCCCGCGATGGCGCGGAATTCGCCCTTGCGATCAAACGCTTCAAACACCGGCCCCGTATAGTACGCCAGACCGCGAATGACTTGGTAATCTACTTTCACAAAATCACCCATGCCGCGGGCGGTGAGATTGGCGATGATGGAAGCGAGTTCAGTCGTGGGCGACCCGGAGTTGATGAACGCGTTCACGTCGTCGAGCGAGAAACCGAGCACAGCCAGCTTCTGCTGCGATTCCTCTGGTGGCGTCCGCTCCAGTTTATCGATGACTTGGAAAAAATCGTACTCCTGACCGGGTTTGCCGCCACGCGCGGTGAAGTATTCGTTCCAAGCGTTGCGACTGCTGAGCCGGATAACGAAATCGTCTGCTTTGAGTCCAAGCGACCGCAGCGTATCAATCAGCAAAGCGATTAATTCGGCATCCGCCGCCGGATCGAGTTCGCCAAAGATGTCGGCATTGAATTGGAAGTGCTCCCGCAGCCGCCCTTTTTGTTGGCGTTCGTAACGAAAAAGTTGTGGCAGCGCGAACCACTTGATGGGTTTTTTGTAATTCCGCTCGTGCGCCGCGACCATTCGCGCCAGTGTCGGAGTCATTTCCGGACGCAGGGCAATCTCGCGGTCGCCTTTGTCTTTGAAGTTGTATAGCTGCGCGACAATTTCGGCGCCACTCTTGGTAGTGAACAACTCCAACGGCTCAAGTGGTGGCCCATCGTATTCGCGAAACCCGTAGCGGCGGGCGGCATCGCGCCATTTGTTGAAAATGTATTGGCGGGCGTCCGCACTCCACACGTCTTTGTGCGGGAGCGGCTCGGGGTAAAAATCACGAAAACCGGGGAGACGTTCCATAAAGTCCGCGCCAGCTTAGGGAAGCGCCCGGCGAATAAAAAGAAAAAGGCGCAACCCAACGGTTGCGCCCGAAATCAATGTTCGTCGAAAACTTACGCCACCGGTTGCGGCGGCAACTTGAGGACGTCGGCGGCCATTTCCTTGCCGGCCTTGAATTTAACGACTGACCGCGCCGGAATGGGAACGTCGGTTTCAGGCGCATTGGGATTGCGGCCCACGCGGGCTTTCCGAGTTTTCACTTCGAAGACTCCGAAGTTGCGCAATTCCACTTTGTCGCCTTTGGCCAGAGACTGCGAAATGTAATCCAGTGTCTTCTGGACGACGTCCAAAACCTGCTGTTGAGTGAGACCGGATTCTTCGCTGATGCGAATCACCAAGTCGCGTTTAGTAAGTGTCATAGGCTTGTTGGATTAAATGCTTTCTCCTTACGGTATATGGACTTGGCGCTGATTGGTCAACCCGGGAAAACCCTTAGATGGAAAGGCTTACTGACAAAAACCCGCAGAATAGTCCAAAAACCGGCAGAAAGTGGGCTAAAACCCGCGATTCGCGCGCCACAACAACACCGCGCCCACTGCTTGAAATAATAGATTCGGCAGCCAGAGCAGCAGATGCGGTCGCCATTCCGGGTGATTGTCCAACGACAACCCCAACAGCACTAATCCGTAATAAACCATCACCAGCACCAAGGCCATGGCGAAACCGATGTTGGTTTCCCGGCGCTGCACCCGAATGCCGAGTGGGATGCCGACCAGCGTGAAACCAAAACAAGCGAAGGAAAACGCGGTCTGCCGGTGCAGTTGTACCTGGATGGGCGTCGTCAGCGCAGTCAATTGCGCTTCGATGGATTTCGCGGTCGCCGTGTCGTGCGGTTCACTCAGCACACGCTGGCGGATGGCTGCCAATTCCGCCCGCAATTGGGTGAAACTCATGTTGCGGACGGAGGTATGCATGCCGCCGCTGTCCAGTTGGGTCGGATCGAAAGAGAATTCGATTTCCGATTTGGTCGAGACATTGGCCTGATCTGCCTGCACGGCCACGATTTGAACATCCGTCAAGCGGAGCACGCTGAAGCGATTGGTGCTCTCCCCGCTCGATTCAATGGTCGCCCGTTGCGCGAACAACGTCACCGGCGGATTGGTGCCGCGATCCAATTGATAAACCATCACGTCGCGCATTTCCGTTCCCGAACGTTTCCCGATGTAGATGATGAAACTTTCCTGATTCTTAAGTTCCAGCGGGAAGTGTCGTCCCTCGGGCAGTTGTGACACCGAAAGCGTGCGGAGGAATTTGTTGATTAGACCTTTGTAGGCTAAACGCGATTGCGGCGCCAGTTCCATATTTGCCCAGGCGCTCAATCCGCACAGCATCAGACTCAGCACCAAGATGGGCATGCACAGCGAAATCAAACTCACGCCACCAGCCCGCGCCGCCGTTAATTCGAGGTCAGCACTGAAACGCCCAAATACCAGCAACACCGCCGTCAACATCCCCATCGGCAGCGCGTAGATCACAACCAAGGGCACAAGCAACGCCACTGCTTCCAACACCACCCCGACCGAGGCCTGACCACTGACCATCAACCCCAGCACTTCCTTCAACACGTTGCCCAGGACCAGGACGAACGTGAACACCAGCACCGTCATCACCAAAGTGACGACGATTTGACGCAGGAGGTATAGGTGCAGCGTTTTCAACGGATGCAGGCGACAATCTGCTTAGTCCGTCGCCGCGAGACAATGAAAAGAACTTCCGCCCGAAGCGCGGCGTTCAATAAACCTTCCGGAGATTGGAAGGCAGGATGTTGAGTTCCATCCGATACTTCGCCACCGTGCGCCGCGCAATCACGATGCCTTTATCTTTGAGCATCTTCACCACCTCCTGATCGGACAACGGCTTGCTCGGATCTTCCGCTTTGAAGATGTCCGAGATCATGTCCTTGACGCTGGTGTTGGAAACATTCGCCCCGGTTTCGGTTTGCAGGCCCGCCGTGAAGAAATACTTCATTTCGAACACGCCCTGCGGGGTCTCCATGTATTTGCCGGAAACCGCGCGGCTCACCGTGGTTTCATGCACACCCACCACTTCCGCCACCTGTACCATGGTCAGGGGTTTCAAATGTGCGACCCCTTTCTCCATGAACTCGCGCTGCCGCTTGACGATTTCCCGCGCAATGTTGCCGATGGTGCTTTGGCGTTGGTGCAGACTCTTGATGAGAAACTTCCCGGCGCGGATTTTTTCGCGAATGTAATTCTTCACTTCCGCGTTGTTTTCGCCCTGCGACATCAGGTCTTTGTAAACATTGCTGATACGGAGATGCGGAATGTGTTCGTTGTTGGTGGTGACCACGAATTCGCCGCCGCTGCGTTTGACGAAAACTTCCGGCAGGACGAACTGATCGACATTGGAGAGAAACGCCCGACCCGGTCGGGGTTCGAGCTGCGCGATGGACGCCAGCGATTCCTGGACTTCTTCCACCGTTGCCCCCGTGCCGCGGGAGATTTCCGGAATCCGCCGTTTGCCCAACGCATCCATGTAATCCCGGACGATTTCGTATTCGAGTGATTCCTGCCGTTTTTCCCGTTCCAATTGAATCATCAAACACTCGCGCAAATCCCGCGCCCCGACTCCGGGTGGCTCAAACGTCTGAATCACCCGCAACACTTCCAGAACTTTGTCCCCCGTCGCGTTGGCGAGCGTCGCCACTTCGTCCAAGGAAGCTTTCAGATAACCGTAGTCGTCGATATTGCCGATGATAACCTCGGCAACGGGCACGTCGGCCGTGGCCAACTCGGATTGCCGCACCTGTTCCAGCAAACTTTCAGCAAGAGAGGTCGAAGCGACGAGCGAATCGAACATGAACTGGCGCTTTTCCTCGTCTTCCTCCGAAGCGCGGGTGGGCACGTTGGTCTGGGAAAAATGATCCCGCCACTCCTGATCCAGTTGCAACAGTTTCTCGAATTCGGCCTGAAAATCGTCCACGGCTTCCCCGCTGTCGGCTCCCTCGGTAACTTCATGCGATTCGCCGTTGAGTTCCGCAGGCGGTTCGGCGGGATCGGCGGCTTCGGCGGGACTTTCCCCTTCGGCATTGCGTTCGGCCATTTCCGGCTCGGCGACTTCTTCCAGGACCGGATTCTGTTGCAATTCCGCTTCAACCAAAGCTTTCAGTTCGAGCGTCGGGGCTTGGAGCAGCGCCAAAGATTGCTGGAGTTGGGGAGCCAAAACCAGGGATTGCGTCAGCCGTTGCGACAGATGTAAGCCTTGCGCCATAAATCGAGCGCCAATCTTACCAGCGAAGTTTGACCGCACAAGCAGAACTTGGCACGCACTTCGCTTTTGCCGCGATTTTCCGCAAAAAATCGGACGCGCCGACCTCAGTAGTTTTGGGGCTGAGTCAGCGCGCCCACCTCCGTTAAAAGCGAATCTGCCGATATGCGCCCGGCAGGAAGGTCTGCTCGGGACGAGGTGATTGAGAAGGACAGCTCACAGCGTTGTTGACCACCTCGCGCATTTTGCTGAACCACCAGGTAGCGCGGGCCATCCGGCGTTCGCGCCGGGCCAGGCGGGACGAACGTTGCGCGCCGCCGAGTCCGAGTTCCAGTTGTTGATCGTTGTTGATTGTTGTCATAGTTAAATGTCGTTTTACGCGCACCAACTTAACGAGAGGGGTGAGACAAAAACTGTCCGAGCAAAAACAAACGGTGAAAAATATTTTGCCGGCGGAATCGCCGCAATTTGGCCTGCGAAGCCAGACTAGACGCCGCCGGGGAATTCCCCTAAAGTCGCGTTCGTGCCGAATCCATCAAAGAGCACCGCACCCAATCCATCGCCCAAGCCGGCGATGCCGTTTGAGGAGGCGCTGCAAAAACTGGAAACCG
This sequence comes from uncultured Bifidobacterium sp., assembly GCA_964553795.1. GTDB lineage: Bacteria > Verrucomicrobiota > Verrucomicrobiia > Limisphaerales > JADLHS01 > JADLHS01. The sequence continues at coordinate 21,258 of CAZKMR010000043.1, read as the reverse complement.
TCGTCGCAGCGATGGAATCCGGGGATTTGCCGTTGGAAACCTTGCTCGCCCGCTACGAAGAGGGCGTCAAGTTGGCTCGCCTCTGTCAGGACAAACTGGCCGAAGCAGAGTTGAAGATTCAGCAGTTGGAAAAAACCGCGGCGGGAGAATTGAAATTACGACCGCTGACGGCAGAGTTGTCCGAAGAATAATTTATGAGCAGATACCTCGATATGGTGGACGGCCCGGCACATGTGAAAAAACTCACCCCGCCGCAACTGGAAACCCTCGCAGGCGAAATCCGGCAGGAACTCATCACCGGCCTCGCCAAAGCCGGCGGTCACCTCGGCCCTAACCTCGGCGTCGTCGAACTCACCATCGCGCTGCATCATGTCTTCAGCACGCCCAAGGACAAATTTGTCTGGGACGTCAGCCATCAGGTTTATGTGCACAAAATCCTGACCGGACGCAAAGACCGCTTTCACACCATTCGCCAGACCGGTGGTTTGAATGGTTTCGCGTTGCGCTCGGAAAGTCCGCACGATTGTTTCGGCGCTGGCCACGCGGGCACTGCTTTATCCGCCGCGCTGGGTATGGCGGCCGCCCGCGACAAGAAAGGCACGGACGAAAACATCGTCTGTATTTTTGGTGATGCTGCCTTGACGAACGGCATTTCCTTCGAGGCGCTCAACAATATTTCCCACTCCACGAAGAAATTCATCGGCATTCTCAACGACAACGAGTGGAGCATTGCCAAGAACGTCGGCGCCATTTCCGGCTATCTCAACAAGCTGATTACGAATCCGTCTTACAACAAATTGTCGCGGGATTTTGAACGTTTCCTGAGCAAATTGCCGAAAGGTGACATCGCCCTCAAACTCGCCCACAAGGCGGAGGAAGGCTTCAAAGGCGCGATCTCCCAAGTCAGCTTGCGCAAAGAAGATTCCCCCGGCTCGGACGGACGCGGTGGTTTTGGCAATGCCATTCTGTTTGAAGAAATGGGCCTGCGCTATCTTGGCCCGATCAACGGCCATGACCTGCCCTTGCTCATCAGCACCCTGGAGTTCGCCAAGGAGTGTGATCATCCCATCGTCATTCATGTGCTGACGCAAAAAGGCAAAGGTTACGAAGCCGCGCTGAAGCAACCGGAAAAGTTTCACGGCCTCGGACCGTATGATGCTAAAACCGGCGAAACCCCGGCTTCCAAACCCGGCACCCCGCCCAATTACCAGGATGTCTTTGGCAAAACGATGGTCAAGCTGTGCCAGAATAACAACAATCTGGTCGGCATTACGGCGGCCATGCCCAGTGGCACCGGCTTGAAACATCTGGAGAAAGCCATGCCAGATCGCTACATCGACGTCGGCATCGCTGAAGAACACGCGGTCATCTTTGCCGCTGGTATGGCCACAATGGGTTTTCGCCCCGTGGTGGCAATTTATTCCACCTTCTTGCAACGCGCGTACGACTGCATTCATCACGACGTTTGCTTGCAGGATTTGCCGGTGATTTTCTGCATGGACCGCGCCGGACTTTCTGCCAATGACGGTCCGACGCATCACGGTTTGTTTGACATCTCCTACTTGCGCTGCCTGCCGAACGTCATCGCGATGGCCCCGAAGGACGAAGATGAGTTGCAGGACATGATGTTCACGGCCACGCACCAGAATCACCCAACGTTCATCCGTTATCCGCGCGGCGCGGCGGAGGGCGTTCCCATCAAGGATCAACCCAAACTGATTGAAGTGGGCAAAGCCGAAGTGCTGCATCACTTTGCCAACAATGGAAAACGGAAAGTCGCACTGTTCGGTTTGGGCAACATGTGCCCAATTGCGAACAAAGCCGCCGTGCAGTTGGTCGCGGATGGTTACGACGTCGCGGTCATCAATCCCCGCTTCACCAAACCGATTGATGCCGGCACGCACGAATTCTTTGGCCGCGGTGCCGATGTCATCGTCACGCTGGAAGATCATGCCCTGATGGGCGGGTACGGCTCGGCAGTATTGGAGTTGTTTGGCGATAAAAACATCACCACGCCCGTCGTGCGCATCGGCTGGCCGGATCAATTCATCGAACACGCGAGTACGCAGGATGAATTGCGCGCCAAATACGGTCTTACCGTCGAGAACACCATCGCCAAGGTAAAAGCGCAGTTCTCCGACGCTCCAGCCGCGCGCAAGTTGGCTCACGTCGCATGAGTCATTTGTCAACGGCTCTACGTTGCGCTTTAGTTTCACGCCCCTGAACGATGCGAAAACCTTCGTTACTCATCGTTTGGTTAACCGTTTTTATTGACCTGATCGGGTTCGGCATCGTCGTGCCGCTCGTGCCGGTTTTCAGCAAGCGGTTTGACGCCAGCAGTCTGACAATTGGTCTCGTTCTTGCCAGTTTTTCGGCGCTCCAATTTGTTTTTGCTCCCATTTGGGGTCGCCTTTCGGATCGCTGGGGCCGCCGCCCCATCATGCTCATCAGTACTGCCGGTGCGATGGTGTCGTACGTCCTCTTCGCCATCGGATCAGGCCTTGATAATTCCTCTGCTGCCCTGGTTGCCATCGGAATTGCGCGGGCCTTTGCCGGTGCATTCGGCGGAAATATCACGGTGGCCCAGGCGTACATTGCTGACATCACGCCACCGGAAAATCGTTCCAAACGAATGGGACTGATTGGCATGGCGTTCGGCTTGGGTTTTATTCTTGGTCCAGCCATCGGCGGTATCAGTTTGAAATATCTGGGGGATTCGGGGCCGGGATGGGTCGCTGCGGCATTTTGTACTGCAAATTTCCTCCTGGCCCTGTTTATTTTGCCCGAGAGTCGGCAGCGGGATTCCGGCCATGCGCCAGAACGGCCTCATCTGGCGCAATGGAAGCATACGCTCACCCAACCGGGCATCGGTTTGTTGGTCATCGTCTTTTTCCTTTCCACGCTCTGCTTCAGTTGTTTCGAAGTGACGCTCGCCCTGCTGGTCTGTGCAAATTTCAATCTCGACATCACGGACAATGCCACCACCGCAACCGTCGCGACGTATCTGTTCGTGTATTGCGGTTTGATCAGCGCCTTTGTGCAAGGCGGCATGATCGGCCGCATCGTCAATAGTCTTGGCGAAAAAAAGGTCATCGTGCTGAGTCTCTTCCTGACGGCCGCCAGTCTGGCTTTGCTGCCTTTCATCACCGGCAGCGGCCTGCTTTCCTGGGGCATTCTCGCCCAAACGGAAGGGCGCTCCTGGTGGGCGCTGCTCGGCGCGTTGGGATTACTAGCTGTGGGATCGAGCCTGACGCGCCCACCGCTGTTCGGCCTGTTATCCAATCTGACCTCCGCGCACGAACAAGGCGCCAACATCGGCGTCGCGCAAGGCGCTGGCAGCCTCGCGCGCATCGTCGGACAATTCAGCGCCCCGATGATTCTCCTCGATGTCTCGGCCTTTGCCCTGTATCTGGGCAGTGCCGGGATTTTGTTAGCCACCTGCTTTTTTGTTCTACAGAAGCTTCCTGCCCAACGAGTTTGATTTACAACCAATCGCCCGAAACGACATTTCATTCGGGGCATTTTTGGCTTTGTGGGGAAAAGTTACGTTTCGGGAAAAATTGAATGACTTTCCCGCACAGCGGTCCTATAGTCAGACCGTCTGAGGTGTTATGCCCGTCTCAGCAACACTCCATCGAGGGTGCCCCAAGGAAGCACCCACAGGCAGGTCGTCCTCTACAAACCATCAATCCGTGTCAAGCTATGACGAAATCCATGATCGAATCCATTAGCGAAGCCATTCGGAACACGAAACATCCGTTTCGAAAAACAGATAATCAGCCGAAGAAAGCGATGAAAAACCGCTATGAACGCCGGAAGATCAAAGAATACCTCCACTTGGCCGACTGGGAAGCGGAGGAAACCGCATGAGTGGAATTGGGATTGAATTGAAAACTTGAAAACAAAGGCCGCGTCAATGACGCGGCCTTTTCGCTTGTCACGACTGACAAGCCGGACAGATGCCAAAAAACTCCAGGCGATGGGTTACCGCCTTGAATTTACTTCGCGCGGCAACTCGCTGTTCCAGTTCGCGCACAATGCATTCCCCAATTTCCTCAATCCGCGTGCAGCGCGTGCAAACGAGGTGATGGCGATGATTGTCATTTCCCTCCACAATCAACGCGTACCGCGCCGCCCCGTCCCCGAGTTGAAATCGTTTTACCATTCCCAATCGCTCCAGCATTTGCACGGAACGATAAACCGTCGCCAGGTCACATTGGCCCGGCGGCAGCGCTCGAAAGATTTCCTTGTTGGATAGCGGCCGCGCTTCCTGCTCCAGCAATTCGAGAATCGCCCGGCGCGGCCCCGTCAGTTTGCATTCCTGCTGCCGCAACTTCGCCTGCCAGGCAGGCCCCTCGCCACCAGATTTCTGGCTCTGCTTCACTCGCATTGCGTTTAGTGCGCCATGACTAAGACACTCGCCACGCCGATGGCCGTGCCGAAGATAATCGCCGCCAACTTGGCAAAGTTGAACCGATGCACGTCGCTTGCTTCAAACAGAATTGTCGTCGAGATATGCATGAAGATCCCAATGACCAGAGCCATCAACTCACGCGTATAATTTGCCAACCCCGTGTGGGAACTGATGAACATCCCGAGTGGCGCCATCGCCGCAAATAAACCAAGAATCGAAAGCGCCGCCGGACGTTTCATCCCGGATTGCAGCAGCATGCCCAACAGCGCAATTGCCACCGGATAATTGTGCACGATAATGCTCACCAGCAGCAAACTGCGCGTGTGCGACTCATGAGCCGATGCATGAGCGTGCCCCGCATGTGCATGGCCGTCACCCAGCGCCATCGCTTCCACCAATGCATGCAAGCACAGACCAATGATAATTCCCAGAGGCATTCGTCCGGAAGAAACCGAGTGCGAATGTCCGTGCTCGATTCCCATGGAAATGACGTCCAGCGCCACTTGAACAAAAAATCCCAACAACATTAATCCCCCGATTAGCAATGGACCGCGCGTGGCTGCCTCGCCGGCATGACCGTGGTCGTGATAAAGCTCCGGCAGCAGATGGAGCAACGTCAGACTCAGAAGAAATGCGCCCGTGAAGGCATTCAGAAGTCGAATGTGGCGGGCTTCATAGAGCTTTAAACCAAAAACCGTAATGGCTCCGAGCACGATACTCGAAAGCAGTAGCAGATAATCCATAGCAAACGCTGAGTTACCCCTTGAATCGCCGGGTCGCGACAAACCGCTGGATCTGCCAATTGCAAATCATTTGCAACTGGCGACTACAAAAAAGCCCGACACCGCAAAGTGTCGGGCCGAAGCTTACTTCACCAACAACATCTGCCGGGCGCGCTTGATGGCGCGATTCAGACGACGTTGATAGTGCGCGGGCAAGCCGGTGTATTTGCGCGGCAAGATGCGGCCTTGATCGGTCACGAATTGGCGGAGCAGATTCGTGTTTTTGAAGTCCAAGGCGTCCACCGTGAAATCAATCTTCGGCTTCGGACGCGGGGTGCGTTTCTCCATCGAGCCACGGCGGCCGCGGCTGTCGGATTTGTCAGTGTTGGTCTTGCGAGGCATAGGTTACTTGATTTCCTTGTGCAACGTGTGACGGCGGAGGGCGGGATTGTACTTTTTGATCTCCAGCTTCTCTGGCTTCAGCTTCTTGTTGCGGGTGGTGGTGTAGCGCGAGGGAGATTTTCCTTCCTTGCGGGCTTCCGTACATTCGATGGTAATGATTTCGCGCGGCATAAATTAATCCTGTTCCGGTTGTTCTTTTTCTTTGGCGGGCTTTTCGTCGGGAGTATCGTCGGAATCCTCTTCCACGTCGGCGCTCGCGGCGGCATCCACAGTCCCCAATTGTCCCAGCCGGCGTTGCCGCAAAGCTCCTTCGCGTTCCAATTGCGCCTGCGCTTGCACCGTAAAACGCGTCCATGGGATCGCTTCCAGGCGCGCTTTGGGAATTGCCTTGCCAGTCAATTCGCACGTTCCGTACGTGCCCCGTTCAATTCGCTTCAACGCTTCTTCGATTTCGTAAATCGCATCCTGATCGGAGGACAACAGACTCAACGCAAAGTCGCGGTCGAAATTATCCGTGCCGGAATCCGCCATGTGCAGACTGTACCCGGCGATTTCCTGGGCGGACTCCTTCGCCAGCCCGTTCATCTGATGCAGAAGTTGCTCCCGCAACTCCAACAAACGGTCATAATACTTCTGCCACTCGGCTTTGACTTTTTTGACTGTCCGATCCGTCTTGGACGATTTGGACACCATCGGCCGGCCTAAAATTGCCGCCGCGGAAGCCGACGCATGAGCGACATTGCGAACCGGTTTTTTCGTTTCTTTTTTCTTGGTTGTCACGCTTACAAATCCCTTCGAGCCGTGGCTCGGTTGTTTCGCAGCGGATTTTTCCCCACTACGAGGGGCGCGACTTTACCAAACGAGCGCAAATAATCCACTAAAATCTTGGAAAAAATCGGTCGATAACCGGCTGGCTGCCAGCATTTTTATCACGTCGCCCGAGTCGGGTGGTCCGCAATGACCTTCGCCCTTGCCGCAGCGCGTGTCTTGCCACCATCATCTTCGCCATGATCCCCAAATGGTTGCCTGGAACTCGATTTTTGCTCATCAGCCTGATTCTTTCTCCTGGCAATTTCACAAGCGTCGAAGCGCAACCCGGCCCGCCGCCACGGACGCGCGTCCACGACCCTGCCACTTTAATTCAACAAGGAAACACCACCTGGACGTTTGCCACCGGCGACGGCGTGCGAACTTACTACTCCACCAATTTCACCGACTGGTTGGTTGGCGAACCCGCGCTGAAATCCAATCCCGCGTGGACCGCCGAAGTCGCGCCGCCGCATCGTGACTATTTCTGGGCGCCAGACATTATTTTCTCAAATGACCGTTACCTGCTTTACTACTCTGTCTCCAGTTGGGGTAAGAACACTTCCGCCATTGGGCTTGCCACCAACACCACCTTGAATCCGGCCGATCCTCAATTTGCCTGGGGTGACGCGGGCATCGTCGTCCGCTCCTTTGCCACGAATAATTTCAACGCCATTGACCCAGGCGTGACTTTTGACGCCGAGGGCCGGTTGTGGATGTCATTCGGTTCGTTCTGGAGCGGCATCAAACTCGTGGAGCTCGACCCCAAAACCGGACAGCGCGTGGCTGAGGATTCGCCCCTTTATTCGCTCGCCTTTTATGATTCGATTGAAGCGCCCTTCATTCATCGGCGCGGCTCACATTATTTTCTGTTCGTAAACTGGGGCCAATGTTGCCGCGGCACCAACAGCACTTACGAAATTCGCATCGGCCGCAGCGACAAAATCACTGGGCCCTACCTTGATCGTGATGGCAAAAATCTGCTCCAGAAAGGCGGCACCCTCTTCCTCACCTCCAAACCGCCGTTCATCGGTCCAGGGCATGCCGGGATTCGAACTATTGCCGGTCAGGATTGGTTCAGCTGCCACTATTACGATGGTAACAACCGGGGTCGCTCCCGCCTCTGGGTTGGCAAGCTGTCATGGGACGAAGATGGTTGGCCGATTCCTCCTGTTCTAACCGAATCCACTCACGTCCACAATCCGTAGCAACGAGGCTTTCCGCGTTTACAATCACCCGCCGCTGTTGCTCCTATTTTTTCTGGAAATAAAAAGTCGCGATGTGCTTCGCCATCCGTGTCGCGACTTGTTCGCCCGTGTTGGTCAACAGAATCACGGCCAATCGATCGTCGGGAAAACGCTGGAAGCTCGCCGAAAAACCCGAAGTCGAACCGCCGTGTCCGACATTCTTGTGCCCTTCCACCACATCCAGATACCAGCCCAAACCGTACTGAGCAGAACGAGAACGTGTTATCTCCGCGGGCGTCCACATGTCTGCTTTGGATGCCGCCGTGAGCAACGCCTCGCCATCCAGCGCCGCGCTCCATTTGGCGAGATCGCCGGTGGTGGAAACGATCGCTCCAGCAGCGAACACATCCGTCAAATCGTAATCCCGATTGACCCGAATTCCCTTCGCTTGTTCATAGCCGCGTGCCCGATGGAGGATAATGGTAGCGGGATTCCGATCCGTCGTTGCAGTCATTCCCAAGCGCCGAAAAATTCTCTCGCCCAAAAAGTCCCAGTAATTTGTGCGGCTGACGTTTTCGATGATGTAGCCCAGCAGATTGTAACCGGAATTGCAATACGCCCACGCTGTGCCCGGTTGAAATTCAAGCGGTTGCCGGCCAATCTCCGCGATAAAATGTTGCTGGGTCAGTCGCCGGGTGAGTTCGAACCCCGTCAGTCCGGTGTAGTTCTTGATTCCCGAACTGTGCATCAGCAAATGCCGGATGTTGATATCCTTCCACGTCTCCGGAATGGGACCAAGGTGCTGGCTGATCTTGTCGTCCACCGAAAGTTTCCCGTCCTGCGCGAGCAATAAAATTCCCGCCGCAGTGAACTGCTTAGTAATCGAGCCGATCTCAAAAACTGTTTCCTCCCGCACTGCGACCTGATGCTCCAAATCAGCCAACCCATACACTGCCGACTTGGTCACCTTCCCATCCTGCAAAACCTTGACGGCGATTCCGGGAATTTGTCGCTCAACCATTTGGGCCCGGAGATACTCATCCACCTGATCCGCTTGGAGCGGACCAATACTCATGAGAACCAAGAGAAGAGCCAAACTAGTAAGATTGAATCGCTGCATGCTGGATGCTACGCCCCCAAACCGAGGACACAAAACCTTTCGCCGCACATAATAATGTGCGCCCGGGCAGCCTTGCCACGTATCGCAAAAGCTAAAAGGCGCGACAGACTGTCGCGCCTTTTGCCGGAAAAATTCTCGCCTGATTCTATTTACCGCGCCGTTTCACTTTCAATTGAGCCGCCGCCTGCGCCAGAGCCGCATTGACACGGGCCACTTCTTCATCATCAAGTTTCTCGGCGAGTCGGGCTTCGGCGCGTTGCCGCGCTTCCTCCGCTTTGGCTTCATCAATGCTTTCCGCCTTGATCGCCATGTCGGTCAGAATCGAAACTTTCTCGCCCGTGATCTCGACAAAACCTTCACCCACCGCGAGAAAAAAATCCTGGCCGCTTTTGCGCACCCCAACCTCGCCTGCCGACAGTTGCGTCATGAGCGGCACGTGCATCGGAAAGATGCCCATTTCGCCTTCCACTCCGGGCAACGTGACCATGTCCACGTCCTCGGAGTAAACCTTCGCCTCCGGCGTAACAATCTCTAGTTTCAGCGTGGCCATTTTGTTTGGTTCTTATTTCACTCCCATTCTTACTCAAAACAGGAGTTGGCGATTACTTCTTGTCGTGAATCTCGTCGATGCCGCCCTTCATGTAGAAGTTCACTTCGGGCACGTCGTCGTGTTTGCCTTCCAGGATTTCCTTGAAGCCCCGCACGGTTTCGGCCACGGGCACCTGCTTGCCTTTCACGCCGGTGAACACTTCCGCCACCGTGAACGGCTGGCTGAGGAAACGTTGAATCTTACGCGCGCGCAACACCGTGAGCTTGTCTTCGGGCGAAAGTTCGTCCATGCCCAGGATCGCGATGATGTCCTGCAAATCTTTGTAGCGTTGCAGAATCTTCTGCACGCCACGCGCGACGTCGTAGTGTTCCTGACCAACGACGTCCGCAGCAAGAGCGCGGGAGTTCGACGCCAGCGGATCCACGGCGGGATAAATACCCAGTTCCGCGATGGAACGTTCCAGCACGATGGTCGCATCCAAGTGCGCAAACGTCGTCGCCGGCGCCGGGTCGGTCAAGTCGTCCGCAGGCACGTAAACGGCCTGGAACGAGGTGATCGAGCCTTTCTTGGTCGAGGTGATGCGTTCCTGCAAGTTACCCATTTCCGCCGCGAGCGTCGGCTGATAACCGACCGCCGACGGCGTGCGGCCGAGCAGCGCGGACACTTCCGAACCGGCCTGCGAGAAACGGAAAATGTTGTCCACGAACAGGAGCACGTCCTGATTCTTTTCGTCACGGAAATATTCCGTCACGGCGAGAGCGGACAGTGCGACGCGGAGACGCGCGCCTGGAGGTTCGTTCATCTGGCCATACACGAGACCGATACGAGAACCAGGCTCAATCTTCGGCATGCCGTTTTCGCCGAGCACGGGATGTCCCTTGGCGTCTTTCTGGACCTTGATGACGCCGGCTTCGATCATTTCGTTGTAAAGATCGTTGCCTTCACGAGTGCGTTCACCGACGCCCGCGAACATCGAAATACCGCCGTGCAGCTTCGCGATGTTGTTGATGAGTTCCATGATGACGACGGTCTTGCCGACGCCAGCGCCACCGAACGCACCAACTTTACCGCCCTTCAAGAAGGGACAGATCAAGTCAATGACTTTGATACCGGTGGTCAAAATCTGCGGGCTGGTGGATTGTTCCACGAGCGCGGGCGCTTGACGATGAATCGGCAGGAACTTGTCCGCCTTCACCGGGCCTTGCTCGTCCACGGCCTGACCGGTCACGTCAAACACGCGACCCATGACGGCTTCGCCCACGGGCATTGAGATCGGCGCGCCTTGGTCCACGACATCCATGCCGCGCTTCAAGCCTTCGGTGCTGCTCATGGCGACGGCGCGAATCCAGTTGTCGCCGAGGTGCTGCTGCACTTCGAGCGTCAGCTTGGTCTTCTCGGCGGCGCCGGGCACGGTGAATTCCACGGAGAGCGCGTTATAGATGGCCGGCAATTTATCCGCGAACTCGATGTCCACGACCGGGCCGATGATTTGAACGATTTTACCTTTGTTCATGGGAAATAAAATTCAGTGTTAACCCAACGCCATCTGGGCGGTGGTGATTTCCAAAAGTTCCTTCGTAATGTTCGCCTGACGCAGTTTGTTGTATTCGAGCGTGAGGTCTTTGATGAGTTGCTTCGCGTTATCGGTCGCGTTCTTCATCGCCACCATGCGCGAGCTGTGTTCCGAGGCTTTGGCTTCGAGCAAAATCTGGAACACCTGAAAATTCAAATAGTGCGGCAGCAAATCGCCGAGCACTTGATGTGCGTTGGGCTCAAACTGGAATTCCAGACCGGAAACTTTCAACTCGGCATGCGATTCGTCGCCATCAACTCCCGCCTGCACCCCTTTGATTTCCCCGATGGGCAGCAAGGTCTTGGCCTCGGGCTTTTGTACCAGCGTGCTGACGAAGTTCGTGTACATGACGTCCACGTGATCCACTTCGCCCTTCAGAAACAAGTCCTGGGCAAACTTGGAGATGGCGCGCGCCTCCGCGAACAACGGCGCGTCCTTGTAGGTGAATTCCGCCGCCAGTTTCCGCTTGGTGCGCGAAACGAATTGCGCGCCCTTCTTGCCCGCGCAAACAAACACTGTGGTGTCCTTGTCGAGTTTGCCCGCTTCGCGGAACAAGTTTGAATTCAGCGCTCCGCACAGACCTTTGTCGGTGCTGACCAGGATCACCGCGCGCTTCTTGCCCCCGCGTTGCTCCATCAACGGATGCGTGAACTCCGTGGCACTTGCTGTCGCATCGGCCAACATCGTGTTCATCTGCTGCGCATACGGACGACCCGCCAGCGCGGCCAACTGCGCCTTGCGCATCTTCGACGAAGCGACCATTTGCATGGCCTTCGTGATTTGCGCCGTGTTCTTGACCGACTTGATGCGTCGGCGGATGTCGCGTGTGCTAGGCATCGCTTAGCGATAGGTTTGTTTGAACTCGGTAACCGCAGTCTTCAACTCCGCGGCGAGCGCGTCATTGATTGCTTTTTCGGTGCGAATCTTCGTCAGCAACTCAGCTTTGCGAGTCGTGAGGAAGTCCGCCAACTTGTTCTGGAAATCCTTCACCTTCTCCACCGCCACATCGTCAAAGAAGTTGTTCTGTACCGCCCAGAGAATGGCGACCTGCATTTCGACCGCGATTGGATTGAACTGCGGTTGCTTGAAAATTTCCACCACGCGCTTGCCGCGTTCAAGAATGCCCTGCGTCTTGGCATCGAGGTCCGAACCGAACTGCGCGAACGCCGCCAATTCACGGTATTGCGCAAGGTCACCCTTAATGCGACCGGCCACCTGCTTCATCGCTTTGATCTGCGCCGCCGAACCGACGCGGCTCACCGAGAGACCGACGGAAACCGCGGGACGCACGCCTTGATAGAACAAGTCGGTTTCGAGATAAATCTGACCGTCCGTGATCGAAATCACGTTTGTCGGAATGTAGGCCGAAACGTCGCCCGCTTGGGTTTCAATGATGGGCAACGCAGTGAGTGAGCCGTTACCATATTTCTCCGATACACGCGCCGAACGTTCGAGCAAACGGCTGTGGAGATAGAACACGTCACCCGGATACGCTTCACGACCGGACGGACGCTTCAGGACGAGCGAAACCTGGCGGTAAGCGACGGCTTGCTTGGAGAGATCATCATAAATGATGAGCGCATCCATGCCGTTGTCCATGAACCATTCGCCAATCGCCGCCCCGGAGAACGGAGCGAGATATTGGTTCGCGGCAGAATCAGACGCGGCCGCAACGACGACAATCGTGTCTTCGAGCGCGCCCGCTTTTTCAAGTTCCGCGATCACGCGAGCCACGTTCGACTGCTTTTGGCCGACCGCGACGTAAATGTTATACATCGGGCGGAAGCTCTTGTCGCCGGATTCGCGACCAACCTTGTTGATGCGGGACTGATTGATCATCGCGTCCACGCCAATGGTTGTTTTGCCAGTCGAACGGTCGCCAATGATCAACTCGCGCTGACCACGACCAATCGGAATCATCGCGTCAATCGCCATGATTCCGGTCTGCACCGGCTGGCTGACGGATTTACGTTTCACGATGCCAGGCGCAATTTTTTCAACGGGATAGAAAGCGTCTTCTTTAATCGGTCCTTTGCCGTCCACCGGACGCCCCAAGCAATCCACCACGCGCCCGAGCAAACCTTTGCCCACCGGCACGGAGAGCAGTTTGCCCGTCGTCTTCACTTCCGCGCCTTCGCTGATGCCAAGGTAGTCGCCGAGCACAATCGCGCCGACTTCGGTTTCTTCGAGGTTGAGCGCGAGGCCGATGACGCCGTTGCCGAAGTCCAACATCTCGTTGGCCATCGCGTCAGTCAGACCTTCAATCTTCGCCACGCCGTCGGAGATTTCGCGAACGACGCCGACATTCTGCTTGTTCACCTGCGTCTTCACGCCGGCGATCTGCGCTTCGATTTCTTGCAATAGATTGCTCATATCAAAATTCTGTTCCGATTAAAAATTTGCTTCCAACTCGGCCAAACGCGCCTTCACGCTGCCATCATAAACATCGCTGCCCACCTGAATCCGCAACCCGCCAATCAGCGCCGGATTCACGGCAAAATTCACGTTCAGATTTTGGCCGTAACGCGCGGCGAGGTTCGACTTCACCGAATCCTGCAACGTCCCGCTCAACGCCGCCGCGCTTTCCACGCGCGCCGAGCGACGCTCGATATCGAGCTTCACGAGGCGTTGGAAGTGCGAAAGAATTGCCACGTAGCCGCGGGGCTTCTGCGCAATGACCGCCGCGACCGTTTGGCGCACGCGATTTTCGTCCAACCCGCCATTGGCTTTGCAGGCGTTGAACAACGCTTTGCCATCACGACGGGCTTGTTTGCTGATTTTCATTTTGTTTCAGGTAGGGTCGGCGCGCTGCGCCGACCGGACGCCGCAGCGCGGCATCCCTACCAATCAATTCGCGGCCAATTGCTTGTTCGTCTCTTCGGCGAGACGACCCTGCTGCTCGGCCGTCAAGATGCCGCCGGTGACTTTCGCGCTGGTGGCGACCACCAAACGACCGACTTCCTTGCGCAACTCGGCCTTCATACGCACGAGTTCGGCTTCGCTGGCTTGCTTGGCCTTGGCGATAATGTCGTTTGCAGTCGCGATGGCTTTCTGCGTTTCCGCTTCCTGGACTTTCGCTGCCGCTGCGCGGGCTTCTTCAATCGCCTTGTTCGCCTGCGCGCTGGCCTGAGTCATGATTTCCTGCGCCTTGGCCTGAGCATTGGCGAGTTCCTGCTTGATCTTCTCCGCATTCGCGAGCCCTTCAGCAATCTTTTGCCGGCGCTCTTCCAGCACGGTGATGATCGGTTTATAGGCAAAACGATGCAGCAGGAACGCGACGATGCAGAAACTGATCGCCTGCGACAGGAACAGACCGGTATTGAAACCAAACTGCTCGCCCGTGGACTTGGCGATGTCGGCAATTCCCGCTTCGGCCAAAAAGATTGATTGCGTCATAACTGTAAAATTCAAGCGGGTCGCCGGAGCACAAGCCCCGGCGACGCCGACAACTTACCTCACGAGGAAGATCGCGAAGAACACGATACCTTCCGCGAACGCCGTGCTCAGAATGGCCTGCACGAGAATTTTCGTGGCAGCGCCGGGATTCCGACCGACGGCTTCCGATGCTTTCATACCGATCATTCCTACGCCGATCGCAGCGCCGGCAGCGGCGGCAGCGACGTGAAGACTTCCGGTCATTTCAGCCAACATTGGCATCATCATACTTTTCCTTTCCTGTTGTTTGTCCGAACTCCCCCGCAGTCTGGCCACGGTCCGAAGTTCGAAAGTGTTTAGTGCGCGTGGCCTTCCCCGTGACCGCCGTGGCCTTCTTCATGGGTGCAAATCAACAGCGTGAATACGGCCGTCAACAGCATGAACACCAACGCCTGCACGAGTCCGACTAAGAGTTCCATCGCGTAAAACGGCAGCGGCAACAGCCAGCCAAACCATTTGCCGCCCATCATCGCCATCGTTTCCAGCATGTTTTCACCGGCAAAAATATTGCCGTAGAGACGGAAACTCAGGGACACGGGACGGAAAATAATTGAAACCACTTCAAGCACACCAACCGCGATGAAGACAACAATCATCAACAGCTTTAACGCGCCGGTGGTGTCCCCTTTCGGACCGAACAAGTGGAGAATGAAGCCGCCCGGGCCGTTGGCCTTCAGCGCCCAATAGGTCCAGCACACGAAAAACACCATTGCCATGGCGAGCGTCATGTTGAGATCCGCGTTCACGCCGCGCAGCAGTGGTCGCGACAGATGGTGCAAAGCGCCGGATTCATCGGGTGTGCCCCACCCGACCGTGCCCACACCCGGAATCAAGCTGAACCAGTTGGTGAACAGAATAAAAATGAAGATGGTCGCAAAAAACCAGAAGGTCTTCTTGACGAGATCGTGGCCAATGATGCCTTCCAAAAATCCATACAAACCTTCCACGAGCCATTCCCAAAAGTTTTGCGCGCCTTCGGGAACTTCTTTGATGCTCCGGGTTGCATAGCGGGCGAAGATGATGATGAACAGCGCCACAAACCACGTGAGGATCATCGAGTTGGTGACGCTGAACGGCCCGATTTTGATGCGGGGCGCATCGGCGCTCAGGCCGTGATGCTCACCGTGGCCGCCATGATCCGCAGCGACGCCGTGTTCCGCAATCGTCTCGCCTGCTGCCGCAACAGTCGTTTGCTCGGTGGCTGCCTGCAAAAACAAGGGCATGGCAGCAAACAATCCGACCCACAAAATGGTTTTTAGCAATCGCATCGAACTCAGAGACCTCGTCGCGCCGGCAAACCCGGATATTGGGTTAGTGCCCGGCAACGAAAGGACGCGAAGATTGCCCCGCTGTGAAATAATTCACAAGGATTTTTTTTGAAAATAACGACAACTGGAGGGGGACACACCGCGCACCCGATGTCGCGCAATTGAATTGATTCAAACAGGAAGAAACCGACGTAAAATTCATCCCCCTCACGCAAAGAAGAAGCGGAGCAAATAATAAAAACCCGCCGCCAGAATTGCTCCAATCGGTACGGTCACCACCCACGAAATCGCGATGTCGCGAATCATCCGCAAATTGATATGCTCGATCCCGCGGGCGAGCCCGATGCCTAGCACCGCGCCGACCAGCGTGTGCGTCGTTGAAATCGGAAACCCCAACCGGCTCGCGATCACAATCGTCGTCGCCGCACCGAGGTTCGCCGCGAAGCCTCGCGACGGCGTCAGCGCAGTGATTTTCTTGCCCACCGTTTCAATGACGCGGTAACCCCACGTTGCCAATCCCAGCACAATTCCAATTCCACCCAACACCAACAACCAGATCGGCACCGTTGCTTTTGCCGCCACAACACCTTCTTTCAAAATCGCGATGATCGCGGCCAGCGGTCCGATGGCATTCGCCGTGTCGTTTGCGCCGTGCGCGAAAGCCAGCAGCGCGGAACTGACCACGAGCAACGTCGCAAAAACTTTTTCCATGCGCGCGAATTCAAATTCGCGCCGATATTCCCACCGCTTCGCCGGCAATTCCGATCCGGGCACCAACGCCGGACGCAACTCTGTCTTCGGCTCCGGTTGATCGCGCTCTTCTTTGCGCACGAATGGAATTCCTTCTTCCGCGTCTTCGCGCAATTCGACGTTCCCCTCCACGCGCTCGCGCTCATGCCGTTTGCGCAAAGAATTCGCCCACGCCAGCGAAATCAGTGCCGCCACCAAGCCCACACCACCCGCTACCAACAGCGCTCCGCCCAATTCCAGATTCAGCCCGAGATTTTTCAATCCCTTCCAGACCATCACCAGCGTCATCACAAAGGTCATGAAAAACACGATGAACGGAATGAACCGATACGTCTGCCGCAATGGATGTTTATCGCTGATGATCTGGCTCTGAATGATTTTGAAGAGCAGGAAAGCCAGCAAACCTCCCACCAGCGGCGACGTCACCCATGAAACGACAATCTCACCGATTTTTCCCCAGTGCACCGCGTTCACCCCGCCCACCACCACGCCAATGCCCACCACCGCGCCGACAATTGTGTGCGTCGTCGAAACCGGCCAGCCGTAAAACGTCGCCACCTGCAACCATGCCGCCGAAGCCAGCAGCGCCGCCAAAAATCCCAGCACCAATGGCATTGGCTCGAATAGCGACGCGTCGAACATCTTACCGCGCACGGTGTCCGACACATGCGAGCCGAGCAGCACCGCGCCCGCGAATTCCATCAGCGCCGCGATGATGACCGCCTTCTTCAGCGTGAGCCCGCCGGAACCGACAGCTGTGCCCATCGCGTTGGCCACGTCGTTCGCGCCAATGCTCCACGCCATGTAAATTCCAAACAATAAACCCAGCACGAGCAGAATTGTCCCGTGCGGCATCGCCGTCTCAAAAATCGCAACAAACATGAATCAAAGTTAATGAGGGGTTTTAATCTGAAGCGTCATCCGAATGCCCTGGCCGAGCCGATCCGCATGCTTGGAAAGATTGGCCAACAAATCAATCAACTGCATCCACAACACCGCTTCCACCGGCGGCAGCGGCGGATTCGCATTCAACAAGCGCCGCGTCAATTCGACTTCCGCCGGTTTGATACCGTCTTCCCGTTGCGCAAGTTCCGTGATGAGTTTGGAAGCCGACAACGCATCGCGCCCTTTGAACGAAGCTTCCACCAGCACACCGAGTCGCGACATGATGCCGCGCGCCAGTTCGCAATTGCCCAGTACTTTCCCCACGTAATCGGACACCTGCGCCATCAGCGGTTCGGGCAAGGCGAGATTGCGATACGTGGTGATGGCGGCGATTTCCTCCGCGCGATCCGCCATGGAATCCTGATGTTCGAGAATGCGAAACAACTCTTCATTGCGCACCGGAAGAAGTTTTTGCGTCGTAAGCGACTCGTGCAGTTGATTGCGGATGTCATCGGCTTCAGTCTCCAACTGACAAATCCGATCAGCCAAAGTCTTCAACCGCGCGGCATCTCCACCCGGTAACGCCGCAAAAACTTCGCGCAGCAAAGCAACGCACTCGAATACCTTCACCCCGTGCCGCTCCAGCGCGGCAAAAGGCGAGTCTCCCAGCAAATTGACGAGTATGGACATGGTTTTGGTTTGCCGCCGGACAATTCTCCCCAAATCGCCTTCTGTTATTTCCGGCCAACGCGCGAAGATGTCACAATTTTGTAACCGAACCGTAAAGGAAATTATTCCCGCCAAACGCCACTCCAGCAGCAATGTTTCGCGCTCCCCCGCCATTTCCCAGCAAGAAACCGGGGGAAACCCGGGAAGTAATAGATTGAACAAGCGCCGCCTATAAGGCATCCATAAGCACGGATGCCGTCATTCCGAACCATGCTTGCCCTGCTGTTGGCGCTTTTGTGGCTGCCAGCCTCGGCGCATTGCTTGTTGCTGGAAACCGCCAGCACAAGTGAGCTGTTCGCCTGCTGCACGCACGAAGAACCCGCCGATGACCATCGGAACGAATGCGCCTCGGACGCCTGCTCCGTCGTGGAAAAGGCACAATACAAGTCCTCAATTCAACGCATCGCACTTCCGCCCCCGAGCGCGCAGATCGCCTTTGAACTGCCGCTGCTACTGGATGACGCGTCCCCACTGGTGTTAGGTGGCTCACGACAATTTGACGCAAACCTCTCGCCCCTGCCGGTGACCTGGCAATTCATGCAGCGCACCGCCCTGTCCCCACGCGCTCCTTCGCTCGCTTCGTAATCGTCCGCTACGGATAAATTCTTGACGGTTGCGGTGTGCCTGAGCGCCGCCACTTAAGTGTTGTTCCCAATTGATTGTTCCAACTCGGATTGGTTTGGGTGGGTTTGATTATGAAACGATTGAAATTGATTTTGCCGCTGCTCATGACGGCGACGCTGGCCGGAATAATCTCCCCGGCGCAGGGTCACGAAACAAATCAGACGCCCTCCAGCGTCAGCCTGTCGCTTGAAGCTCTCGTGGCGGAAGCTTTGGAGAAAAATCCAGAACTCAAGTTCTACGAAGCCGAACTTTCCGCCGCGCGCGCAGGCCGCAAAACCGCAGGCCGACTCGCCAATCCTGAAATCAGCAGTGAAGTCGGACACAAAACCGTGCGCGGTGGCGGATTGAGCCAGGAGGGCGTCGCGTGGTCGGTATCCGTCAAGCAACCGTTTGAATGGCCCGGTCGCATCGGGCTGCGCAAGGCCATCGCAAATAGCGACGTTGAATTAGCCGAACTCGGTCTGGCCCGCTTTCGCACGGCGCTCGCGGGAAAGATTCGAGCACTGGCTCACGACCTCGCCATCGCGCAACAACGTGTCGCCGCCGGTCGCGCCGTAGCCGAGCGCTTGCGTGAATTGCGCGAGACACTCGTCGCCCGCGATCCCGCCGGACTGACACCGTTGCTCGAAACCCGCGTCATCGAAGCGTCCGCAGTGAAGGTCGAACACACCGCCGCCGAGGCCGAGCACGATGTTGAACATCTGGTCATTGCGCTCAACTACTGGCGCGGCCAACCGCCCACCGCACCCTTGCGCGTTTCGGAAGCCGCGCCGCAATTCGCTCGTGCACCAAAGTTGGAGGAACTTTACGCCACTGCCGCGACCAACAACTTCGACCTGCGCGTGCGCGTCGCCGAACTGGAGCAACAGGGATTCAAAGTGGCGCTCGCTCGCAATGAACGTTTCCCCGCGTTCGCCATCGGCCCCACCATCAGCGAAGAACGCGCCGGCGACCGCGAACGTGTCATTGGCCTCGCGGTGTCACTGCCATTGCCGCTGTGGCAAAACAATCGCGCCAGTGTAAACGCCGCCGAGGCCAGGCAAATGCAAGCTGTGGCCGCGCTGGAATCCACCCAGCGACAACTTGAGCGCGACGTGGCCGATTACTGGCACAAATACGAACACTCGCTCGGCGTGCTCGCGAAGTGGCGACCCGACGCCATCGCGCATTTCCAGGAGGCGGCGGAATTGGCGGATCGTCACTATCGCCTCGGCGCGGTACCGCTGAGCACCTATGTCGAATTGCAGCGCCAATACACCGAAGCAATTGACGCCTTGTTGGACGCCCAGAAAGAAGCGCTCGAGGCCGCTAATAAAATTGAAGCCCTCACCGGTTGGTCCGCGCTGGTCCAAACCGAGACAAAGGAGGAAAAGCCATGAAATGGACGTTGGGAATCCAATTAAGCGCCGTCGCGCTCTTGGTGTTTACCGGTTGTCATCGGAATCACTCCCACGATGGTGCGGACAGTCATCATGGGCATTCCCACGGCGCTGACGGCGGTCATTCCGACTCCGCGCAAACATTCAGCGGCGCAACCCACAAGGCGGACGGCATCACGTTGCTGGACGAAACGCGCGAATCACTCGGCATCGCGACGACGGAAGTGCAGGAAAAAATGTTGCCCCGCACCATTCGCTTCGCGGCCCGCGTGTTCGACCCGCGCAATGGAGAAACTGCTCTGGCCTCGGGACTGGTCTCAAAAGATGACGCAGTTTTGTTGCAACCCGGTTTGCCCGTGCAGTTCCGCACCGCCTCCGAGCTGACCGTCACCGGTGTGATTCAACAAGTGACCCAGCCGTTGGCGAACGCCGAAGCGGAGGTGATCGTGGCGCTTGCGCTGGACGACCAATTTGGAAATAAACCGAGTGAAACTCGCCCTCAGCCTGCCCATGAACCGGAGCGCCGATCACCCGATCGCCTCGCTGGCAAACCCGCCGAACAACGAGCCGATCGGGTGATCGGCGCTCCGGCGCGTTCAGGGGTTCAAAGCGCGAATATGGTTTCGGGGAAATCTCTTCCCGACGGAGGGGGCCGGGGTGAGGGCGAGCGTTCCGTAAATCATACCAATTCATCCCCTGCTCTATCGCATGGCGCGTTCGGCACTGTCACCGTTTCCGTTCCCGGCGAGAAAACTTCTCTCGTCGTGCCGCGTGAAGCCGTCATCAAAGCCACGAACGGCAATCTGGTTTACGTCGTCAATGGCAACGCCTACACGCTCACCTGGATTGAACTCGGCAACGAAGCCGACGGCTGGGTCGAGGTAACGGATGGTTTGTTCGAAGGCGACAGCGTGGTGACCCGTGGCGCAATGGATTTGTGGCTCGTGGAATTGCGCGCCGTCAAAGGCGGTCAGGGTTGCTGCCCTGCCCCGCCGAAGAAAGGCAAGGGTTGAGCATGCGTAGTACTTTATTGCACGGGGAGCGCACGCGCCTCGCGTGTGCCCGACCGCGCCCTCGCGGTTGGGACCGACGCGCGCCCTCGCGCGTTGTCCGGCGGACGGGCAGGATCGTTGCGCGAAGGCGCGCAACGGTGCGGTGGACGTGGGCGTCCACCGCCGTACGCGAGGCGCGTGCGCTCCCCGGAATGCGCGCGGTTCACATTCCCTCATGTCAACAGCTTTAATGATATGCTGAACCGCCTTCTGGAATTCTCCGTGCGCCAGCGGGCGCTGATATTTTTTGCCACGTTCATTCTCGCGGGCATCGGCGTGTGGTCCGCGTTTCGGCTGCCGATTGATGCCGTGCCGGACATCACCAACGTCCAGGTGCAGATCAACACGCAAGTGCCCGCGC
>CAZKMR010000042.1:35737-37125 GCA_964553795.1 uncultured Bifidobacterium sp. | reverse complement strand
CCTCAGATCGAAGACGTCTGGAAACGTTACGTCGCCCGCAAGCTCGCCACGAACGCGATGGATTTCGACGACTTGTTGGTGCTGTGGTTGAAGTTGCTGCAAGAACACGCCGACGTGCGGGAACTGTATCAGCGTCGGTTTCAGTTCATCCTCGTGGATGAATACCAGGACACCAACAAGCTTCAGAGTGAGCTGATCGATTTGCTCGCCGAACGCACCAAAAACATCATGGTCGTCGGCGACGACGCGCAAAGTATCTACGCGTGGCGCGGCGCAAATTTTCAAAACATTCTCCGTTTTCCTGATCGCTATCCCGGCGCGCAGATTTACAAGATTGAAACCAACTACCGCAGCACACCGGAAATTTTGACGGTTGCCAACGCCGCCATTGCCGCCAACGTGGCGCAGTTCACCAAGGAACTCGCGCCCGCGCGCAAATCCGGCATGAAACCCGTGCTGGTCGCGTGTCAGGATGCTTCGCAACAAGCTGCCTTCGTCGCCCAACGTGCCTTGGAGTTGCGCGATGAAGGCGTCGCGCTCAACCACATGGCCGTGCTGTATCGTTCGCACTTTCACGCCCTCGAACTGCAACTCGAACTCACGCGCCGCAACATCCCGTTCAGCATCACCAGCGGGATTCGGTTTTTTGAGCAAGCCCACATCAAAGACGTCACCGCGTATCTAAAATTGGTCATCAACCCGCGCGATGAATTGTCCTTCAAACGGCTCGTGCTCATGCTGCCCGGCGTCGGCGGCAAGGGGGCGGAGAAACTGTGGCAGACTTTCCAGAGTAGCAGCCGACGTGAGGAGGCTCGTTCTGAAGACGGCAATAAGTCAGCGCCTCCTCACGTCGTCTCCTACAAAATCGCTACAGCCCTCCAATCCTGCGCCAAATCCGTTCCCCAAAAGGCCACACTCGCCTGGGCGCAATTTGCCACCACCATCGCCCAGCTCGAAGCGCCGGACGTCCGCACCAGCGCGGCAAAAATGATTCCACTCGTCATCGACGCTGGCTACGACGATTACTTGAAAGAGAATTTTGCAAATTACCGCACGCGCCTCGACGACTTGAAACAGCTCGCCGTCTTCGCGCAGCAATTTCCGACCATTGAAGAATTCCTAACCCAAATGGCGTTGCTCACCAACGTCGAGGCCGAAGCCGAGCAGCAGACGCAAAATCGCGACGACGAGAAGCTCAAGCTCTCGACCATTCACCAGGCCAAGGGACTCGAGTTCGACGTCGTGTTCAGCATTATGCTGTGCGATGGGTTGTTTCCGTCCGCGCGTTCCTCCGAGACGGATGAAGGCTTGGAGGAAGAGCGGCGGCTGTTTTACGTCACCATCACGCGCGCCAAGAATGAACTCTACTTGTGTTTTCCGTTGATGCG
>CAZKMR010000042.1:0-35637 GCA_964553795.1 uncultured Bifidobacterium sp. | reverse complement strand
TCCGTCACCCACATTTTCACGTGTTGCTTTTCCGCTCCCATGCGTTGCAACGGGCGTTGATGCGCCAGGCCCGTAGCGAAGAATTGCAACGGTGGATTCCCCTGCCCCATCGGTTTCAACTGATCGAGTTCCGTAAGCGAATCCACCGAGAGATCGCCCAGATTCACCTCCGCATCCAAACGCAGCGGCGGTTGCAGATCTTCCGGCTTCAAGGTGCGCCGCGCGATCTCGTTCAAGCGCGTGCGAAACGCGTCCATTTTCTCCGGCTGAATCGTCAATCCCGCCGCCATGGCATGGCCGCCGTGCCGCACCAACAGGTCGTCACATTCGCGCAACGCCGCAGCCAGATCAAAACCCGCAATGCTGCGACCCGAACCGCGCCAATTCTCGCCCTCGCCGCCAATGATAAACGTGGGGCGATAAAATTCCTGCAACACGCGCGAGGAAACGATTCCCACCACGCCGATGTGCCAGTGGAGTTGTCCCTCCACAATCACGAAATCCGTCTCGGGATTGAAGCGTGCCCGCACCGCCCCGGCGACTTCCTCCGCCATCGAGCGCTCAATTTTTTGGCGCTCGCGATTCTGCGAATCCAATCGTTGCGCCAGCGGCATGGCCTCTTCCAGCGTTTCCGCGAGCAACAGATGCAACGAATCCTCCGCCGTCTCCAACCGACCCGACGCATTCAAGCGAGGCGCGAGTTGAAAGCCCACGTCGAACGGACCGAGTTGCGCCGGGGATTGCGCGACTTGTTTCAAGGCGACCAACCCCGGCCGCCGGGTCGTGCTCAAGCGTTCCAATCCGGCCGCAACCAGAATTCGGTTTTCCCCCACCAGCGGAACGAGGTCGGCAATCGTTCCCAACGCGACGAGATCCAGCAGTGGGCGCACGTCGAAGTCCGCCGCGCCAGGCAGATTGATTTCACGGCCGCGTTTGATTAGCGCGTGCGCCAGCTTGAATGCGAGCCCGACGGAACACAGTTCCCGAAACGACTCCCCTTGGTGCGGATTCACCAACGCCACGGCGGCCGGCGGCGGATCAGAAATTTGGTGGTGATCCAACACGATGACGTCCACGCCACGCTCACGCAGCCACGCAACGGTTTCCGTGGCGGTGGACCCGCAATCCACCGCGAGCAGCAAATTGGTGGGATACTTTTTCAGGCAATTTTCCACGCCGTCACGACTAAGGCCGTAACCTTCGTCGAGCCGATGCGGCAGATAGGAACTGGCCCGCCAACCGAGCTGGCGCAACACCTGCAACAGCAGCGTGGTGGAAGTGACCCCATCCACGTCATAGTCGCCAAAGATCACCAGTGATTCCCCCAATTCCCGCGCGCTGAGCAGGCGGGTGACGGCGCGATCCATGTCCGGCAGCAGGAACGGATCGGCAAGTTGCTTGAGGCGCGGCCGCAGAAAACTTTCGATGGCCGTCCACTCACTCAAACCGCGATTGAGGAGACATTGCGCAAGGAGTGGCGAGACTTTGCCCGTCGCCGCCACTGGTTGCGTCAGCAATGGTTGCGGTGGCGCGGGCAGCCAGCGGAATTTCATGGCGCCCGCGGCGGCTGCGATTCCGGGGTGAGATGCTTTTTCTCGCGGCGCCCCGCGATGATGGACGCCCCGACCGAAATCAGGAGAATGACCGCCACTACGATCAGAGAGACGTTGCTGGAAATCTTGAATTGAAACCAGAGCTTGTCCGTCGGGTCGCCGTGCGGCGCGATCAACATCTTGATTCCAATGAACACGAGCACGAACGACAAACCCACCTTGAGATAACGGAAGTAGCCGATTGCCCCGGCCAGCACAAAGTACAACGACCGCAATCCCAGAATCGCAAAAACGTTCGAGGTAAAAACGATGAATGGCTTGGTCGTAATGGCAAAAATTGCCGGAATGGAATCGAGCGCGAAGATCAAATCCGTCGTCTCCACCATCACCAGCACCAGCGCCAGCGGCGTCAATACCAGCCGCCCGGCCTGCCGGACAGTGAAGGTTTGACCATGAAATTCATTCGTCACCGGAAACATCCGCCGCGTCCACCGCAACACCGGATTATTTTCCGGATGCACACCTTCCTCATCGGCGAAGAGCATCTTGATGCCGGTGAAGACCAAAAACGCGCCGAAGAGATAGAGCGTCCAGGAAAATTTTGCGATAATGGCCGCGCCCACCGCGATCATCACCCCGCGCATAATCAGCGCGCCAAGAATGCCCCAGAACAACACCCGATGCTGAAATTCCGGCGGCACCCGGAAATACGAAAAGATGAGCGCGATGACGAAGACGTTGTCCATCGAAAGCGACAACTCGATGACATAGCCCGTGACGAATTCAATGGTGTCCTGCCGCTCCCAGCCGGTGACCAGAGCCGGCGCGATGAACAAGCCGAAGACGAAGGACAACGTCACCCAAAGCGTAGTCCAGCCAATCGCTTCCTTGAATTTGACGACATGGGCGCTCTTGTGAAACACGCCCAGATCCAAAGCCAGAAAGAAAATTACGCAGCCGACAAAACCGGCGTAATGCCATGGACTGACTTCGAGGATGGCGAGCATGATGTATGACTGTTTCGCGGCCCGAGCCGCTCGCCCGCCCGCCCATCATGGCGATGAGCGACCGGACGCGAGTGTTCAGGACTTCGCCGGCTCGGGGGCCACGACCGTGTCAGCGGCCACCGGAGTGGCGCCGGCCCCGATGGCCGGGCGTTGGCCCTTGTGCCACCACAAGACCAGCGCACTGGCAATGTAGATCGAGGAATACGTGCCCGTGAGAATGCCCACGAGGAACGTAAACGCAAAATCGTTTACCGGTCCGCCGCCAAAGATGAACAGTGACAACGTCGCCAAAAACACCGTTCCCGACGTGATGATTGTGCGGCTCAACGTCTGATTGACCGCCTGGTTGATGATGTCACGGAAGGACCCGCGCACGCCGAGCTTCAAGTCTTCCCGAATCCGATCAAAAATAACGATCGTATCGTTCATCGAGAAACCCACGATGGTGAGCAACGCGGCCACGGTTGTGCCGTTCAATTCGCGCCCCGACAGGAAGTAAATGCCCAGCGTCATGAACAAGTCGTGCAAAATGGCCACGACGGCCGCAACCGCGAATGAGAATTCGTAGCGGAACGCAACGTAGAGCAGAATGCCCAGCATAGCCCAAAACAACGCGGCCATGGCGGTGTTGCGGATTTCAGCTCCAATCGAGGGTCCGACCTTGTTGGCGTTGAGAATTTTGAAATTCGATTCCGGGAACGTCGTGCGCAACTTTTCCAGCACCCGTTCCGCCGCCCCTTCGCCGGCTTTCTCATCCGCCCGGATCGTCAAATTCAAAGTGCGGACGCCGGTGTCCAAAGCCCTTTGATAGCCAAACGGGATTTCACCCAGCCCCAATTCATCCAACGCCGCTGTAAGTTTCGGTTCTTCCACGATCTGGTTCTGATTCAACTCCAGTGTGATTTGATCGCCGCCGGTGAATTCAACGCCAAAGACATTACCGCCCCGTTTGAAGCCCCAGCCCAAGCCCACCAGAATCAGCAGCCACGACACCGCGAAGGCGGGTTTGGCGTACTTCATGAAATCCAGCTTCGTGTTGCGGATGATATGCAACATGTTCAGGCTCTTGATCAGGTTCTTCGCCAGCAACCAATCGAAGATCAATCGCGTCACCACTAGCGCCGTGAACAAGCTCGCAGCCACACCAATGGTCAGCGTGACGCCGAAGCCCTTCACCGAACCTGTGCCCATGAAAATCAGAATCACCGAGGCAATCAGCGTTGTCACGTGCGAGTCAAAAATCGTTCCAAACGCCCGGTCATAACCGGCCGCCACCGCGCCGCGCATGGATTTGCCCTTGCCCAATTCTTCCCGAATGCGCTCATAAATCAGCACGTTGGCATCCACCGCCATACCGACCGTGAGCACGATCCCCGCGATGCCCGGCAGCGTGAACGTAGCCTCAATGGCGCACATCACGCCGATGAGAACGATGACGTTGATGATCAAAGCGACGTTGGCAATCATCCCGGCCAGCATGTAATAAACGAGCATGAACGCAGCAACCGCAATGACGCCGTACAGCGCCGCGTTGATGCCGCTGCGAATCGAGGCTTTGCCGAGCGTGGGATCGATGTCATTCGAGTAAACAATCTTCAGCGGCGCCCGCAATGGGTTTTCCAGGACGCCCGCCAACTCGCGGGCGGAAGCCACGTCAAAATTGCCGGAAATTGTACCCGTGCCGGTCAAAATCGGCTGCTTGATGTAGGGTGCGGAATACAGTTCTCCGTCCAAGACGATCGCCAGCCGGCGCCCGACGTTTTCACTCGTCAACTTCCCAAATCGCTCCGCCCCTTCAGCATTCAATTCAAAGAGAATTTCGAGTTCGCCAAAATTGCCGCGGGTGGCAACCGCGCGTTTGACGATGCTGCCGGTCAAACCGGGTTCGCCGCGGCGTTTGACGATGACCTGTTCGAGTCGCTGGCCGCCATCCGGCGTGCGCTCCATGCGTTTGAGCAATTGATAACCGGGCGGCACTTCGCCGGTTTGCACCAGTTCTTCGGTGCGTTCGTGCGCGAGGCGAAATTCCAAAAAGGCGGTCTTTTGAATGTTGGTTTGCGCGCGGTTGCGATCCGTTTCTGAAAGGCCGGGCAATTGAATCAAAATCCGGTTGTCTCCGGCGGGTTGAATGATCGGTTCAGCAACGCCGAAACGGTCCACGCGTTTGCGAATGACTTCCACTGCCTGCGACAACGCGCCTTCCACCTCGTTGGTGTCGGACAATTGGCTCATGTCCATTTCGACGAGGAAAGCCGTGCCGCCTTGCAGATCAAGGCCCAGCTTGATTTTGCCCGCCACTTCGCGGTGCAACCGATTCAAGATATACGCACTGGGACGGAGTTGATTCCTCGTGTCGTAGGCGAAATACGGCGTGATGTCATTTGTGCCGATGGCTTTCTCCAGATTGGAATAGGCCTTCTCCGGCGCGTCCTTCGTCAACTCCCGCGCCGTGTGGACGATGTTGGAAATGGTCGGGTCGCCCGGCACCGGCCGCGCCCGTTTCTCAAATTGCGCGATGAGGTCGCCGGAGGTCGGCGGATAGGATTCGTACAACGACCAAAGGACAACGAGGACGACAATGGTCAACCGCCAGAAATTATTTCGGATCATGGGATGAAATCAGGACTCACTTTTCGCTTCCGCCTTGTCGGCGCCGCGCTCGGTGATTTCCGCCACGGCAGATTTGGAAAACTCCAGTTTGGCGTCCGCGGAACGCACCGTCACCGTGTGATCGCGGACCGAAACCACAATCCCGATGATGCCGCTGGAGGTCATAATCTTGTCGCCGGCTTTGATGGTTTTCAGCATGGCGGCGTGTTGCTTCGCCTTCTTCGATTGGGAAAAGAACATGAAGCCGATCATGGCCACCATGAGCAACAGCATGGGCAACATGGTCCAGGCTTGCGGTTGGCCTTGCGGGGCGCCTTGCGCCAGAACGACCGGTAGAGAATTTAGGTCCATAATTTGATTAAACGAGCGCTCAATCTAAAAAAATCGCCGCTTTTGGCAAGCGTATTGAGCGCATTTGATTGTTTGTCTTGGGGCGGTAATTGGACAAAAAAGGCCGCGTAATACGCGGCCTTTGTGATAATTCGATGCGCGCAGAATTTAGGTGCGCGCGGCGGGTTTCGCCTTGGCCGCATCCAGAATCTTCTCCGCAATGCTGTTGGGCACCTGCTCAAACGTCAGCGGCTCCATCGAGTAGGAGGCGCGGCCTTTCGACAGCGACCGGATCGCCGTCGCGTAACCGAACATTTCCGCCAGCGGCACTTGCGAGTTCAAGACCGTCTGGCCTTGCTTCGCTTCGATGCCGTTGATGACGCCGCGGCGACGGTTGATGTCGCCGAGGAGATCGCCTTGATATTCGTCCGGCGTGGTGACTTCGACCTTCATGATCGGCTCGAGCAGAATCGGACCGGCTTTCTTGAACGCGTCTTTCAGCGCGAAGATGCCCGCCATCTTGAACGCGAGTTCGTTCGAGTCCACTTCGTGGAAGCTGCCGTCCACGACCTGCACCTTGATATCGATGACTTGATAACCGGCATATACGCCGCCTTTGATGGCTTCTTCGATGCCGTCGATCACCGCCGGGATGTATTCCTTCGGAATCGTGCCGCCGACGATCTTGTTCTCAATCTCGACGCCCTTGCCCTTCTCGTTCGGCTGAACCTGAATGCAAGCGTGGCCGTATTGACCACGACCACCGGATTGGCGGATGAATTTACCTTCGCCGTCGCACGCCTTCGTGATGGTTTCGCGATACGCGATCTGCGGCGCACCGGCATTGGCTTCCACCTTGAACTCGCGCATCAAACGGTCGCGAATAATTTCCAGGTGCAACTCGCCCATGCCCGCAATGATGAGCTGGCCGGTTTCTTCGTTCGTGAAGCAACGGAACGTCGGGTCTTCTTCCGCGAGACGCTGCAAGCCCTCGGACATCTTGTCGCGATCCTGCTTGGTCTTCGGTTCGACCGCCATGCTGATAACCGGCTCGGGGAACGTCGGCGGTTCGAGCGTCACATCGAACGACTCGTCGCACAACGTGTCGCCCGTGGTGATGTTGCGCAAACCCACCAGCGCCGCGATGTCACCGGAATACACGCGGTCAATGTCTTTGCGTTCGCTGCCTTGAATGACCATGAGGCGGCTGACGCGTTCACGTTTGCGCGTGCGCGGATTGTAAATGGAATCGCCCTTGCCAATGCTGCCCGAGTAAACGCGGAAGAACACCAGCTTGCCGGCGTACGGATCGGTCCAAAGCTTGAACGCGAGCGAACAGAACTTGCCGTTGTCGTCGGTTTGCACTTCGACGGCGTTTTCCGTTCCCGGCTCGGTGCCTTGCGCCGCCGGAATGTCCAGCGGGCTCGGTAGATAATCGATCACCGCGTCCACGAGCACTTGCACGCCCTTCTTCTTGAACGCCGAACCGCACAGCACAGGAATGAGTTCGATTTTGCAGGTCAAACGCCGGATCGCCGCTTTCAGGGACGCCACATCAATCGGTTTCTCTTCCAACACCATTTCGGCAATGGTGTCGTCCTTGTTGGAGACCGCATCAATCAACTCAGCCAACGCCGCTTTGGCGCGCTCCTGCTGCTCGGGCGACAACTCGTTGATGTCGTACTTCAAACCTTCGTTCTGCACGTCGCCCGGCCCCCAGACGATGGCTTTTTGGTTCACGACGTCGATGACGCCTTCAAACTTATCTTCCGCGCCAATCGGCAGCATGATCGGATACGCATACGCCTTAAGCTTGGTGCGCATGTCGTTGAGCGCGTTTTCAAAATTCGCGCCGGTGCGGTCCATCTTGTTGACGAACGCAATGCGCGGCACTTTGTATTTGGTCGCCTGCCGCCAGACGGTTTCGGATTGCGGCTGCACGCCGGCGACGCCGCAGAACACGGCAACGGCACCGTCCAACACGCGCATCGAGCGTTCCACTTCCGCCGTGAAGTCCACGTGACCGGGCGTGTCGATGATGTTGATGCGATGCGGCACTTCGGTGAACGCCTTGTACAGACCTTCTTCCTTTTTCTGTTTCCAGAAGCAGGTCACGGCGGCGGACGTAATCGTGATGCCGCGTTCCTTTTCCTGCTCCATCCAGTCCGTCACGGTGTTGCCGTCATCCACGTCGCCGATCTTGTGAATGAGGCCGGTGTAAAAGAGAATCCGCTCCGTGGTCGTGGTTTTGCCGGCGTCAATGTGCGCCGCAATCCCGATGTTCCGGGTGCGTTCGAGCGTGTACTCGCGATTCGGCGAGTTCAGCGATTTGGTTTCGGCTGCAGGTGCGGTCATAAATGTGTCTCCAATAAAAAAAGACGCCCCGAGCTTTTGGCTTCCGGGGCGCGTTAAAGTGTTTCAACTACCAACGGAAGTGCGCGAAAGCCTTGTTGGCCTGCGCCATTTTGTGAACGTCATCGCGCTTGCGGATGGCGCCTCCTTGTCCCTGATACGCCTCCATAATCTCGGCGGCGAGCGCGTTGCTCATCGGCGTGCCTTTGCGGGCATCGGCGAAATCCACAATCCAGCGCAACGCCAACGCGGCCTGACGATCCGCCGGGACTTCCAGCGGCACTTGGTAGGTCGCGCCACCGACGCGGCGGGCTTTGGTTTCGATGCGGGGCTTGGCGTTATCCACCGCGCGCTGCAGAATTTCCACCGGATTGCTGGCGGGATTCTTTTCGGAAAGCTGATCGAACGCACCGTACACAATGCGTTGGGCGGTGCTCTTCTTGCCGGACACCATGACGGTGTTCACGAGCCGCGAAACGAGCGGGCTCTGGTATTTCCCGTCTTTGGACAGGGGACGTTTAGTTGCTTGACGACGACGTGACATGGCTGAGTTCGTTAAATCGTTGAATTAAAAATTACTTGGCCGCTGCCTTGGCTTCCTTCGGCCGTTTCACGCCATACTTGGAACGGCTCACGCGCCGCTTCTCAACGCCGGCCGCGTCCAATGTGCCGCGCACAATGTGATAACGCACGCCCGGCAAATCTTTCACACGACCACCACGCACCAGCACGATGGAGTGTTCCTGCAAGTTGTGGCCTTCGTCCGGAATGTAGGCGATGACTTCGTAACCATTGGTCAAGCGCACCTTCGCGACTTTACGCATCGCGGAGTTCGGCTTCTTGGGCGTACGGGTCATGACCTGGATGCACACGCCACGACGGAACGGCGAGTTCTCCAAAGCCGGAGACTTGGACTTATACTTGATCTTGGTGCGGCCCTTGCGGACCAATTGATTGATTGTCGGCATTTGCTAAAAAGTTAATCCGCTCCGGGAGGCCAATTACCGCCAGAGAAACGGAGCGCAGAGAGTAGCAAAGCAGCTTTTCCTCGCAACAAGTTTTTTTGGCAAAAAACGTTCATGGCACGCTACTCCCGGGACAAACCGGCTCAAACTACTCCACAAACTTCAAAACCCGCGATTTCTCAGCTCGCTTACGCTGGTTCTCATCCAGAATCTTCTTGCGCAGGCGGAGATTCTTCGGCGTGGCTTCCACATACTCGTCCACATCAATGTATTCCAGCGCCCGCTCCAACGAAAGCCGCAGCGGCGGAGCGAGTTGAATCCCCTTCCCGTCACCCTGCGACCGCATATTCGTAAGCTTCTTTTCCTTCACCGGATTGACCGGGATATCATTCTCGCGGGCATTTTCTCCCACGATCATACCGGCATAAACATTGTCCCCCGGCTCCACCATCAACCGACCGCGCTCCTGAATCATGTTCAACGCGTAACTGGTTGCTTCTCCATTGTCCATGCTCACAAGCGAACCATTTTTGCGCGCCGCAATTTCGCCACGATCCGGACCATACTCATGGAACAAGTGACTCATCACGCCCATGCCCTTGGTCATGTTCACCAAATCGGTTTCAAACCCAATCAAGCCGCGCATCGGCACCAGCGCTTCAATCGTCACCTGAGTACCGTGATGATTCATGTTCACGATTTCGCCCTTGCGGAACGAAAGATTCTCCATGATCGCGCCCATGTTCTCCTGCGGAATTTCCACGAACACTTTTTCAATCGGCTCGAGCGGATTGCCGGCGTCATCTTTCTTCCACAACACTTCCGGACGCGACACCAACACTTCATACCCTTCGCGCCGCATTTGCTCGACGAGAATCGCAATCTGCATTTCGCCGCGACCGCTCACGGCAAAAATTTTCGGATCGCTCGTCTGCGCGATGCGCAACGCCACATTCGTCCGAATCTCCTTCACCAAGCGATCCCAGATATGGCGCGCGGTCACGAGTTTGCCGTCCTGACCGGACAACGGACCGTCGTTGACGGCGAACTCCATTTGAATCGTCGGGGGATCAATCGGGATGTACGGCAACGCCGGCCGCACTTCGCTGTCGCAAATCGTTTCCCCAATGAACACCTCTTCGAAACCGGTAATGCCCACGATGTCGCCCGCGTGCGCTTCCTGAATCTCGATCCGCTTCATGCCCTCGAAGTGATAAAGCATCGTCACCTTGCCCTTGGTGATGCGACCGTCGCCATGCCGACAAATCGCCGGGTCGCTCACCTTGACTTTGCCTTCGACGATTTTGCCGAACGCGATGCGCCCGAGATAATCGGAGTAATCGAGATTCGCCACCAACACCTGGAAACCTTCACCTGCTTTGGCGCGCGGCGGCGGAATGTGTTTCACGATCGCCTCGAACAACGGCTCCATCGTGCCGCTGGTGTGATCCAGTTCGGTTTTGGCAAACCCGGCTTTCGCGGAACAATAAATAAACGGAAAATCCAACTGCTCGTCCGTCGCGTTCAACGACATGAACAACTCGAACACCTGATCGAGCACTTTCTTCGGATTCGCGTTATCGCGGTCAATTTTGTTGATCACCACGATCGGTTTCGCCCCCGCCTCGAGCGCCTTGCGCAACACGAACCGCGTTTGCGCCTGGGGACCTTCCGCCGCATCCACCACCAGCAGCACGCCGTCGATCATGTTCATGATGCGTTCGACTTCGCCGCCGAAGTCCGCGTGGCCGGGAGTGTCCACGATATTCACGTGGAAATTGTGATACTTGAACGCCGCATTCTTTGCGCGGATGGTGATGCCCTTTTCCTTTTCGAGGTCCATCGAGTCCATCAGGCGTTCCACCTGCGTTTCGGCCTGATTGGAGCGGAACGTGCCCGATTGTTTCAGAAGACAATCCACCAGCGTGGTCTTGCCGTGGTCAACGTGCGCGATGATCGCGATGTTTCGAATATGCTGCATATCGTAAATGACCGGCGCTTCGTCCACGGCGCAATAATAACAGTCGCATCAACAACTGCGACCGGGAAACGCGGACCGAAAGTCCGCGGTAACACTGCGACGGGTTCTGCCGGGCTGCGTAGGATGCGGATTTGCCGCCAAAGGTCAAGCCGGGCGTTACGGCTCTGAAAAGCAAACGAGCCGCCCTACAGCGGCTCGTCGCACAATCAAATTCGCCCTTTTCTCAAGGCAAATCCGTCTTGCCCATCAGGTAACGGTCGCACTCGCGCGCCGCGCCCCGACCTTCGTTAAAGGCCCAAACCACCAGGCTCTGGCCGCGCCGGCAATCACCGCACGCAAATACCTTCGGGTTCGTGGTCGTGTATTTCTCGAACTCCGCCTTGGCGTTGCTGCGGGCGTCGCGTTCGATGTGCAGCGCGTCGAGCAACGGTTGTTCCGGTCCGAGGAAGCCCATCGCCAGCAACACGAGTTGCGCGGGCAAGACTTTCTCCGTGCCGGGCACGTTCTTCGGAATGAATTGTCCCTTGTCGTTGCGCGACCATTCGACTTGCACGGTGTGAACCGCTTTGACGTGGCCTTTGTCGTCGCTCTCAAACTTCGTCGCCGTGGTCAGGTAAATACGCGGATCCGCACCAAACTTTGCGGCGGCTTCTTCCTGACCGTAGTCCAGCTTGTAAGTCTTCGGCCATTCGGGCCACGGATTATCCTTGGCGCGTTCCAGTGGCGGCTTCGGCAGGATTTCCACCTGCACAAGCGATTTGCAACCGTGCCGCATCGAAGTGCCCACGCAGTCCGTGCCGGTATCGCCACCGCCAATCACCACGACATCTTTGCCGGTCGCATCAATGAAGCTGCCGTTCTTGTGACCGTCGAGCACAGCTTTCGTGTTCGCGGTCAGAAACTCCATCGCGAAGTGAATGCCCTTGAGTTGACGTCCCTCAATCGGCAAGTCGCGTGGCTTCGTCGCCCCCGTGGCGAGCACCACTGCATCAAAGTCATTCAGTAACTTTTCCGCCGGCAGATCTTTGCCGACTTCGGTGTTGCAGACAAACTTGACGCCTTCCTTTTCGAGCAACTCCAGCCGGCGCAACACGACTTCTTTCTTGTCGAGCTTCATGTTCGGGATGCCATACATGAGCAATCCACCCGGACGATCTGCCCGCTCGAACACGGTGACTTCGTGGCCCGCCTTGTTCAATTGCGCCGCCGCGCTCAAGCCCGCCGGGCCGGAGCCCACGACGGCGACCTTCTTGCCGGTGCGCTTTCTCGGCGGTTCTGGCACGACCCAGCCGTGTTCCCAGCCGTGGTCAATGATGCTGCATTCGATGTTCTTGATCGTGACCGCCGGGGCATTCATGCCCAACACGCAAGAACCTTCGCACGGCGCCGGGCACACGCGCCCCGTGAATTCTGGAAAGTTGTTCGTCTTGTGCAGTCGGTCGAGCGCTTCCTTCCACAGACCGCGATACACGAGATCGTTCCACTCGGGAATCAGATTGTGAATCGGACAGCCGCTGGCCATGCCACTGACCAGTTGACCCGTGTGACAAAACGGAATACCGCAATCCATGCACCGCGCGCCCTGTTTTTTCAGGTCGGCTTCCGGCATGTGGAGGTGAAATTCCTTCCAGTCGGCAATGCGTTGCAGCGGGTCGCGATCCTGGGGCAGTTCGCGGTTGAACTCTAAAAATCCGGTTGGCTTTCCCATTTGGTGTTAATTCAGTTCTAAATCGAGACAAATCGGCAGGCCGGTTTCAGTGACCGCCTTTCACATTTTCTTCAAAGGCCGCCATCACGGCATCGTCGCCGCTCAAGCCCTGGCTTTCCACTTTCTTCAACGAGCGGAGCACGCGGGCGTAATCCTGCGGCAACACTTTGACGAACTTCGGAATGAAGCTCTTCCAGTCAGCGAGCACCCGGGCGGCGCGC
Organism: uncultured Bifidobacterium sp.; assembly: GCA_964553795.1. Taxonomy (GTDB): domain Bacteria; phylum Verrucomicrobiota; class Verrucomicrobiia; order Limisphaerales; family JADLHS01; genus JADLHS01. The sequence continues at coordinate 22,910 of CAZKMR010000042.1, read as the reverse complement.
TCACTGTTCGTGTACGTCTGGTGCCGTTGAATCATTTTCCACACGTCCTCGATTTCGTCGGCGTCGGCGAGTTTTTCCAATCCCACCATCTCCAGGTTGCAACGCCCCGCGAAGTCGCCCTGCTCATCGAGAATGTAAGCAATGCCGCCGCTCATGCCGGCCGCGAAGTTGCGCCCGGTCGGTCCGAGAATCACCACGCGCCCGCCGGTCATGTATTCGCAACCGTGATCGCCCACAGCTTCGACCACGACGTTCACGCCGGAGTTGCGCACGCAAAACCGTTCGCCGGCCATGCCGCGGATGAATGCTTCGCCGCTCGTCGCGCCGTAAAACGCCACGTTGCCGACGATCATGTTCTCCTCGGCTTTGAAAGTGGAATTCGCCGGCGGATAGACAATCAGCTTCGCGCCGCTCAACCCTTTGCCAAAGTAATCGTTGGCGTCGCCTTCGAGTTCAAGCGTCATGCCGCGCGGACAGAACGCGCCAAAACTCTGGCCGGCGCTGCCGTTGAATTTCAATTGCACCGTGTCTTCCGGCAGACCGTTCGCACCATGTTTCTTCGTAATCTCGCTGCCGGTAATCGTGCCGACGACGCGGTTCACGTTGATGATCGGCAATTCCGCCTTCACCTTTTCCCCGCGCTCGATCGCCGGCTGGCACAGGTCGAGAAGCTTCGTGATGTCGAGCGACTTCTCCAAGCCATGATCCTGATCCATCTGGCGATAGCGACCGACATCCGGTCCAACTTTCGGCTGATGCAGAATCGGCGTCAGGTCCAGTCCCTTCGCCTTCCAGTGATCAATCGCTTTCCACGGAATCAACTTGTCGGTGCGACCGACCATTTCGTTGAGCGTGCGGAAACCGAGCTTGGCCATGATCTCGCGCAATTCCATCGCGATGAAGCGCATGAAATTCACCACGTGATCGGGATTACCCGTGAACCGCTCGCGCAGTTTCGGGTCCTGCGTCGCCACACCCACCGGACAGGTGTTCAGGTGGCACACGCGCATGATAATGCAACCGAGCACCACGAGCGGCGCCGTCGCGAAACCAAATTCTTCCGCCCCCAACAACGCGGCTACCGCCACATCGCGACCCGTCTTCAATTGGCCGTCCGTCTCGACGTAAATGCGGCTGCGCAGATTGTTCAACACGAGCGTTTGGTGGGTTTCGGCCAGACCAAGTTCCCACGGACCACCCGCGTGTTTGATGGACGAGAGCGGCGACGCGCCCGTGCCGCCATCATGACCGGAAATCAGCACCACGTCCGCGTGCGCCTTGGAAACACCCGCCGCAATCGTGCCCACGCCAACTTCGCTCACCAGCTTCACGCTGACGCGCGCGTGGCGATTCGAATTCTTTAAGTCATGAATCAACTCCGCCAGGTCTTCGATGGAGTAAATGTCATGATGCGGCGGCGGGGAAATCAATCCCACGCCCGCCGTCGTGCCGCGCGTTTTCGCGACCCACGGATAAACTTTCTTGCCGGGCAACTCGCCGCCTTCGCCGGGCTTGGCGCCCTGCGCCATCTTGATCTGCAATTCCTTCGCGTTGACGAGATACTGGCTCGTCACGCCGAAGCGGCCGGAGGCGACCTGCTTGATGGCGGAATTTTTCGAGTCACCCTGCTCGTTGGTCCACACGTAACGCTCGGGATCTTCGCCGCCCTCACCGGTATTGCTGCGACCGCCGATCCGGTTCATCGCAATGGCCAACGCTTCGTGCGCTTCCTTCGAAATGGAGCCATAGCTCATCGCACCGGTTTTGAACCGCTTCACGATTTCTTCGATTGACTCAACTTCTTCGAGCGGTATCGGGTTCTCGGCCCATTTGAAATCAAGCAAGCCCCGCAACGTGCAGAGCGTCTTGGCGCGGTCGTTCAGCAAGTCCGCGTATTCGCGATACACCTTTTCGCTGTTGAGGCGGCAGGCGATTTGCAACTTGTGAATCGTCTGCGGATTGAACAGATGTTGTTCTCCGCCATCGCGCCATTGATATTGGCCGCCCGCGTCGAGTTCCACATTGACCGGTTCGGGCGCAAACGCCCGGCGATGCCGTGCCAACGCTTCTTCCGCAATCACATCGAGACCGACACCTTGAATGCGCGATGCGGTACCCGTGAAATACTTGCTGACGACATCGCTGTTGATGCCGACGGCTTCAAAAATCTGCGCGCCGCGATAACTCTGAATGGTTGAAATACCCATCTTGGCCATCGTTTTGACCACGCCTTTGATGGTCGCCTTGATGTATTTTGCCACCGCCTTTTTGTGGTCGGTGTTTTCCAACATCTTCTCGGCGATCAGATCATCAATCGTATCGTAGGCCAAATACGGATTGATGGCGCTGCAACCATAGCTGATCAGCAACGCGAAATGATGCACTTCGCGCGGCTCACCGGATTCCAACACCAGCCCGCACTTGGAACGCGTGCCCATGCGAATCAGGTGATGATGCAAGCCCGCCACCGCCAGCAGCGCCGGAATCGGCGCCAGCTCCGGCGCGATGCCGCGATCCGACAAAATCACGATGGTCGCCCCCGCGCCGATGGCTTTGTCCGCTTCGGCAAACATTTTCTCGAGCGCAAGTTCCAAACCTTTCGCGCCGTCCTTCACGTTGAAGAGCATCGGAATGGTCGCCGCCTGGAATCCTTTCCGATCCACATGGCGCAATTTTTCCAGTTCCTCATCCGTGAGCAGCGGATGCTCCAACTTGATTAACGCACAACTCTCCGGCGTGGGCTTCAACAACCCGCCGCGCGCGCCAACCATCGTCTCCGTCGAAGTGACGATTTCCTCGCGAATGGGATCAATCGGCGGATTGGTCACCTGCGCGAACAACTGTTTGAAATAGTTGTAAAGCAACTGGGGCTTCTGCGAGAGCACCGCCAGTGGCGTGTCCGTGCCCATCGAGCCAAGCGGTTGCTGCCCTTCCTTCGCCATCGGGCCGACGATGAAGCGCAAATCCTCGAACGTGTAACCAAAGCATTGTTGGCGCTGGAGAATCTTGCGGTGTTCCGGCTCGGTGCCGTTCGGCGGCTCGGGCAGGTCTTTCAACAACACGTGATGTTTATCCAGCCACTCCTGATACGGATGCGCGCTGGCGTACTTCTTCTTGAGTTCTTCGTCGGCGACGATACGGCCTTCCACCGTATCCACGAGGAACATGCGGCCCGGTTGCAAGCGACCCTTGATCGCCACGCGCTCCGGCTCGATCGGCAACACGCCCGCTTCCGACGCCATGATGACCATGTCGTCTTTCGTCACGTAATAGCGCGACGGCCGCAGCCCGTTTCGGTCGAGGCACGCGCCGATGCGGATCCCATCGGTGAACGCCACGGAAGCCGGGCCGTCCCACGGTTCCATCAGACAGGAATGATATTCGTAGAACGCCTTGCGGGCCGGGTCCATGCTCTCGTGATTTTCCCACGGCTCGGGAATCATCATCATCATGGTATGCGGCAACTCGCGGCCTGCGAGCGTGAGCAACTCCACGCAGTTGTCGAACATCGCCGAGTCGCTGCCGTCGGTGTTGATGACGGGAATCAACTTCTTGATGTCCGCGCCGAACAGGTCCGAAACGAAGTTCGATTGCCCGGCATTCATCCAATTCACGTTGCCGCGCAGCGTGTTGATTTCGCCATTGTGCGCGATGAAGCGATACGGATGCGAGCGATCCCAGCTCGGAAACGTGTTCGTCGAAAACCGCGAGTGCACCAACGCCAACGCGGTGGTCATCTTTTCGTCGCGCAAGTCCGGGAAATACTTCGCCACCTGCTCCGGCATCAGCATGCCTTTGTACACCGCCGTGCGCGCCGAGAGACTGGAGACGTAAAACCATTTTCCGCCGAGCATGAACGGACTGTAGCGAATCCGCTGTTCGGCCACTTTGCGAATGACGTAAAGCTTCCGCTCGAACGCGAGATCATCCGTGAGCGCCGGATTGCGCCCGATGAAAACCTGCATCATGAACGGTTCGGATTTTTTTGCCGTTTCCCCGAGCGAGGCATTGTCCGTCGGAATGTCGCGCCACCCGAGAATTGTTTGACCTTCGTCCGCGACGATTTTGGCGAACGAATTTTTGACGCCTTCGCGCTCCGCCTTATCCGGCGGCATGAACAACATGCCCAAACCGTATTGGCCTTGCGGCGGCAGTTTGAAGCCGAGGTCCGCCGTCGCTTGCACCAGAAAGTCATGCGGCATCTGCATGAGAATGCCCGCGCCGTCGCCCGTATTGGCTTCACAACCGCACGCGCCGCGATGATCGAGGTTCACCAGAATCTGCAACGCGTCCGCCACGATGGAGTGGGATTTGCGGCCCTTCATATTGACGATGAAGCCGACGCCGCAAGCGTCATGCTCGAATTGCGGATCGTAAAGGCCCTGGGCGGCGGGCGGTCCGAGCCGCACGGACTGGTTCTGATTCGGGTCGTTAAGACTGTTGTTCATCGGTTCGTTCATTCGCGCTGAACATACGGTTCAGCAAAATCCATCTAGTTTTTACCGGAACGGCGGAACCGCGCAATAAATCATTTAGCAAAACTGTTAGAAAGGAGTCTGATTGAAGTTTATGAAATACCCGGACGCCCTAATCACGCCCGCAACATCCCATCGCCCGACGGCCGAAACATAATCGCGGCGAAGTCGATTCAATCGGGCGGTGCTTCTCGCCAATCGTTTCCATCCCAGAACTCAACTCGGTCTGCCCCGGCAAGACGGGCTGGAATTCCGACAGAACGCAAGGTTGCCACCGCGACCCTCTGAAACTCAAACTCAGTTCCGACCCCACCTTGCCAGACGCACCGAACTGACCGCCTCGGTTTGTCGCCAGCCTCAATTTTGATTCGCTCCCGCAACTGTCGCAACACGATTGCGGCCGCTCCCTCCACTGTTGTTTCCTTGCGAATGCGCGGATAAAAGAATTCCCACAGCGGCCGCCGCCAGTTCCGGTCAGTTGCGAGTGGCGGGTGAGACGTTGTGAGTTCGTGCAGTTCCGGGGACAACACAAAGTCACGATACAAATCGTCCGACACGTTCCAGCGCACCAGGGAGCGGTTGTAGTTCGCCAGGTGCACGTGCTGCAGCAGCACTTTCAACTTTTGGTTGGTCCACAATGACTGCGCTGCCAGGAAGTCGAAGTCACTTTTTTCCTGCGCTGGCACAAGCCACTTGCGCGCGAGCCATAAGGTGCGGTCGCTGGTCTTTAGTTGCGGCACGCCAAGATGCAATGTCGTCATCGTCACCGCGGCGGCGGCCGAAATTCCGGCGAGCCAGCGGAGCAGCCAGCGCGAACGGGGCCGGTCCAAGCAGGACGGTTCACCCGCGCTCGGGCGGGTTGCCGCCACTGGGGGCCGAAGCATGGTCTGTTCCCCAGGCAAAGTTCGCCGCCCGCCCGCGCGCGTCAGTTCCAGTAACAACCAAAATACGACGGCCGTCGGCAACTTGAACAAACCGCCGTCGAACCAGAAGCCAATCAATAATAACAACGCGCCTGCGCCGCAGGTGTAAGCCAGCCAGCTATTGCTTGGCAAAGGTTCTGATGCCTCAGGGCGCACGATTCCCACGCCTCGAAAAATCATCAAAACGTACGCAACCAAACCAAACAACGCCGGCGTGCCGGCCGAAATGCCCAGCATCAAGTAATCGTTCATTTGAATCGCCGCCGATTCTTCCAAGCGGGCGGCGCGATATTTCTCGGCATATACCTTTTCCGCCGCGCCCCAGCCAAAGCCGACCATGGGCCGGTCCGCCATCATCCTTCGCGCCCCATCCCACGCGGCCACCCGGTTGCGCCACGAAAAATCGTTTAGGTTTCCCACTGAAAATACTCGGCGTGCCAGCGGCGCTTCCGTGTGCCGAAACTGCCAGAACGAAACGACGAGCAGCGACAGCAAGAGGATGATCCACGGCCAATACATTCCTTGCCGCGGCGCAATCTTCTCGCGACTCCAATTTGAAGCTCCGCTTTCCGCCGCGGCTGGTTCGATACGTTCGCGTTGCGCCCAGTTCCAAATCAGAATTCCCAGTCCCACGGCCGTCCCCAGCCACGCGCCGCGACTGTAACTCCTGATCAAGCCATAACCGCATAAGGCGGCTGACGCAAAGAGCAGGATGGGGAACAGGATTTCCAACCGCGAAATACGCCAGCCACGCGAACGCGGCGCATCCAAACCTGCAACCCGCAACCTGTAACTTGCACCCAAAAGTCCCACTGCCAGCACCACGCCCACGCCCATCAACAAGCCGAACAAGTTCGGATTATCCCACGGTCCGGTCCAGCGCTGTTGCCCGCGATAGAAAAACTCCATCCCGCGCTCCGGATGCCACAGCGCCGAAAGCGCGAGCAGGAAAATCAAGATGCCCAGAACCGCTTGCGCTTTGTTGAAAGTTGAAGGTTGAAAGTTGAAAGTTGAACGTTCTGCCTCCCGCTTCGCCACGGTCGAGGTTTGAGCTTCCGTTTTGTTCGATGTTGGGCGTTCGATGTTGGATGTTGGATGTTCCCCATGAGGATTCACATTCAAAGTTCGAGGTTCAACGTTCAGGGTTCGCCGGTTTCCCCAACTCACCCACAACGCGATTCCTTTCCCAATAACAATCCCCGTCAAAAGCACCACCACCTGCAACGACCGCGTCGCATTCGCGTAATCAAACGCATACCGCAGCAGCACCAGAACCAGGAAGGCGCAAAGCCACGCATCCAAACTTTTGCCACAAAAAGGCACAACGCGCGCAAAAAAATTCTCCCGCTCCGCCCCGGCAGGGAGGGGAGCGGACCAGGGTGAGGTGAGAATCTCATTGCCTTTAGACTTTAGACTTTGGGCATTAGACTTTGCCTCCAGCACAATAAAAACGATCAAGTAGCTGAGGAGACAAATGATCACCATCCACTGCGTCCCAGCATCCCGACAGGCGGCTTGGATTTCGACACTAACCTTCCGCAACCAGCCGGGTGAATTTGCCGCTGTTACATAATCCGAAAACCAGAAACCTGCCAAGATTGCTCCCAGGAGGATCAGAGTAAGAATTGTTGCAAGTTTGCGTCGAGGCACAAACAAATCGTCATAATAAAGCGCCAGCGGCGCGACATATTTTCAGAACAAAAATCGAGCTGAGCAAGCCCCGCAATTACAACATGGGGTCACTTATGAATTGATTTTCCTGCTTCTGATTGCTTGGTAAGAAAAGCCATGGCGGCTTGTCGCACCGACCCGTTTGCATCATTTGCCAGTGACTTCAGCGTCGCGGCAGCCCGTTCATCTTTTGTCGCGAGTTTGGTCAATCGGTTTACTCCTTTGACACGCACAGGGGGAAGCACAGCACGAACGAATGACATGGCACGTTCGTATTCATCGCCCGAAAGCGGCGGCAGATTTTTCGCCTGACGCTCATATTCGATCTTTTCCAGAAGGTCGGCGGCGAAAAAACTAATGGCCGGATTGGGGCTGGATAATTTTGCAACCAATTTAGTTGCGGCGTCTTCGCTTGTCGTGCCAATCGCCGCCAAAGCTGCAATGGCATAGTTTTGAGTGCTTAGGTCAGCGTCATCTACGGCCACAATCAGATCGGGAACAGCATTGCTGGCAACAGAACCAAGTTGACCCAAAACCCAAGCGGCTTTGGCGCGTTGATAGCGCTCTGGTGACTTCAAAGCATTTTGAACCACTGTCACTGAGGAAATCCCCATGGAACGCAGCGCGTTAATTTGTGGTCCATTGACATTGGTTTCTCCCAGGGTCTGGATTTGCTCAAGCCAAACTGAAGCTGATTTCCCCTGGTATCTGGTTTCACGTTTGCTCAAAATCACAATCAAGAACAAAATCGGAAGAGCGAAGAACAATGCGCCCAGAAGAATTTTGTTTTTCATGGCATCAAGAGCGCAATGTCACGGGATTGCATAGAAATGCGGTGGAAAGCTGCTTTGCTTCATTTTTTCCTCAAAATCAGGATATTTCCAAATGCCACCACCTTTGAGCTGGCCTGCGCGCAGAATGTCCTCCAAATAGGACGCTTCTAAATCGCGTGTCATGAGATATTCGCCACCATTCCGGACGAATATCGTGTTTTGTAGAGCGATTGAACCATTCTTCGGGTTCATTTCGTTCTGCGCCCTCCAGAACACAAGGACATAGTCCTTCCCTTCCAAGGAGGTCTCGGCGGTCAGCAGGGGTGTAATAAGGGTCATGGAGGGGATATCGTAAGTTGGCCGGGGCTTGGCTTCATTCACTCCTATTTGTTTCAGATAACTCCGTCCGGAGGCATCGGCATGTTGTAACAAAGCTTTAGCATCGCCTGTCCAGAAAGCCCTCAGGTACGACCTCAGGGCCGACAATGGAGTAAGGTAGTCGTACGCAAACGGCTCTTTCTTGTTGAAAGCCACAGGCGAATCCAGAACGACCGCATGATAGTAGTTGGTCCACGCGTCCCAGTTATCGAGCCGAATATCCGCCTCTTCGACCCGAATGCGTTCCTTCTGCGAGGTAATCCGCGCCGGCGACGCCCCATTCGATCTCATGATTTCCAAATAGTCCTGACGGAATTTCCGAAGTCGCGCGTCCGCCTCTTCCTTCGAGTATGTCGGCCGGGGAAGGAACTTGGCCGCCCGTGACAGCAAAGTCTGTTCAACCACTTTATCCTGCGTCTCGGGCAACAGCCGCCAGACCCCTTTGAGGTTTTCGGCGAAGACCACCCTCGGCTCAAGCACCGGCTCGTTCATGATGACCTGACCGGGGGTGCGGCCCAGAGCCATCGTCGGCACGATTGAAATTGCGGAGCAAAGATTGGAGGAGGGTTTTTCATTCCCAAGGGTCGCTTCCTCCGAAACGAGGAAGACATACCGTTCGCCTAGAGAATTCCATTCCTTGTAAAGCGCTTCAAGCCGGGGGGACGGCTGGTTTGTGTCGAAATTCCAAAAATCAGCAAAGGAATTCGCTTTGCCTTTCCGCGCCGCTTCGAACGCCTGGGCCACCTGCGATGCAGCCCCGGACGCCCGGAGCGCCAGATCAGTGCCGACCCCGTGCGATCGGACACTCCACTCACCTTTCTGTCCGGCGACTTTGTCGTCGGCCCCAGACAAAAAGGGGGTCATCGAAAATGCCACTGCAACAAGCCAGATTGTCTTCATCGAAGACAAAAGTTAACAAGATTCATGCTCAATTCAACGCCTTGTTCAACCTGGATATTCATTTCCCACGCACACAGTGCCTGTCTGGCTGGCGGGCGGATTCTCATCAAGTTCCGACCACGCGACTTTATTCTGGAAAAGGCCAATCTGATAGCGAGTGTAGATATAGGCCAAGCGCCGGTACTTGTAAAAATGCGGAATCTCAGTTGTGTTGCCACCGGAATAGAGGTCGTATTCATTCCATTGGTATAACAAATTCGCGTCAAGCGCGATGATATGGATCGAGAAATTGTAGCCCAATGGTGCAAACACGCTTTCGGGTATATCGACGATGCCAATCTGATTTTGGGCTTGAGCCGTATGTGATCCGTACGTCGCCGAAGTTCCCCAGCAAGTGCAACCATCCGTGTAATTGTGAATAGATTTCCAATCCGTGCTCCCATTCGCGCCAAGGGTTGTTGCGGAAAATCCAAAAGTGTCGATAAAGGACGTGGCTGGCCCCTCCAATCCCAGACCACCAAGCCCGGCAAGATCCAGTGCGGCACCAACCACATTTTCCGCCAGTGACCTCAGCGTCGCCGACCCAACGTCGAGACTAAAGCTTGCACTGCCATTAAAACCGGATTTTTGATAAGTGACATAGGCGATGGCGTCGTTGCAACAGTAGCCGTGCTGGTAGGTTTGGTGATATCCGGCGAGCGGCCCGAGCGTGGGAAGGTTGATATTATAGCCAAGAAGATTTTTCAGGTCTTCTGCCCAACTTGGCCAGTAATCAAAAGGAACCTGTGAAAGGTAGATTCCCGCATCAACCACACCCCATGTGCAGGAACCGATGTACCACCGTCCGGGTGAAGCACAAAGGTTTGTGTCGCTGCTGGTCACGTCCACATAAGCCCAAGACGAAAAAGAGGGAACGTGCTGCACTCCAAAAGTGCCCGGAAGCGGCGGATCCCATTGAACCGCCCCCACTGAAAAAGTAATCCCTCCGTACTGGTAATTCAGGTTGGTGCTGCAATCATACCACGCAACCCGCGCTTTTCGGCCACCCGCAAAAGTGGGCGGCACAACCGTTGGCTGAGGAACTGATTGCCCCGTTTCGTTGCAGCCATACCACGATGGAGTGACTGACGCCGTGTTGCTATTCGTAGGACATTGCTCCGCATACCAATCAGACCAATGCGGTCCACACTCGCCACATTGGCCTTCGCCATACGGTCCGCATTCAGCGAATGCTGAAAAGTGCAGGAGTACGGCAGACAATATGAGAGCGCCGATAAGTTTGAGATTTGAAAGACATGGAGGGTTTTTGTGGAGAGTGTTTTTCATAGTGCGTTCCGATTTGGTTTGGGGCGAGGTTGTTTTGTACCCATCAAACCACTGACTTGATTTGATCGAAAACAAATTGACGTATCATCATGCGACAACTGGTATCAGGAGGCGACAAACGCGTGAATTCCAGTCCAATGTCCAAAGCCTAAAGTCGTCATCGTTTCAAACACGGGTGCGGGTTGCGGCGTGGTAGTGGCTGGGGGCATAGCCAGTGCGTTTTTTGAAATCGCGGGAAAAGTTTTGCGCGTGGTCGTAGCCTAATTCCAACGCCACTTGTTTGATGCTGGAACATTCGGGCAGCAATTCCATTGCACGCTGCATTTGCAGGTGGCCCAACCAAGCCTGGGGGCATTGTCCAAAATGGAGTTTGATATGCCGTTCCAAAGTTCGCACGGATACGCGGCAGTCATCCGCCAACCGCTGCACACAGTATTTCGCGGCGTGGGCACGCTCGGGCCAGTTCACAATTTTGGTTAATTGTCGGCTCATCGTTAGGTGACGTTGACGGCTTTTGCCTCCTGCAACGTGATGTCTTTCTGGCAATGCGGACAACGCATTTTCTGGCCCAAGGCATGGGAGGGAAAGATGATGTGGCCCTGACAGAAGTAGCACGCCATCTTCATCGTTTCCTCCGGCCGCCGCAGTTGGAACGCGGCGCGACAGTGCGGACAAGCGACGCGCTGTCCGAGATTGCGTGTGGCAAACTTCACGTGTCCGCCACAGGCAGGGCAAGAAGACTTGGCAAACTCCTCCGTCCGGTTCCCAACCCAATCGGCAATGGCAACCGCGTAACTGAGCGCCACGAAGATGAACGGCAATCCACTTACCAAAGATCCCGCGGGTGTTCCTGCCAACTTAAGTGGATCGTTCAACGCTCCCAGAAATGTGCCTTGTGGATGTATCCCCAACCAAACCAGTCCCACGCGATAAACCACCCAATTCGTGGCCAGCCAGGCCAGACTGGCAATTTGCCAACGTCGGTTTCTCCCCAACAAACAGAAGCACCCCGCCGCCAACTCCAATCCTGCGACCAAAAGCACCGCCAGCCGGAGTGGAATTCCCAGCAGCGGATCGGGCAGCGCCAACGACTGCGCCGGACTCAGCAAGACCAGCAACCGTACCAATCCAGCGGCGACCAACAATCCACCCGCCGTCAGGATCATGCCTCTGCGCCAATCAATCGTCATACCTCAATCGCCAAATACAAAGTTGATCATCGCCCGCGTGCGCTGCCGTTGGGCCGCATTGCCCACCAAATGATGTTTCTCTCCCGGTGCCATCACCACATCCACCAGCACGCCCGCCTGGAGTGCTTTTTGTTGAAACTCTTTGAGTTGTTTTTCGCGCCGTTCCAATTCGCCCACGCTCACCATCACCTTCGGCATCGGCTGAAAGGACGGCAGGTTCGAAAAGTCCGGCAGCCCCGAGGGATTCAGAAACATGATCCCCCGCCAACGGCTTGGGGTGTTCGTCAGAAAACGCCCTGCGTAAGTCGTCTCAGCGCTCACGGCAAATAAAAACATCCGATCCTGATCAATCGGCAATCGCGTCAAAAGCTCCTCCACCGCCGCCGTAACCCGCTCGCCCCACTGGTCCAGTCCGCCGAACCAATCCTTTCGATTCACAATCACGACAAACGCATTGCAAGCCGCCATCGCCGGCGCCCACATCCGACCATAAGCACCCCGCGCTGCAAATCCGAAATCCGTATCCCCGATCACCAGCGGATACTTCCGTTTTGGATGCTCATAAAAGTCCGCCGGCAGATAGATGGTGTATTTTCCCGAATCCGTCAGGATAAAGTCTCGCAACGGTTCGATCTTCCGCGCGTGAGTCGAAGGCCAGTCGGAGTACGACGCCGCCGAACGAAGCGCTTCGGTCTCCAGATTGAAGTGCCAGATTCCTGCCGCCGGTTCATTCGTCATCGTCCCGAGCAAGAACGCCTGCCGCCCGTCGGCAGTGATGGTCAGGTTTTCAATGTTCGCCCAAGACATTGCCGCTGGCACGCTGGGAAGGTTTTTAGATTGCGTCACCAACACCCGATTTTGTCGCGCCACCAATCCGCCGCTGCGTTCCGCGGTGCCGCCCAACCATGTCGCGTCGCGCAGCCCCGCGCCCGTCGGAACAGTGCGAACGGCATTCTCCGACGCCTGCGGATCAAACTCGTACAACAATGATTTTCCGCTTTGCTGGCAACTGAGTAAAAACTTTCCGCTCACTTTCGAGTAACTGGCTTTGTGCAGGCTCGATGCGAGGGTCTGCTGCGAATCCAGCAATAACTCCGGCTTCTTCGTCGCCAGGTCCATCTTCCATAGCCCATCGGCGCTCACCCACGCGATGACGTTATCCGCTAGCGCCTGAAGCGACACCGGATTAACAAATGGATCCCGCTGCAAACTGACCTGCTCCAACTGACCGGCCTGACCCGGCGTGAACAAAGCCAGTTCGGCCAACTGCATATTGTTATCCGCCGCACCCGCCTGCCTCGTAATCCAGAGACGATAACTCTGGAACTTCTCCTTGTTGCGCAACCAATACGTCTTGGTTTGAAATCGTTCCGAAAACACTTCTCCCACACGAGCATCCAGAGTGACCCACGTCCGCCCGTCGTTCGAACCTTGCAATTCCCAATCCTTGGGATCGCGCTCCGGAGCATCGTTGGCACTTGTAATCCGATACTGCTCCACCGCCTGCGGTTCGCCACTGGGGAATTGATAGTGGACCCACCACGGCCCGCGCCGATTGTTGTTATACCATTTAGACGTCGGCGAGCCATCAAACGCCTTGGCCGCGCCTTCTCGCGGGTCATTTTGGGAACTCGCGAAAACCCGCACCGAATGCACCGCCTCACTCAGTCGCCAACTGCCGGCCGGCGTTTTCCCAATGCGATACAGCGCATCATCCCGCCCAATGCACACAAACTCTTGCGGATTCACCCAGGTCAAAGCCGCGACCTCCACCGGCACATAAACCTCGCTGGTCACTCGTCCCGTCTCCGCCGCGCACAAATGGAAATGATTGCTCGCGGAATAAACAAACAAGCTGTCGTCCGGCGCCCACGGCCACGCCTTCAGATCCGAAAAGCTACCCCACGGCCCTAGCGCATTCTGCTCCTGCACACTTTTCTTTTTTCCCGTCGCGGTATCCACCAGAAACACTGCGAAACCCTGTTCCGCTGTGCTGACATACGTGAATCGCTTCCCCGTGCTGTCCGACTGCGGCGCTCCGTAGAAGAGATTGATCGAATACGCATCCGCCAGTTCCATCCGATGTGCCGGGCGATGCGCCACCACCCAGGCATAGCGCCCACCCACCAGCAATACCACCAGCGCCATCACTTGCCACCCCACCGGCACCCTTCGTTGCCAGTTACCCAATCGCTCCCATTGCTTAAACCAGAAAGTCTTCACGATTTCTCGTCACTGAGGTTGAGCGCGAAAATGGGGAAAGCGCCGGAGGCTTGCAGGAAAAGAGATCGCGCTGTCGTCATCCCCTCTTTCTGGGTGAGGGGGTGACCCATGCAGCCGCTCGTTTTCAGGAGACGCAGTGAATGATTCTCCCTCTCCTCGGGGGAGAGGGCCGGGGTGAGGGCGAGCGTCACCACATTCTCTTTTGGTTTACTCACAATAAACATCCTCCCTTCTCTTCACGGATTCTGCGGGCCCGGATAATGACGGCCAATCCACTGCAAATCCCGCTGGCTCGCAACTTGCGCCAGCGCCTTGGTGTTATCACCACCCGTATCTTTGTCAATCGTCCGGCTGTTGGCATACGTCACCGTCGCCGCGTCCAGCCAGCGCCGCGATTCCGCGTGACCATCCACAAAACTGAACGTGCTCGCATTCACATGAAAAGCCGCCGGCGAATCCCCAAACCGCGTATCCGAGAAATCTGCCGCCGCCGTCCCGTAATGATCCAGCACCCACGACCCGATATTCTCCCCGCGCATATCCGCCCCTTCCACCCAAAGAAACCGCTGACTCGGCGACAACACCTCCGCCTGTTTCGTAAATCCATCCGCTTCCCCGTTCAACAACGCCACCCCGGAATAAGAATCACACGCATAACCCTGCCCGTAGGGCAGCCGCAACCGAATGTCCCCCGGACACCGGATCACCGCCACATTCGGCGCATACTTGAACAATGGCCCGGCAATGTCCGGCGTCGGTTGCTTGAACCCCATCTCAATCTGATACGTCCAAACCTTTTCCGGCGACAACCCCGGCGGCACCGTCACCGCCAATTGCTTGCTGAATCCGCCTGTCCGCCACGGAGTGTTGGTCGCACTCAACGGCCCGGAGCGTTGAAACGTGCTGAAGTTGACCATGCGCCCCTCATTATCATTCGCATATAAATGCCACGCCAGCGCCAGTTGTTTCTGATTGTTCAGACACACCGCGCCGAATCCCTTCATCCTGGCCCGCGACAACACCGGCAACAACAACGCCGCCAAAATCCCGATGATGGCAATCACCACCAACAGTTCAATCAACGTAAAACCCCGGAGCGCCGAACGCCGATTCGTCACGGACCCGACCTCCGAGCCCAGCTTAGACCGGATGAACGCAATTTTATCCATTCTTTAACGCGGACGGACATCAAGCAGTCGGAACAAGGCAAAGACTTTGACACGAATTTCGCGAATTCACACGAATTTTAAAACCAATTCGTGGAAATTAGCGCCATTCGCGTAAACCCAAGTTCCCTTCCACCAAAGTATACACGCCAAACACAATCTCGCCGGAGTCACTTAGCATGATCCTCCGGCGAGTGAATTTCCGATTTGATCCCACTCAACTCTCAACCTGTGGTTGCGCCAAGGCTTGGCGCTGTCGGCTCAACTCTCAACTTTTTGCCTTTTCGCCACTGCCAAATCAGCAGCCCATAGCTGCCAATCAGCAGATACGCCAGCAACACCTTCATGATGTTATCTGCGGCTTGCGGTGAAATGCCGAGAGCGTCCGTGAGATTGCCGAGACAACCGCAAGGCTTCTTCCAATTCATCCACCAGAGACCGAGGCGATAGACCACAAAGTTGGTGCTCAGCCAAGCCACCAACCCAAGCGCCAGCGTTTGCCGTTGGACGAAGAAACAAACCAGTGCAATGGCGATTTCTCCCACGCCCATAAGCAGCATCAAATGCTTAAACCTGATGCCGAGGATGGGGTCAACGACGACCAGCAGCTGCGAATCTCCCAACCCAGTCCAAACCTTGGCTAACCCGGCAATGGACAAAACCACACCAGCGCTTAGAGCAAAATACTTTAGGAATAAGCCCTTTGGGCGGCGACTTACTTCAACTGTTCCATATCCCAATGCCTTAGACATCGCGTTTTTTTCGGCTAATAGAGCCTGCTGTTTGGCTGTTCGTTTATCTTCGATCTGATGGCTCATTTGTCTGTGAAATCATTTGCAGCAACCGTGATCAGTCACTTTGGTTTGGGTGCATTTAGACGTCTGAATAACGCGGCCAAGAACACCACGGTTGTCACAGCAATCGAAACCAAAACAAATTTCCTCCTTCTTTCACGCGCTATGCTCTTGTCATCACTGGCGGCTGCGTGCTTGAATCCGGCACCCGGCACACTGGCAATTGCTATCGGCTTTGATTGCCGCGGGTTTTGAATCATTTCACCTTTGCCGTTTTTATCAAAACTATAGACGATGTAGTTTGTCGGAAACGTAGGTGAAAAAACTGATGGTTCAATCCTAGCTTGAAGCTCATTTTGCAGAAAGACAACTCTCTTACCAGTCCTTCGACCCTTTTCAGTCTTTGTAGTTTCCCACATTTTCGGAAAACCATCTGCATCAAATCCATCACGAATAGATGTGTATATAAAACCGCTAGCGTCTTCTAACTGTATTTTGTGAATATGTTTCTTTTGCTCATTTAGCACATAAAGCATCTTGATCCCTTGCGAGTCTGTTTGGCTTCGACCTTCTATTCGAACAGTAGTGACTGGATCCATTTGCGTGTCTAACCGTTTCTCCACCCAAATTTGAAATTTATCATGTTTACCCTCCATAAGAGATGAAACCTTACCTTCATCAATTGTCAGCCCATGCAAAGAATCCGGTTTTGGCATTCTGGAGAATGCAGGACGCGCGGCAGCTAATAAAACGTAGCCAATGGCTGCTTCTGGCTCGATTGTATAAGCCTGCCAAAGTTTTACCTGTGCCCACATTGAGTTGGTTCGCTGATCTAATGTAACCGACCTGAGCTCATGGTTAATCTGTGCCTTTCTAAAGGTTAATTGAGTAGCCTGATTATTGTTGATAAACGATTCTTGCATGCTAACATCTCTACTATCAGGAGGTGCATTAGTTAGCATTGACAGCTCGGTTTGATCTTTTCGCCAAGACTGAAGAGATATCCATTCTTCGATTAAAAACTTACGGTTGCCTGAGTGTTGTTTACGTATTTGAGCTTCACGAAACTTTCTTAACCTAGTTCTTCTTTCCTCTGGGTAGTTGTCCTCGACGGCTTTCATAAAGGCCTCTTGCTTGCCAAGCTCCTTCATCACTTGTTCGTCAGTCCACCCAGGCTCAAACAACTCCACCTCGGCTAAAAAATGGGCATTAGTAGGATCGGCTCGGGTCAAGCATTCAAAGAGAATCGTGGCGACCCGTCGTTGTTCCACGGGTGATAATTCCGTCCCGGTCAGAATTTGAGCTGAAATAAACACAGATAAAGCTATAGCCAATATGAGCTTCATTTGCTGAGGATTGATTCGATTTTTTTTCAAAGCATGGTAAAAAAACAGCCAAGAATGTTAAACTCTTGGCTATTCGGACCGAACAATTGCTGCCAAATTGTCAGGCCGCATTGCAGGGCGGATCATAGGTAAGGCTATGAAAAACATCCGCATAAATGTCAGTACCCTCTTCGGCAGCTGTGCAGGTAATGATGCTACACCCCGTGCACCCCAAACCATAACCGGCTATGCAAGCCAAACAACCTGGAATTCCAACACCTATAGTAACGCCAGCACAAGCCACTGTGCATCCGCCAGCGATCAAAACGCAGAGTGCAATTGTACCCCAGTTGTAACTATAACTACACTCAAACCGTGAACCGATTTTTTTAGTTTCAGAGATACATCCACCCGGCCCAAACTCGTCGCTTTCATATGTATCACAAATATAGTAACTTTGGGTCGTGTATGCTTCGGCAGTGCAGTTTCCATTAATACAAACACATGCCTGTTGGGTCGGAGGCACATACTTGGAAGTCGAACATGTTCCAGCAAAGACAGATTGCATGCCAACCGCTCCAACAGTTATCAAGGAGACTAGCATGTTAAACTTAGTCATTTTTTGGTTCTTCATGTTAAGAATTTTATTTGTTTTTTGTAATTTTGCTTTTCAGCTATCAAACCACGCAAATGAGAAAAACGACAACAACAAAAAGTTATCATTTTTCGTTACGAATGTCTTTGCCTCGCGCGAACTTGCCAAAACCGTCCTTTCGCCACAAATATTTGCTTGGGCCGTAGCCGAAGCTTTCAGTAAATGCACGCGTAAAACTTTGCACGCGTTCATAGTGCAAGAGAACGGCGATGTCCTTAATCCGCTCGCGACGTTCCAGCAACGCACATGCGCGGCGCATTCGTTCCGCGTGCAACTTGTCCCGCGGAGTTTGTTCCCATGTTTTGAGGAAGTGTCGTTCCAATTGCGCTACCGAGACGCCGCAGTCCCGCGCCAATGCAGTCACTGACCATTGCGCCGCAGCGGCGCGTTCCGCCCAATCCGTGATCTCCTGCAACAGCCTCGCCATCATTTCCCTGCCCTTCGTTTTTGCAGCAAACGGCCTGCGTGGTTTCCCCTTGATCCTTTGCCCGTTCGCAGCAATGAAAGAACTGCGGCTTAAGACGTTGAAGGGTTACAACGCTTCTGTTCTAGCCTGCTCTCTCCTCAAAACCAGCAGACAATTGTATCTTCTTTTGCACTTTCGTTGCGTCACTCCGGGACTACAACTGCTAATTCTTTCACTGTTGGTAAGCCTCATACACCGTCGTTTCTGACTAAACAAATCAGCCTCCAGAACGCCAACCCGCCCCGGCCGGCTGACCAATTCGTTCCAAGCACAAGGTCAAGCCAGGGTCTTTCTCAGCAGCACGTTCGGTTCGCAGTCAGTTATGGATGCATCAGTTTGGGTGGTTGATAGCGAATGATGGGAATCCCGCGGGATGGTGCAGCGGGGTGGGCGGAGTCGGAGTCACACAGTGGATCCCTCACGGCGGATTAGAAACCACCAATGCCATTGTAATACCCGTCGGACGGTATTTGTCCTATATCCGCTGGCAAACTGTTCGCATGAAAACACCCACCACCAAGAGGCCCGAGGCGAGTCCGACCTGTACATGGCCTTCGCATCATCCGTTTCGGGATTTGATCCATTTCTGCGTGCGCGGCACGTCGAATCCGGCGCTGCAAACCTGCCTTGCCGACGATCATGTCGCCGAACTGTGCGACCTGTTGCACGACGATATTGATTCTTTTCTTTGGGTTGGAAGCGGCCCCGGGAAGGCGTTGCGGGATATCATGTCCGGCCTGGAAGCCAGGGTGCAGCGGCAGGGAGACGTGGCGGCCGCTCGATTGCTCTACGCCTTGGCCACCCAAGCGGCGTTTGAAGTGATGCGCCTGTATTTGCGGCATCCGGAGGTTTTCGAGCAAATCGCACCCGAGCGCACGTTGTTGCCTCTGCTGCACTCCATCCATCCCGGCACGGCCAAGGTGGCGGCGCAAATGCAGGCTGCCGCCCGGTTGGGAGTTAGAACCCGTTATGCCCGCCAAATCGGGTCCAAAGCATTTTTCCAGAGCGACGCACCGGCCAACGTCTATGCGCGGGCCATCATCACCTGCATTGAGATGAACGAGGAGTTAAAGCCGATTTCCTGCCAGCAGTATTTTTGGGATCAGTTTGATCGCCAGGAAGGCACCAAGACGCTCGTGCTGCCTTTTCCCAAATATGTCCGAGACCTGAAGGAATTTCCGAGTCCGATCACCCCGGAAAACGTGATGCGGTATTGGCAGAAAGGGAAAGAGATCATCCTGGAAGAGTTGCCTGATTTCCACCTGCGACCAGAGTGGAAAAGTTACCAACTCCGGAAATATGCCGGCGGAGCGAAAAAGGGCGTCATTCAACACGCCATCTTCAAAGACATTCTGGTGGCGTTACAAACCATCGCGGGCAAGAACAAGAGAAGGATAGTCTCCCAAGCCGCAGAGCTTAGGGAAAACTAAGCGGACATTTTCCCGAATCATCCCGTTCGCTTTTCCTCCCACCCGCTGGGTAAATGCAAGGTGTGATCGCAGTGCCATCCTCCAATCTGGCGGCGGTAGATTATCGGTGGAACGGGACATTGACCGTCGCCTTCCACAGTGGCGGGGTTTATGAATACTACGGCGTTCCGCATTCGATTTATGCCGGGTTAATGAATGCGGCATCGCATGGCCGGTATTTTCATGCTCGCATCAAGGACCGCTTTCGTTACCGCCGACTCAGATAGGGGAAATCAGTCGAGTCATTGGACGTCGCAACGCGGACGTCCCGACCTAATGGAAGGAGAACTTGAAAATGCGGAAAACCATGTCACTGAAACAAATTGAAGCCAACCGGGCCAATGCACAGAAGTCCACCGGGCCCAAGAGTACCAACGGCAAAGCGGTTTCCAAATTGAACGCGCTCAAGCATGGCATTTTGTCCCAGGAGGTCTTGATTGGCGGCCTGCATGCGAAGGAGAGTCGGCACGAGTTCGTAAAACTGCATCAGCGTTTTCAGGAGGAGTTGCAGCCCGAGGGACCGCTGGAGGAAATGTTGGTGGACCAGATTGTCACGGCGCATTGGCGCCTGCGCCGCGCCTTGACGGCGGAAGCAGGGGAAATCGCTTTGAGCGTGGACGGCGAGCAGTGGAAACGGGAAAGCAAAAGTCTCAAGTTGACGACGTTGATGTGGGATTTGGAGAGTGACCCGACCCTGGCAATGCGAAACTCGGCATTTGGAAATCAATTTATGGAGAACCAACTGCACAAGGTGCGCGAAGCCGTGGAGCGCGACGGGGAATTGACAGAGGCAGCGCTTCACGAGGTCAAATATCATGGCGAGCCTTATAGTCTCACCGAGCAATTGCGAAAGTGGCGTACGGAAGCGCAACAGAATCCGGAAGGCCTGGCGCCGGATGAATTGCGGGTCAAGCAGAAGGAGCGGTTGCTCCAAAAGTTGAATCGGGAGATAAACCATGTCCATTGGCGCCGCACGCAGTGCGAGGATCGCGAGGAACAAGAGGAAACCGCGCGACAAGCTGCGGCCTTGTTGCCTTCGGTCGAGGTGCTGGAAAAGATCCAGCGCTACGAAACCAAACTGGAGCGGCAGATTTTCCGGGCCATGGCCCAATTGGAACGGTTGCAACGGATGCGCCGCGGCGAGGTCATTCCCGCCCCGCTCAAAGTGGAAATCTTGGGGCGGCGCGAATGAAAACCGTTTTTGCCAAACGAACCCATCTTAGCTCTCATCAAAGGAGACAATTGTGAGGGTCGCCTCAGAAAGCGGGTAGCCTTGTGCGGAGGCGTGTTCTTCCCGGCGACGCGCCTCATCCAACTGCATTTCCCTCCGCCGCCCCGGACCGGTGGAGTGCTTTTTTTTCCATGTGCTGTGCAACAACAGGGGGCTGACGGACTGAGGGCTAATGATAGTGTGGCGACAAATCCGACGCTTGGTCCAAGGGCGACTTTTTGTCATGACGACAAAAGCGCTTTTTCCGGCGCACCACAACAAACACATGAAACGACGAATTCCTTACGCGAAAAATGTCTCTCGAACGGCCCTCGGTTTGGGAATCGGCCTGGGGCTGCTGGGCAGCGGTCTGACGACTCGTGCTGCCGATATTGTCAATGACACCTGGATCGACGGGAATCGTAATCAGCCGGCGTCGCCCACTTACTCGGAGAATGGCGTGGATGCCGACGCGGATGGGAACATTGAGTCCGCCTGGTTTAGCAGCGTTGGAGCAAACCTGACTGTGGTGGACGATGCGGTGCCGGGGGGAAATCAGTTGCTGCGCGGCACAGTGACGCCGACGGGTGCGATTTCGTGGGCAACCTACTTCACGCCGGAAGCGACACCAGTGACGCTGGTGAATCCGGGCGACCAACTGCGGATTACGTGGGTGTTTAGTCTGGCCGGAGTGAACGCAGCCGCGACGGGCCAAGGCTTCCGGATCGCTGTGGTGAACAGCCCGGCTGCCTCGCGAATTACCTCGGAGACGACACCCGGCAACTCCACGTACGCGGGCTACGGCATCTTTGGCAATATGCGGAGCGGCCTGCTTGGTAATGGCAATTCGTTTGCCATTATGGAGCGCACCGATAACACCGCTTCAGCCGCGCTGCTCTCGTCTTCGGGGGCGTGGACGCTACGGGCCAACGGCGCGGACACCACCACGCCCGGATATGCGGACGCTACGCCTTACACGTTCGTCTTCACATTCACCCGGACTGCCGCCAACGAGCTGGATATTCAGGCCACCATGACCGGTGCGGGCTTGGGTGTGGATGGCAACGGCCTCTCGGTTTCGTACCTCGACGACACGCCGAACTCATTTACGTTCGACACGTTCAATACCCGGCCGCAAACCGGCAATGACACGGCCACGACGTTTGACACCAGTTTGTTTCGCGTCGAATTCCTGCCCGCGTGTGTTACTGCCAGCCTGAGCGTTCAACCCACGAACAAGACGGTGGCGCTGGGCCAAGTCGCGTCGTTTCATGTGACCGCGGGCGGGGCAGCGCCCACCTACCAATGGCAGGTGAGCACGGACAACGGCCAGAACTGGAGCGCCGTCGCCACTGGCACAGGCGGAACAACGGCAAATTACACGACGGCTCCCACCGTCGGCACTGATAACGGTAATCAATATCGTTGCCTCATCAACGTGGCGTGTGATTCCAGTTCGGCGACTTCTGATCCAGCGACCCTTTCGATCACGCTGCCGAAAAATCTGACCTGGGTCGGTGATGGCGTGGCCAATCTGTGGGACACCACGACGGCCAATTGGACGGGAGACGGAACTTTGTTCAGTGAAAACGACAACGTCACGTTCAACGATTCTGGCAGCGCCAATCCGGCGATTGATCTTGTCGGTGCAATCAGTCCCAATCTCGTGACGGTTAACGCCGCGCAAGATTACACGATAGGCAGCACGTCGGGCGGCAGCATCGGTGGTTCTGGCACTTTGACCAAGAGCGGTTCGGGCACACTGACGTTGGCCACGGTCAACAGTTTCACCGGCAAGACGACGGTCAACGGCGGCACAGTCAGCGTGGCCACGGCCAGTCATCTCGGCGCGGCCCCGGCGGCGTTCACGGCGGATCAACTCACACTCAATGGGGGCGCGATTCAATACACCGCCAGCGGGAGCGTCGCGGCCAATCGCGGCACAACGCTCGGCGCGTCGGGCGGC
>CAZKMR010000041.1:0-38209 GCA_964553795.1 uncultured Bifidobacterium sp. | reverse complement strand
CGAGTCAGCAATGTCTGGGTCGGGTTGACCGCACCGAATTACCTTCCCGCGCCATTCAGTGGCGCGAGCCGGCGCGCTTTCACAAACGCTCCGGCGAACGCGACCACAAATTTCGCGGGTCGCAATCCGAACGCCAACCTCTCGCGCAATGGTTTTCCGCTCGACGTGGATTGGCAACGCGATGCCAAGTTTTATCAATTCTGGACGCAAGCCGCCGCGGACGGCTCGTTCACCATTCCCAACGTGCGCCCCGGTCACTATACGCTGCGCGCCATTGCCGATGGCGTGATCGGCGAATTCGCCCAGACCAATGTCGTGATTACCGCGGGACAATCCACGCAACTGGGTGAATTAACCTGGCGACCGGAGCGATTCGGAAGGACGGTCTGGCAGATTGGCGTGCCGGATCGGACCGCGCGCGAATTCCGACACGGCG
This sequence comes from uncultured Bifidobacterium sp., assembly GCA_964553795.1. GTDB lineage: Bacteria > Verrucomicrobiota > Verrucomicrobiia > Limisphaerales > JADLHS01 > JADLHS01. The sequence continues at coordinate 37,773 of CAZKMR010000041.1, read as the reverse complement.
ATCATTACTGGCAATGGGGCTTGTATTTTCGCTACCCGCAGGAATTTCCCGACGACGTCAACTATTTCGTCGGCAAGAGCGACTGGCGGACCGATTGGAATTATGTGCAACCGCCGCGCCTCCTGACGGAAAACGTGGCGATGGTCAGCGAAGCCGATGAAGCGGCGGACCAACTGGTAGAATTCATTCGCAGTTCCGGTCGGGAAGTTGAATCCACCACGTGGCGGATCCATTTTGAACTGCCCCAAGCGCCCCGCGGTCGCGCCACCTTGCGACTCGCCTTTTGCGGCACGCACGCCGGCTGCAACGTCGAGGCTTTTGTGAATGATCAATCCATCGGCAGCACCGGGCCCCTGCCCTCCACCAGTGCGATGCAACGCGATGGCATTCGCGCGTTTTGGGTGGAACGACCAATCCAATTCGACGCGGCACTGCTGACTGCGGGAACAAACGTGATCAAACTGAAATCGCACGCCACCAGTTGGTCGCAAGGCGTGATGTACGACGTGGTGCGACTGGAATTGGACCAGCGTTGAAAACCCCTCCCGGGTAACAGTCAAAATTTGAAGCTTAGTCCCAAAGCGAACGAGTAGTAGCCGTGATCGTCAAACACGTTGTTGCGGAAACCTTCGGCGGTTTCGGACTCGAACCAGGTTTGGCCGACCCGCACTTCGCCGAAAACACTGAAAAATTCTCCGCGTTCCATCGTGAGGCCCGCGCCGATAAATCCGCCGCCGCCCGCCACGGCATCGGACGAAATCACGTCACCACCAGTAATCACCGGCGTGCGATATTCCCAACGTAACGCCTGACCGTAAATCCCGGCTGTGAGATAGGGACTGATAAATGTGTGCGGCTCGGTGAAATAAACCCGTCCGACCAGGCCGAGATCAAAAGTCCATGAATCTTCCGTGGCCAGGTCGGGCAATGTTCCCGATCGAAACTGGACATCGCCCACTCCCGCGCTCAATCCCAAGTAATAAAACTCCTCTTCCAAACCCAGATTCAACGCCACCCGACTGCTGCCGCGAATGTAATTCTCAAACGGAATCAGTTGCTCGCCGCTCAGCGAAATCACCACGCCTTCGACACTCTCGCCGCTCCGCGCATCAGACGCCGCCGTCCCGCTGGTGGTCGCCATTACCGAGGCGCCACCGCTTTCAACGGGGCTGAAACTTGAGTGAATTCGCCGACTCTCGCCGGTGTTCAGCGGCGGCTGGTTGCCGGTCGCCGCAGCGTGCATTGCGTCGCTGAGGTTCACGCCCCGCGAATGGGAACGATGCCGATGTTCCGGGGTCACCACGAAGCATCCCGTCACGAGCAGGGGCAAAAGTGAAACTGAGAAAAGTCTGACCCCTGAGCGATTAAAAACCCGGTGCATGGCAATCCAGTATCCGCCCACCGCGCAATCGTCAAGCTTTGCGGGAAACAAACACATTGCGCTTCTCAGTCGCGCCCGGTCTGACCGAAGCATTGCTGATTTGCCAACGCATTTGCGCCCGTTCCCGCGCGTCGGTTACCATGGCGCCGCGATGATCGAATCGGCTCACGGCATTATTCTGCGCACGCGTCCGCTGACGGAAACCAGTTTGATTGTCAACTGGCTGACGGCGGCACACGGCCGTATCAGCACGGCGGCCAAAGGCGCGCGCCGCCCCAAATCGCCGTACGCCGGCAAGCTCGATCTCTTTTACGAAGCCGAGTTCACCTTCACGCGGAGTCGTCGTTCCGACTTGCACGCGTTGCGCGAGGTCGGTCGCCCGGAACCACACGCGCCCTTGCGGCAGGAACTCGGCTGGTTGCAACAAGCAGCTTATGCCGCGGCGCTGATTGAGCAGACGACCGAACGCGAAACGCCCTTGCCCGGCGTGCACGCGTTGTTGAAGCAGTTCCTCGCGTATCTCCCGAAACAACCACCCCAACCACGCACCGTCTATGCGTTTGAACTTAAATTGCTCGACGAGCTCGGCCTGCGTCCCGACTTAGCGGATATGAAAGCGTCGGCCTCAACTCGAACCCTTATCGCTTCGCTGGCTGATGGGGACTGGTCTGAACTGGCAACGCTTCAGGCGACTGCATCACAGGCCCGTGAAATCCGGGAATTCCTGCATGGCTTCCTCATTTATCATCTGGGACGAATTCCCCAAGGTCGTCCCTGACACCACCACGCGGGGCGCAAACGAACGGTTCAGGTGACGAATTCGAGTTCCTGACGATGCGGAATCAGTTTTTCCTCGTAGGCGCGCCCGAGAAAGCGGCGGATGGATTCGCGCCCGCGCTCGCCGTAGTCCAGCGTCCAGTGATTCACATACATGCCAACGAATTTGTCGGCCAGATCGCGGCCCATGTCGCGCGCGTATTGCAATGCGTGTTGCACGGCTTCAGCGCGATGATCGAGACTGAATTGGATACTCGCGGTTAAAATGTCCGAAATGCGTTTGCGCAGCACCGGCTCGAAGCGCTTATGAATCACATTGCCACCGAGGGGCAGCGGTAGTCCGTCGTTTTCGCGCCCCCACCAGACGCCCAAATCTTCGCACACCACCAGACCTTCGTTCTGATACGTCAATTGACCTTCATGGATAATCAAGCCGACTTCGGCCGCGCCGTTACGCACGGCCTGAAAAATCTGGTCAAACGGAACGACCACATAATTCAAGTCGCGCGCCGGACAGCCCAGCCACAATTGCAACGCCAGGAAGGCGCTCGTCATGGTCCCGGGAACGGCGATCTTCTTTTGCCGCAATTCCTCGCGGGTCAATTTCGATTTGGCGACGAGCATCGGCCCGTAGCCGTCGCCCATACTCGCCCCGCTGGGCAACAGGGCGTATTGATCGGAAACAAAAGCGTAGGCGTGAATGCTCACCGCCGAAATGTCCAGTTCCCCCCGCGTGGCGCGTTCGTTCAAAGTTTGGATATCCTGCAAAATGTGCTCGAACCGCAGACCGGGCGTAGGAATCAATTCTTTGGCCAGGCCATAAAACATAAATGCGTCGTCCGGATCCGGAGAATGCCCCAACGTCAGTGTCAAATTACTCATCGCGCGAATGTTTTCGGTTTGGGTCGCGAGTGTCGAACAAAATTGCCGGCGTGTCTCAAGAATGGGCGCGTCCCCACTTAAACCGCTGACCACCCGGTGAAAAGTCCCCGGGCCAGCCCCCGGAATCGGGCAAGAGACATGCTTGCAGACAAGACACGTGAACAGTCCAACCACGGGTTGCTACTCTGATTTGGTTGCGCCGCGGCGCGGCTGGCGGCGTTTTTTCCGCAAGTCGCCACCGCACGATGCTGCTGCGGTTGGCGCAGCGTCTCCTTCGCCCGTGCGGGCGACGCGAATCTCCCGCTCGCCTCGGCCCGCAATCACCGTTGCCGTTACTCGAAACATTCTTTCCGGTTTGCGCCTGCGCCTCGTCGGCACGGTCTTCCTGGCCATCATGCCGCCATTGGTGGTGATGTATTTGTTCGGCTGGGGAAATTGGGCTGGTTTTCTCGTCGGCTTGTTGGCGTTGGCCGCCGCCTGGTACGGCGGCGAACGATTCATCATGCGCCAGTTGCGTGTTTTGTTAAACGCCACCGAACGGCTTGCCGACGGCGATCTGAGCAGTCGCACGGGCGTTACCGACACCAAGAGTGAATTAGGGCAACTCGCCCGCACGTTCGACAGCATGGCGGAGTCATTGCAACAGCGCGCGCGAGAACGCGAAGACAGCGAGAAGCAATTGCTCAATCGCGCCCAGCAACAGGCCGTCGTCGCCGCGTTGGGACAATTCGCGTTGATGAGCCAGGATTTCAACACGCTGCTCAACCAGGCGTTGCACCTCGTCACGCAAACGCTGGAAGTCGAACACGCGCACATTCTCGAATTGCAAGCCGACGGTGGTTCGTTGGTGGTGCGCAGCGGCGTAGGCTGGAATGCGAGTTTGCTCGGCTCAAACGTCATCGAAGCCCACGGGACATCCCAGGCCGCGTTCGTGTTGCGTCACGGCGATCCGGTGGTGATCGCGGACATGCGCCGGGAACATCGCTTTATTGCGCCCAATTTGTTATTGGACCACGGCATCGTCAGCGGGATCTGTCTGGCGATTGCCACGCGCGAACGTCCCTACGGAATTCTGGGCGTGTATAGCACGCAACCCCGAACGTTCACGGGTGATGAAGTCCAATTCCTGTTGGCCGTCGGCAACGCGTTGGGCATGGCTGCGGAACGTCGCCGCACGGAAGCTGAATTGCAGAAACTCGCCGCCTTCGCCCAACTGAATCCCAATCCGGCGATGGAACTGACCGAGGACGGCAATATCACTTATTTCAACGATGCGGCGCTGCAACTGGCGCTATCCGCCGAGCATCAGCATCCGCAAAGTTTGTTGCCGGCAGACGTGGAGCAAATCATTCGGCGCTGTCGTTCGGAAGGCGTCAATTTCGTGCATCACGAAACCAAACTCGCGGGGCGCACGTTGTCGTGGTCCTTCCATCCCGTGACCGCGAGTCGCATCGTGCATTGCTATGTGGAAGACATCACCGAGCGGGTCAACCTGGAAAGCCAGTTGCGCCAGTCGCAGAAGATGGAATCCATTGGCCAGCTCGCGGCCGGCGTGGCGCATGACTTCAACAACATGCTCACCATCATTCAGGGTCACGCCGGCATGCTGATGGCGCGACCCGGTTTGCCGCCGCAAGCGCTGGATTCGGCCCAGGCGGTCTTCTTTGCTTCGGAACGGGCCGCCAGCTTGACGCGGCAGTTGTTGATGTTCAGTCGCAAGAACGTGATTCAACTGAAGCATCTCGATTTACGCGAAGTGGTCGCCAACATGAGCAAGATGCTCCAGCGGTTGTTGGGCGAAACCATCTCCCTGGATTTCACCCCGCCGCCAACGTTGCGGTTGGTCGAAGGCGACGCCGGCATGATCGAACAAGTGATCATGAATCTGTGTGTCAACGCCCGCGACGCGATGGAGCGCGGCGGCACGTTGAGCATTGCTTTGAACTCAATTGATATTGCCGAGGATTACGCGCAATCGCATCCGGACGCCCGGCCCGGTCCGCACGTCAGTTTGCGCATCAGCGACACAGGTTGCGGCATGGATACGTATTTAATCACGCGCATCTTCGAACCATTTTTCACTACGAAAGAGGTCGGCAAAGGCACAGGCCTCGGACTGGCGACCGTTTACGGCATCGTCAAGCAACACAATGGTTGGGTGGAGGTGACGAGCCAACCGAATTGCGGCACTACGTTCACGGTTTTCTTTCCGGCCAGCGTGGCAACGGCCCAAACCGCGAGCGAGGAAATCGCGCCCTTGACGCCAATCACCGGCGGCAATGAAACGATTCTGGTGGTGGAAGACGAACCGGTGTTGCGCGAGATGGCGCAGATGATTCTCGAGGAATGCGGCTACCACGTCTTGTTGGCCGGGAACGGCAAAGAAGCGCTGGAGATTTGGGAACGGCACCCGCGCTCAGTAGATTTGTTGTTCACCGACATGGTGATGCCGGCCGGCATGTCCGGCATGGAGCTGGCCAACCGGCTGCTCCAGCAACGCGGCGATTTGCATGTGGTCTTTGCCAGCGGATACACCGTGGACGACATCAGCACGGAGTTTCTGCAACGAAACAACCATGCGCGTTTCCTCCAGAAGCCTTACACGCGTACCAGCCTGGTGCGCGTCGTCCGCGAAGCGCTCGACGGAAACGCCCATCTGCAACGAACTGGCCACGCGCTGGCGGCCCACGCCTAACGCGCGGTCAGTCCCAGCAATTCCTGCAAACGCGGCAGCGCGGCGTCGGTCCGCACAAATTCCACCGCGCCGGCACGCGGCTTAATTTCCACTTCACCCTTTGCCAGCGCTTTTTCGCCAATGCTGACGCGAATCGGGAAGCCCACCAGGTCGGCATCCTTGAACTTCACGCCGGGCCGTTCGTCTCGATCATCCAGAATCACGTCAACGCCCAGCGCCGTCAGTTCAGCGTAGAGTTTCTCGGCGAGTTGCCAGCAGGCATTGTCCGGCGCCACGCTCAACGGCGTGATGCACACGCGATACGGCGCGACGGATAGCGGCCAGATGATGCCGTCCTTGTCGTTGCATTGTTCGATGACCGCCTGCAACGTGCGCGTAATTCCGATACCGTAACAACCCATCACGCCAGGTTTGCGCGCTCCGGCTTCATCCAGATAGTTCGCGCCGAGCTTTTCGCTGTATTTCGTCCCGAGCTTGAAGACATGGCCGACTTCAATCGCACGCCGGATCTTCAACGCTTTGCCACATTTCGCGCAAGGCTCGCCCGCCGTGACGGTGCGCAGGTCAAACCACTCGGTGACCTTGATGTCGCGCTCGATGGAAACATTGCGGAAATGGAAACCGTCCTCATTCGCGCCCGTGGTCATGTCGTTGGCGCCGCGCAGGCGTTCATCCGCCAGAATTCTCACGCCGGCGGGAATATTCACCACCGCGCCGAGTGAGCCGGGTTTCGCGCCCAGCGTTGCGAAACACTCTTCCGGAGTCGCCGGTCGCGCCGCCACGGCGCCGGTGCGCGCCATGAATTTCGTTTCGTTCAATTGGTCGTCGCCGCGAATCAACACGAGGACTGGCTTACTGTCAGCGAGATAAACCAACGTCTTAATCTGGCGATTGGCCGGGACTTTGTGCGGCTCTTTCGTCAGTGCTTCAATCGTTACCACGCCCGGCGTGGCAAACTTTTCCACCGCCGCGCCCAGTTCCCGTGCCGCCGTTTGGGGAATGCCGCTCGTCGCCTTCTCGATGTTCGCCGCGTAACCGCAGGCTTCGCAAAACACCACATCATTCTCGCCGGTGTCTGCCGGCACCATGAATTCGTGCGAGTAATTCCCGCCGATGACGCCGGTGTCCGCTTCGACTGGAAAGTTCTGCACCCCGCACCGATCAAAGATGCGTTTGTAGGCGTCATACATTTTGTGGTAGCTCGCCATCGCGCCTTCGTCCGTGGGGTCGAACGAATACGCGTCCTTCATGATGAATTCCTTGGCGCGCATCAGCCCGAAGCGCGGCCGGATTTCGTCGCGGAATTTCTGACCGATCTGGTAGAAATTCTTCGGCAACTGACGATACGAGTTGATTTCGTTGGCAGCGAGCGTGGTGATGACTTCCTCCGCCGTCGGGCTCAAGAACCATTGCCGCCCCGAGCCATCTTTGACTTTGAAGAGCACGTCTTTGGCGGTCTCGGCGCGACCGCTTTGCTCCCAGATTTCCGCCGGCTGCAACAAGGGCATGAGCACTTCGACGGCGCCCGCGCGATCCATTTCCTCGCGAACGATTTGTTCGACCTTGCGCAAGGAGCGCAGCCCCAAAGGGAGAAACGTATAAACGCCGCCCGCAAGTTTGCGAATCAGCCCGGCGCGTAACAGCAGTTTATGGGAAACGATTTCCGCGTCAGCCGGAGCTTCACGCAGGGTTGGAATCAAAGTTTGGGACCACTTCATGCGGCGGGGAGATTAATCAGAAGGCGCGGCAGAAACGAAGTTTTTTCGCGACTGCGAGCGGGAAGAGACTATTTGACTGTGTTGATGAGCGGGGCCAGCCCTGAAATGCGCACTTCCAATTTATCGCCCGATTGAATCGGCCCCACGCCCGCCGGGGTGCCGGTGAGGATGACGTCGCCGGGCAGTAGCGTCATGTGCGCCGAGATAAAACTGACGATTTCGTAACAGTTGAAAATCATCTGCCGCGTGTGCGAATTCTGCCGAAGTTGTCCGTTTTGAAACAACTGAATGGTCAGGTCAACGGGATCAAGCTTGGTTTCAATGTACGGCCCGAGCGGCGTGAAAGTGTCAAACGATTTGGCGCGTGCGTACTGACTCTCCGAGTTCTGGATCGTCCGATCACTGATGTCCAGCGCGGTGGTGTAACCCAGGATATAGCGGGAAGCCGAGGCGGTGGTGACGTTGCGGATTTTGCGGCCAATCACAATCGCCAATTCCGCTTCAAAATCCGTGCGATGCGTTGGATGCGGAATCTCAATTTTCCCTCCGTCGGGCAACAAGGAAGTCGCCGCTTCCAGCCAGATGAGGGGTTCTTTGGGCAAGGGCTTGTTTTGTTCGCGGGCGTGGTCGGCATAATTTAAGCCGACCGCCACGATTTTGGACGGACAAACCGGCACTAACGTCCGGACGCCTTTGCGCGGAATGGGAGACTTGTCGAAGCTCGGCGATCCGAAAACGTCGCCGTGCAACCGGAAAATTTCGCCATCTACGATCTTCGCAAAGAAGATGTCGTCACCTTTCTGGAATCGCCCGATGGCCGCCATAGTTGCGGCGCTAACGTAGCAAGCCCCTCTGCCACTGCAAGGTTAAAGCGGGAACAAACAGGAGGTTGCGAGGCATGCAAAGCCTGACTAGACTGAGGCGATGAACGTGCTGACGAAGCAGGAACAAATGGTGCTTTGTCTGGTGTTGGGATTGTTGTTGGTGGGGTGGGCGGTCAAAACCTATCGCGCCGCTCAACCTGCGCCGGCCCCCGTGACGTCCGTCGCCCCGTGATATGCAAGAAGTGACTTTTGAAAACAAATTGGCGCAGATTCTCGCCCAGGATTCGCGCTACCATTCAGATGCGTACTTCTTCGTCAAAGAAGCTTTGGAACACACGCAGAAACTCGCCACCAAAGAACACCGCGGGGCGCGCAAACCGCGCCAACATGTCACCGGCCAGGAATTGCTTCGCGGCATCCGCGATTATGCCCTCGCCCAGTACGGTCCGATGAGCAAAACGGTGCTGGAGGAATGGGGCATCCGCCAGTGCGAAGATTTCGGCGAGATTGTGTTCAACATGGTTGCAGCCGGCTTGCTCGGCAAAACCGAAACCGACCGCCGCGAAGATTTCAAGAACGGTTACGACTTCGACGTGGCGTTTCGCCAACCGTTTCTACCCGCCAATCGGGTTCGGGAGAACCCTGAACTTTCAAAACCAGCGCAGCCGTGATGCTTGTTTGCCTCCTGCTGCACTTAATTCCGTCGCTTTAATTCCCGGCTCATGACTTCCACCCTTTCCGCGCGTCGCCCTGACCTTCCGGCCATTCCGCCCGATGTCAAAGTGACGACCCTCGACAACGGCCTCACCATTATCGTGCGCGAAGACCACAGCGCGCCGGTAGTCTCCGCCCAGGCCTGGGCCATGACCGGCAGCATTCACGAAGATCGCTGGCTGGGCGCCGGCTTGTCGCACGTGCTGGAACACATGTTGTTCAAAGGCACCACCACGCGTCCCGGCAGCCGCATTGATCAGGAAGTGCAGGAAGCGGGCGGTTACATGAACGCCTACACGAGTTTTGATCGCACTGTGTATCACATTGACGTGCCAAATACCGGCGCGCGCACGGCAATTGATATTTTGTGCGACATCATGCAGAACGCGTCGCTCCCGCCCGATGAACTCGCGAAGGAACTCGACGTCATCCGCCGCGAAATGGACATGGGCCAGGATGATCCCGGCCGGCGTTCGAGCCGCCGCTTGTTTGAAACGGCGTACACGAAAAGCCCGTATCGCTACACGATCATCGGCTATCTTGATATTTTCAATCAGCTCCAACCGGAAGACATCCGCGCTTACTATCACGAACGCTACGCGCCCAACAATGTGTTTTACGTGGTGACGGGCGATGTGCAGGCGGGCGAGGTCGTCGCGCAAATCCGCGATGCCTACGCCAAAACCAAAGCGCGTTCGTTGCCGCCGCTGGTGCTGCCGCCCGAACCGCGGCAAACCGCGCCGCGCGAATTCATCGAGGAAGCGACCGTGGAATTGGGGCATCTGCATTTCGCGTGGCACATTCCGGATTTACGGCATCCGGATGTTCCCGTGCTGGACGTGCTCGCCGTGTTGCTGGGCAATGGCCGGAGTTCGCGACTGTATCAAGCCGTGCGGGAAAAACAGGGACTGGTCCATTACGCCGACGCGTGGACCTACAACCCGGGCAATCCCGGTTTGTTCGGCGTCAGTGCTACGGTTGATGCGGAGAAATTCAGCGCCGCGCGCGAGGCCCTGCTGGCTGAAGTGGATAAACTTAAGAGCAGTCCGGTCAGCGCGGCAGAGTTGCAGAAAGCCGTAAAGCAATTCATCAGCGCCACGCTGGCCACCCGCAAAACCATGCAAGGCCAGGCGCAGGACCTCGGCAGCAATTGGATTGGCACGGGTGACCTCAATTTTACCCAGCGTTATCTCGACGCCGTACAACGCATCACGCCCGCCGACCTGCAGCGCGTCGCGCGCGAGTATCTCAGCGCGGAGAATCGCACCCTTTACGCACTGTTGCCTGACGGTACCGCCCCCGCCCTTTCGGCGGCAGTTGAAAACGGTGCAGATCATCCGATTCAAAAATTCGTCCTGCCCAACGGCCTCACGTTGCTCGTGAAGGAAAATCACCGATTGCCGTTTGTGGAATTTCGCGCCGTTTTTCAAGGCGGCGTGCTGGCCGAAACCCCCGTCAACAACGGCATCACGCAATTGCTGGCACGACTGCTCATCAAAGGCACCGCAACCCGGAACGCCGAGCAGATCGCGAGTGAAATCGAGTCCATCGGCGGTCACCTCGACAGCTATGGCGGCAACAACAGTTTCGGCATTAACGCCGAAGTCATGAGCGCCGACTTTCAAACCGGACTGGACTTGCTGGCCGACGTACTCTTGCGCCCGACTTTTCCCGCCGCGCAACTCGACCGCGAACGCGACGTGCAAATGGCGGGCATTCGTTCGCACAAAGACGACTTGCTCAAGAGCGCATTCAAAGCCATGCGCCGCGAACTCTTCGGCGCAAGCGGCTACGGATTGGATTCACTCGGCACGGAGGTTTCCCTGCAAACGATCAATCCGAAAGACATCGCGGCGTTTTACCGAACACTCGCCACTCCGCGAAACGGCGTGCTCGCCATTTACGGCGACGTGAACGCTGCGGCTGTCAAAGCCGCGGTGGAGCACGCGCTCGCTTCATGGCGCAGTGACGAAACGGGCGCGCGTAACACCCCTGACTCTCCCGAAACCACTGCCAATTCACCACGTCGCGTCACCGAAATGCGCGACAAAAAACAAGCGGTCGTCGTGGTTGGATTTCCCGGCACGACGCTCAGCGCGGCGGATCGTCCGGCCATGGAGTTATTGCAGGAAACTTGCAGTGACCTCGGTTCGCGCCTGTTTCTGCGCATTCGCGAGAAACTCGGATTAGCCTACTACGTCGGCGCGCAGAATCTGTTGGGATTGACGCCCGGCTATTTTGCCTTCTACGCCGGCACCGAGCCCGATAAGGCCGCCTTGGTCGAACAGGAAATGTTCAAGGAAGTGGAACTGCTGCGTTCGGAAGGATTGACGGCGGAGGAACTCAAACGCGCGCAGGCTAAAATCATTGGCCAACGAAAAATTTCCCGGCAGGACCTCGGCGACCTCGCCACCGTCACGGCCCTGGATGAACTTTACGGGCTCGGATTTGATTATGGTGACGCGGAAGACGCGCGCATCGCCGCGGTTACGCAGGACCAAATCAAAGCCGTGGCGCAAAAGTATCTTCAGCCTGATCGTGCGGTTGTGGCGGTCGTCAATCCCGGCATCCAAAAATAACGGGGACCTTGGAGCCCATCTCAGATCGTTCGGTTTTTTGTTCGACTTTGGCGGATGAACGGCGTAAGACGACAGCGGTTCGCACAATTCCAACCCTAGTATGAGCAACCGCCTTCTGGTTAATCCCGGCACGCCACAAGCCTGGGAAATCCGCCTCAAACCCGGACTCAATCGCATCGGTCGCGGCGCGGACAATGATTTCGTCATCAATCATCAGTCCATCTCCACGCACCATTGCGAAATCGATGTGACCGATACGGGCGTCACGCTCCGCGACCGCGGTTCTACCAACGGCACGTTCGTGAACCGTATTCCCGTGGCGGAACACCAAATTCAAAATGGGCAGCACATTCAATTCGGCGCCGTGGATACGGTGTTTGAATCCAGCGCCCTGCCCGTGCTGCCGGACGCGGTGAACCTGCCAGCGGACGGCGCGCGCATCGTGGTGGCCAATCCCGGTCCGGCCGCCCCGCCCTTGCCCCCGCCGCCGCCGCCCGCGCCGACCGGCGGTTTGCGTTTGAGCCGGGCCGAATCGTCCCATGCTCCAGCGGCTGCCGCACCGAGTGCGCCGCCGCCGCCGCGGCCAATGGCGCCATTGGTGCGCCAGCCCAAAACGCATGAAGAGTTTGAAGCGGAACGCGCGGCAACCGACCGGAAAATGTTTGTCCGTGGACTCGCTGGCGGCATTCTCGGCGCATTTGTGGGAATGCTCGGTTGGTATCTGCTCATCAAGTGGACGCACATGGAGATCGGTTACGCGGCGCTGTTGGTCGGCGCGGTGACTGGCGCGGGTGCGCGCCTGCTAGCTCGTCAAGGCAGCGCACTCCAGGGCATTCTTTGTGCCGTGCTCGCGTTGGTGGCGATTGTCGGCGGCCAATACTTCGCGTTGGTCTCCATTATCGACAAAGAACTCGAATGGGAAATTGGCAAGGACTACAAAAAGGAAATCGATTGGGCCAATTCCGCCATGGTCGCAACCAATCTGGATGAAATTGTCTTTCTTATCTCCGTTCGCGATGACATCAACAGCAGCCGCGTTACGGAGGCGGACGTGAAGGAATTCCGGGAACGCGACCTGCCGCGTTACCGGGATCTGTTGAAAGGAAAGCCAACCAAGGAAGAGTATATCGCGGCGGAAATGGCCACGTATCCCAAGCCCGCCTTGAGCGAAAGCATTGGGCTGTTCACGATCCTTTGGAGCGTCTTCGGAATTGCGGCGGCCTGGCGCATCGGCTCAGGTGGCGCCGGTTGACGTTTCAATCAGATTCCTGCTCTACCGCAAAACAAAAAAAGCCGGCGGGTTTCCCCGCCGGCTTGAACTTTTGCGGTGCTTACTCCGAGAGAATAATCTGCTCCGCCAGACGGAAGAACACCGCCGGCGCATTCGGATCGATTGCCACATTCACCGGACTGCTGTCGCCGCCGGGATAATCCACCCAGTTGCCGCTCAAGCCCGTGCTCAGGGCGTTGGTCTGCACCTGGAGTTTGAAACTGCCGGACCACGAGAAGTCGATGCTCGTACCGTTGTTGACAAAGTTCAACGGCGGTTGCGGTCCTACTACGCTGATCGTACCGTCAATCGCCAGATTGTTGGTTTCCCAACTCAAGCTCGGCCCTAGCGGCGGCAACACGATGGCATCAAACGCGCCGAAATAATTGCCCGGCACGGCATCGAACAATTTGAACGTATCTCCCGCAGCCAAAGTTCCGCCGAGGTTGGTCACAATCAGTTCGCCGCCGTAAGTCACGAAGGACAGCCCGACGATGGAATCGTTCGTGCCGTTGGCCTTGTCGAGTTCCATGACATTCGTGCTGCCGAAGAACAAAGTGAGCGAATTGTTGATCGTCATTTGTCCGATGGAACTGCCGGGCGCCAAATTTCCCATGAAGTTGACGGTCACCGGCCCGTTAATCGTGCCGCTGCCGGACAAGGTCGCTTCGGCCGCCCCCGCCACCGTGACGGCAGTGTTCCCCAGCGAACCATCCACTTGCAAAGTCCCTTCACTGACCGTTGTCGCCCCGGTGTACGTGCTATTGCCGGTCAACGTCCATTTGCCCGTGCCGACTTTGTTGATGACGGTCAACTGTCCGGACAGCGTGTCCGTATCCTGAATCGTTCCCTCGAAGATGGCATCGGTGTTTTTCCCTCCGATCACATATGTTGCCGTTCCCGAGCTGCTGCTGCGACCGGACAACCGGGTGTTGGGGCCGCCCAACAAGGCGCCGAGGTAAGTGGTGGTGCCGCCATTGCGCACAACGAATATCGCGGTGCCCGTGCCGAGGTTGAACACGGCATTGCTGCTGCCAAAGTTCGGGCCGCTGCCGGTGCCGCCGCCATCGTTAAACCGCAATGTGCCGTCGTTGGCTCCGAAATTGAGCGTGCCGGAGAAGTTCCACAGATTTCCGCCGCCGCTTCCATTGCCGCCCACGGTGAAGGTGCGCGTGTTGTTCTGTTGATTGATGATGTTGACCGTCCCACTGCCGGACCAGGCTCCGTCGAGGGCTTGATTGCCGCCGACGTTGTTCAGGTCGAGGGTGCAAATGCCATTCCATTCCAGCGCATTGCCGACGGTGGTACTGGTGTTGAGCCGTAGCGTCGCACCGTTGTTGGTAATGTTTCCCGCTCCGAGACTTGCGGCGTTGATTTGCAAGACCCCGCCATCAATAGTGGTTCCATTGGTGTAATTGTTAGCGGCCGAGAGTGTCAGTGTCCCGGCTCCGGCTTTCCTCAACGCGCCATCCCCGGTCAATACACCGCTTATTGTCAGGCTGGTTGCCGCCCCAGTAACATCAATCGTACCGCCAGCGGCATTGAGCGTCGCGCCCCGGTCACTGCTGACCGAGTCGCCGGTATAACGAAGGGTGCCGCCGCCGAAAACCAGATTGGCCGAACCGCTCGGGGCGGCGCCAATCGCGCTGGGCGCCCCGCCGATGGCCAGTTGGGCCGCCTCCAAAACACCGCCGCTCAATGTCGTCGGGCCCGTGTAAGTGTTGGTCGTGTTCACCGTTAAGGTACCGGTGTTGGTTTTGGTAAGACCGGTCGTGCCGCCAATCGCACCCGCGCCACCAAAGGTATAGTTGGCCGTCGCGCCCACCGTCAGCGTCGCCGGCAGGACGTTCCCGACAATGCTGACATTGGAATTGGCTGCGCCGAGGTCACTGAACAGCGCGTCGTCATCGTTGACGAAATAATCAAGTTGACTGGTGCCCGGGTTGAACCAATTGGTCGGGGTCAGGGTGGCCCAATGGTTGGATGTGGCGTTGCCAACCCACACCACGCTGGTGGGATTGCGAATCGCCGATTGAATGATCAGAGAAATTGTTTTGGTGGTGGGGTTGTTCGACAACGTCCCGCCGGCCCCGCTGATGACAAAATTCGCCAGCGTTCCGTTGAAATTTCCGCCGTACTGAAAGAGCGGATATACCGTGCCGGGCACGCCGCCACCCACCACTTCGATTGTGTTGACGCCGCTGACGTTCAGATCCTGGCCGATCACAACCTGGTCGTTCCCCGGTCCGGGCGTTTCAGTCAGGTCAAAATGATTGACTGCTCCGCCGGTCTGAGTGAGCGAACCACCCAAAGTCAGCGTTTCTGGCGCGCCACTCGTGCCGGGGTTGATGATCGCGGCTGCCGCCATCGTCACATCGCCGTTCACCGTGCCGCCGCCGAGCAGCGAACGATTGGCATTCAACACGTAGCCGCCGCCGACCGCCGCAACGTCCAACACCGCGCCGCTGGCAATGGTAATGGAAGGACTGTTCGGAATCGCGCCGACAACTCCCAATGCCAGCGTGCCAACGTTTACGAAGGTGACCCCGCTGTAGGTATTGTTGGCCTCGAGCGTCAACACGCCATTGCCGTTCTTGGTGAGCGCCCCCGAACCGGTCAAGCTGCCGTTGACGGCAACGTTGAACGGAGTGTTGGCGGCGTCCGACGTTTGAAATGAGGACGTGGTCCCGGTCAGGGCAATGTTGGCGTTGATCGCGTAGTTATTTTGAGCGGCCAAGGTCCCGCCGGTCATATTGATGGCGTAAGAGCTGTTGATTGGTCCGACGTTGCCGGTCAATCCCAGCGCCCCCAGATAAACGATGCCCGAGCCAGCCAGGTTAAACACGGCATGCGCGTTGGTCAGGGTGTTGTCCCGCACCAGCGTGATGCCCTCAGCGAATAAATTGCCGGCATTGACATCGAGAATGCCCGCGATGCTGGTCGCCGAGCCGCCGACGGCGGCATTCGCCTGATTCGCGACCACGATGCCTTCCACGCCAGTGGATACCACCGTGCCGCCGCGGAGGAGAAAACGGGCCCGTCGTTCGCCGCTGGTGGCCGCATTGCTCCGATCGCTCACCGTGAAGGCGCCGGTGTTGGTGACCGCGCCGCCCCAAACAGTGGCGTAACTCTGACTGTTGTTCCGTCCCACGCGCAGACTGGCAGTGTTGACCACGCCGTTGCTCACGATCAATCCGCCCCCGGACGTGGTTCGATGCACTTCGAAGTTTCCGAGATTCGCCACGCCCCCGTTGATTACGAGACGATTGATGTCGTCCGTGCTTGTTTCACGCAGTTGACTGCCGGCGAGGCAGTTCAAAGTTCCGCCATTCATGATGAAGCCCGCCTTGCGCCCGCGGATGTCCAGCAACGTATCGAACGTCACGGTGCCGCTTTCCATCTGGAAAAGTGTGGTCGTATTGTTGTTGTTCACGCCGAAGGCAATGACGCCGCCGGTCGAGTTGGTTTGCAGGAACGTTCCACCCACCACGGTAATCGTGGCGCCGGGAGAGACGATCAAAGCCTGGCTGTTGGAAAGCACCAGCGAACCTGCGTTCACTGTCAACGCGCCGACCACCGTGTTCGCCCCGCCATCTGCCACGGTGAGTTCGCCGCCGGCCAAGACGTTGACGGCGCCGCCGGTATTGATGGCTAACGGCGCGCCCAGGGGTGTCGCGGCAAACAGCGCTTTGCCACTGACGTTTAACGTGCCACCGAGATTGATGGTGACCGTGCCGCCATTGATGGAGTTCCACACTCCGCCAGCCCCGACATTCACAATTCCGCTGCCCAGCAACAAAGGCGAAACGCCGCTTATGCCTTGATCCTGATTAAACCCCACCGCATTGACATTCAAGGTCACGCCACTGTCAATGGTCATCCCCCCAAAACTCGTCGCTGCCATCGGCGTATCATAATTCACCGTCACAGCGCCGAAGGTTCCGAGATTGACATTCGTGCCTTCGGCCGGCACGACATTGACGCCCGTAAAGTCCAAATCCCAATTGGCTGGTACATTCCAATCGCCGCCCAATTGATTGGTGAAATACGCAATCTGTGCGGACGCAGTGCTTGTTCCCGCTGCGACGATGGCCGCCAGCCCCACTGCGGAGAACAAATGACGATACTTGGTTTGGTTCATGTTGTTGCTTGATTGTTTAATAGGTGAACGCCACCAAAGACAGTTCGTCCGACATTGCGGCGGAACAAAACCTGATGGTGATCGCGTCCATCATAGCCACGAACCAGCTTTGGTCTTGTCCCCAAAACTGGTCATACCGAATGAGTTACAACACGTTGAAGACTGCAATGGAAAAAAGTGCGGCGTTTGATTATTCCATTCTCGCGCGTCCCTTGTCACGAATCCTCGCCTACCAATCTGGGCAAAAGTGATTTGGAATTCTGCACTGCGTTGTCGGCTCAGCCGCAATTCGCGACGCTAGTTATTGCAGGGCATCAGGTCTCACCGTGGACAAAAGACTGGCCTCAACGTTTTTACCGGAGCATTCTGCCTTAGTGCCCGTCTGACGAATGCAGACGTAAATCGTTACTAACTATCGCACCATGAATATCACCAGGATTATTGTCGCCCTCATCGCCACGAGCGGATTTGCCGCCACCGCCGCGGCGGCATCGCCCGCCTTAACCATTTACAACCAGAACTTCGCCGTCGTTCGTGACACTGTTCCCCTCGACCTCAAGTCTGGCGTAAACGAAGTCCGATTCGCCGGGGCCACCGCGCAACTGGAGCCGGATTCGGTCATCCTGCGCGACCCCGCCGGCCAGCGCGCTTTGCAAATCCTGGAACAAAATTATCGCAACGATCCCGTCACGCAGGAATTGCTGCTCTCGCTCAACGAAGGCCGGACCATTGATTTCGTCAACGAGCGACTCAAGGACAACACCACCATTCGCGAGACGATCCGGGGTAAAATTCTGCGGAGCGGTTACGTGCCCGGCGGCGGCATGGAACAACCGATCATCGAAGTGGACGGCAAACTTCAGTTTCATCTGCCCGGCCAGCCGCTTTTTCCAAGCCTGGGGGACGATACAATTCTCAAGCCCACCCTCAACTGGCTCATTCGTTCGGATCGCGGCGGCAAACTCGACGCCGAAGTCAGCTACGTCACCGGCGGTTTTTCCTGGCAGGCGGATTACAATCTCGTTGCCCCGGAAAAGGGCGACACGGTGGATTTGATCGGCTGGATTACAATGAACAACCAGAGCGGCAAAGCGTTTCAAGAGGCCAAAATCAAGTTAATGGCCGGCGACGTGAACAAACTGCAACCCAAAGCCATGCGCGAACAATTCGCTCGCACCCGCACGCTGGCCATGGCCGCGGATTTTGCGCCTCCAACCGTCACCGAGAAATCGTTCGACGAATTTCACCTCTACACCTTGGCCCGCGCCACGACGCTGCATGATCGCGAAACCAAACAGGTCGAGTTTGTCCGCGCGGAATCCGTCAAGGCACCGACGATTTACATCTACGATGGCGCGGAATCCGGCTATCGCTTCTATGGCGGGCTCAATAACGACCCCGGTTACGGCACGCAGTCCAACAAAAAAATCTGGGTTATGCGCGAGTTCGTGAATTCCGAGACCAACCAGCTCGGCATCGCGCTGCCCAAGGGCAAACTGCGTTTTTACCGCCGCAACGACGACGGCCAACTGGAATTCACTGGCGAAAACGAGATCGATCACACCCCGCGCGAGGAAACCATTCGCGTGCGCACGGGCAACTCCTTCGATCTCGTCGGCGAACGCAAACCGACCGACTTCAAAACGGATCGCGCCGAGAAATGGATGACCGAGTCGTTCGAAATCAAACTCCGCAACCGCAAGAAAGAAGCGGTGGAAATTCGCGTCGTCGAGCATCTCTATCGCTGGAGCAATTGGAAAATCACTGCACATTCGCTGGCCTACAAGAAGACCGATGCACAAACCATCGAGTTTCGCGTGCCGGTCCAACCCGACGAGGAAAAAACCATCACCTACACGGTGCACTACACGTGGTAAGGCGGTTTTGATTTCCGCCTCGGCGCCTCAATACTTCCGCCGATTGAAGGCGACGGCATCGGCGTAACGCACGCCGATGCCGCCAAAAATATCCAGCGCCGAACCAATCGTCAGCCCGACCCGCCCCTGCCCCAATTGCGCGACGCGCTCCAGGTCGTGGATGGAATTCGCGCCCCCGGCGTACGTCACCGGTAGCGGCGTCCATTCACCGAGCTTGGCCACCAGTTCGCCATCAATGCCCCGGCACAAGCCCTCCACATCAACCGCGTGAACTAAGAATTCTGCGCACGATTCAGAAAACCTTCTCAATGTTTCGGCCGACAAAGTGACATTCGTGAATTTCTGCCAGCGATCCGTCACCACGAAGTATTCGCCGCCCCGTTTCCGACAACTCAAGTCCAGCACGAGTTGCTTTTTGCCGACGAGTTTCACCAGTTCCTCCAACCGCGCCCAATCCACTTGGCCGTCGCGAAACACCCAACTCGTGACAATGACCTGCGACGCGCCCGCGTCGAGCCAGCCGCGCGCGTTCGCCGCGTTGACGCCGCCGCCGATTTGCAATCCGCCCGGATACGCCGCCAGCGCCGAACGCGCCGCCGCCTCGTTTCCCGGCCCAAGCATGATGACGTGCCCGCCGATTAGACCATCCCTTTTGTAAAGCTCCGCATACCAGGCGGCGGAACGTTCCGAGACGAAGTTAGTGCGCACGGTCGCGGCATCGTCGCTCAACGTGCCGCCGACAATTTGCACCACTTTGCCGTTCCGCAGATCAATGCACGGTCGAAACATGGCCGCAAACTAGAAGCGCGCTGCGCCAGTTCCAAGTTCCAAAATCCGGAGACGCCGGGTTTTCTGCTCGACTTGCCGGAGCGGCTCTCAAAACTTCTGCGCTGTGCGCGTTTGCGTCATTTACAATCCCACCGCCAAGGGACAAAAAGCCGAGCGATTCCGCCGCCTGCTGGATTCCATCGCCGCCGAAGCCGCCTTCAAACGGACCGCAGCCCCCCGCGATGCCCGCCGCCTTGCCGCCCAGGCCATTGCCGAAGGCTTTGACACGCTGATCGCCGCCGGCGGCGACGGCACACTGAACGAAGTCTTAAACGGAATCGGGGACGTGCCGGATGGTTTTGCCAAAACTCGGCTCGGCGTTCTGCCCTTGGGCACCGTCAATGTGTTCGCGCGCGAACTTGGCATTCCGCTCCGGCCCGAAGCGGCCTGGACCATTCTGCGCGCCGGCAATGAAAAACGCATTGATTTGGGCGTCGTTGAAACCGGTTCCGACGGCACTGGCCAGCGCACCTATTTTGCCCAACTTGCCGGCGCCGGGCTCGATGCCCGCGCCATTGAACTGGTGGATTGGCCGTTGAAGAAAAAAATCGGGCCGCTGGCGTACGTCGTCGCCGGACTCAAAGCCATGCGCACCCGGCACGAAAATATTCTCGTCTCGGACGGGGTGCGCACCGTGTCCGGACAACTCGTGCTGATTGGCAACGGCCGATTGTATGGCGGCACCTTTCGCGTGTTTCCGCGCGCGGTTTTCTCCGACGGCAAACTCGACGCCTGCGTGTTTGCCCGCATCAACTGGCCGACCCTGTTCCGTTGCGGACTCTCCCTGCTGCTGTTGGGCAAATTGCCCGAATCCCGCGTCACTCGGCTGCAATCCGCGTCCTTCACTTTCATTGGCAAAAGCGCCACGCGCTTTGAAGTGGATGGCGAACTCGGCGGCACGCTGCCCGCCCGGCTCAGCGTGCTGCCGGCCGCGTTGCGCGTGTTGACGCGTTAAACTCCCGGGCTTCGCCCGGGGCGCGGTCTGTCATTGCCCGGGATTTTTTTCTTAAACCCTGCGGGATTGTTCAAGTCACCTGGGCGCCGTATCTATAAACAACCGTGAAACACGAAACACCAGATTTCACTATGAGTCCTGCAAACCAAGAAAGTCATACCAGTTTTCTGCGGCGTCTCTTCGGTAAAGCCGACGCGCCGACGCCGGAGGCCGCACCTGCGGTCGCTCTGGAAAAGAAGCCCGCCAAGAATCAAAAAGTGTTGGTGGTGGACGACGATCCGTTGTTCCTGAAACTCGCCAGCACACAATTGGAATCTGACGGCTATGAAGTCGTCACCGCCAAAGACGGCAGCGAAGCCATTGAACTGGCGCGCAAGCAAAAACCCAACGTCGTCCTGCTCGACGTCAACCTACCCCAAGACGTCACGGGCGTGGCGTGGGACGGCTTCCGTCTGCTCTCCTGGATGCGTCGGTTTGACACGTTGAAGGCGACACCCATCGTCATGATGACCAGCACGAATCCCGCGCAATACACCCGCGACGCGATTCGCTCCGGTGCGACGGCCTTTTTCCACAAGCGCCTCGACGGGTCGCATCTGCTGACTCTGGTGCATCAAGCCCTCACGCGCCGCGGGTTGACCAATACCACCACGGCTACCGGAAATTTTCAGATCTAAGGAAATCCCAACTCTAAACGAAAAAGCGGCTTCGCGGCGCATTGCCACGAAGCCGCTTTGTTTTGCTCGCCAGCTCAGCGCTGAATGCGCGCTGAACCGCCCTTCGCGAAAGCTTGCACCTGTTCCACTGTTGCCATCGTGGTGTCGCCCGGGAACGTCGTCAGCAACGCGCCGTGCGACCAACCGAGATTCACCGCTTCCTGTTCACTCGCGCCCGACAACAGACCGTAGAAGAATCCCGCGGCATAACCGTCACCGCCGCCGACGCGATCCACGACATCCAGTTCGCACATCGGCGATTGAAACGTCTTGCCATTGATCCATGCGACCGCGCCCCACGTGTGGCGATTGGTCGAATGCACTTCGCGCAACGTGGTCGCCACGGCTTTGACGTTCGGGAACTTCTTCACCGCTTTATCGATTACTGCGTAAAAAGCCGACGGATCGAGCTTCGATTTGGCTTCCACGTCCTGACCTTCGATGCCGAGGCCCTTCTGTAAATCTTCTTCGTTGCCGACGAGCACGTCCACGTGTTGCACGATGCGACCCAACACATCGAGCGCTTTGGCTTGCCCGCCCCAGATGTCCCAGAGTTTTTGGCGATAGTTCAAATCGAACGACGTCACCGCACCCGCAGCTTTCGCAGTTTTCATCGCTTCGACGATGACTTCACCGGTGGTTTCCGAGAGCGCCGCAAAAATGCCGCCGGAATGAAACCAGCGCACGCCACCACCGAAGATTTCTTTCCAATTGAAGTCGCCCGGCTTGAGCTGGCCCGCGGCTTCGTTACTGCGATTGTAAAACACCACCGGCGCGCGCACACCCTGACCGCGATCGGAATAAACCGTCGCCATGTTCGGCCCGCGCACGCCGTCATGTTTGAACTTTTTGTAAAAAGGCTTCACGCCCATCGCGCGCACGCGTTCGGCAATCAAATCGCCGATTGGATAATCCACCATCGCCGACGCGATTCCGGTGTTAAGCCGGAAACAATCGGCGAGGTTGGCGGCGACATTGAATTCGCCGCCGCTGACGTGGATGTCGCAATGCGTCGCTTTGCGGAATGGAATGATGCCCGGATCGAGGCGATGCACGAGCGCACCGAGCGATAAGAAGTCAAGCGCTCCGGTTTGAGGAATGTTCAATGCAGAGGTCATAATTTCATGGCGCTGGCATGGAGGCGCGAAACAGTGGCCGGAGTTGTTCAAGTTTGCCGGTTAACCATTGCTGCGACCCGCCAGCAGAGCGACCAGACTATTTAGGCAGCGGTCAAATGTCACCTGAAGCTTGCGCAAATTCGGGTGAAAAAACGGCATTCGGATGGATGGAGGCAGAGTTGAAACCCAGCTAAACCCTCCGATTATTTGGCCTTTTCATGCAATCTTCGCTTGTGCCCCTGACTGGCTGCCTCACCAGATATTGAACCAGAATTTGTTTGCGCCCCAGCGTTGCGCTTTGATTCCCTAGCGCCTGCATGACCAAATCTGTTTCGCTTTTCGCCTCCGGCCTGCTGGTCGGCGCATTGGTCGCCACTGGAGCGTTTGCCTGGTTTCTGCGCGGGACAGACGATGGCGGCGGCGCCCAAAGAGTCCGTGTGTTGAAACTGGCGCATTCGCTCGATCCCGCGCATCCCGTGCATCAAGGCATGTTGCACATGAAGGAACGCCTCGAAGCGCTTTCCGGCGGCGCAATGACGTTGGAAATTTATCCAAGTGCCGTACTCGGCGGTGAAACGGAATGCCTTGAACAATTGCAGAACGGCGTGCTCGCCATGACCAAAACTTCCACCGGTCCGATGGAAGGTTTCGTGCCGGAAATGCAAGTGTTCGGGCTGCCCTATCTCTTTCGTGACACCGAGCATTTCTGGAAATTCGCCGACAGTGAGCGCGGCAAGGAACTGTTGCACAAGGGAATTGATCGCAACATGTACGGCTTGTGTTACTACGACGCGGGCAGCCGGAGTTTTTACACGAAGTCGCGCCAGATCAAAACGCCGGACGATCTGCGCGGCTTGAAAATCCGCGTCATGAACAGTCCGATGGCGATCAAGATGGTTGAGATGATGGGCGCGTCGCCGACGCCGATCAGTTGGGGCGAACTTTATTCCGCGCTCGCGCAAGGCATTGTGGACGGCGCGGAAAACAATCCTCCGAGCTTCTATTCCAACAAGCACTACGAAGTCTGCAAATTCTACAGTCTCGACGAACACGTGATGCTGCCGGACATGCTTTTGATCAGCACGCCGATCTGGAAGTCGCTCAGCAAACAGGAACAGGATTGGTTGCAACAAGCGGCGGACGATTCGAGCCACTTTCAACGCGAACTATGGGCCACGAAAACCGAAGAAGATCTCGAGGCGGTTCGCAAGTTGGGCATCGATGTACATCGGCCGAACAAAGCCCCGTTCATGACCAAAGTTGCGCCGATGTATGACGCCTACAAGGGCACGCCCATTGGCGACCTCGTCAATCACATCCGCGACCTCAAATAATCCTGCCGCGTTATGACTCCTGATGCTGCTCGACGACATCCGATTATTGCCGTGCTGGTGCGCGCGCTGGAATATCTGCTGATTCTCGCGATGGCGATTCTCGTCATCAACGTCATCTGGGGCGTGCTCGCGCGAATGCTGGTTTCGGCGGGGATTCTGGAACGACAGAGTAATTGGACCGAAGAACTCGCGCGCTTCCTGATGATCTGGGTCGGCTTGCTGGGCGCGTGTCTGGCGTTTGAGAAACGCGCGCATCTCGGCGTGGATTTTCTCGTCGGCAAATTTCATCCGAGCGGACAAAAAATTCTCGCCCTCGCCGCGCTGACCACTGTTTTGCTGTTCGCCATCGGCGTGCTGTGCATCGGCGGTTGGGAACTCGTCAATCGCACGCTCGCGCTGAAACAGATCACGCCCGCGTTGGGGATTCCCAAAGGCTGGGTCTATCTCGCCGTGCCGATCAGCGGCGTGTTCACCGTGATCTTTACGCTGAGCCAAATGCTCGACGTCATCCGCACCAACGCTGACGCCCTCGCGCAACCTGAAAAAGAGGAAGCATTATGACGCCGGTCGTTTGGCTTTTGATTATCAGCTTCACACTGCTATTGGCCGTCAATGTGCCCATCGCCGCAGCCATCGCGCTGGCGACCTTTCTCTGCATCATCGCCAGCGGCGGCGACGCCACTTACACGGTCGCGCTCAAAGTCGCCAACGGGATCGACAGCTTCACGTTGTTGGCCATTCCGTTCTTCATTTTGTCGGGTTATTTGATGGGCCAAGGCGGCATTGCGCGACGACTGATTGATTTCGCGGCTGCGTGCGTGGGACGTTTCCCCGGCGGTCTCGCGTACGTGAACACGCTCACGTGCATGTTGTTTGGCTCGATCTCCGGCTCGGCGGCGGCGGCGGTGTCGTCGGTCGGCGGCTTCATGATTCCTGAGATGAATCGAAAGGGTTATCCGCGCGATTTTAATGTCGCGCTCACGATCACGTCCGCAACGACCGGCCTCATCATTCCGCCGAGTAACATCATGATCGTCTATGCGGTGGCGGCGGGCAGCGTCTCGATTATCGGTTTGTTTCTCGCGGGCGTGATCCCGGGAATTCTTGTCGGCATTTGTTTGATGGCGGTTTGCTTCTTCTGGGCGCGTGGTCGCAAATTGCAACGCGAAGCGCCCGTCACCGGAAAACAACTGGTTCGCTCACTGCTCAACGCGTTGCCGAGTCTATTCCTTGTAGTCATCGTCATCGGCGGAATTCTGGGTGGTATTTTCACCGCCACGGAAGCGGCGGCCATCGCGGTAGCATATTCGTTCGTGCTCGCGGTGCTGATTTATCGCGAAGTTAAATTTGCGGAACTGCCGGAGATTTTGCTCAAGAGCGCCATTACGACTTCGGTAGTGATGTTGCTCATCGGAGCGAGTTCGGCGATGTCCTGGTTGTTGACCACCCAAAACATTCCCCAACAAGTCAGCGCCTCGCTCCTCAAGCTTTCGAGCAATCCCATCGTCATCCTGATCGTCATTAATCTGCTGCTGCTCGCGGTCGGAACGTTTATGGACATGACTCCGGCGGTGTTGATTTTCACGCCCATTTTCCTTCCGGTCGTCACGGCGCTGGGGATGAGCGAATTGCACTTCGGCATCATCATGATCACGAACCTGTGCATCGGACTTTGCACGCCGCCAGTCGGCACGTGTCTGTTCCTTGGTTGTGGCGTGGGGAAAACAACCATCGCCAAAGTCACGCCACTATTGTTGCCCTTCTTTGGAGCAATGATTGTGGCGCTGATGTTGATCACCTACATCCCCGCCCTCTCGCTGTGGCTGCCGCAGCTTTTTGGCCGCGGTTAAAGTAGGCCTGCCTTTCAAAAGAAAACGGGCAGTCGGCATTTTCGCCACTGCCCGTTTTGCTCAAGTTGAATGGCGCGCTTTAACTCGCGAGGAAGATCGGCTTGATGTGACGATCAAACAGATTGCCCGTCACTTTCCTGGCCACAATCGCCTGGTTGGCGCGAATCAGATCAAGGTAACGCTGACCTTTCTTCGCCGCGATCTTGAAGCCGACATGCAACAACTGCCGCAGGTGCGGATTGAATTCCTTGCACGACTGCTCGTGTTGCAGCGCATTGACATATTGTTCGGAAGTCCACTTCGCAACCACATCGCTGGTCGGCAGCTTGGCACGATCAATATCAATCACCGTCGCGTACGGCGCACAAAGTTCGTCAATGTGTTCGAGCGCAGCGGCGTAAATGTCCTTGGCGAGCACCAGACCATCGCCACCGGCTTCGGCCAAACCGATGACTTCTTCGAGCCACGTTGTGCCCGCCGTCTTGAGATGCAAACCGGCGCCATGCGTCTTCACCGCGCGCCGAATCGCCGGATAAATCGAAAATTTATCGCTGCCGGAGTGAACGCTCAGCTTGAGATTGGCCGGTAAACCATATTTCTGGATCGCAAATTTGATGACGCACAGATCGTCGTTGAATTCTTTTTCGAACTGCGCGACGTCGCCGACGTAATCCACGCCCTTGTTGAAGCGACCCGTGAATTTCGGCGCGATGGTTTGCACCGGAATCTCTTCGTCCGCAATAGCTGCGAGAATGATCAACAACTCAATCGGCGTTTGCGGTGAGTCGGTTTCGTCCATCGAAACTTCCGGAATGAACTTGCCCTTGCCTTTGTTGCGTTCGATGTATCGAAAAATTGCGCCCGCCTCCTGCACCGCGAACAAAAACTTATTCGCCACGCGCTCGACGTCGGCGCGCGTCGTAGTCGCGCCACCCGAAACGCC
The DNA here is from genome assembly GCA_964553795.1 of uncultured Bifidobacterium sp. GTDB lineage: Bacteria > Verrucomicrobiota > Verrucomicrobiia > Limisphaerales > JADLHS01 > JADLHS01. The sequence goes on along the minus strand of CAZKMR010000041.1, from coordinate 11,171 downwards.
GGGAATCTCCACGCGTCCCGCCAATTCGGGATGTTTATCAACAAAAGCTTTTACATCTTCGGATTGAGCCGGTTTGCCGATGGAGTCCGCGACATCAATGGTGAAGAAATCCGAAGCGCCCAGAAACCGATCGACGGTTTCCAATCTAATGTGATCCGCGTCCACGTGCCACTCGGAGGTCCAGCCCAGTTTCTTGATCGCTGCCTCCGCCGCGCTGCGCACTGAAGCGGGTTCGGAACCGATGATCATGTGTTCGCGATTGGATTTGTTCCAGACTGGCACAACACGCGCGCCTTGTTCGGCGGCCATGACGCAGGCACGCAATTGCGCCTCGGCCTCCTGCGCAAAACGGTCACCCATGCCCAGAGAAAATTTCCCGATGTTGAGACTTTGCGAGCTCATTGGTTGTTGGGGGATGTTAATCCAAGCCGCGCGAAATCAATTCATCTTTCGCCGTCACAATTCTGCACAAAGTCATGAATTTTTGGCATCATCAGTACGGGCGATGGCTCGCGCCGCCCGTCTGTGCATAATAATCAAATCAAACTGCAAAAAGTCCGGGTTCATCCATGGGCACAACCGGCTTAATATAAAAATAGCTGTTCCCCCCGGTAGTGCACCGGGCATCAAACATTTGTTCGCTTTGCGCGGCGGCTGACAGCTGATAATTAACAAGGGCGGATTGCTTAGTTGATATGAAATTCATCCACGACGATTTTCTCCTCCAGACCCGGACGGCGCGCCGGTTGTATCATCAATTCGCGGCGCCGGAGCCCATTCTGGATTACCACAATCATCTGCCGCCGCAGGATATCGCCGCGGATCGGCAATTCCGGAATCTCTTCGAAGTCTGGCTTGAAGGCGATCATTACAAATGGCGCGCCATGCGTTCCAACGGCGTGGCGGAAAAGTTCTGCACCGGCCATGCCGAACCGTTCGCCAAGTTTCAGGCCTGGGCGGCCGCGGTGCCGCACACCTTGCGGAATCCGCTGTATCACTGGACGCATCTGGAACTGGCGCGTTACTTCGGCATCGAAGATTTGCTGGATGAATCCACCGCGGTGCGCATCTGGAACACCGCCAACGAACAACTCGCAGATTCCTCCTTCTCCACGCGTGGCATTCTTCGGAAATTTCACGTCACGGCGTTATGCACCACGGACGACCCGACCGATGATCTGCGCCATCACGAAGCGGTGGCAGCATCGGATTGTCAGACCAAAGTCTATCCCGCGTTTCGCCCGGACAAGGCGCTGGCCGTGCAGCAACCGGAGGCGTTTAATGCCTGGGTGGATAAATTGGAAATCGCGAGCAACGTGGACATCAGCGGGCTGGCGAATTTCCTCGAAGCGCTCCGCGCCCGCCACCAATTCTTTCACGATCACGGCTGCCGATTGTCCGACCATGGTCTGAATCAATGTCCCGCGACCTTTGCTTCGGACCAGACGGCGGCGGAGATTTTCAGCAAGGCGCGCAAGGGTCAGGCTGCTTCCTCGCAGGAACAGGAGCAATTCGCCGGGTTCATGATGCTGTTCTTCGGGCGGCTCGACGCCGAGAAAGGTTGGGTCAAACAATTGCACCTGGGCGCGCTCCGCAACAACAATGCGCGACTGTTGAAACAACTCGGACCGGACACGGGCTTTGACTCAATTGGCGATTATCCGCAAGCCGAAGCGTTGGCCGCATATCTAAATCAACTCGATCAGGACAACGCCCTGCCCAAGACGATCCTTTACAACTTGAACCCGGCGGACAATTACGTCTTTGCCACGATGCTCGGCAATTTCCAGGACGGCAGCGTGCCGGGCAAAATCCAATTGGGTTCGGGTTGGTGGTTTCTCGATCAGAAGGAAGGCATGGAATGGCAGATTAACGCGCTGTCCAATCTCGGCTTGCTCTCGCGTTTTGTCGGCATGGTTACCGATTCGCGTTCGTTCATGAGTTTTTGCCGGCACGAATATTTCCGCCGCATTCTTTGCAACCTGATTGGCCGCGATGTGGAAAATGGCGAGTTGCCGAACGATGAAGGTTTGCTTGGCACGATGATCAGCAACATCTGTCACGCCAACGCCAAACATTATTTGAACCTGCCCGACCTGGTGACCGCGCGCCAAAATGCGCGCAACACGACCGCCCGCTAAGCGCGGGTCAGTGTACGAATCCCAAGCGAAATTGTTTGGGCGACATGGTTGTTGCCTGTTTGAAAGCGACGCAAAAACTGTTGGCGCTTTGATAGCCGCACATGCTGGCGACGACTTCCACCTTGTGATCGGTTTCCGTCAAAAGCCGCTTCGCGCGTTCAATTCTCACCCGTTGCAACTCCTGCCCCGGCGTGCGCCCTACTGCATCGAGGAACGCTTTGTGTAAGCCCCGCCGCGACATCGCCGCCACGCCGACGAGATCTTTCACGCTGATGGGTTCGTGCGCGTGCTCCCAGATGAAGCGCAGACTGTTCGCCACGCCCTTGTGATTCACCGCGAGCAAATCGCTGCTCTTGCGCGTGATGATTCCGGACGCCGGCACGCGCAACGGCTCCTTCGGCGGCCGTTTGCCATTCATCAATCCGTCCAGTAATTCTGCGCCGCGATAACCCAGGGTTTCCAGATTTGTGTCCACGCTGGAAATCGGCGTGTGCATCGCGTCGGGCGCCAGCAAATAATTTTCCGCGCCAATAATGGCCACCTGCTCGGGCACGGCCAAGCCCGCCATCTCACAGGAATCCAAAACATCCAGCGCCTGTTCGTCATTCGCCGCGAAAACTCCCAACGGCTTGGGCAGCTTTTTCAGTTGCGCGGTGAGCCACTGCCGTTTGCGATGCCATTGATCGCGCCCCACGCGATACTCGGTCGCGCGATACCACGGCAACCACTCGCATTCGTGTCCGGTTCGTTTCAAGGCATCAATAAATCCCTGCCCCCGCTCGGCGTACGACCAATTGTCCGAATCGCTGTAATAGGCAAAGTGACTGAAGCCGCGGGAAAGAAAATGCTCGGCCACCAATCCCGCCGCGTGCGCATGATCCTCCAGCACGCGGGGAAACTTCAGATGCGGCCGGCGAAAGCTGAAATCCACGGTGGGTTTGGCGGCGTGTTTCACGAACTCGGCCAGATCATCGCCTTCCCCCAGCCACGCAAGAATGCCGTGACCATCCCAACCCCACGGAATCATTTTCTCGCGCGCCAGGTTGGCGGAGAGATGCCACCCGTGTTCCTGGGCATATTTTTCAATGCCGCGATGCAGCCGGTAATCGTACCAGCCTAGAGCGATGAGAACGCGTTTCTGCTTGTTGGCCATGGCAAAGTGATGAGGGGTTCTAAAAGTTTTGCCGCATGAACGCGAGCTTAATCCACCGCAAGACATGTTTTTGTCACTCCACGAAAGACCGCCATAATCGCGGCAGGGGTGCAAATTTTTCACTCGTAATTGCAAGCGTTCCAATTGTTGTCCGCCGCGCATCGGTGCTAGGTTAATTTTGTAAGCCAATTGTCGCCACCATGACTGAGAACATCTCAACCCGTCGTCGTCCCATGATGTCACATCGCCACGAATCCACTACGCCCCGCGCCTTCACCTTGATCGAACTGCTGGTGGTCATCGCCATCATTGCCATCCTGGCCGCAATGCTGTTGCCCGCTTTGGGCAAAGCCAAAGAACGCGCGTTGCGAGTCAATTGCGTCAGCAACATGAAACAGGCTGGCATCGGCATCCTGATTTACGTGGGCGATCACGACGACACGTTCCCCACCATTCGCTTTCGCGACACCAATCCCACACAATACACCTATGAAGCGGCGCGACTGGATACTTCTCCCTACCTGATTCACAACCTCGGATTGTTGTGGCAGGAGAAGATTATTTCGAATCCGCAGTTGTTCTACTGCCCGAGCGCGAAGAAGACTGGCGCTTCCGCTTCGTGGACGTACGAACATTATACGCAAAACGGAGACTGGCCCTACGGCGGCAACGGAGACACGACCGTTCGGACCGGCTTCCATTATTTTCCCCAAGCCAAGAAACAGCAAAGTGTGGGCATCGGGTTGATGCTGCCGGAAGTGCCTCCTCCGGGCGCGAATCAATATCTCCCGCCCATGAAGTCCAGCAAAGTGGATGTCACAAAAAGCATGGTGACCGATTTGATCCACAATCTGAGCAGCGCAGCGGCGGCCCCACACCGGGATAATAACGTCGCCGGGATTAATGCGATGTTTGGCGATGGCCATGTCACCTGGCAAGGCGCCCGCCAAAATGCCGAGGCATTTCAAATCGCCGGTTTTCCCGGCCCCGGCAATCTCGCGGCCAATGACGGCATTGCGTTCCGCAAAGCCATGAATCTCTGGAAGCCCTAACCTCTCCTGTTAAACCAACACCTCAGCCCCAGAACACCAAACCAAGCACTATGAGAAGTAAACCGTCCTGTAAATTATTCCGCGCGGTCGGGTTAGTCCTGACCGGTTGCGTTTTGAGCGCGTCAGCGCAACTCGCCTTGCCGATTCACGAATCGTTTCCGTTGAGTTACACCAACAACGAAGCCGGCGCCTCGACCGAAACCACTTACTTCCCACAAGGCGGACCGAATTATTCTTCCGTTCGCATCGGCACCGGCAATTCGCTCAACAACTGGTCCGTCGGCGGTGGCCAGGGTAACGGTAGTCCCTTGATTGTCGGCCCCGCCGGTCTCACGTATGCGGGTTTGGGCGATCCCAACGCGCCGGTCACTGCGGGACTCTATGTGCGGACCAACAACACCACGGGTAATCGGCAACGCGGCATGGTGTTTGGCTCGCAATCCAGTGGCACCGTGTACGCTTCCTACCTGTTGCAATCCGAGACCCTCCCGCTGGATCGCCGGCTCATCACGTTCTTGGCCAGCGTGAACAGCGGCACTCCCACCGGCGGTCCGCTGGGGGTTTGGATTGAAGCGGATGGCAAACTTTCCCTCACCAAAAGCGCCAATTCGCTGAACGCCGGAGGCATTCAGCCAACGCCATTGGCGACGACGGCCTCCGGTTTGACCGCCGGAACACACCTGGTGGTCGTGCGCTACACCTTCAATCCTGGCGCGGACGACGATGAAGTTGCGTTGTGGCTTAACCCCGCCAATAACACTTTTGGCGCCACCGAGGGCAATGTTCCAACTGCAACCTTGAGTGGCACAACCGGCACGGACGCCACCGAAGTCCAGTCCTTCTGGGTTTTCCACCCGTCCCAGGAACTGACCAATAGTTTCATTCTCGACGAAGTTCGCGTCGGATTAAGCTGGGCCGCCGTGACCCCGGCAGGCGCCGTCTGCAATAGCGCGTTCATCTCGACTGAACCGGCCGATGAAACGGTGGTCGAAGGCTTGGCCGCCGAATTCAATGTGGTGGTTGGTGGCACGTCCCCAACGTTCCAATGGCAACTGAGCACCGATGGCGGTACGGTTTGGAACAATGTCACCGGCGGCATCGGCGCCAACAGCCCGGTTTATCTCACCGCACCCACCACGCTGGCCAACAGTGGCGATAAGTACCGCTGCATTGCAAACGTGGCCTGCGACAATTCCTTTGCCACTTCAGCAGTAGTCACCGTCACCGTCGATGCCGCGACTGCGGCGACCAACGGTGTTTATATGGACGACGTTTTCACGGATGGCGGCTACAACAACATCCCCTTTGCGGCCGACAACTCGATCTGGGTGCAAAGCACATCGGGCACACTGGACGCCTCATCGGGAACCTATTTGCTCGCCACGTCCCAGGCCAGTTCGGTCACCTGGCTCTGCTATTTCACCGACTACAACAGCGGCACGCCACCGATTCACTTGAGCGTGGGCAAGCAATTGAATGTCACAGTGGACTTCCGGGGGAACAACATTGTCGCCAGCGCGGGTAATTTCCGCATGGGCGTATTTGACTACGCCGATGGCGGAACGCGCCCGCTGTTGGATGGCTCGGGCGTGGCCACTAGCGGCGCCAATGTCCGTGGCTACATGACCGCCATCAACTACGGCACGACCTTCTCGGCGAATCCCTTCTCCCTCTACGTTCGCAACAATCTCGTGGCCGACCTGATGGGCACGACCGGCAACTACATTGGCCTTGGTGGCGGCCCAGGCGGTTATAACGGTGCGCCCGCCTTCCAGAATGGCGTGACGTATCGCGCCGAATTCTCCGTCACGCGCACGGCGGTGGACAGCGTCACCTATGCGACGACTGTCACCGGCGGCGGCACCAATTGGACGCACAGCCGGGTGGACAATGACTACGCCTATCCGCGCTTTGATACTCTGGCGATTCGTTCCGCCAGCGCTGCGTCCGCCGCGGACAGCTTCGAAATCTCGCGCGTCCTGGTGGAAGTGGTGGATGCGGCGCCGGTCTCCATCCCGCTCGCCATCAGCAAGTCCGGTAACAACGTGACGCTGACGTGGGCGAATTCAGCCTTCAACCTTCAGGCGGCCCCGAGCGTTACCGGCACTTACACGAACGTGCCCGGCGCCACGAGCCCTTACACCATCCCCGCGGGCGGGGCGGAACGTTACTTCCGTCTGGTGTGGCCATAATCAAGCGCCGGATTCCTTCAACAGCCGGGAAGCAATTCCCGGCTGTTTTCTTTTGCCACCAGGAGAGTTGTTGGAAAGAAAAACCCACGATAATCCAATCCAGCAAGGCATGCAGAAACAGAAAACCGTGGGGGAACGAGGTTCGACCGATTATTCGTCGTCGCGCGGCGGAAATTCGAAAGTGACTTTGCCCTTCTTGTCCATTACGAGGAACGCCGGGAACGGCTTGCCCGCTTTGGAGATGAACTTGTCGAGCAAATCGCTTTTCCCGGTAGCGAGAATTTTTTCCGCCTGCGCAGGCTCAATCGGCTGTTCCAGAATCATCTTGCCGATGCTGAACTTGCAGGGCTTGGCTTCCGCCTGCGAGTTGGCACAGATGTAGCCAGCTTCGGTATCAAACACCTGCCCGCCGCACTTCGGACATTTGCCGACCACCGTCTTGCCGGTGAAATCAATTTTCGGCGGCGGTTCGCTTGATTTCGTTTTGCCTTTCCGTTCGCGCGGTGCGAATTCAAACGCCGTCTTGCCGTCTTTCAAAACCAGAAACGCCTCGAACTTCCGATTCGTCTTCTTGGACACGAAATTCTTCAACAAATCCGTTTTACCTTCCGCGAGCAGTTTCTTGATCTGCTCCGGTGAAATCTCCTGTTGCAGAATAATTTTTCCCGTGCGGAAGTCGCAGGATTTTTCCGGCCCGGCTTGCTTTTCGCAAACGTAATTCATCCCGCCATCGAACACCTGCGCTCCGCATTTCGGGCATTTCCCGAGTGGTTCTTTGCCGGTGAAATCCATCGGCGCGGCATCTTCGCCGTCCTTCGGCGCATTGCCGAAATCGAATTCCACCTTGTTTTCCGCATTCATCTTGAGCACGGCGGCGAACGGAAAACCTTGTTTGCTACGGAAACCTTGTAATGGTCCGATTTGTTTTTCGGTGATGAGCTTCTCCACTTCCTCCGGCTCAAACATGCGACTGCACAATGTTTTCCACACCGCGAAGTCGCACTTCTCACACTGAAATTGCTTGTACTTCTCGTGAATTTCGCCGCCGCATTTCGGACAAGCGACCTTCAACGTTCCGAAGTCGCCGGGAATCGTATCGTGCTCAAAAGATTTCGCGCGATCTACGATGCGGCGCGTCATCTCCTCGATGCCCTTCATGAACTGCGCGCGACTGATCTGTCGCCGCTGCATCTGCTTCAACTGAAACTCCCAGTCGCCCGTCAATTCCGGCTTGGTGAGCTCCGTGACGCCGAGCCCATTGAGCAATTCCATCAAGGAAAACGCCTTCGCCGTCGCCTGCAATTCGCGCCCGTTGCGATGGACGTATTCTTCGAGAATCAAACCTTCAATGATCGCCGCCCGGGTGGCCGGCGTGCCGAGACCGCGCTCGCTCATCGCTTCGCGCAGTTCATCGTCGTCCACGAGTTTGCCCGCGCCTTCCATCGCGGAGAGCAATGTCGCTTCCGAGTAACGCGCCGGCGGCTTGGTGACGCTTTGCTTCACCTCGATCGCATTCGTCTGGACGGTTTCATTCGGTTTGATGGGAACGAGGTTGGGCGAATCGCCTTCAGACTGCGCTTCCTTGCCATACACCGTCAACCAGCCGGGTTGCACCAGCACTTTGCCGGTGCTCTTGAACGGTTCGCCTTCAACCCGCGTGATGCGCGTGGTTTCCAGAAATTCCGCCGCCGGATAAAAAATCGCGAGAAAGCGTTTCGTAACGAGGTCGTAAAGTTTTTGTTCTGGTTCGGACAAACCCTTCGGCGCTTGCGTGGTCGGGATGATCGCGAAGTGATCCGATACTTTGGCGTTGTTGAAAACGCGTTTATTCGGCTTCACCCAACCGCTGTTGAGAATCTGGTCGGCAAAGGTGGAATAGCGCGTTACGAACTGCGTGCCGGTGGTCGGCCCGTGCCCCGCCAACATTTGCAACGTGGTCTTAACCGTATTGACGTAGTCTTCCGGCAACGCACGCGAATCCGTTCGCGGATACGTGAGCACCTTGTGCTTTTCGTACAGCGCCTGGGCGATGCCGAGCGTGTTCTTCGCACTGAACCCAAAGCGCGCATTCGCATCGCGCTGCAAGCTGGTCAAATCGTAGAGCAACGGCGACAGCGACGTGCTGGGCTTGCTCTCTTCCGTAACGATGCCGGGTTTGCCCAGGCATTTGGCTTTGATTTCGTCCGCCCGGGCAACATCCCAGACTCGTTCCGGCTTGAGCTGTTCATCTTCCGATTTGGTGAACTTTTCGTCAAACCAACGCCCAACGTATTGTCCGGCGGCGGCGGCGAACGTGCCGTGAATTTCCCAGAAATCGCGCGGCACAAACTCGCGAATCCTTTTTTCGCGTTCGACCAGAATCGCCAGCGTCGGCGTTTGCACGCGACCCACCGGAGTTTTGAAGAATCCGCCCAGTTTGGAATTGAACGCGGTCATCGCCCGCGTGCCGTTGATGCCGACGAGCCAATCGGCTTCGCTCCGGCTGGTGGCGGCATCGGACAGCGGCTGCATTTCCTCATCTTTGCGCAACGCCTCGAACCCTTCGCGGATGGCGGCGGGCGTCATGGATTGCAACCACAAGCGCTGGATCGGCTGCTTGGCTTTGGTGAAGCGGACGATGTTGCGGAAAATCAATTCGCCTTCGCGCCCGGCGTCGCAGGCGTTGATGAGCCGGTCCACATCGTCGCGCTTGATGAGTTTCTTGAGAACCTTGAGCCGGTTCTCATTCTTCTCGATGGGCTGCAAATCAAAGTGCGGCGGGATGACCGGCAGACATTTGAACGTCCATTTGCCGCGTGCGGCTTCGACGCCCTCCGGCGGCACAATCGTGAGCAAATGCCCCACCGCCGACGAGATGACATAATCGTCGTTCTCGAAGTAATCCTGCTGCTTTTGAAACTTCCCGAGCGCCTTGGCGATGTCGCCGGCGACCGACGGTTTCTCCGCAATGATCAATGCTTTGCCCATGTAACGCGGCGAATGTTTAAGCCCCGGACCGTGACCGTGGCAACATATTTCTATCTGGAAAGAATTACCAACGATGAAGTTCAATGCAAATTTTCGCCCATTCCCACCCGACTTGACACCGGTCGCGTCGTCAAAATTGGGGATTCCAAAAATCCAGGTCGGCGGGCAAACTGCAGCCGCATGAACTCCCCGACTCCGCATTCTGGTGCACCCTTGAATCGTCGCACTTTCCTGAAAAACTCATCGTTGGTCGCGGCCAGCGCTGCCGCCGCCAGTCAATTTCCTTTTGTGCTCACCAGTCACGCGTCGCCCGACGATCCGATCCGCGTGGGCGTGATCGGTTGCGGTGGCCGCGGCAGTGGTGCGGTATCCGATGTGTTGGGCCTGCAAACGAACGTCATTTACCCGAAGTCCGGCTATCACACCGAGGACGTGGTGGCCGGCGCGACACCGACAAACAAGAACGTCAAGATCGTTGCCTTGGCGGATGTATTCCCGGACCGACTGGAAAACTGCCGGCAAAATCTCGGGCGCGCGGGCATCAATGTGCCGAGTGAAAATTGTTTCACTGGGTTCGACAGTTACCAGAAGCTGCTTGCGATTCCGGAAATCAATTACGTCATTCTCGCGACGCCACCGCATTTTCGACCGATTCATCTCAAAGCCGCGATCGAAGCCGGGAAGCACTGTTTCATCGAAAAGCCCTGCGCCGTGGATGCCCCGGGCGTCCGCCTGGTGATGGAAGCCGGCAAACTCGCCGAACAAAAAAATCTCGGCATCGTGTCCGGCACGCAACGGCGCCACCAGAAATCCTACCAGGAATGCGTCAAACGCATCCAGGACGGCGCGTTGGGCGAGATCGTCTATGGCTCGTGCTACTGGAACGGCGGCGTGATCTGGACGATTGATCGCACGCCGGCGATGTCCGACATGGAATGGCAGATGCGTAACTGGGGTTACTTCACCTGGCTGAGCGGCGATCACATCGTGGAGCAACACTTGCACAACGTGGATATCATGCGCTGGGTCATCGGGAAAACGCCGGTCAAAGCGATGGCGCTGGGCGGTCGGCAAGCCCGTCCGAATCATCCGAATTACGGGCACATTTACGATCACTTCGCCGTGGAATTCGAATACGCAGACGGCATGAAGATGTTCAGTCAATGTCGGCAGATGGACAAAGTGGACAGCAAGGTCGGCGAATTTATTGCGGGCACAAAAGGCACGAGCGATTGCAAATCCTATATCCGCATTCCGGGCGGCCAGAGTTGGCGTTTCCGCGACCAGGACGTGAATCCTTATCAGCAGGAGCATCTGAATCTGATCGAGAGCATTCGCGCCGGCAAGCCGTTGAACGAAGCGCAGCAAACCGCCGAATCCACACTGATGGCTATCATGGGTCGCGAATCGGCCTACAGCGGGCAATTCGTGGAATGGGATCAGATGCTCAACTCCAACAAGCGACTTGGGCCGGAGAAATATGAGTTTGGCCCGTTGGCGTTCGGCGAAGTGCCGATTCCCGGACAGTATCAGGTCTGAACGAAGCGGACAAAACGCAGAGAGATTTCGCCGAAACAAAAGTTCGCGCTTTGATCCTCTGAACCGTAGCGGCCGGAGGTGCGGCAGAGAGTAGCCCACGACGTGAGTCGTGGGTTTGATCATCGAA
>CAZKMR010000040.1:4471-38456 GCA_964553795.1 uncultured Bifidobacterium sp. | reverse complement strand
GCGTATCCGCGCGCAAACCGTTCACGTTGTCGCCCGGCATCAACGACGGCGGACCAAGCAACACGTCGCCGCTCAACACGCGAATTTCCAGGATGCCATTGGTGTCACCGCCGCTGCCGGAAGTGAACTTGAATTCCTGCCGGGAGAACTTGTTGCCGCGGAAGCTAAAGCGCTTCGCGGCGCGATCATTTGCGCCGTTGCCCCACACGAGCGCGACTTCGATTTCCGCGCGGCGGCCCAGCGGCTTCGCCCAGAGATAACCGACGTATGGCTTACCCGCGACGAGACCCAGATCGCGTTGGCGAATGCCCGCGCCCGAGTTCACGCGCGGCGAATGATCGCCCACGAACGCGTCTTCCTTCTGCATCGTGATGGAGTTTGCATCGCCGATGATTTGCCAAGGCGACGCGCCGACCACCGGATATGCGCTGTTGGTCAGATCGCGATACGGCGCATAGTTGGCCGAGATCGGAAAATAAAATTTCCGATCCTCCAGCATCTCTGCCCAGATGCCGCCGTAAATGCAACGCCCGAGATGTTCGATGAACTGGCCGTAGATGAATGGATTGATCGGCGCGTTGGTTTTGGTGGCGTCGAGCTTGAGTTCAAGCGGCGCGGCGGCAAGCGAGCCAACCGCCAACCAGAGCGAGAGGAGTCCAGCGAGGAAACGTTTCATGGTGGAATTTATATTGGTGATTCAAGGAACGGTGACAAGTGTTTACCTGACTGAGCAAATCAATTTCAGTTTTGATGACTGGAGCGATTGCCAGAATTTATTTCGAGGTGACGCACCCACCCCTAGCCCCTCCCAAGAGGGGAACATGACTGCGCGCGCTCTCGCTCTTTGCTCCCCTCTTGGGAGGGGCCGGGGGTGGGTCGGTTTAGATATGAATTCGGTAATCAATCTGAAACTCCCGTACTTTATTTAATTACCCCCGCGCCCGGCACGGGGCGCTGACTGAACTTCCCGAAATACTCCAGGATCTGGTCGCGCCACTTTGCGGCGTCAGCGACTTGGATCGCCAGACGTTCTGAAACTTCCTGATGCCGCCGCGCATCCACTTTGCCGGTTAATGATTGCCAGGTTTTTTGCAGCTCGGCAGCTTCCGCTGCGCCCTGCTGATACTTTTTGCAGAGTTCATCCCACAAGGTTCGACCCGATTTCATGCGGTAATCCCAACCGCAGCGATGAAACCAGAGCAGAAACTTTTCGGGACACGTTGCCAGACTGTCGAATTTCGCGCAGACGGGCGGATAGTATTGGGCCACGGCTTTGTTTCCGCTCATCGTGCGATCAAAACCAATGCCATCCTCCGACGCCCGATGATAATACGTCGCCGTCCAGTCCTCGCGCGGCGCGCGATCATTCCACGGCATCGGCGCGTAATGATCGCCGCCGATCAAATGATGTAACCCCAGCGGCATCGTGTAGCTCACAAACGTTTCATGCGACGACATCATCATTTTCTGGATGACCGCGACGACGCGTTCATCGTTGGAAAAAGTCATGCGCGTCCATTCGCCCGCGATTTGCGCGGCGGATAATTCCGGATTCCACGACAACCGGCCGCAGGCGTACCAGTTGGATTGCGAGAAATTATGCCCGCACCAGTTCGTATCCAAACCGGGATTCACCACGGACGCCATGCCGGTGATGCGCTGCGGGTGCACTTTTCCGGCGAGCACTTTGGCCACGGTCGAACCCGCGCCCTTCGCGTGCGTGTCGGATTGCAGGAATTCCTCCCATTGCGTCCCGAGATAAACCAGATGCCTGGCGTGGCCTAGATACTCTTGCGTGGGTTGAATCTCCGCGATGATCGGCGTCTCTTTCAACGCGCCAAACAGCGGATGAAACGGTTCGCGCGGTTGAAAATCCAACGCGCCATTCTTCACCTGAATCGCGACGTTCGGACGAAATTGTCCATCGAGCCGCGTGAACTCAATGTAAGCGCGCTTGAGTCGGTCGGGATCAACGTCTTCGTCATAAACAAACGCGCGCCAGATGACCACGCCTTTGTGCGGCGCGAGCGCATCGGCCAACAGATTCGCGCCTTCGGCATGACTGCGATTGTAAGTTTTCGGTCCGGGCTGACCTTCGGAATTGGCTTTGACCAGAAAGCCACCGAAGTCGGGAATCAGAGCATAAATTTCATCGGCCTTCGCTTTCCACCAATCAATCACGCGTTGATCCAACGGATCAGCCGTGGGCAATCCGCCGAGTCGCTGCGGCGCGGCAAAATTCGCCGAGAGATACATCCGCACGCCATAAGGCCGCCAGACATCCGCAATCGCCGCCACTTTCCGCAGCCATTCCGCCGACAACATGCGCGGGTTCGCGTTGACGTTGTTGATCACCGCGCCGTTCATTCCGATGGAAGCGCAAGCGCGCGCGTAATCGGCGTAGCGCGGACTAAGTTTCTCCGGCAGCTCCTCCCATTGCCACAGCGAACGACCCGCGTAGCCACGCTCAATCGTGCCGTTGGGATTGTCCCAGTGATTGACCATGCGTAATTGCAACGCGGGTCGCTCCGCAATGTTGAGTGCGCCAATCGGCTGCGCCGTTTGCATCAATCGCAGCAAATGAAATGCGCCATACAACTCGCCCAGATCGGTGTTCGCCGCAATTACCGTCACCGGCTTGCTTTCCATCTGCGTGGTGCGAATCAAGTAACCTTCTGGCCCGACGTCGCGTAGCTCGTTCGCCCAATTCAAGTCACGCACGAGCGCATAATTCTCCGGCGTGCCGACGACCAAAGCGCCCTCAGCCAGAGTGGCGGCGCTCCCGGGCACGTCATTGCCGAGCATGGCCTTGAGAGCGGTCTGGAGTTCCGTGCGCAGGACGGTGCTGGTTGCGGAATCGCCTGCCACATGAACCTGACGGATCTGGCGGCGATAATTCTTCGCGATGTCACCCGGCGGCGCGTAACGCAGCCACAGTTTGTAACCATCTTCGTCGGACAATCGGGCCCGCGCGCCCGCCGTCCCGCTGCCAGTCGCGCAGCCAGTGATACAGAAACCAGCAACACCAGCCAGGCCAGTCGCTACGAACTCTCGTCGGGTTAATGTCATGCTGCGTCTAAAAATGATTGCGGGTATCGCGTGGGAAAAGAATCACAACACCTTGAACTCGCCGCTGCAATGCAACAGCGACATCATGTAAAGCAAGCCCTCGTAGTAACGTTCCAGTCCTTCCGGCACGGGCATCTCCCATAGTTCTTCGACGAATTTTTTGGCGCGTGGATGCGTGGCCGCCAGGCTGGCCACCGCATTGACGGCGACCAAACCCTGCGCGTGCCGATCTTCCAGCACTTTTCCATCGAGGGTGAAGACACAACCGTAGTTCGTTCCCTGCGATTCAAAGAACGCCTGCAATCGATCGCTCAACTCCCGTTGGCGCGGGTCCTTCGCCCACCACGACCAGTCCACCGCCCAATTGCCGGCGGTGCGGAACGCATCATAGGAAAAGTTCGTCGCATAATGACTGGGCCGCGCCACCTGCGAACCGTCGAAGTTCGCGTAACACGGATTCAACCCCGTGACCGGATGCGTGACTTTGACAAAATAATCCCGGCTGACGGTTGCCGCTTCCTTCCAGAACGCCCGGTCTTCCGCCGGTCCCCAACGTGCCCACAATTCATAAAACGCCGGCAGGTGATACGATGGATCACTGAAACGCGAGCGCTCGTCGCTCGGCGTGAACAACACCATCTTGTGCTCCTGGTCGAACAGCGGCCCGCCTTTCACGATCCGATTCGTGCCGCGCCACGGCACGGGACCGGCGATGACCGGACGATGCAACATGCGGGAAAGCAGTTCATCGGCCTGCGCCTTGTAATTGTAAATGCCGGTTCCGTTGCCCCACCGATTGGCGGCGAAGTAAAGCGCCATCACGTAATACTCCTCGCCATCCGGCGCCACAAACTGACTCATGCGCACGCCATTCGTCCGCGCCTGCCACGCGAAGAAACCGTACGACGGATGATTCGTCTCGGTCACATACAGATACGTCTTGGACCAATTCCAAATGGCGTCGAACTCCGCCTTCTTGTCCAACTGCACGGCGATGATCATGCCGTAGGACAATCCTTCCGAACGCACGTCGTTGTGTTTGATATCTGTGACGTAGGCGAGGGGTCCGTTGGAATTACTGCCGGCGGCGTAATAAACCGTCTCGTTCGTCAGGTTGCCGTGGAACAACTGCTGAAACGCGCCATCGATCTTCTTCCGAATTTCCTGCGGCGACTTGCCGAGTTCGGCGAACAAATTCCGATACTTGCCCGTGGCGAAAGCGCCGTTGCCATTGTCGTTGGTGGTCGCTCGGGCGCTCGGCGCGAGCGCCAAACCAACCGCAGTGACGATGGCGCAATGGACCAGGATCGTGAGCGTCTTCATAAATATTTCAGGACGGTTTGCCGGTTCACGGAATGTTTTTCTTCTCCACTTTCCAGCCGGCCATCTGCGCCACGCCGCAGGGGTCGCCCACGAACATTCTGGCGGCTTGTTTGTCGCCCTTGAGTTGCCACTGAAACCAGGCGGTTGCCACTTTGGCATAATCCCCGCCGTGCGGTCGCGCGTAAGTGCCGCCGTGGCCAACGTCCAGATTGCCCACTAACACCGGCACGTGGCTGATGCGACGAAAATCATCCATCCCATTGTGATAAGCGATGTCTCGTTCACCGCCCAAAAGGTAGAGCGTGGGCGTGTGAAGTTTTTCCAGGTGATCCTTGGTTAATCGCGGCATGCCGCCCATGCCCCCGCCAGGATTTCCCAGGATGCCGCTGTTGCAAATCACCGCCGTGGTGACGCGCGGGTCGGGTGCAATTTCCAACGCCTGCAAACCACCACAGGACATGCCGGCGACCGCGATCTTCGCGACATCCAGTTTGCGATAATACTGGCTCGCCGGGTCGCTGTTCTGCGCCAGCGCCCAATTGATCGCGTCCGTCAGCAATGCGGACTTCGTCGGACCGCCGGGGCCGCCGCGTTGGCCCACGGCCGGCATCGGGCCAATCGCAATCACCAGATAACCATGCGAAGCCACTTCGGAGAGGAAGTTCACATGCTCCCACGGCGAGTTGGCGCACGCGCCATTTCCCCACACAATGATGGGCAGCTTTTGCCTCCGGCCCAACGCGCTCAGATTATTTGGGCGGAACACCGTGTGCGTGGCCAGGGTGCGGTCCGACACCATCAGCGCCGGGAACGGACCCGTGCCGCCATCTTCCACCGTGCGGCTGGCGGTTTCGGTGGCGACTACCTGCGCCGCCGCATCCTTCCGGGCGGATTCGCAGCCGCTCAAGCCGGCGATCAGGAACACCCCGGCCCATCCCATCAGACATTTTTTCCAGTTGCTCATAGTTCGTTTGCTTTCAGGTCACTTGGCCCACGCCGCTCCTTCCGGCGTACGCCGCCAGGCAAAGTATTCGTCGAGAACTTTCAGTGCGTCCTCGCTGGGCACGGGGCCGACGAACGCGGTGTCGCGAAACCAATTGGCCTTCGGATCGGCATTCGTGAACTCCGGCCAGGCGGGCACGCCCGGGCCATTGGGATTGCCGCGCTTCGCGAAGTTGGCCCAATAGGTGGAGACGGTCTCGGAGATCGCCCAGTCGCCCTCGGTGAGCCGCTTGTCATTGCGGTTGAGCGTCTGGAAGACGTAAGGCACGTCCACGCCGTGGGGCATGCCGTGGTCGGCTTCCGGCGAGTTCGGATCGCGTTTGGGATGCTGGTCGAAGTAGTAGAAAAAGACTTTGGACTTGCCGGTCTTGGCTTGCAGGCGCGCCCAGGCCCACGTCTGCCAGCCAAACGCCGCGTCGCGCATCAGGTCGCGGGCGGTCTTCGGCACCCGATCTTCACCAACCGGATACGCCTTGAGCAGCTTCTCTGCAAAAGGGCCGTAACGCCGCTCGACATTCGCGATGAAATCGGCGGGGGAACGTTCCCGCGAAAAACTCAGTCCTTCGTCCGAGTTGTAGCCAACCAGGATGTCCACGTCGTTATATTTCCCGGCTTCGTAGAGTTTGTGTTGGTCGTCGGGGATCACCCAACCATCCACAATGGGCCAGCCGCGCCCGCGCGGCAGATTGCCGGGGGCGAGGTTGCGAAGCTCGGCCAGGGACGTCACTCCGGCGGACTGGGCGAACGCCACGCCTTCCTGCTCGGCCTGGGCGAGCGTTTTCATGTTTTCGCCCGGATAAGTCGTTGGACGAGTCGGGCCGAACGAGCCGCCGCTTTGCGAAATCGCACCGCGAAACAAATCCTTCGCCAATGGCGACGCGCACAGCATGCTCACCGCAATGCCCCCGGCCGATTCGCCAAAAATGGTCACGCGCTCCGGGTCGCCGCCGAACGCCGCGATGTTGTTCTGAATCCACTGGAGTCCCGCGATCATGTCCAGCAAACCGTAGTTGCCGGAAACGCGGTTGGTGGTTTCCGCGCTCAAGTCCGGGTGCGCCAGGAAGCCCAGCGGGCCGACACGGTAGGCAATGCTGACCAGCACGACGCCTTTGCGGGCCAGGTGCTCGCCATTGTGGACCGGGTCGGAAGTCGAACCACCACCGAACCCGCCGCCATAAATCCATACCAGCACCGGAATGCGGTCGGTCGCAGCTTTCGCGGGCGTCCAGATGTTCAGATACAAACAGTCCTCGCTGGTGTCGGGCGCGTTGCCTGCGCCTTGGATCGGCTTGGGGGCGAACCGCACGGTTTGCTTCACGCCCTCCCATTTGGCCGCCGGCTGCGGCGCCCGCCAACGCAAATCCCCGACCGGCGGCGCGGCAAACGGGATGCCCCGATAAATTGTCAGTCCCTCGGCGGTGGTGCCCTGGACGAGTCCGGTTTCGACCTTGACCGGGGCGGGTTGTTGCGCGATGCCCAAACCCGCCACACCAGCGGTTAGCATCAAGACAAGAAAAGCTTTGTTCATGGTCATGGCTTATTTGAAATACAACTGCAACGTCTCCGTGAGATAATGCCGGGCATTCATCCACGTGTGGCCGCCATCGGTGACGAGACTTTTATGTTCGATCTTCTTTTCTTTGAGAAACTCGTCGAACGTCACCGCCTGCCGATACAGAAAATCTTCCCGGCCCACGCCCAACCAGAGCAGCTTGAGCTGTTGATTCGCCGTCTCCGGCTTCTCAGCGAGCGAACTGAAATGCTTGTTGAACACTTCCGGTGTCAGATACGCGCTGTACGACCCGATCCACGCAAACTTGTCGAGGTTTGAAAATCCGGCAAACAACGACTGTCCGCCGCCGCGCGAGAATCCCGCGATGGCGCGTTGGGTCCGGTCGGAAATGACGCGATAATTCGCCTCCACAAACGGCAGAATGGTTTCCACCAGTTCATCGTTGAACACCTTATACATGTCCGCCGCCTGCACCGTCGTCGGATCGGGCGTGCCCATCATCATGTTGCCGTACGGCATCACCACCACCATCGGCACGGCTTTCTTCTGCGCGATGAGGTTGTCGAGGATGAAGTTGACGCGCCCCACCTTGAACCACGTTTCCTCGGTGTCCGTCGTTCCGCTCACGAGATAAAACACCGGATATTTCTCCGTGCTGTTCTGATAACCCGGCGGCGTGTAAACGAGCAACGGACGCACCCCGAACTTCGGCGATTGATAGAAACAATAACGCACCTCGCCGTGCGGCACATTCTGCGCCGCGTAAATCGCCGGCGACTCACCCGGAATATCCACCAGGCTGCTCTTGAAGCGTTCATTCGGGAACAAATGCAGGTTGTTCGGATCGGCCACCGATACGCCGTCCACGATGAAGTTGTAGGGATACAGGTTGGGCTCGGCTGGACCGAGCGTGACGCTCCAAACGCCGTTGCTGCCCAGCTTGAGTTCCTGATTGCCGCGCGTGAACTGCGTGCTGACTTCAACTTTCTTCGCGTTCGGCGCGCGGAAATTGAACGTCACCGTGCGATCCGGATGGACGATGGGCGATTCGAGCTGCGGTCCGCGTCGAGGCTGTGCGCTGGCGCTGATGGGCAACGCGAGACCAGCCGCGAGGGCAGCGAGGAGGAAGTTGGATTTCATGCTTAGTCGAGGTTTCAGTTCTGTCGCCAGAGATTCGGGAGGAAACGGTAATAGAGCAGATGCCGCCAGGTGGACCAGTCATGCGCGCTGTCGCCGCCGACGTAATACTCATGCTTGATGTTGTGATTCGTCAGCGCATTGTGCAGCGCGACGCAACGTTCGCCCATGCGTCCACTCGCCTCGGCCGGGCCTTGCCCAACGAAAAGGTAATCCACTTTCGTGCCCACGTCGGGATCGTTGAGAAATTTTGCCAGGCTCTTCTCGGCATCCACATCGCCGGCACTGAGCACGCCGAACGACGCGAACAAATCGAGCGAGTTGAATCCGACGAACATCGTGTGCCGGCCACCCATGGATAATCCCGAAAGCGCGCGTCCCTTCGGATCCTTGCGCACCGAGTATTCCTTTTCCACCAGCGGAATCACAGAGCGCCGCATTTCGTCCTCAAAGATCTTGAAGGTCAGTTCCGCATGCTTCGGATGGTTGCGATGCACGACCTGGTTGTTGGGAATGACGATCACCATCGGCACGGCTTTCTTCTCGGCGAGGAGGTTGTCCATGATGAAATTGGCGCGGCCGTCGTAAATCCAGTTGGAAGGCAGTTCGCCGCTGCCGCCGACGAGATACAGCACAGGGTAGGTCTTGGTGCGGTCGTAACCGGGCGGCGTGTAAACGTAAAGCTCGCGCTCACCCTTGGTCACTTCGGAGTGATACACGTGACGCGTCACCGCGCCGTGCGGGACGTTGCGGGCGTCGTAATAGGCCGGGCCGTCGCCATGCACGATGAGTTCGCTGTAGGGCGGCATGGCGGTGAACGCCGCATAGGTGTTGTTCGGGTCGGCCATTTGCACACCGTCCACATTCAAGTGGTAGGCATACATGTCCGCGCGCAGCGGGCCGATGGTTAGCGACCAAATGCCATTGTCCCCTTTGGTAAAGTTGAGCGACTGGCCATTCGTGCCGAGCGCGGTCTGAATCGCACCACTGACCAGGCGCACCGCGTTCGCGGAAGGCGCGCGCAGGCGGAACACCACCGTCCGATCATCCCGCACGTCCGGCGAATTGAGCGGCGCGCTGAACGGAGTGAGGTTCTCCGTGTTCTTCTGCGGATTGTAGTCGAGATTGACGTTGGCCTGCTGCGCGAGTGCGAACAACGGGAGCAGCAGGCACAATCCAGCGACATAATAACGGGGCTTCATAGGTAATGATGTTTACTCGCGTCAATCCTTCACGGCGCGCAACAAGCCGAGCCGATACGCCAGCCGGCCGTAGTCACCGCGATTGTCGGCGTCGGAGATGCCCTGATACAGAAACATGAGGTTGTTGGGATCGAGAATCATGCGCTCGTCGTTGCTGTCCCGAACCATCTCGCCGTGGCTGACCTGGCCCGTCCACGGTGCGACGCCCGCTTCGAAGGTCATGTTCTTGCTACCGGCAAACGGCTGCTCGAACGTGTCGAGCCCCACCACCGGATACCACTCACCATCCAACTTGTCCGCGACGTAGGCGCGGAAGAAGCGCGTCGGAGACAGGGCCTCCACGCAGGTCAGGTATTTTTCCGTGCCCTTGATCTTATAAGTGTAGCTGCCCTCAAAAACCGTGGCGCGCGTGCCGCGCATGGCAATCACTGGATTGCTGAAGCCTTTGGGGAACTCGGCGTAAGTGGTCCGACTGCGATAGAAATTCCCGTCATCGCCGGTGAAGAACAGATACATGTGTTCGCCGTCGCCAATGCAGTGATAGTCAATCGGCAACCGCGGCAGAGGCGTGCCCTGCGTAAAGAACGGCTGCGGCGCGCTCCACGACTTCGGGTCATCGGGTGTTTCGCTGGTGCAATACGCCGGCGGCTGCGTCTGGAAGATGAAATACCATTTTTTCTGCGGCGCGAAGTAAAACACTTCCGGCGCGCACTTGTAACCGCCGAACCCTGGCACGGTATCCATGTAAAACAGCTTGGCGTTCGGCGCGTCCTTCCAATCCGCAAAGCTCAAGTAAACCATGCTCCATCCGCCGCGACCGCCGCGCGGCTGGCCTTGCACCGGCTGGTTCGTGCCCGCGCTCAAAAGTTCCGCCGCCGCGGGCCCGCTGACCATGAACGCTGTGGCGTAAACATGCCATTTGTCTTTATAGCGAAAAATCGTCGGGTCCTTGACCGAGTAAAGAAAATGCGTGGGATCGTTCTGCGGGGCGACGAGCACGCCGGTGGACTTCCACTGGAGCGGTTTGCCCAGCAGACCGGGCAACGTGTTCGGCACGGGCGCGTGGATTTCCGGCAGCGGGCCGAGATCGGGGGCGGCACGCCGCGGGCGACCGGCTTCGGCAGGTGCGGCATTGGAAACGCCGGCTGGGGTGGTGCCACTCGCCGGCGCGGTCGGAGTGTCCTGAGCGGCGGCGGGTAGCGCCAGGGGACTGCACACCAGCAACGCGGCGACAGCACAGCGATAGAGAGCGGATTTCTTCATAAAGGAATTCAAAGGATTCTTCGCACCTGCGGTTTACGGTTTTGCGGGCTGGGCCGCGTCGAATATCGCTTGCAGCGCCGGTTTGGGGTTCAGCTCGTTGTCGAACAACAGCGGCTTCTGCCGGGACCGCCACGAGCGCCGGTCGCTAATGCCCCAGAAGGTCACGCGATCAATGGACTTCTCATGCCGCAGGAAAATTTCGAACAACTTCCGGTAAACCTCGGCCTGCTTTTGGTATGCCTCCGCCGTTACCGCGCCGCTGCCGGCATCGGTTTGGAACGCCCCGGTGTTTCGGCCGATGGCGGTCACGTCCAGTTCCGTGATGGCAACACGCAGCCCTAAAGCGGCGTAGTTCTCGATGGCTTTCTCAACATCCGCGAGATTGGTGTCCAGATGCCAGTGGCCTTGAATGCCAACGCCGTGAATGGGCGCCCCCTCCGCCAGGAGTCGCTTGAGGAGTTTCAGCGAACTGGCGTGTTTGCCCCGGTTCGCCACCGCGCCTTGCTCGATGTTGTAATCGTTGTAATAGAGCTGCGCCGCGGGATCGGCCTCGTGCGCCCACTGGAACGCCATCGTCAACACGTCCGGACCAATGGTCGTGTACCAACTGGACTTGCGCAGGTTCTCGGTTTCACCCGACCCGCCGTCGGCGATGGCTTCATTCACCACATCCCAGCCGATGACCTTGCCCTTGTAATGGCCGGCCACAGTCATGATGTGTTTGCGCAAGCGTTCCATCGCGAGTTCGCGCGTGGCGGGCTCGCCATTCGTTCCCTGAAAAAACCACCGGCCCGTTTGCGCGTGCCACACCAATGTGTGCCCCCAGACTTTGAGGTTGTTTTCACCGGCCCAGTTCACCAGCGCGTCCGGTCCCGCAAAGTTATACGCACCCTCCGTCGGCTGCGTCGGCTGCGGTTTCATCGAGTTCTCCGGCGTGATGATGTTGTAATGGAACTTGATGTTGGCCAATTCGGCCGGGGAAAGTCGCCCCGGCACTTCGCCTGCACACCCAATCAGGAATTTGCCCGCATACGCGTCCTTGAGTCCCAACATGGGGTCGCTGCTATTTGGCGCGGCCCCCGCAGCGGAGGCCATGACGCCCACGATCCAAACCAAGGCGAGGTTGGTTTTCATAATGTCGCGGGCAACGGTTTTTGAAGTCATTGCGCGGTGGATTTGAAGAGCAGTTGGGAGAAGTTATACAGCCCCTTCCGCCAATGGTCGAAGTCATGCCCATGATCATCCACGTGCCAGACATGCGGGATGCCTTTTTCCCTGGCATACGTGCGAACCCGCAGGCTGTTGCGCATCAAACCGTCGCGCTTGCCGCACGAAACGTAGAGCAGGCGCAACTGTTGCTTCGCTTGCTCCGGATCGGGCAACAGTTGCTCTGGCGCGCGCGTGTTGGGGGCAGACGAGAAGCCCCCGACCCACGCGAACGTGTCGAGATTGCCCAACCCGTAATTCAACGCCTGGCCGCCGCCCATTGAAAGTCCCGCCAGCGCGCGGTGAGCGCGATTCGCCTGCACCGAGTAGTTCGATTCAATGTAGGGGATAAGGTCTTTGAGCAAATCGCGCTCGAAATCCTTGCCCCAGCCATCCCCGCTGATCTGCGCCGGGTCGCCACCGCCACCGGGTCCGCCCGGACGTCCACCGCCCCCGCGCGGTCCCCCGCCGCTGGCAGTATTAGTCGAGGCGTTCCCGTTGGGGAAGACCACGATCATCGGGACGATTTTTTTGTCCGCATGGAGATTGTCGAGGACTGCCGTCGCGCCGTTCCGCGTCCATTCCTCATTCTCGTTTCCGCCGATGCCGTGCAACACATACAGCACGGGGTATTTCTGGTCCGGGGAATATCCGGGCGGCGTGTACACCTGCATCCACCGCTGAACGCCGACGGTTTTGGAGTTGTAATGAACCTTCTCCAACTTGCCTTGGGCCACGCCGTCGCGGCGGTGGTCAAATCCTGCGGGCGGATTGGGAAACGCCGGTTTATCATCTTCCGGCGCCAAGGTAACGGGAGCACCAAAGCCGCCGCCCCGACGCGGGCCGCCATTCGCTGCTGCCGCCGCGGCGCGGGGAGAGATCGCCGCCGGCGCCCCGACTCGTTTGGCGGTGGCCTCGGAAGCACCGAACTCCCCGACTTGCCGGGTGAATTTGATTTCGTCACCCGCGACTTTTCCGGTGAAGACGATGCGAATCTCCCGATCTTGGATGCTCAACAATTCGACCAGGGTCAGCGTATCGCCCGCCAGCTTGCCTTCCTTCAATTCGACTTCGCGCTTCTCGCCGTTCGTGTCCACGCTGGCCTGGCCCGTGACGATCGCGCCGTCCTGAGTGAGGGTGAAGGTGTATTGTTGCGGGCCGCGTTGGGTGTCAAAAGTGGCCTGCCACGTGCCGGTAATTCCCGCCACTGCGGGAGAAGCTCCCCCACCAGCGCCCGGCACAATTTCAATGGCGCAAATTTGCGGATTCTCAACGTTCGGCGTGAACGTGATCTTGAGTTTGCCGTCCGTGATCTGCACGGGCACGGTCTCCACGTAAGCCCGCGCAAAGCCGCCCGCCTTGGCCCACACATCGAAGTCCTTGAACTCCTTGCCCTGGACATTGAACGAAAACACGCGCTCGCCTGGACCGCCGATGCCTTCAAACGTCTCCGCAAAATGGAGCTTCACCTGATACGCCCCGTTGGGCAGCGGCCACGTAAACGAATCCATGCCGTAGCGTTCCGAGCGGTAAACATCCGGCGTCGTGGTGTTGGCAATCGGTAGGCCGGCTCGGTCAATAGTGTCACCGCCCGCAAATCCCTGGTCCGCCAGCCAGACAGTGCCGGCCGCGTCTTTCACCGGATTATAGGCCCCGGCTTTGATGCGAATGACCGCCGCTGCACCCGCGGCGGATTCGCGCCGAGCGACGATTTCCTCGGTGGCGAAGTCACCGACCGCGCGCGTGAACTTGATCTCGTTTCCGTCCGCGGAAAGCTGACCGGTGTAGCGGATCAGGATTTCGTTGTCCTGAAAGATCAACGGCTCGACAAACGAGACGGTGTTGCCTTCCACCTTGCCTTCCTTCAATTCAGCTTCCCGCGACCGCTCTCCAACTTGCGAGCTGGCCTGGCCGGTCAGCTTCGATCCGTCTTGCTTGACGGTAAAGGTGTATTTCTGTTGTCCGATCTGCGAGTCAAACTCCGACTTCCAGATGCCGGTGACGTCGGCGGCGACCAGGCTCAAGGGCAATGCGAGCAGGAACGAGAGCAGTGTTAGTTTTCTCATGGCTTATGGATGCGTGTTGGTGGTGATGATTGCGGACGGGTGCGGCTCTGCTTCAGTTTTGAAACAACAACGGCGCAAATTGATACAGACTTCGCCGCCAGGACTGCCACTCGTGCGCGGTCTCCGGCGAGATATAGAAGTGAGCGTTGACGCCGGCGGCCTTGAGGGCTTCAGTCGCGGCTTTAGGATCCCCACCGCGACCGGCGCGGTCGCCGCCCAATTCGCGACTCCCGTAGCTGACGAACACCAGTTTGATTTTCTCCGGGAAAGCTGGCAGTTCGGCAATGTCATTGGTGCTGATGCTGCCGCCGCTGAAAATGCCGATATGCGAAAATTTGTCCAGGTTGGCCAACGTGATGGACCGCGTCTGCATGCCTCCCATCGAAAGGCCGGCCATGGCCCGGTTCGGTTGATTGGTAAGCGTGCGAAAGTTGGCGTCAATATAGGGAATCAGCTCTTCGATCAGAACTTTCGCGAAGGCCGCGGGATTGTAGCTGCGTCCGCCTGGCCCGGAAATCGGGCGCGAATAAGGACTGTTGGTTTCCGGCGGCTGATTGGTGCGCGCCGAGCCGAAGCCGAAGTTCGCGCCTGGAACGTAACTGTTCGCCATCACGATAATGAACGGCTTCGCTTTCCCCGCCGCAATCAGGTTGTCCATGATGAACGGCGTGAAGCCTTGATTACCCCAGCCGGTTTCATCTTCCCCGCCCCCGTGCTGGAGATAGAGCACAGAATAACGCTGCGCGAGGGCCGTTTCGTAATCCGGCGGCGTGTAAACGAAACAGCGGAGATTCGTGCTCGCACTTTTCGACGGATAGAACACCTGCCGCAGTTGCCCATGCGGCACGTCTTTCAAGGCATAAAAGTCGCGATCCGCTGCCGGCACTTCCACCCCGCTGCCCCAGCGGCTGGCGCCATAGAAATAAAGCGACCCCGGATCCGGCACGGAGGCGCCGTCAACGTTGAGTTGATAATAGTGAAAGCCCTCGTCCTGCGGATCCGAGGCCCCGATCCAAATGCCATCGTCGCCCTTGGTCATCGGGTATTTCTTGCCGCCGATGTCGAGCAAAACACTTTGCGCCTGCGGCGCGAGCAGGCGGGCGCGAACGCGCCGCTCGGAGTTGACCTGCGGATAGGCTTTCCCCGGTTGATTCAACGTGGACGGCTTGAAGTCCTCGACTGGCGGGGGATTCGTCTGCGCGGGCGCACGTTGAATGGTCAGGAGGAGGACACTCGCCAGGAGTGGGAGGATGATTTTCATGTCTTTATCCAATCGGTTGCGGCGGTTTCTAGTTGCTCGTGATCTGGTCGCTCAAACGGAAGAAATCAAAATCGGCATGCCCTTCGGCGGTTTTCGTCGCGTAATTGAACAGCCCGAAGCGATAGCCCATAAAGTGCGGCAGCGTGTAATTCATTTTCAGTTCGTTGCCAATCGCGCGCCACGATTCGCCGTCGAGGCTGTAATGGAATCGCGCTTTGTCGGTGCGATTTCGGAAATCGCACTCGGCTTTCAGAAACACCGTGGTCTGCTGGAGCGGCACGCGTTCGATTTCGTTCGGTTTGCTGGAAGGGGCGTTGATCATCACAATGAAGTTCGTTCCGCCCTCCGCCTTCACTCCGACCAGACCGTAATCACGCTGCAACAACGCCAAGCCCGCAAAATCGCCGTCGCGCAATTTGCTGACATCCACCGCGGTGCTGGCGGTGGATTGCGGACCAAAGGTGCGTTGCGTCAGCGTATTTCGCGCGGCGAGAAAATTATCCACCACCCGGCCGGTGCGCAGTCGCATAAATCCCGGATGCTCGGTCAGCGACCAATGCGCGTTATCGGGATTGTGATTCCACTGCCACCAGAGCGGCAACGGGCGGTCGCCCGGTTTTCGCTCAAACTCATCCGACGCCACAATGCCCGGCATAAGCCCGCGACTTGGCGGGAGGTTGAGTTCGTCCGGCACTTTGCCATCCACGCCGATCACGGGCCAACCGTCTTCCCATTGCACCGGCACGAGATACGGAATGCGTCCCACCGCGCCAAAATCGCGAAACAAATACGCGAACCATTCGCCGCTCGGCGTATCAATGAGACAGCCTTGCGCCACGCCTTTGTCCTGCAACCCGAGGCGACCCTCCCACGGTCCGGTGAGTTTATCGGCACGATGCACAATCACCGTGCGCATTCCGCCGCGCGGCCAACAGATGTTGAACAGATAATATTTTCCGTCGTGCTTGATGAGTTGCGAGCCTTCGGCCACCAAACCGACGTTCGCCGTCACTACCGCATGCGCGTTTGTAATCACCACTTGATTGATCCCGCCCTCCTTCAAGCCGGATAAATCCGCGTTCAGTTCCACCAGCCGAATGTTGCCGCCGCCGTAGAGCATGTAAACGCGGCCATCGTCCTCGAAGATCAACGTGTGATCATGCAGCGAGGGACGAAACGTGTTTTCCACCCACGGCTCCTTCTCGATGTCTTTCGTCCGATAAACATGCGTCCGCCCCGACGTGCTGGAAAATGTCGTCACATAAAACGTTCCGTTATGATGCCGCAAACTGCTGGCCCATGAACCCGCGCCGTACGCGTTGCGGCCGCTTTGCAGCGTCATCGCGTCGTTCTCCACCAACGTGTCGTAGGCGTAGCTGACAAGTTCCCAATTCACCAAATCTTTCGACTTCATGATCGGCAACCCCGGACTCATGTGCATCGTCGTGCTGCTCATGTAATAGGTGTCACCGACGCGGACCATCGCCACATCCGGCACGTCCGCATGAATGATGGGGTTCGTGGCGCGCCCGGAGGATTCCGCCGCGCCAAGCAGATTCATCGCGCCGACCAGCGCCGTGGTAAATAATAGGACCAATCTCTTCATGTTAAGAAAACGTGATGCGGGCCTTCCCTTGATTCAGACTCAAGAACGACTCAGCCGCCTGCATGGATTAGGTCGAGATTAAGAAAGCGGGCTGCCGGTGGATATACGACATGTGTCGTATGAACCACCGGTCGGAAATTGGAGGCACTTCAACCGAAAATCGGCCCTCAAACGCCAATCACACCGCCCTCGGCACCAGCCGCGCCGCGATTTTCTCTGGATCATAAACACAGCCCGCCCAGGTCCCGCCGCTCGCCAATTGTAACGCCGCCCACAGTTTCGTGTCCGCAGGCAGCGCGGCGTTCGGCGCCAGATCACTGCGCGCCGCGCGTTGCGCCAGAATCCGCACGCCTTCTTCCGAACTGAAGCGCCGTTCATTCTCGCCCACCAAATCGACAGTTCCTGCGACCTGATTTCGATCAATGACGATTCGTACGAGGTCGCCGTCGCGAACTTTTCCAATTGGGCCACCCGCCAATCCCTCCGGGCCGATGTGTCCGATACATGCGCCGGTGGAAACGCCGGAAAACCGCGCATCCGTGAGCAGCGCGACTTGCTTGCCGTGCGGCAAATATTTCAGCGCGCCGGTGACCTGATATGTTTCCTCCATCCCCGTGCCCAACGGCCCGATGCCCGCGAGCACCAACACATCGCCCGCCTGAATGCGTCCCTGCTTGATCGCCGCAATGGCGTCCTTCTCGTTCACAAAAACCCGCGCCGGACCTTCGTGCTGATAAATTCCGTTCGCATCGAACAAACTCGGATCAATCGCTGTGGCTTTCACGACTGAACCTTCCGGGGCGAGATTGCCGCGCGGGAAGACCATCGTGCCGGTGAGACCGCGTTGACGCGCTTGCTCCGGCGCAAAAATCACTTCATCCGCCGCGACGCCGTCTTGTTGTTGCAACAACTCACGGAAGCGCGCGCGCCGTTCCGAGTTCTCCCACGCATCAAGATTCTCGCCCAAGGTTTTTCCCGTCACCGTCAATGCGTCCGTGTTGAGCAAACCAAGCTGCCGCAAATGCAACATCACTTCCGGCACGCCACCCGCCAAAAACACGCGCACCGTCGGATGATGCACTGGCCCATTCGGCAATACGCTCACCAAACGGGGCACACGACGGTTCACCGCGATCCAATCTTCCACCGTGGGTTGCTTCAATCCCGCGGCATGCGCAATCGCCGGAATGTGCAGCAGCAAATTCGTCGAACCGCCAAACGCCGCGTGAACAATCATCGCGTTTTGAATACTCGCATCGCTGAGAATCGCGCGCGTGAAGAGTTTGTGCTCGGCCAACTGATGCAACGCCCGCGCGGATCGCTTCGCCATATCCAGCCACACCGGTTGACCCGACGGCGCGAGCGCCGAATGCGGCAGGGATAATCCGAGCGCTTCGCCGACGACTTGCGACGTCGCCGCCGTGCCGAGGAATTGACAACCGCCGCCCGGCGTCCCACACGCGCGACAGCCGAGGTCCGCCGCCTCCGACAGCGTCACCATGCCGTGGGCGAACCGCGTGCCGAGAGTTTGTACTGCGCCAGCATCTTCACCCTGCTCCGGCGGCAACGTCACGCCTCCAGGGACAACTACACCCGGCAAATCGCGCAAGCCCGCCACCGCCATCAACATCGCGGGCAAGCCTTTGTCGCACGTCGCAATTCCCAGCACACCCGCACGCCGCGGCAGGGACCGCGCCAAGCGCCGAAACAAAATCGCCGCGTCATTGCGATACGGCAGACTGTCGAACATTCCCGTCGTTCCCTGTGTTCGCCCATCGCACGGATCGGAGCAGAACCCCGCGAACGGAATGGTTTTCAAACGCCGAAATTCCTCCGCCGCCGCTTGCACCAGCAATCCGATTTCCCAATGCCCCGTGTGATAGCCGAGCGCGATGGGTTGACCGTCCGGCGCGCGCAACCCGCCTTGCGTGCTCAGAATCAAAAACTGTTCACGCCCGACTTCCGCCGCGTTCCAACCCATGCCGGCGTTTTGCGTCAGCCCGAACAAATCGCCGCTCGGACTGTGCAACAACATCTCTTCCGTCAGCGGCAAACTTCCGCTCGGCCCGGGGCCGCGCGTTTGCATACAATAGATCTCCGGCGGTGCGGCATCGAACAGGTCGCGCGAGGAATTCATTGGCGGTATGTAATCAGGCCCGCCGCGCGGCTGAAAGTTGTTTTCCGAAACCGCTTCTGCCAGCATCGCGCGCATGAAGCTCTGCCGATTCAAAAACTCGACTCAAGAAATGCGCATCGCTGTCGCCCCGGACGACACGACGGTGCTCGATCTATCCGCCGTCGGGCTCGCAACAATGACTCCCGTGCTCGAAGCGGACGCACCGTTGACCGAGTTGGAAAGATGGCTCGGCAAGAATCCGCCGCGCGTGAAGCTTTCGAAAATTCAACTGCTCGCGCCGGTTGAGCAACAGGAGGTCTGGGCTGCGGGCGTGACCTACTTGCGCAGCAAAACGGCGCGCATGGAGGAATCCACTCACAGCGCGACTGCTTACGATCGCGTTTATTCCGCCGAGCGTCCCGAAATCTTCTTCAAATCGCTCGCGGAAAAGGTTGTTCCGCCCGGCGACGCCGTCGGCATTCGTCGCGATGCAAAGTGGAGCGTGCCCGAGCCGGAATTGGCGTTGGTGCTGAATTCGCGTGGGAAAATTGTCGGTTTCACGATTGGCAACGACATGAGTTCGCGCGACATCGAAGGGGAAAATCTTCTGTATCTGCCGCAGGCGAAAACCTATCACCGCTCCTGCGCGGTCGGTCCGTGGATCGTCTTGGGCCAGACCGAAACGCAAGCCCGCGAGTGGCAGATCAAACTCGAAATCAATCGCGCGGAGAAACAAGTTTTCGCTGGGCAAACTTCCGTGAGCCAAATCAAACGACGTTTCGACGAATTGGCGGAGTTTCTGTTTCGCTGTCAGGTTTTCCCGCACGGCGCGGTGTTATTGACCGGCACGGGCGTCGTTCCACCCGATCAATTCACCTTGCACGAACGCGACGTGATTCGCATTGAGATCAGCGGCATCGGCACGTTGGAAAATCCGGTGGTCGCGGTTTGAGCAACGACACAGCCTTGGTGAATCGCACGCCAAATCACCAATCAAAACGGCGGCCCCGCGCGCACGCGGAAAAAGTCCATCGGCAGCTCTGCGTTCGTATTGCTCCAGATGAACGGCAGCGGCGGTGAGTTGGTGGTAAAGCGGACGCTCCAATCGATGAGATTGGTCGAGGATTGAATCTGATAATCCGGCCCGCTCGCGCCATCGACCTGCAAAACCAAAGTGCCATCGCTGAACGTTGACGTGAGTTGCGGCAACGCCAGATTCGTCACCGTCACGAGGAAGCTTTGCGTCGCGCTCAGACTCGGCGTCCCGTTATCGGCAACCATCACGCTGAAGGGATTGACGGAACCGGCTTGCGTCACCAAAGGTCGCCAGGTGAGCACGCCATTGCCGGCGTTGAGCGTGGCGTTGGTCGGGGCGACCAACAAACTGTAGGTCAGAGTTTGCGCCGGGACATCGCCGTCCAACGCGGAATTGGTGATGCTCAAGATCATCCCCGCGCCGATTGTCTGGTTCGCAATCGCCGCCAGCGTGGGCGCTGCGTTCTCCGGCCCGCCGCCGATCAATTCCACGGAATCAATGTTAGGCAGACCCGCGCCGGAGGTGGCCTGCAATTTTACTTCGGCCGCGCCGGGAGCGACGTTGGCGTACACCGTGACATATTGCCACGTGGAATAAGATCCGGTGGACGGGAACAACACTTTGGCCGCCACGTCCACGCCGTTGATGATCAGATTGGCGGTGCGGTCGTTCGTGCTGGCATAGCGGAACGTGAATGCCTTGATCACGGAGGCATCGAACCAGGTGTTCCAATAAACGCTCGCGCCGTTGGTGTTGGCGGTGTTGACATATCCGCTTCCCGTAAAGCCGGGATGAGTATTGTCAATCGTGCCGTCCACCCGGTCAAAGCCCGACTGGTTTTCCTGGATGACCAGACCATCGCCGTACGCGGTGGGCACTACTCTGATGCTGTCGAAATAGATCGTTCGCGGACCCGTGGTGGTAGCGCGCAACTCGATGGTGTTTCCGCCGGCGTTGAGCGGAATCAATTGACTGTGGATCGCCCAATCGCTGAACGATGGCGTTTGCGGGAACACCATTTCTGAAATCCGCACGCCGTTCACATAAAGGTCAATGCCGCCCCGATTCCCGCCTTCCACGGAATACCGCGTCTCCAGCCGATACGTTCCGGTCTTCAGCACCGTGACCGCATCGCGCACGGCCGCTGCTGAGCTGGTGCCAAACCGCAGGTAACCTTGGCCCCGATAATTGCGCACGGGCTGATCCCATCCGCTCGCCACTACACCCGCGATGTTCCGATAATCAAAACACTCCGCCTCAAACTGGAGTGGGCCGGGGTAAAGCAGCGGCGGCTGCGGCGGCGTAATTACGGCAGGTGTGTAAGCGGTCAACCGCCCGGTCGCCGTGCCGGCACAATTCACCACGATATCGAGCGGACCATTGTGCCGCACCGTCAACGTGAACACTCCGCCCACCCATGTTTTGCTCAAGACACTGGCCTGCGCATTGCCGCGATCCGTGTAGGAATAGGTCGGCTCCACCGAGCTGCCATGAATCGTAATGATGTTGGTCTTCAAGCCCGGCGTGAGCGTGTTGTCGAAATTGCCCAGGTAGAACGTCACGTTCGTGGCGGATTCCTTCATCACGCCAGCGGTGTATCGCGACAGGGACAACGCGACGCTGTCGCAGGTGTTGTATTGAAACGGAATGACCCCGGTGGCCGTCTGTCCGGTCTTGAACGGGTTGTAAATCACCCAGCCGTTCTCGTGGCGTCCAGCATAGATGTCGCCCGTGTATTCCTGCGGGAAGAGCGCGTTGAATTCATTCGTCTTCGTCGCGATACTCGGCCAACGCGTCCCGTAGGCCGAGCGATTGACCTTCACTGGAAATGAATTCGCGACTGCGTCATTCAGTTGATAGACGGTCGGAATGGTCGGGTAACGTCCGGTTTTCTTGTAGAGCGTTTTGTTGTCGCGAAGATTGCCGTCCCCGTCCATGCGATACAGACCTTCGAACAACGTTTCGGGTGAACTGTAAATGGTGTCCGCGCTGCCGGAATTGACGTTGTTGATGATTACGACCTTGGTCCGATCAATCACTTCCTGCCGGCTGGGAATGCGCACTGTGCCATCCAGGACCTTGCGGAAAATATCCACGCTGATGTTCCCGAACTGCGGATACGTGTCCCACCGCCGCATGGTGTAACTGTTTGAGGTCGCGCCGGAACTGAGTTCCCGGAAACACTCGCGCCAAATCAATTCCGGCCCGTCAATCACTGTTTGCCCGGTCAACATGATATGCTCGAGATGCGCGGCGATGCCGGAGGCCAGCGTGAAGTTGGCATGATCGCCGTTCGCATCCGTCCAACCGGTTTCATCATAACGAATCCCATACTGGCCGCTGTAACCCGATAGATACGCGCCGAGGCACAGACTTTCCATGTCGGAGATATAGGACTGTTGCGTGTATTTCTCGCAGAGGATGTAGTTCTGGGTGTAGGTCCGGCACGCCGCGGCAAAAGCGGAATTGCGTTTCAACATCGCAATCGGGTTGATGTTCGGCGACCACTGATTGCCACACCAACTCACCACCAGATAACCGCCATACTTGTTGCAGAGCCCGAGCAGATTGGCGAAGTGCGTAATGCGATCCGGCCACGCCGGCGACAGCGGATCATTCGGGTCGTCATAGCCCCAGAACTGCTCCGCGTAGTTGAAGCCAATCAAGTTCGGATATTCGCGAAAAAATTCTTCATACACCGACAGATCGAAGTCGGAGAAATGCTGAAAGCCCCCGCTGGATTGCTGAATCATCGTCCACATGCGGTTCTGCGCGCAGATGGTCATCCAGGATTTGAGGATTTCGTAACCGTACTCGGCCACGCGGAATTGACTGTTCGACACGGTGTGGCTGATGGACATCGAAAGGTTCAGCACCACAAACGGACGAATGTCCGGCGGAATCAAATCAATGATCTTCTGCGGATCGGCGTAATTCCACGTATCAATGTGAACAAGCCACATGGGTTGTTGCGGCGAAATGGGACGCCGCAGCGCGGCATTCGTCTGCTGCGGGGCCACGGCCACTGAATTGGTCAGCTCAAATCCATTCATCACAAACATCGTGTTGAAACTCGGCGCATCGGTGGCCTCCCAGATCAGGCTGACCGGATTGATGCCATCAGAGGTAATCGCCGCGGTGAATTTCGTCGCTTGAGCCAGGTTGGTCTTGGCGTGAGCGAGCGTGCTCGAAATCTGCAACCCCGATGTCGTCGCCGAACCCGCCGCGTCATTCACCGTCACGCTGAATCGCCCCTGCTGATCCTGCGTATCGTGATGATAGGAAAGCCAGCCATACGTTCCCGCCGGCAGGCCGCTGATCGTCAATGTCATCGGATCGCCGGGATTTTCGCGTTGATCCGTGCCGATCCAGTCGATCATGAGTTCCGGGTGATCGGCGGCGTTGGTGGAATAACCATTGAACGATCCGCGCACGATGGCCTGTTGCGCGGTGTTGGTGGCGGGCGCGCCCGTCCACGTGGGAGTCACGGTGATGTTGGTCCCGAACGCACTGAAACTTCGCGGTCCAAACGTGCCGGCCACTTCATGCTGCGCGGTGTACGCCTGGAAACCCGCCACCGTTTGCGCCGACGCGCCGTTGAAATCCACCTTTAACGATTGAGCTGAGACCGAAACAAATGCCGCCAGCATGAGGCCGCTCAACAAGGCTCGAAGTTGGAGACTCGGATTCATCATGAATATTCCAAACGTAATACTTTCCGCCGCAATCGAGGCTCTGTCGCCGCCTGCCTACTTGAACAGCCGATAAAAAGTCGCTGGCGCGGTCGGAGAAACTGGCAACGTCACTTGCCATTGCCCGCCGCTGATTTGTGGCGCGGGTGAAGGGACATTCACCCAATTGCCGAGCACCAGATTGGTGCGCGATTGGACGGTGTATCCGGCATTCGCCAGCGGCCACGTCAACGTCAGACTGGTGGGCGCGGCCACCATCGCCAGCGCTGGACTTTCCGTGCTCAAGAGTTGATTCGGCCCCAGCGCATGCATGGCGGCAATCTCGGTCGCCGAATGGGCCACGCTGTAAATGCGAAACTCATCGATGCTTCCGTTGAAGTAGGGATCGGACCATTGCGAACGGCCCAAGTAATTGTTCACCGTGCTGCCGAGCGTGGCGGGCCGAAGCGTCATTCCGGCGTTCGTTCCCTGCGCCACGCCGTTGAGATAAAGAATGCCCGTGTTGCCGTTGAGCGTCACGGCAACATGCTGCCAGACGCCAACGGTTAGCGCAGTCGGCCCGGTGATTTGTTGCTCGCCGCCCGCGCTGTTGGTGGTGATGCCGAAGCGCAACCGCGAGTTTGAGCCGTTCTGCGGCGTGAGGAACATGTAGCGCGTGGTGTTGTTGCCAAAATCAAAAATGCGCGCCCAGTTGGCAGTGGAATT
The DNA here is from genome assembly GCA_964553795.1 of uncultured Bifidobacterium sp. Taxonomy (GTDB): domain Bacteria; phylum Verrucomicrobiota; class Verrucomicrobiia; order Limisphaerales; family JADLHS01; genus JADLHS01. The sequence goes on along the minus strand of CAZKMR010000040.1, from coordinate 14,259 downwards.
TAGCTGCACCCAGGCGGTGATCGTGAAGTTGCTCAACGTACTGACGATGCCGGGCGGTAGGTTGACGTATTGTGATGAAGCGGAAGCAAGCGTCAGTTGGCCGGCGCCCAAAGTGCCGCCGTTGAAAACCGTCCCGTTCCACGCCGGACCGCCGACCGAATCCGCCACGCTGATTCCGCCGGCTTCGCTAAAGCTGTAGCGATGCGCCAACACCGGCACGGGAACCGTGCTGAAATTCCACACCGGCCCGGTGTTCGTATTCCCGCCCGCGATTTCATCCACGCGCCAGAAATAAGTCGTGCTGCCGAACAACGCGGGCGCAAACGTGGTGTTGGTGAGGACGCCCCGGAATTCCGGCGACGCCACCGTGGCCTGAGCGACGGCGTTGGAACTCGTCCCCAGATAAAGCACGCGCGTCAAGGCGTTGCTGCCCGCCGACCAAGTTAAATTTTCGTTCAGCGGCACGGCGGTGGCATTCACCACGGGCGACGGATTTCCCGCCGGCCCGACGGGCACAAATTTGTCCACCACCACCGTGGTCAGCGACTCCGGCGGCAGTACCAGTTGCGAACCGACCTCGCCCATGAACTTGAATTGATTCGTCCCGGCCGTTTGATAAACACTCGACGACGTGGCCGGGAACGAAGCGAAGTCGAAATCCATCGTCGCGGTCGCGGCGGGACTGCGATTAATCAATACCGTCACGAGCCGCAAATTATCCGGCGACAGATAAGCCGACACTTTCACATTGGCATCGGTGCTACTTGCGGCAACGCGCCGACTGCCGGGCGTAATGTAATAGGAAAAATGTTTCATGGACCAATAGCTCGGCGAGAGCCAGTAACCCTTGGATTGCGTCGGCGTGCCGGGCGGAGCGTTGGTCCACTGCGCTTGATTCCACGGAAATTCAATCTGTACGAGTCCGTTGCCATCCCACGGCCAGATAAGGCTCCAATGGTTGTAACCGCTGGCCCGCCCTTCCACCACGCAGTTGTGAATGAGCGTCGCGGATTCAATCATGTTCGAGACGCCGAACTCCGTCATGTACCTCGGCTTGTTCGGAAACAGATTCGTCGTGGCCCGCAAGGCATTGACATAACCGTTCGCCGAACCATCCGTGCTGCCGTGGTAAAGATGATAGCCGAATCCGTCGAAGTGATTCGGATTCATCGTCGCCGCGTAATTCTGCGGAACGTTGTAACCAATGCCTACCGGCTCGGGCCCGATGAACTTGGGCGGATTGGGCAGCGTCTGCACCTTGAGATAGGTGGCCGACAGCGCATTGGAATAACCGGCCCAGTTCGTGCCATTGTACATTCCTTCCGTTGGCCGGAAAATGCACGAATCGTAACTCGCTTCCCAATCCGGCTCGTTTTGAATGCTGATCCAGGTCGGCGACACCCCGATGTTGCGATACGCCACCAGCGAGTCGTACCAGTATTGCGCGAATTCATTGTAGGCGAAGCCGCCGTTGGTCCAGACCAGCGTCCCGCCGTCGTCCACTCGACCGTTGCTTTTCAGAAACGCCGGCGGCGCCCATGAGCTCATCAGGATTTGCACGGGCCGGCCCAGCAGTTGATTCGCGCGCTGCACAAACTCCGGCGCGTCCGGATCGAAATTGGGCGTCCCCTGATAGCGAAACCAATTTCCGAGCCGCAGCATCGAGAGATTCAACCCCGCGAAAGCATGCTGATAAATTTCCTCCTTGAACGGATGCGCGCGAAACCAGCCGTTATAGAAACAAATCGCACCGCCAAACCCTTCGATGATCTGAAACTGATTCGTCAGATTGATCGTCACCGTGGGCGTCGGCACCGTTCCCGGACCGCCTGCATCCAAGTCGGCCACGGTAAATTGATACCCCGCCGTACCGAACAAAAGCTTATCAATGTCCAATCCATTTTCCCGCGCGCCGATTTGAAAAGTCTGCGTCAGGTTGCCCGCCGGCACGGTGAACGTGATCGGAGTTTCGCTGCCGCCTCCGTTGGTCATCTGCGAAAGATTCACCCACTTCCAAACCTGACTGCCCGCCGCGCCCACGCCTGCCACGAGATTACCGGGGGCAGTAAATCCGGAGGCAGCCAATCCATTGACGGTGATCCAATCGCCATCCGCCGTCGGCGACTTTGTTCCAAAGCCGTTTGCGTAAAACAAACTGTCGTCGTCGAACGCCGCCGGACCGACGCGGACGCGCGCGTAAAGTTCGTACGTTCCCGCCGCGGGGAAATTGACGTTGTAAGTCGCCACGCGCGCGGCACTGCCGGGATTCCCGCCCGCGCCCGGAGTTGTGATGGTGATGTACGCGGGACTGCTGCTGTTGCTCACCGCCCAATCCGCCCCGAGCGCGCCCGCCTCCGCCTCCAGCGTGATCGAAGCGGCCAACGCGGCTTGATGAGCCGCTAATGCCACGAGGAGCAAACCGCACATTACTTTTGTCGCAACGCCGCACGACCTCTCCAGAGTATGCCGCTTCAAAATCATGATGTTTCCATTCATTTACGATGATCTCCGGTATGATTCAAGTGGGCGAGCCAAAGCGGCTCGGTAACTGACGCAGCAGCAGGCCACACCGGGGAATCGCAAGAGATTGGAGGAAGCCTGCCGCGCGGGAAATACGACAATTGTCGTATTTCGACTGGCCGGCGCGACCGAGCCCCGCGTGGAGTTCTGTTATTTCGGCAAGAGCATGTACAACGCGGCCCCCTGTTCAACGGACGCATTGACGATTTCCGCATCAAAAATCATGCGCGCTCCGGAGCGGAGGTCTGCTGCAACGCCCGATTCACGACTTGGAGTAGTTCTGCCGGAGTGAACGGTTTGGGTAACACCTGACCGGCGCCGAGATGGCGGGACAGGTTCAGCAAGACCTGGGCGGACGTCATACCACCCGCCGAAATGGCGAGAATGGGCACGGACGGCACGAGGCGGCGCGCCGCTTGAATTAATTGCACACCGTCCATCTCGGGCATGAGCATGTCCGTGATGACGAGATCGAACGTGTCCCGCTCCAACAACGGCAAGGCGGCGCGACCATTTTCCGCTGTTTCCACGGCATGACCCGCCTGGCTCAACACTTCGCGCAGCATGGCGCGCACGTCGGGATGATCATCAATGAGTAGGATTTTACGCATAGCAATGTTTGGAGTGATCAATCGCCCGGCGGAGCGTTTGTGCGAGTTCCTGAGGCGTGAAGGGTTTTTCCAACAATGCCGTCACTCCGCTGCGTTTGAGGGCGTCGGCATTCAGAGTCAAGCCCTCCCCGCTGGTCAGAATGAACGGAGTTTCCTTGCGATACCGCCGGCTTTGTTGCGCCAGTTCCACGCCGGTATGTCCCGGCACATTCAAATCACAAATGATACAAGCGAAGGGTTGCGCGGTGTTCTGGAGAACGGTCAACGCTTCGGTGCCGTCACGACAAACGGTGGGGCGATAACCGAGGCGCTGCAAAAAAAGGCGACTACTGGCAGCAAGCGTGCCTTCATCCTCGACAAACAAGACCGGTTCGCCATTCCCGGTTACCGGCGCGGCGGCATCGCCGGGCGGCGGTGGAGCGACCGGCGCCAATGCGGGGAAATACAAGTTGAACGTCGCACCGTGTCCGGGTTTGCTCGTCACCGACATGAATCCACCGTGGCTTTTGACAATGCCATGCACCACGGATAAACCGAGCCCCGTTCCCTCCCCCGGCGGTTTGGTGGTGAAGAAAGGTTCGAAGATTCGATCCGCCACTTCCGCCGCCATACCGTGTCCCGTGTCGCGTACGCTCAGCTTGAGATAATTTCCCGCCCGCGCCTCCGGATGTGCGGCGAAGAGCGGCGGCTGAATGCGCTCGGCGGTCACGGCGATTTCCAAGACTCCTCCATGCTGGCGCATGGCGTGCGCCGCATTGGTCGCCAGATTCAGCAACACTTGCGTGAGTTGCGAGGGGTCCGCCCAAACGGCCGGGCAGGCCGATTCGAACACCGTCCGAATCTTGATGGTTGCCGGCAAAACCGGGCGAAACATTTTAATGGCTTCCCGCACCACTGCGGGCATCTCCAATTCCCGCCGTTCCAACGCCTGCGGTCGGCTGAACGTCAAAATGCGTCGCACCAAATCCGTGGCGCGCTGACAGGCGCGCTGAATTTCCCCGAGACTCTCGGTCGCCGGATGGGCCGCACCGGCTTCGAGTCGCGCCATCTCGTTGTTAGCGGCGATGACTGCCAGGATGTTATTGAAATCGTGCGCAATGCCGCTGGCCAACCGACCGACGGCTTCCAGTTTCTGCGCCTGACACAACTGCACCTCCAATTGCGTCCGCGCCGCCTGGGCATCTTTCAATCCGCTCAGGTCCCGGAGGAACGCACAATGGACGAATCCCTCGCGCGCCGGGATGGGCGTCACGGAAAGCTCGACCGGAATCTCCCGACCGTCGCGCTGCCGCAACGGCATTTCCACCGGAGGCGGCATGGCTGTGCTTTGATCCGGCTTGCACTGCCGCCGCAACAGCGCGGCAAATTTCGCGCGCTGCGCTTTTGGAATCAGCAATTCGGTCAGATCGCGCCCCATGATCTCGTCACGCCGCCAACCAAACAAACGTTCCGCTTGCGCGTTCCATTCCAGAATCGCCCCGGTGCTGGAAGCAGTGACCACCGCCACCAAGGCGTTATCGAGCACGGCCCGCAAATGGCGTTCACGACTGCGCAAGGATTTCTCCGCCTCGCACCGCGCGGTCACATCTCGCGCGATGAGCACACCCCGCTCGGCGCCATCGGGCGTGGTGAAATCGCGTCCCGTCACCTCCAGCCAGCGCCACTGCCCGCGCTTGTGGCGGTACCGGACCACCAAGGAAGCTTCCGGCAGAATGAAGTTTTCCTGCGCCGCCGCCCGATCGTCCGGATGCACGTATTCAAAAACGCTGTGACCGATCAGTTCCGTCGGTAGATAACCCAAGACCGTTTCAAAATTCGGCGTCACATACACAATGCGCCCATCCCGCGTCATCTCCGCGAGAAGATCACTCGAGTTCTCGACCAACAAACGATAGCGATGACGGGTGGACATTTTCGGCGCGAAACGTTTCTAACAACAATCGGATTCCAAGGTAGAGGTCGCTGGCGGCGGTGGATTCCGTTGGGAACGGGCGGCGCGCTGGTGCCGCTGTTCTTTGGCCACTGTGCGCAGTTCCAAAATGTTGTCCTTCTGAATCAGACGATAAACGCCCGCCAACTCCGCCGAGGCGGGCAGCGTCGGGGCTTCCGTCTGCGTGACCATCACGACACAAGCGGCCGGGTGCCGCGCCAGCAATCGGCGGGTTGTTTCCAGGCCATTCATCGGTTCCATGTGAAAATCCATTGTCACCAAATCCGGTTCGAATTCCGCGCAACAGGCCAGTGCTTCGGCGCCGCTGGCGCATTCGCAAATCTGAGTGGCGAAAGAGTTGAGCACCTCGCGAATGAATTCACGGGTCAACGCGTGATCATCAACAATCATCACCTTCATGAGCTACGTCGCTTGCAAAGCGGGAGCAGTATCGGCCTGACCCCCAGGAAAATGAATCAAGGCGCGCACGTAATCCGCACTCCGTGCCGACCGTGATTTTTCTACGTAGGGCTACGTAATCGTTAAGGAGGAGAGCCGGCCGGGATCAGGCCAGATGGTTGAGGGCATCGCGGTTTTCCCAAGCGAATTGGAGCAGGCGATTTGCACCCGAAAGACTGAGTTTGCTGGAGATATTAGCGCGGTGGGTTTCCACCGTACGCGGGCTGATAAAGAGTTCGGCCGCAATTTCCTTGGAAGTTTTGCCCGCGGCAATGCGCTGGAGAATGCGTTTTTCGGCCACGGTCAAATCTTCCAGTGAAGGCTGGCGAGTGGCCAACAAGTTGGCGCGCCGCCGCCGACTCAACATAAAGCCCGTGAGGCTGGGACTGACATAGGCTTCGCCGCGCGCCACGGCGACAATGCAATTGAGGATTTCATCGGAAGCATTCTCCTTGAGCACGTATCCCTGCACGCCCGCGTTCAAGGCGCGATTGAACGCCTGCTCGTCCTTCAACATCGTCAGCACCACGAGTCGCGCCGGACTGCGACTGACCTGCAAACGGGCGGCCACTTCCAGACCGGTCATGCCCGGTAGATTGATGTCCAGCACCGCCACGTCCGGTTTTAATTTCGCGATGGTCTCCGCCGCCGCCGTGCCGTCCGCTTCCTCGCCAATCACATTGAACCGGGCATCGGCTTCCACCGCCTGCCGCAGGCCCTGCCGGAAAAGCGGATGATCGTCCACGATCACGACCGAAATCTTTTCGTTCTCCGGCATACGGGCGTGATGGTCATCGGCCACGGAAAAAACTCAAGACGGAACCGGGCCCACTTCGCCGGACGGATCCCCCGCCACGGGCTCGCCCTCCTCCGGAATGGGAAGTTGGAATTCCAGTTTCGTCCCCCGACCGGGCTGACTGTCCAAGTGCATCGTCCCGCCCAACAACCGCGTCCGTTCCGCGAGGCTGGCCAGGCCCAGCCCGCCGCGCCCGCGACTGGGCTCGACGTTGAAGCCCACGCCATCATCGCAAATGCAAACGCGGACGAACCGGACGTCGCGTTCGATGGTCACCGTGGCTGTGGTCGCGCGCGAATGTTTCACCAGGTTGTTCAGCGATTCCTGCACGAGGCGATAAACATGCGTGGCCGCTTCGCCCCGCAGCACGTCGTCCAGGAACTCGATGCGCCGCTCAAAACAAATATCGGTGGCGGCTGACACTTCCTGCACCAACCCCATCAACGAATCCGTCACACCGATCTGTTCGATGTGCAACGGCCGAAGATTGCGCGCCAGGACGCGGGTTTCGCCAATCGCTCCGGCGGTGACGCGCTCGATGGCTTCCAGGTGCGCTTGCACTTCCTGCGGCACCCCATCGACCTGTTGTGCGAGATGCAACCGATTCTTGATGATGGAAAGATTCTGTCCGAGGCCGTCGTGCAAATCATTCGCCAGCCGCTTGCGTTCGCGTTCCTGGGCGGCGAGCAGTTGCCGGGTGAACTCTTCCCGCGCTTCCTGCATCCGGTGCAACGCTGCTTCGCGTTCCAGTTCGGCGCGCCGCCGGTCCGTGATGTCCGTGATGAATCCCTCCAGCGCCAGCAATTGCCCGTCCGCCGCGTAGATGCCCAACCCGCGTTCCCACACCCATTTCACCGCGCCACTGGCGGTCCGCAAGCGATAGGTCAGTTCGAAAAAAGTTCGCTCGCGCAAGGCGACGCCAACGACAACCCGGTTCTTTTGCTCGTCATCGGGGTGAATCAGTTCGCCGAAAAGAATCCGCTGCGCCGTCGTAAAATCCGCCGGCGCGTAACCCGTCAGCGCCACACAGCCTTCACTAATGAACTCCATGGTCCGTTTGGCGTCATTGCGGCAGCGATACACCACCCCCGGCAGCGTGCTCAACAAGGTGGCCATGGAACGTTGATTCTCGCGCAAGGCTTCTTCGGCGCGTTTGCGCTCGGTGATGTCGAGCGCCACCGTCAGCATGCACGGTTGACCGTGCAACGTGATCGGTTCGATGGACAGCAACATGATCATCGTTTCCCCGGAGGGCAGGAGAATTTCCTTTTCGTAGTCACGAACACTGCCTTCTGTTCGCACGCGCTCGATCAATGCCTGGCGATCGGCTATGTGACGCCAGATCCCCAAATCCATAACCGTGCGCCCGACCACCGCATCCCGCGTCAACCGGTATAACTTCAGAAACTGCGGATTTACCTCCAGGATGCGCCCGTCCGCCTGCCCCGTAATAAGCGCCGCATTGGGATTGGCTACGAATGCCGTGGCGAATTTTTCCTCACTTTCTCGCAGGGCCTGATCAGTCCGATGCTTGGAAATACAAACCGCCGCGGTATCCGTGGCAATCTCCAGCAACTGCCGATGCTGCTCGTTGGGCGACCCCGGGTTGGCATGAAAAATCGCCAGCAGCCCCAACAACTCGCGTTCTTCGTCAAATACGGGCACGGCCCAGTACGCGCGAAAGCCCTGCGCTGTGACGATGGGTTGCCAGTCTTTCCAGTTCGCATCGTTCATGAGGTCCGCCACAAAAATACTTTCGCGGCGCGGCACGAGCCCGCTATCCGCTTCGTTGGCCGCGCGGCTCACGGCGGTTACGAATTCCGCCGGCAGTGATGGCGCCGCCGCGGGGGTTAGTCGCGCTGACTCCGCTTCCAGCAAGAAGATCGCGCCCCGCATGCCCTCGGCTTGCGCTTCCAGCAAGCGCAACAACGCCTCCAACGTCGCGCGCAACGGTTGGCCCGTAGCGATCTTTTCCAACACCTGCCGCTGAATCTCGGTGAGGCCCTCCGCCCATTTGCGGTCCGTGATGTCGCGGCCGGTAGATTGCAGTTCCAACAATTGACCGTGCGCATCAAAAATGCCGCGATCGGTCCACTCCTGCCAAAGTGATCTTCCATCCGGCCCGATACTGCGGTGAATGGCGGTGGACACAGGCTGCGTTGACGAAAGCGACGCAATTCTCGCTTTGACGAATTCGCGGTCCGCTTCCGAGATCAACGGAAAAAAACTGCTACCGATAAAATGTTCGCGCGAACCACCAAACACGCGGCAATACGCGCCATTGACGAACGTGCGCGTGCCGTCCGGCTTCCAGCGCACAATCATTTCGTTTTGATCTTCCACGATGGCGCGGAACAATTCCTCGCTGCGCCGGAGCGCCGCCTCGGTTTGCCGCCGGTGGTGGCTGTCCGTAATCGAACCGGCCATGCGCGTAGCGCGACCCCGGTCATCCCACACCGCCTGGCCGCGCGCATGAAACCACCGATATTCGCCGGATTGGGTTCGCAGCCGATACTCGATGTCATACAGATCGCGGTGTTCCAGATGCCGGCGCACCGCGCGCATGACCCGCTCGCGATCGTCCGGATGCAGGATTGATTCAAACGACGAGAACCGATTGGGAAACTCCGCGGCGCTGAAACCAAGCAATTCGCGATAGCGGTCGGCATAAAACACATCGTCCGTAATAATGTTCCAGTCCCACAACCCATCGGTCGAGCCGCGCACCGCCAATTGAAACCGCTCCTCGTTCTCCCGCAACGCCACTTCCACCCGGTGCCGGATGCGCACCTGTCGCCGCAACGTCAAAACCCAAACCACCAGCACGACAATCAAGAGCAACAACACTGCGCCGACCGACCACAGAACAATCCGCCGAATCTCCCCCCGCGACACCAGCAGCGCCTCCCGGGGCCGCCATTTCCCGCGAATCACCTCCACCGTGCCATCCGCTTGCAGCGATTGAAGGGCCGCCTCGATTTCCGCGGCGAGGGGATTGCCTTTCTTCACCGCCACGGCGGCGTCCACTTTGGCAAAGGGTTTCCCGGTGACTTTGATGCCCCGCAGATCGCCGCGCTCGGCCAGATAGGCCGCGGTCCACAAATTTCCCGCCACCGCTTCCATTTCCCCGGCTACCAACTGCTGCAAGCCGATTTGATAATTCGTAATCCAGACCAGATGAATCCCCGGATCGTCTGCCAGCATCGTGCTGGGAAATCCGCCCGGCGTCACCCCCACGCGCCGTCCCGGCAAGTCCTCCAGGTTGTGAATGGTATTTTCGTTCTCCCGCACCAATAACCCGAACTCACGCGTGAACACCGGAGTCGCAAAGTCGTACAACTTCCGGCGCTCGGCGGTGATACTCATGCCAAGCAATCCGTCCGCTTCGCCCCGCAACACCCGCTCCTGTGCGGACAGCCAATCGGTCAACTCAATGCGAATGGGCCGCCCCAATCGCGCCGCCAGCGCCTGG
>CAZKMR010000040.1:0-4371 GCA_964553795.1 uncultured Bifidobacterium sp. | reverse complement strand
CCAATCGGTCAACTCAATGCGAATGGGCCGCCCCAATCGCGCCGCCAGCGCCTGGCCCAATTCCACGTCGAAGCCCTTGGCCGTCTCGCCCTCCAGATACGACATCGGCGGGTAATCCTTGTCGGCAAGGAACAGGAGAGGTTTCGCTTCAGTGAAATTGGTCTGGCCAAAAGTGGAAAGGCTTCCCGCCAGCAGCGCCCCGAACATGAAACCGAATCTGCAAAACCGGCGCGCATTTAATTTCGTTTCCGCCACCCGTCCGATGCGCGTGAGTTCCGGCCTGCTAGCGCGCCTCGTTCGCCCGCCGGCCGCAACCAGCCGCACCGCTATGGGAATGTTGCCGAACACGGATTCGATGGTGGTTTCCTCTCTCTTTGCTTGGCCAGACCGCCAATCGCAAGAAGATAATCTGCATCCGCGGCACCAAGTGACGCCACGTTTACTCACGAACCGGGTTGGAGCCCTCCGCGGGTTATTGTTTGCCCTTCACCAACGCATCGACCACGGCCGGATCGGCCAGGGTGGTGGTGTCGCCAATCTGCTCGGTTTGATTCTCGGCAATCTTGCGCAGAATGCGGCGCATGATTTTTCCCGAGCGCGTCTTGGGCAGGCCGGGCGCGAATTGAATTTTGTCCGGCGCGGCAATCGGCCCGATTTCTTTGCGCACGTGCAAGACCAATTCCTTCTTCAACTCTTCACTCGGAGCAACGCCTTCTTTCAGCGTGATGAACGCGTAAAGGCCCTGGCCTTTGATTTCGTGCGGCATCGGGGCGACCGCCGCCTCAGCGACTTTCGCATGACTCACCAGCGCGCTTTCCACTTCTGCCGTGCCGATGCGATGACCGGACACATTCACCACGTCATCCACGCGGCCCATCAACCAGTAATCGCCATCGGGATCAATCCGGCATCCGTCCCCGGTGAAGTAAAGGTTCTTGAACATCGCAAAATACGTGTCGATGAAGCGGTCATGGTCGCCCCATGTCGTGCGCATCATGCCGGGCCACGGTTTCTTAATGCACAGCTTGCCGCCCTCGTTCGGCGCACATTCACTGCCATCGTCCCGCAACACCACGGGTTCGACGCCGAAAAACGGCCGACTCGCACTGCCGGGTTTCAGCGTGTGCGCGCCGGGCAATGCGCTGATCAGAATGCCGCCGGTCTCCGTTTGCCACCACGTATCCACGATGGGACAACGGCCTTTGCCAATGACGCGGTGATACCACATCCACGCCTCGGGATTGATCGGTTCACCAACTGAACCCAGCACCCGCAGCGAACTGAGATCATATTTGTTCGGCCATTCTTCGCCGAGCCGGATGAGCGAGCGAATCGCCGTGGGCGCGGTGTAAAACGCGGTGACTTTGAATTTCTCGACAATTTTCCAAAACCGCCCGGCTTCTGGAAACGTGGGAATACCTTCAAACATCAAGGTCGTCGCACCATTGCACAATGGTCCGTAAACCAGATAGCTGTGGCCCGTGACCCAACCAATGTCCGCCGTGCAGAAATAAATGTCGTCATCGTGGATATCGAACACGTATTTGTGCGTCAGACTCGCGTGCAACAGATAGCCGGCGGTGGAATGCACGACGCCCTTGGGTTTGCCGGTCGAACCGCTCGTGTAGAGCATGAACAGATAATCCTCGGCGTTCATCGGCTCAGCCGCGCAATCCGACGCCGCCTGCGCCATCAATTCGTGATACCACAAATCGCGTCCTGCCGTGATTTGACACGGCGTGTCGTTGCGTTTGAACACGACCACTTTCTCGATGCTGGGGGCGTTCTTCAACGCGGCATCAGCGATGTCCTTGAGCAAAATCGGTTTGCCGCCGCGCACGCCGGCGTTGGCGGTGATCAGCAGTTTGCAGGTGGAATCATTGATGCGCCCGGAGAGTGAGTCCGCGCTGAAGCCGCCGAACACGATGGAATGGATCGCGCCAATCCGCGTACACGCCAGCATCGCCACCGCCGCCTCCACAACCATCGGCATGTAAATGCAAACACGGTCACCTTTCTTGACGCCGAGGGATTTGAGTACGTTGGCGAACTTGCATGTCTCGCGATGCAGTTCTTCGTAGCTGACCTTTTTGACTTCGTCCTCGCCTTCGCCCTGCCAGATGATGGCGGTCTTGGTCCGGTTCGCCGTCTGGAGATGGCGATCGAGACAATTGACGCTCACGTTGAGTTGGCCGTCCTCAAACCACGTGTGCTCAATCTTGCGCGCCGCCGTGTCCCACGTGTATTTGCGGCCCATCGTCGGCTTTTTGAACCATTCGAGCGTATTGCATTGCTCGAGCCAGAACGCGTCGGAGTCCTTCACGGAACGCTCGTACATTTTGGCGTAGGTCTCGGCGTTGAGGAGCGCGCGCTTCACCACGTCGGGAGCAGGCGGAAAGGTGCGGGTTTCGTGCAGGAGTGAATCCGTCGAAATGGCTTGGGCCGGTTGCGTCATAATGATTGTCGAGTGAATTGGCGATTATTTCCGCAAAATCAATGCGCGGTGTCAATCACACGGCCATGTTGAACCGCATTTCCCGGATGCCACTCCGCGTCAATCGCCGAGTAATTTCTTCAGCTTCTCGCGCGCGGCATCGGCGCGGAATTTTTCTTCCGCCGGCGCGACAAACACCCGTTTCGCCAACTCGAAGTATTCGCAATAGTTGGCGAGATGTTTTTCCTCCACCGGATCAGCCCGGCGATCGCGACACTGATACGCCACCGTCCGATCATAACTGACGCAATTGAGACACACCTTGAGGTCCGCGCCGCAATCGCACGTTTCCGAGCGCCCGGGCGAACTGCGGTTCTTGTACTCCGCGCCGCATTTCCAGCAATGTCGAGTGGCCACCGTCATGAATGGATTCTACCCCCGCCACGTCACGCGCCAAGCTTTCACTTGCCGGACGAATTTCCTAAGCTGGCGACATGAACATCTGCGTGCTCGACGGTTTCACGCTCAATCCCGGCGACCTGAGCTGGGATGACTTGCGCCATCTTGGTCCCTGCGAAATTCACGATCGCACCCCACCCGACCAGATTCGCGCCCGCGCTCACAACGCCGAAATCGTCCTCACCAACAAAGCCCCGCTGAAACGCGACACGCTCGCGACGCTGCCGGCGCTGAAATACATCGGCATCCTCGCCACCGGCACGAACGTCGTGGATCTGACGGCAGCCCGCGAACGCAATATTCCCGTGACCAATGTGCCCGCCTACGGTTCGCCTGCTGTCGCACAGGCCACTTTCGCGCTATTGCTTGAACTGACCAATCACGTCGGGCATCACAGCGAACGGGTTCGCGCCGGCGAGTGGACGCGCGCGACGGATTGGTGCTTCTGGGATTTCCCGTTGGTTGAGTTGCAGCAACTCAACCTTGGCATCATCGGCTTCGGAGAAATCGGCATGGCGGTGGCAGCGATCGCGCACGCCTTCGGCATGAACGTCATCGCCTACAACCCTTCCGCCAAAGCCGCGCCGGCGTATGTGCAGTTCGTGGACCTGGAAACCGTATTCTCCTCCGCCGACGTCGTGAGTTTGCACTGTCCGCTCACGGAAAAAAATCGTGGTCTGGTGAACGCAAGCCGGCTGGCGACGATGAAATCCACCGCCTTCCTGCTAAACACCAGTCGCGGCCCGTTGGTGGACGAAGCGGCGTTGGCGGAAGCGTTGAACAGCGGGCGCATCGCGGGGGCGGGCGTCGATGTGTTGTCCGCTGAACCGCCGCCGGCGGAGAATCCACTGCTGCGGGCGAAGAACTGTGTCATCACGCCGCACAACGCCTGGGGCACCCGGGCAGCCCGGGCGCGACTAATGCGGGTCGCCGTCGAAAACATTCGCGCCTTTCTGGATGGCGCACCGCAAAACGTCGTCAATTAAGCCGCGTCGACGACCAAGTTTACGGACAACCCGAGGCGTGCTAACGTGCCGGTGACGAATAAAGCGGAACTCGTCTCGTCCAAAGACCAGTTATGAAAAAGGTGGCCATCATCGCCCTGAGCCTTGTGACGCTGCTCCCAGCCCAAGCGCAATTCTTGCGCCCGGAATCTGTGGAAGGCGCGCTGTGGGGGAGCTTGATTGGAGGCATTGCCGGAGCGGATCGTTGCCATGGATTTTCCGGAAAAGGCGCGGCCATCGGCGCGGGAATCGGTTTGGTGGCCGGGTCGCTGCTTAGTGAATCACGGCGGCACGATTATCGCGATACTTCGGGTTATGGCTATACCACCAGCCCGAGTTTGAACGTCAGTTTTGGTTACGGCTATGGCAGTTCGGCGTATGTGTATTATGCGCCGAATCGGTATTGCGCGCCGGGTTACTACTATCGCCCCACACGGCCCAACTACGTTGTGAGCGGTACGGTACTCGGCGCGG
>CAZKMR010000039.1:15556-39223 GCA_964553795.1 uncultured Bifidobacterium sp. | reverse complement strand
AAGCTGTTGGTCAAATTGACGACGGGCGAACTGTTATAGGTAGCAATAGTCTCAATGATGTTCGTCGAAGGGCCTTGGAGTTCAGTTGGGGTCCAACTGATAACGCCGCCAGAATCAATGGACGCACCCGCCGGCGGATCGACGAGTTGGTAGGTCAGGATAGAGGGCGAGTTGGTCAATGCGATTTCGGCCAGGCGCAAATCCACAACCGGCAGACCGTTGGTATAGGGCACCAGCGAGCCACCGACCCAGAATGCCATTTGGGCATTTGTGAAAGCCTGATTGTACGTGGCCAGATATGACCAGTCGCCTCCGTTGGTCGCATAATAACCGCGGATGTCTCCGGTGGCGATGTTGCGGTCCAACCGCAATTGCACATTTGTGAACGTCCCCAAACCATCTGAACTCACTGTCGCTGATCCGGCAAACTCTCCCACCATCACTGCGGCACGACCGTCATTGTGAATTACGCCGATCTCAATGTAATTATCATCATTCTGATAAAGCATGAGATGTGCTTGCTGAAGATTTTGCAGCGGCTGAAAATCGAAGTTGACGTAGAGACTGATCCAATTGGTGGCCAGATCGTGAAACAGGCTGTTGCGCGTGCTGTTGTTGCCCTGCCACATGTCGCCTTGAGCGACCGGAATGCGCATTGCGCCCGGATGATTCGTTTGGTTGAACGAAACGGCATCGACGCCGACCGTCTCAGTGTTGCGCGGCGTGCCATTGGCTCGGGTGGCGATAAAACTCCACCCATCTGCGATGAACGCTTCGCGATTCGGATAAGTGAAGCCAAAAATCAATCGCTCTGGATGCGTCGCCGCATTCGTGACCAACAACGTGGTCAGCTCGGGAATACTTCGGTCCGCCTGCGCGGGCAGGAGCACCTGGTTGCCGGGCTGCAATACCGACAGCATGAAACTGTTCGTGTGGGAAAGCGCCGGTACCCCATCGTCCGTCACCATTGCGGTGATGACGAAATTTGATCCAATCAATTCCGCGCCGGGAGTCCAGGTGATTTGGCCTTGCGGCGAAATCGTCATGCCCGCGGGCGCGTCCGCCGCCAGAGCGAACAGGAGAGAATTCGTCGGCTGATCGTTATCAACAGCCGAGAGCAAAAGTGAGTAGGTCACTCCGGCTGGTGTGGCTTGATTGCCCGGCGACACGAGGATTGGCGCGCTATTAGTTTCTTCAACGGTAACAGTGAAGCTGTTGGTAACGCTCGCGGCCGGGACGCCATTATCCGTTGCAACGGTTTCAATGACATAAACTCCAGGCCCTTGAGATTCGCTCGGGGTCCACGTAATGACCCCGTTCGCATCGACGCTGGCTCCCGCCGGCGCATTGTTCAGGCTATAACTGATGGCATCGGGAGGAACATTCGCATCCGTGGCCGCATTTGTTACGGTTAGCGTCGTTAACTCGGTGAGAGTTTGATTGGCAGGAGTCAGGACAAATGTTGGCGGCAGATTCTCCGGATACACAAATACCGTGAAGAAGTTGGTGGCGCTCAGCGCAGGAACCCCATCGTCAGTGACAATCGTTGTGAAAATGTTCGTCGTGCCGGGCGTTCCGCCGGACCAGGTGATAATCCCGGCGCTATCGATGCTTGCCCCGGACGGCGGATTCTCCAATTGATACGACAAGCCATTGCCGGGCACATCGGAATCCACCGCTGTATTGGTCACGGTCAACGTCGCCGCCATAAGCTTGGCGCGATTGGTTTGCGCGGGCAAAACCGGGGCGGCATTTACCTCCTGAACGACGACGGTAAAACTGTTTGTCACGCTCACGGTGCTGTCAAAAACACTGACCACGAAAAGATTGGTGGACGGGCCTTGGGCTTCGGTCGGCGTCCAACTTACGATTCCGTTCTGGTCCATGGTAGCGCCCGCCGGCGCCACCAGAAGATTGTATGTCATGATGTCCGGCGGCAAATCACCATCGGTCGCCGTGTTGGTCACCAAAAGCGAGGTTAATTCATCCACCGTCAGATTACCGATCGTGGGCAACACCGGAGCTTGATTGTCTGGAGCAATGGAGATGTGAACCGTTCCGGTTGCAACCATGGTGGAAATGGTGTCGGTGACGGTAAAACGGAAGGAGTCCGCTGTACTGATGTTGTTGCTGGGCGTATAGGTCAGGTTCGGCAGTGTGCCGGTGAGATAACCGTGAACGGGTGTATTCAGCAGCGCGAAATTGAGTGGGTGTCCCGTCAATCCCGTTCCGCTCAACACAAAATTGGTGGCCGTGTTCTCAGGCGTGGTGAGCCACTGACTTACGGCGGTGGGCGCGCCGTTGCTCAGCACCAGACTGACGGTGCGGTCGCCGAGATTCGTCGTCACGGTGGTATTGAAATAAAGCATGCGTGTCGCGCCGACGGTGCGGACGAGATAGGGCGTTGGCATGCCCTCGACTGTCAGTCCACCGATTGACGGAATGCCCGTTACGTCCACAGCGAAGGTAATCTGGTCTTCACTCGAAATGTTGTGTTCAAAGTTCCGAAACCGCACTGGCGCGATGGGCAACCGATACGCCTCGAAGCCAATCGCAATCGCGCTCTCGGAGTAGTTAGTGATGATGGTGCGATCCCGTTGCGCGATGTAGTTGATGACTGAGCCCACCGGATTGACCCAGAGGTCCTTCCCCGCCGCATAAGCAATGGCCCCATCATCATTTTCGAAGGCGTGCAGGACGAGATTGAACCATTTGCGTTGCGCCACCGCATTGTCCACCACCGTTTTCAAGTCGGCGGGCGGAAACGGCACATGCTCGTGGGAGTTGTAGCTCTTCAAATTCATGAAGTCGCTGGGCGTGGCGTCCTCCAATTGATTGATGTTGTAGCCGCGGGCTGACATGAAGTAATCGGACGCGATGACTTTGGCGCGCGGGTGCGTGAAGCCGCAGGGCCAACAATGCGAAATCACGTCGCTGGCGGTCTGCCCGGTCGCATTCGCCACGAGGTCAATGCTGGCTTCGAGTTCGTAACGCAAGGCGGGTTCGTTAATGAAGAAACACGGGTGGCTGATGCTGTGCGTGCCCAACTCCATGCCGGCAGCATGAAAATCCGGCACCCAGGCGGGCGGCGCCGTCACCCCCCAGAGGTAAAACGTACCCAAGATGTTATTGGTGAAAAGTTGCCGGCTCCCGGCGGAATAGGAATCATCCGTTGACGAGCTGAATGCGCCGCTGTAACCACCAAACCACGTGGCCGTCCGTACCCGATTGCTGGGGTTCACGATCAAAGTCACGTTGACCACATCGGATAACGTATTGGGCGCCGAGAATGTCACCGAGGCATGGTACGTGCCTACTGCCAGCCCGGTCGTGTCCACCAAGACATCGCAATTGCCAGGCGTGTCGCCACCGCTGGTCGCGGTGTGCAGCCAGGTGGCGTTGCTCACGACGGTCCACGCCACCGGATCGACCGTGCGGAGTTGGACGAGATGGATTTGCTGGCGGTTCGTGAGAGCGGTGCCGACCACCGCATTGAAGACCAGACTCTTGGGTTGGGCGATTAGCGCAGGGCTCACCGGCGTATCGCTCGTAACGACATCCAACCTAATCAAATCACAATTCGGAAACCCCGCTTCAGAACCACCGGCCCAGATCCCGATTCGCGGATTGAACAAAGCCTGACTGTTGGTCCGGATTGGCGTCCAGGTCGAACCATCGCTCGAATAAAGCGCCGTGACAAATTCGGTCGCCAAATCGCGTTCCAGTCGCAAGTAAATATTTGTCAGATTCGGCGCATTGAAGCCGAATTCGCGCGGCGACCAGGGCGAAGACGAACCGCCGGTCTCATTGACCAGGGAAACCCGACGCGACTGCGCGGCGCTGCTGTAAGACCAGCCGGCTGAGAGATAGTTGTCGTCGTCCTGATACAGCACCAAATGCGCTTGTTGCAAATCCAACACGGGCGCAAAGGACATTTGCAACTGGATGCTGAGCCAGTTGGTGGACAAGTCGCGGAAGAGACTGTTACGCGTGTTGTTCAGCCCGCCCCACAGGTCCCCGCTATCGACGGGAATCCGCACTGCGCCCGGGTGCAATCCCTGATCGTAAGAAACCACCGCGCCGTTGGTTTGCTCCGTGTCGCGCGGCTGATCTCCCGGAGCTGTGGCAACAAAACTCCAACCATCGGCCAGCAACGCTTCCCGATTGGTATAGTTAAAAAGGTAGGTGGTGGTTGCCGCGGATGCGCTGCTGCTGGCGACGCACCAAATCATTGCAAACAACCAGAGCCAACGCGACCCCGGGAATTCCGGCCGACGTTGCGCCGGGAACGGAATCGGAAATGGCGAATGTTCAGGGGATGTTGGTTGCAAGAGTTTTGTCATTTCAATTCTGCCTTCAGACCCAAACTGCACTGCTGACAAATTTCCCGTCGTTCGTGTTTACTCCGTGACGAAGTCAACCCAATTTTCGGGTGAACTCGTCAGCGAACCGATTGCTAGCGATGACCATCGGCGTTTGACCTGATGCACCAGCTTCGCCGTTTAGTATCCGTTAAAAGTGCAACCGTGCATTACCAGCGAATACGGAATTTGTGTCGCACTGACTACGGTAAGATTCCCGCGCTTGATGTTGCTTATGAAGCTGTTTCGGAGAGCTTGTTCGGCCGAAAATAGCCGCGGGAAAACACCCGGCGAACCGTCCCAAGAGTGGACCGCAGCTTTTCGTCAAAACTCAGTCTCAGCCAGTTTTTGAAGAGGGAAAATCCTCGCAACCGCGGCGCCGGCAATCCCAGCAAGCGTAATGTTGCAATTCGCCCGCCCACCGCGCCTCGTTTAGCGATGAGATTGAGTTGTGAATTGGTCATTTTCCAGGGTTCGGCCCGGGTCAGTGTTACGTATCCAGCCGCCATCGCCCGCTGGAGGATTTGCCGCCCGGTTTCGGTCCGCACCGCCACCAGGGACGACCCGGGTTCGCCCGGTTGCACTTGGCGATACCAGGGATCGCCGCAGGAAATATCGGCGTCCTCGCCACTGCCATCTGGGCAGAGATGCGTGGCGAAGGGACGATAAGCCTGCACAAATCCCCACGACTCCTGATAGGTCATTTCTCGTTTCGGCTTCGTCTCTCCTTTCACTGTCACCGCGAACATTCCCGGCCAACCGTTGCCACGATAACGAACGTTGGTCACATCCTCCGGTTTGATGCCAAAGGATTTGATCAACTCGACCGTGCCTTTGCGCGCGGGTGATCCGGCGCAGAAAAACGACAACACCAATCCCGTCTTTTCGGTCAGCTTCGGACGCATCAGTTGCGCTTTGCGCAGCGCGGTAACTTCGGTGGGCTGTCCCACGACCACGCAAGGCGCGGGGGCGTTCTCCACCAGTCCAAGTCCGTCACAAACGGAGGCCGCCGCGTAGCGCGACCCGGTGTTCGCCAACAGTTCGGTTCGCGAGCGACTCAAGCGGGTGCGATTCCGCATCGTGTCTTCCGGATTCATGCCAATTTGGAGCACGCCATGCATGCCTTCGCGTTCCAGGCAATACAGCGATAACGCGGTCAACACGCCACCCGACGAACCCGCCAGACGAATCTCCGGGTCCGTAGCGTGCCCTTCCCAGACTTCGAGCACCGGACCAAACGCAGAAACCAATTCTGGAATCACGCCCGCCCGGGCATTGATGCCGGTGTGATCGGTCTCGACTGCGGGGCAAACTTTCAAACAATCGCTGCAAGTAGCGCAATCCGCCCCACCGACGGCGGGCCGATAGCCCTCGTGAAACACATCCACCAACTTCACGTTGTCATTCGGACAAATGTAAGCACACGCTCCGCAGCCGAGGCAGAGTCGCCAGTCTGCCACGTCACCGACATGTTTTATTCGCGCCATGAGAATCTCAGCTTGCTGTTAATGTGGAAAAGCGAGGTGGCGCAGCCCGCGCTGCTCGCCACCTCGTAAATGGGATTGAATTAATTGGCCCGCCGGCCGCGCGATTGGCGCGGCCGGCAAATGAAGTTTATTGCGCGGCAATGCGCAAGTTGGTCGGCGGCATTGGGACGACCGGAGTTCCGGCTTGATAAACGGCCACCACTTCCGCCGCGCTAAGCGCGCGATTGAAAATCCGGACTTCGTCCACCGCCGCATGGAGCGGCCACGGATAGGCAGCGAAGTTTTCGCGACCGATGTAAAGCGGGTGGGTGAATCCGGTGTTCATGGATTGGGTCACCGCCGTCGAACCGACCAGCACCCCGTCTTTGTAGTAACGGATGATGTTGTTGGCGTCATCGAACACCACCGTCAGATGCGCCCACGTGCCGGGCGTCACCGTCAGATTTCCGCTTTGATAGAATCGGCGATAAGTGCCCGTGGTATCCTCAAACTCAAAATACAATTGCAATCCCGAGGCCATGTTGCCGATGCCCAAGCCATAATTGTCATGATCATCGAGGCCTTTTTCCAGGTAATGCATGAAACCGCCACTGGCTGGCAACGTGGTGTGCTTCACCCACAATGACAGTGTCAGCACATTCGTGACGCGCAAGCCGGGAGAATCCGGCACGACGATATGGCTGGACGAGCCGTTCAGCCCCACGGCGCCGCCCACCCGGCCCGGAGTCCACGCCGCACCGCTTTGCAACGTCGCTACGCCACCGGGACTGCCGCTGCCGGTCGTCCCACTGGTTTCATTGAACGACCAATAGCCAACCATCCCCGCCGGCATGCCGCCGGCCGATTGATTCAGGACTTGAAAGAACACTGCCGGAGACATCGCAGTATTGCCCGTGGTATCCCGCGCGCGCGCCTGAATCTGGTGCGCTCCATTCGCCACCGTCCAGGAATCCCAACTGAACGAGTACGGCGCACTGGTGTCCTCGGCTCCGATCGCAATGCCATCGAGGAAAAACTGCACTCCCGCCACACCCACGTTGTCCGCCGCTGTAGCCGTCAACGTGACGGTATTGGAAATGACGCTCCCGCCTCCCGGCCCGGTCACACTGACAGTGGGCGCGGTCGTATCCAAAGTTCCCGTCTGGAACGTGAAATTGCCGGAAGTCCTCGTGTTGCCGGCAACATCTACCGATTGAACCCGGTAATTGTAAGTCGTATTCGGATTCAAGCCGCTCAGAATCTGCACGTGCGCGAGCACATAGCCCGGCGTGCTGACCGAATTCCCATAGCTGGTGGTCAGGCCATATTGCACGACGGACGTCGCGCTCTCATCGGTCGTCCAGGCGATCGTTGCATTCGTCGCCCCAACGGAAATTGCCGCCACTCCACTGATAACCGGAGGCGTGGTGTCCGCGCTACCGCTGCCATATTCGAACGCGCCGCGATCCCAAACTCCGTCACTCCCGCGCGTGCGCCCATCGCGATCCTGATTATATGGTGCGGCTAACGGCGAACCATTGGCGGTCGGGTTGGCGAGCCGAAAATCTTTGTTGTTGTAATTCACGAATACCGAAGTGTTGGCGCTGGCGTTAACTTCTGCGTTTGATCCGAACGAAGCGGCAGCGTCGAAACGGTTATGTGACGTGACGTACGTCCCGTTGTTGAGCGTCGGCCCGACGTTTTTACAATTCCACCAGAAGTTGTTGCGGATCTCGGCGCTATGTCCCACCGCTCCGTCGCCACCGATGGCAATTCGCGCGGACAATCCGAGCGTCATGTTGATGAAACTGTTGTTGTAGATTTTCCAATTGCGCGCCACCTGATTGTTGATGCACGCAATCGCTCCGTCGGCACTGCCTTCACGATTGTATGGATTGCCCGGCGTATAGAAGAAGGTGTTACCATAGATCTCCCAATTGTCATTGTACTCAACGGCATTGCCACCCCGCCCCAGCGCCACGATCTGTCCCGTGCCTTCGATGTCCTCAAAAATGTTGTAGCGAATGGTGATGTTGTTGTCCTTGGAGCCTGCCCAGCCTTCCGCATGATGCGAAGCGTTCGCCGAGTTGCGGGCGAACAAGGTGTATTCCACGAGCCAACTATCAGAGCTACCCGTCACCACTGGCACTGTGCCGCAATCATGCAAATAGCAATACTGCATGGTGATGTTGTTCGCAAAGATGCCGTACACCAACCGGTCGTAAACCGGATTGTCGATACCCAGCCCCTCCACCTCAAGATACCGGATGGTGATGTTGCCCGCCGCGTATTGATTTCCGGACGCGAAAAAATCCACCGGACGGTCGGCGATGCCCTTTACTTTGAAACCATAACCGCCGCGCCAATCGGAATTCCGCGTTTGCCCATCCAGCAAATAATGCTTGGTCGTAAATCCCCAGCGCGACCACTGCGCGGTACCCGTTCCGTAGCTGTCCTGCCACCCGACGTTGCTGCCATGATCCGCCACGGTGGCCTTTTTGATCGTGATGAGCGTCGTCCCGCTGACCGGCGTGTTGAAGGTGTAACTGCCATACGTGCCGGTGGCCACATAGTAGGTCGCCCCCCGCACCAACGTATTCGGCAGCGTGGGAAAGGCATTGTTCCAATCCGATCCGTTGTTCGACCCGGTCGCGCCAGCCCGCACATGATACGTCTGCGCGTTGGCCACAAACGACAGGGACACACACGCAGCGACCAGCCACGCCGTCAAACGAAATACAACTTTAGATTTCATCTTTTCTTGAGGGTTGCTTCGCACAATCCATGCCCGACTGAAGGCGAGCGGCGCCTCAAAATATAACTCCCTGCCATTAGCGGTCATAGTGCCGTATCGGCTCAACCAGACCGTCCCGTTTGCCGCATTCAGGCCGGAAACTTGTGGCGCGTCGTTGATTTTTTGAACGAGCGTTGCTCAATTCCATTACACCCGCAGCCGCCAATCACCAAGTGCGAATCGCCCGCATCGCGCCGGCAAATGCCGAAGTGCGCCACGCTCCGGCTCAACCGCGCCCAAGCTTTTCAGGCGCGAACAGTTTCAACACGCCTTGTTGCGCCGCCGGAATTTGACTCTTCAGACTGGCTTGAATTCGAGCGCGCTCCTGAAACAAACGTTCAATTGTCGCCAGCGCACTGGTGTTGTCTTCGCGGCCCAGATCCACCACCAATTCGGCGCAGCCGATGGATTCCATCACGCCCGCAAACTTCCGGCTGTAGGCCATGCTCACGGCGGGGACACACTGCGAAATGGCGGCAATGCACGCGTGCATGCGCGCCCCGAGAAAGAACTGACATTGCCCGATGATGAATTTGATCTCGTGTTGATTGTAGCGACCACCAACCAAATGGACCCGTCCCGGATGTTTCGCGCTCAGTTCGCCGTGCAATTTCGCACACGCCGCCGTATCGCTCTCTTCCTCCGTGCCAAAAACATGCGGCACCAGCAACACGTCGGCGTCATGCCGACCGATGAACTGCGCCACCGTTGCGCGAATCAATTCGCCGTAATCCAACTTCAGACCAAACATGTTGTTCCGGCTGTAGCCACCCATCATCAACAGCCCACTCACGTTCACGCCCACCAGAGGCCGGCCATTGCGCTGCTCCGGCAAAGTCGCAAAAGCATCGCGATCCGGACGCACCGCCTGCATGACGAACGCCATGTCATGGGAAAATTGCAGTTTCTGCGCCTGGTCGCGCATCAACGGCGCCGCTTCCAAAAGACTCAGTTTGTCGCGCGAGTAAACGGCCTGCGCGTTTCTCATGATGTAGCCGGCAATCCATTTTGCGCCCCGGCATTTGAATGGTCCGAGTGTTTGTGGTAGAAGCACCAGCGGTTTGCCCAGTTGCAATACGAGCATCTGCGGTAGCGCCACATATAACAATCGGCCCATGCCGTAGATGTCGCTGAAACTGTCTCCACCGGCAATCGATGCCACGATATCCGCGTCCAGGATCGCTTTCAGATAGGGATTGCGCGCCAGCCAGCGGGTTCGCAGTCCTTTCGGCACCAGGCGCAACAACAAAACCGTCGCCAGCAATCGCGCAATATTGTTCCGCAGCCAGAATTTTTTGGAGAACCGCAGATTCACCAGTTCCACCGGCACCGGGCCGTTCGGGGTCTGCACCGTGTATTGTTCCGGTTCGCGCGCATATTCGACGAGGAAAACGCGGCCGCCGGGAAAACAGTTCAAAGCCGCCGTGACTGTTCCGGAAGCCAGCGCCGAAACGCCCATGTTTCCCGTGTTCAGCGGTGCGCCCAGCAAACAAACCGTCGTCTTTTTGTCACTCATGATGTCGTCAGGCTGAGGCCGGGCCAGGCTGCGGCCGCCGTCGGTGTGGCGGCCGCTGCTGGGCGTAGGGATCAAATTGCGGTTGGGGCTCGGGTTTTGGCGCGGCTTCAGTCAGTTGCCCGAAACGAATCCCACACGCCACGAGCGTCCAGAACAAGCATTTCAACTGCGGACTGAAAATGTACACGTTGCTCATGGCGTAAATGAAAATGGTGCACGCCGCGATGAACCCGGCGAAAATACTTCGATCGCTCCCCTTGCTCCGCCATGCCATTTTCAGCAGCGTAAAGAGCACGGCGGTAAATAGCCCGACCTCAATGCCGAAACCCACCACGCCCAATTCGATGAGGTCGCACGCCAGTTGATTGTCCCAACTGGTGTAGCCAAGCACTTCAGCATTTCCGCCCTCGCCTTTTTCAAAATACTCGGTCAAATCCATCGCCTCGTTGCTCAAGCCGCCATAGCCAAAAAGCGTGCGCTCAGGCGACTTTTTGATTTCGGAAAACGCAATCTCCCAAAGTTTCCAGCGGTAGTTGTAGGAGTTGGCCTTGACCGAGTCTTCCTCGAAAATGGATTTGACCGCGCCCACGACGGTTTCGCGCACGCCCGGTTTGGCCGCAATGACCAGCGCGGCGCAAATTCCAATCATCACGAACGCCCGCCGCATCGCGCCCGATCCCAACACGAACAAAATGCCCGCCCCCAGAATCAAGCCGCTCCACGGTCCGCGACTGTTCGAGAAATAACACCCGGCAATCGCCAGCAACACCATGATTCCCATCAACCGTTTGCGCCCCTTGCGCGGCTCGCGTTCCATCAAGGCGAACAGAATCGGCACGGCCATCGCCATCGCGTAACCCAGCAAGATGCGGTGCGGATACGTCGCCGTAATATCGAAATCCCCCACGCCCCCACCCAACAGCAAATAGCGACTGAGATTCAAGCCGCGATACTTCTCGAAGCCCGCCAGCAGCGACACGGCCCCTAACGCAAACGCCACCATCGTCAGCAGTTTTACGATCGCGTCGCGACTCGTCATGCTGCGACTTACGATCACGTAAAACGCCACGATCTCGAGCCAATACACCAGCATCCATTTCAAGCTCGCCTTGAAATAAATCGAGAAAACCATGGAGACGAACTGCGCGATGCCGAACGCCACCAATCCGCGTATGAACGGCACTGGCAATCCCGGCTCCGTTGGCTTGGGTTCGGCGCGGTAACAAAAAATCAATCCAACCAACAGCAGCCGATGCACCGTTAGTTCCGGGATGCCGCCCCCGAAGCTGACACGCATGTAATCCGGCAGCGACACCAGCAATCCGACGACGAACGCCAACCCCAGCGCGAAGTCCTGCTTCAACCGGCGCAGCGCCAGCACGAAGATGATCAACATGAGTAGGAGACTCACTGCACTCATGATGCCGCATTCGCTCCTGCCGTGTTAGTTCCCGCCCCGTCATAGGTCTCCCGGCGCACTAAACTGTTCCGCGGTCGGGTGTTCATTGATCCACAAACCGTTGATGCCACAGTTCCAGCACCAACAGACAAAACTTTTCCGCCGCCTTGTCCCCCGCCTCGTTCGCCAGAACTCGTTCCACGGCTTCGCGGCGAAAATAGCCCCGATCCATCGCGCGCTGGCTTAACAAAGTGTCGTGCAGATAATCGCGCAACTCCCGATTCAACCACCGGCCGTAGGGCACGGGAAATCCCGTCTTCTTGCGCGTCAGAATTTCCTCCGGTACGCGCCCCGCAAACGCCCGTTTGAGCACGCGTTTCGTTTCCCGGCCTTTGACCTTGAAATCCGTCGGCAACGCCGCCGCAAACTCGAGCACCTCGTGGTCCAGAAATGGCACACGCAACTCGAGTGAGTTCGCCATCGTGATTTTGTCTGCCTTGATCAACAAGTCGTCGGGCAACCACGTCTTGGTGTCCACGAACAACATCTGATTGAGCACGTGCTGCCCGTTCGTCGTGCGAATCAAATCCTGCGACCACCGATGCGGCGACCACTGGCGAGCAGCGTGCGCAAATTGGTCCGAATACAAACTGGGTTTGAGCTGGTTGAAATGCGTGAACGGCGACGAGACGCGACTAAAGTAATAATCCTTGAACGACACCCGCATCAGGTCGGCATAGCGCGCCGCGCGGCGGAATTTATTCGTCCGGCCCAGCCATTCCACCCCGGTCGCCGCCAGACCGCGCAACGGGCCGACGGCGGATTTGAACCGTTCCAGCATCAGGAAATTCTTGTATTCGGGATAACCACCAAATGCTTCGTCGCCGCCTTCGCCCGACAACAACACCGTCACATGCTGGCGCGCGAGTTTGGAGACATAATACAATGCAATGGCCGGTGGCTCACACACCGGTTCTTCCATGTGCCAGATGTAACCAGGCAGAAAATTGCGGAAATCATCCGCCGACATCGAGATGTCGTGATGCGCCGTGCCGAACTTTTGCGCCGCCAACCGCGCATACGGTCGTTCGTCCGCGAATTCTTTGCTGTCGAATCCCACGGTAAACGTGGAAATCTTTTTGTCCGTCTGCTCAATGGCGTAGCTCAGCAGCGCCGTGGAATCCACCCCGCCACTCGCGAGAAAACCCACTGGCACATCGCTGATCATGTGGTCCTTCACCCGCCGCCGCAGCAAATCGCTCAACGCTTCCGCCGCCGCGTCCATGCTGGCCCAATGATTCGTCGGCTGGTAGCGCAGTTCCCAATATTGTTGCTTTTGAATTTTGCCGTCTTGGATCAACAGGAAATGGCCGGGCGGCAGTTTTTGCACACCCGCAAACAACGTCTGTTCCCCCGGCACATAAAAATTGCTCAAGAAGCAATCCACGGCTTCCGGATTCACCGCCCGTTTCACCTGCGGATCAATCAGCAGCGATTTCACTTCCGACCCGAACCAGAGCGCGCCGCCGCCGGTCGCGTAGTAAAGCGGCTTGATGCCGACGCGGTCGCGCGCGATGAACAGGGATTTCTGCCGTTCATCCCAAATCGCAAAGGCAAACATGCCGCGCAAACGCGCCAGACATTCCACGCCATATTCTTCGAACAGGTGGATTATGACCTCGGTATCTGTGCCCGAACGAAACTTGTGTCCGCGCGCGAGGAGATCTTCGCGCAGTTCCTGGTAGTTGTAGATTTCGCCGTTGAAAACGATCCAGACCGTGGCGTCTTCGTTGCACATCGGCTGCGCGCCCAGCGGACTCAGATCGATAATGGACAAGCGCCGATGCCCCAGGCCGACCGGGCCGGACACGTGCTTCCCCTGCCCGTCAGGGCCGCGATGCGCAATGACGTCAGTCATCCGCTGAATCAACTCCGCGTCCACGGGAGTTTGACCGTCGAGAAAAATTTTACCGGCAATGCCGCACATGGAATTGAAAATTCAGTTTCGCTGTAGCAAAGAGGTGAAAATGTGACAACTGAAGCCGACGTGGAACTTTCGCCAGGGTTGCAAAAATTGGGTCACGGAGTCGCAGGCGATTGCGTTTCGACCAATTCAATCAAATGCTTCGTCGGGGTGAACCACCACGCGATGCGGCGTCCTCCGAAAGCGACGGCTGGCACGGGCGCGCTGATGGGCAAACACTTCTTCGCGCGCATCTCCGCTTGCGCAGCTTCGAGGTCGGTCACCTCGTAACAAATGTGGTACGCCCCCAGCCCTTTCGCGAGATAACCATTCACCGGCGACGCAGTGTCCAGCGGAGTGATCAATTCAATCACAAAATCATCGTGAGCGGTGCGCCGCAAAAAACAGACGCGCACTTTTTGGATCGGATCATCAAACGGTCCGGACTCGAGTTGGAAACCCAGCACGTCCTGGTAAAACGTCTGCGCTGCGACCAGGTCTGTCGTTGCCACGCCCAGATGATGAATCTTCAACGCGTCGCTCTTCATGCGGGCGTCGGTTTGCCGCCTTTCTCCGCCAGCGCCTTGCAAATCGCATCCACGCTGCGCAGGTGCATGATTTCGTCCATGGTGAAAGACACGCCGAATTTCTGCTCCAAAGCCATGACCAGGTTGATGTGTCCGACGGAGTCCCATTGCTCGATGGTTTCTCCCGAGCTGTTGTCGGCCACTTGCTCCACGGGAATTTCAAACGTGGTCGCAATCAGGGTTTTTACTGCCGTTAAATGCTCAGACATGATTTGTGTTCAAATTGACGGTGACGTTTATATGGTTGATCTGCGGCAGCCGCAAGTTTGCGATTTCCGTTTCAAATTGTTGCGCCGCGCCGGAGTTCGATTTGGGGCTGAGACCGCACTGCGTTAAGAAATCTTTGCACGGCATGTTCTTGCTCGTGGGAATGAACTCGCCGCAAATCCGTTCACAACCTTGCTGTTCCGCCCAACGCAATAACCCGGAGAGAAACGCATACTCCGCGTTCTTGCCCATGACGCGACAACTCATCAGGAACGTCTCCAGCAACAACGTTTTCGCGCGCGCTTCCACCACAGCCAGGCCGGACCAGCCATAATCGCCAAACCGGTCCGTCGCTTTCATCAGGAGCACCGCGCTGTCTGCAGCCGCCGCGACGCGTTGCAAATGCTCCGCGTTATGGCGCCGCGTCGTCAGGTTGAATTGATTCGTGCGCTGACATAATTGCGCCGCGCGATCCAGCAATTCCGGCCGCAAGGTTTCCACCTCCACCGAGAGCTTTAGATTTTGAAGGAATTGCTCGAACGATGGCGCTTCCTCTTGCAGCACGCGCCGTTGCTTTTCCTGCCAATACATCGTGGCACGCTTCCGGTCCTCCGCCGTGACGGTGAGCGTGTCCAGCTCGCAATGCTGCAACACCTCCACGTAACCGGCGGCTTCGCGGGGCATTTCGGGCACGAGCACCTCGCTGTGCCGCTCCCTCACCCAACCGCGTTCCGCCGCGCTGTCATCCAGAAAAACCATGTGCGCCAACCCGATGTTCAATTCACGGCTCAACCGCGTCATGTTGGTGGCTTTGTCCTCCCAATTGACCTGCAACGCTGCGAAATCCGCTTCGCGCAAAATCATATCCGGATGCTCGCGCAAGACCGGCAACACATCAGACAGATTGTTTTTGCTGTTGATCGCGAGCAGCGTCCCGCGTTGGCTTAACGCCTTCAAAGCTTGTTGAAACCGCCGAAACGGTCGTCCCTCCGGCGTGTCACCCAGGCGAATTCCTTCCGCGCCATCTTCCCCGAGCACGCCACCCCACAGCGTGTTGTCCAGATCCACCACGATGCATTTGCGCGCCAACCCTTGGATCGCGCGAAAATATCGCAGCCACTCGCTCACGAGCAATTGCTGCATCGCCACACCGAACGGAAACTGTGCCATCAACTCGAATCGCCGGTCGTAAGCTTGAAAGCCCGCTTCCATCCACAGGCTTTCCAAGTCGTACACATAACATTGCGGCAGCGCGGCGGCAGCGGCACGAATGCCCGCATTGATCTGACGCAGCGCCTCGCGGTAAATCGGGTCGAGCCCAATGCCCAGCACCGTCCGTGGCAACACCGTGAAACTGTTGAGCAAAATCGTTCCCGCACTGTGCGTGCGTAGCGATTTCACCAATTCCGCCACATGACCGACGACTTCCGCGACGATGGCCTGGCGCGCTTCTGTGTTCTCCAACGCAATCGTCCCTTCCAGTCCCGGCCGAATCTGTTGCAGGTCAAAATACGCCACGATCAAGTCCGGCTTGAACGCATACAGTTCGCTGTCCGGTTGAAACATCTGCCGCCCGGCATCGCCATGCTCAGTGACAAATACTTCACTGTCATACTTGCGTGCCGCCAGTTCCTTCTTCAACCGCGGCACGAGCGGCGCCACCGTCGAATTCGATACAATTGCCCAACGAAACATAGTTTCTCTTGCTGCTATAAAGTGAACGCGCAATCGCCGTCCCCATCTTGAACTGCCACCGCAGTTCCCGCCACTTCCGCCGCCGGACCCGACAATACCCACGGTCGCGTCCGCACCTTCTTAACCACCCACGGGAAACGCAGGCGTTCGAGTTGTTCAATCAAGTCCGAGCGGAACAGTGTGACGCGATTCAAACGCAACGTGACCACATGCTGCCCGATAATCCGAGCGACCAACTCCGCCTGCTGATCATGGCAGACGCACGGAATGATGAGATGGTCGTCAATGATGTGCAGCAACAGCACGGCGGCAAGTTGGCCGTTGGCGGCGCGCACTTTGAGATGATAACTGCGATGGGTTTGCGCCGTGGTGTCAAAGCGAAACGGAGGCGGCGGATTCAGCGGCGCGCAGGTCATCCAGGTGTAGCGCGCGATCCAGTTCAATTCCTTAGCTCCCCGCCGCGACAGCGTATTCTGCGGGTGCTGTTCCAAAAACCGGTTCGCTTCCGCATCGAATTCCGGTCCGTATTCCAGTTGCACCGTCTCCGGCAGCGGATTCGCCCGCTGCCACGACCAGTGCCGCAGTCGCACCAATCCATTGCCGGCGGCATCAACGACTCGCAACAGCGGCTTCAGCTTTGCCGCGATGTTCGAGCGGCGCGCCAGCAAGGTCGTGAAATCGCAGCGCGCAAACGCCGTGAGACCGGATAGCTCTTTGATGGTTTTGAACCGCTTTGTTGCCGCGTAAACGGCTTTGGCATCTTCCGAAAAACCCGAGGCGCCGACGCCATTCTTGTAAAACCCCATCGCGCGCATCATCAACATCATGCCCGTGCCGGCATATTTGCGATCCGGATTCGCCCACCACGCCGTCAGCCAGCCGATTTTGAGTTGACGGTCTCCCATAAAAACGCAGTCCGGCACGATTCCCAGATGCGCGATGACTTTTCCGTCGTCTGTCGCCACCAACAATGCTACGTCCGCATCCTCCGCGCGCGGATTGTTCACCTGGGACAACGCCCGTTCGCGGGTGAGTGGAATCGGATCGCCCTCGAACCATTCGCCCGCCGTCAACCGTTGGCGAAGTTCGCCGATTGTGTAGGCCTGAATTTGCACCATAGGAATACGCGTCGCCCTTCAGGCCCGGGCCGGACGCAACCACCGCAAAATTCGTTGTTTCAGAGACGATGCCGCCGTCACCCACCGATACGCGCCAGCCAGTTTCATGCGAAACTCCAGCGCGCCATCCGTCGGCTCGGCGGCCATGCGACCCACCACAAACTCGTGCGGTTGGGAAAACGCCAACACCGGGTCGGTGGTAAAAATCCGCTCGTAGCCGGCTTCACGGCACAATTGAATCAGGCGCTCATCATATGCGCCGTAGGGAAAACTGAAGGTGCGCACCGGCTGGCCCAACAACTCTTCCAATTGCAGCCGCGACTGAAGCAATTCTTCTTTAGCGCGGGCGGCGTCCAGTTTGGTCAAAATCGGATGGGTCATCGTATGCGAGCCGAAGCCAATCGCGCCGGCGGGCAATGCTTTGAGTTGGGCGGCGGTCATGGTGCGCTCCTCCGGCGTGTAATCCGGTCCAAAGTTTTCCCAATCCGGAATCACGCCCAGCCGTTGGCTGATGACGAAAATGGTCGTCGGAATTTTTCGCGCCGCCAAAGTCGGGAGCGCATTGGTGATGATGTTGGCATTGGCGTCATCGAAAGTCACCGCGACATGATGTTCGCCGGGACGCAACGCCACCTGACCCTCCACCGGCACAGGCCGCGCATGTTGCAACAGCACGTCCATTTGCCGCGCGAATTGGTCGCGCTGATGATCAAGCACCGAGTGGTAGTAAAGCACCACGCAACGCGGCGCTCGTTTGCAACGCAACAACCGACACAGACCGCTCCACACGCGATCACTCGCGAACACTACCAGACTGATGAGAAACTTGACCTTGCGCATGGAGATACGTCGCCGCCCCGACTCAAGGTTTCTTTGCCAACGCCGGTTTTTCGGCTGTGGTCGGCATCAACAACGGCGCATAGCCCAGGTCCGGCTCTTCTCCTGTGGTAACAAACCGAATCGCATCAAGTTGCCAGTTCCATTTGAGCAGTGTGCCGTAAAGTTCCAACGCTGCCGCCGTTGCTTCGCGGCCCTTGAGCATTGCGCGCAACCGACACCCGCCATACCGCAGCATCAGGCCCAGCAAGGAAATCCAACGCAAGCGCGTCGCGCCGCGTTCGCCGAAATGTTTGTGGAAGTATTTGTATTTGCCGCGCTCGGTTTCGAGAATGACTTTGATCGGGTAACCGCCGCGATTTGCCCCACCGATGTGCACCACTTCCGCCTCTGCACAGTAGCGAACGGAGTATCCGGCCTTCCAAACCCGACAGCACAAGTCGGCGTCCTCGTATTGATGATGAAATCGTTCATCGAACCCGCCTAATTCATGCAGCAGTTTACCGCGGACAATCAGCGTGCACGCGGCTTGAAATCCAATCTCGCGATCCCGCGTTCCGTCCCAGCCGAGATAATGGTCCACTTGTAGCGAGTCAAAGAACCGGCCCGGCCAGCGCAGACACACGGCCTTGCAAAAATAGCGATACAACGTCGGCAATGGCTGCGCAGTGATTTGAAATGATCCGTCGGCGTTGAGCGTGCGGCAACCAAACGCGCCCGCTTCGGGATGGCGTTCCGCATAGCCCACCCATTTCTCCAGCGCGTGCGGGCGCAAATACGTGTCCGGATTGAGCAACAGAATGTATTCGCCTTGCGCCGCGCGGATGCCCGCGTTGTTGCCCGGGCCAAACCCGATATTGCGGCCGTTGGCGACGATTTTTACCGCAGGAAAATGTTCCCGGACATAATCCAACGAACCATCGGTCGAGCCGTTGTCCGTCACAATGATCTCGAATTCGACCGCCTGCGCCTCCGCGTAAATCGATTCCAGACACTTCGCCAGATACTTTTTGTCGTTCCAGCAAATGATGACGATGGAGAGCTTCATGAGCAGAGCCGACGGCGCTTATTTACCCAGAAACGCGCGATGCCAGAGTTCCAGTGATACCAGCAAATAAACGTGGCGGCGGTATTGTTCCTTGCCGGAACGGTCGGTTTCCAGAATGTGCCGGATGTAATTTTGGTCGAAGTAACGCGCCATCGAAGAATCCTTGCTCAATAAACATTCCTCGACAAACGGGCGCATGCGGACGCGAAACCAGTCTTCAATCGGATTTTCAAATCCTTTTTTCGGCCGATAAATCACTTCACGGGGCAGCCATTTTTCGCAGGCTTTTTTGTGCAGATATTTGCCGGTCATGCCGTTCAACTTGAATTTCGGCGGCAGGCTCTCGATGAATTCCACCAGGCGATAGTCGAGAAAAGGCACGCGCGCTTCGAGTGAGGTGGCCATCGAAGTTTTGTCACCGACCATGAGCAAGTCGTCGGGCAGACTGGCGCGCGTATCGATGTAGAGCATCTGCGTGAGCGCATCGAGATGTTTCACGTCGGATTGTAATCGCGCCAGGGCGTGCCGCGTGCCGAAGGAATCCGCGTCAAACTGGGATTTCAACTCGCCGCGATACAACTGCGCCTTCATGTCCGCGCCAAAGAACGAATACGCCCGCGCCAACCGCGTGAGCATATCGGCTTCGCGCAACGCATCCACCCCGCGCTTCAAGCGTTCCATGCGCCCCGGCAGTTGCTTCACCAAACTCGCAATGCCGCCGGTCAGGAACGCCGGCAGTTTGCTATAGGTTTCCGACAGCTTGATGCCTTTGTAGCGATCATAGCCCGCCCAGGGTTCATCCGCGCCTTGTCCGGTTAACGCGACTTTCACCCGCTCGCGACTCAAGCGCGCCACAAAATAAAACGCCGCCGCCGTTTCATTGCCGACCGGTTCTTCAATGTCGCGCATGTACCGGTCGTAGTACTTCATGTAATCGTCCGGCTTGAGGATTTGCACGAAATGATCCGCGCCGAAACGATCCGCCATCGCTTTGGCATCGCCGACTTCGCTGCGTTTTTCACCGCCCTCGAAACCAATGGTGAACGTCTGCACCGGTCCGTTCGTGTATTGGCTCATGATGGCGAGCAGCACGCCTGAGTCCACGCCGGAACTGAGAAACAAACCCAGCGGCACGTCGCTCCGCAGTTGCAACCGCACGGCGTCTTCGAGCAGCGCCTGATATTCCTCCACATACTCCGCTTCACTCCGGCCGTTGCGCGTCTGCGGCACCCAATCCCAGAAACGTTCGATCTTGCATCCGCCCCGTCGCAACAACATCGAATGCGCCGGCGGCAGTTTCATGATGTGTTTGAACAACGTCTTGGGCGACGGCACGTAACGATACGTGAACAATTCCGCCAATGAGTCCAAATCCACTTCACGCGGACACTTCGGATGTTCGAGCAGACATTTGATTTCCGAGGCGAATAAGATCGTGTCGCCCAACTGCACATAGTAGAGCGGCTTGATGCCCAGATGATCGCGGGCGATGAAAACCTCCCGCTTGCGCGCGTCCCAAATGGCAAAACCGAACATGCCGTTGAAACGTTTCACACAAGCCGCGCCCCATTGCTCGTAGGCGTGAACGATGACCTCGGTATCCGACCGCGTCTTGAATTGATGCCCGGCCTTTTCCAATTCCTCGCGCAACTCGACGAAGTTGTAGATTTCGCCGTTGAACACGATTTGCAAACTGCCGTCTTCGTTGCCGATGGGTTGGCCCCCGCCGCCGACGTCAATGATGCTCAAACGCCGATGGCCCAGCCCGACTTCGCGGTCCACCCACTCGCCTTCGCCGTCCGGACCGCGATGGTGAATCGCCTGTTTCATCCGCGCGAGGACGTCCCGATCAATCGGGTGACCCTGCAAATCAAAAATGCCACAAATCCCACACATGATTAAAAACAATCCGTTCCAACCTCAATTCGAACTCATCGTTTGAGACCGCCCGTCAAACGCGCATTCAACAACGCGCGATAACACCGCGCCTCTTCCCGGGTCACCAGCCGTTCCCGCCCGGAACATTTCGTCCGGAGATACCCCCAGAACATCGCCGCGGCGCCGGTGATGAACGGACGCATTTTCATCCGATGCAAAACCTTCAACAGAAAGAAAACCAGGCCGCCGCCGGTGAGGTAATAAATTTCTCCGTGCATCGCGTTGGTGCGCATTGGTCCGATGCCCGTGCCCTCGATTTTCCAATGCTTCATCTTCAAATCGCGAAAGTGCGTTGTCTCCCAGCCGTGCGTCATGGCGCGGATTTCGTCCACGGTGTCCCATCCGCGGGAAGAAATAAAGCCGGCAATCTGCTCCCAACACTCGCGCCGAATCACCTTGGAAGCGCCCGCCGCATGGTACGATGGCATCTCGATCTCCCGCCAATTCGTGCCGTCATGACATTCCCAATACACGCCGGAAGCGATGCCGAGTTTGGGATTCGCCGCAAATTGCGCCAGCAACCGCTCGAAATAGTCCGCGTCAAAACTCAAATCGCAATCCAGCTTCACGATGAAATCAAACTCGATGCCCAGCTTTTTGGCTTCCTCCAGCCCGCGGTTGAAAGCGCGAATCACCGCCGAGCCCGGTTGCCGCGGCTGGCCGCGCGGATTGCGCACGACATGGATAAAACTGTGGTCGCGCGCAAAAGGCTCAATCAAATCCGGGGTGCGGTCACTGCTGCCGTCATCCACAATAATCCACCGCACCGGCTTCACCGTCTGGTTCGCCATCGAACGCAACGTATGCTCGACGTAACGTTCTTCATCTTTTACCGGCGTGATAACGAGGTATCTCATCGAAAACGTCTGACTCATGAACTTAATTCAAGGTGGCGGGCCGACCGGACCGACCGACCGTGAGTTTCAGCCGGCGAAAGCCGCTTTGCGCCCGCCCCAGCCAGTCGTACGCCCCGGCGAGTTTGGCCGCGAAAAAAGATTGATCGTCGCACTCATTCGCCGGCAGCCGCTTCACGCGCAGCCAATCCGCACCCTGATCCAGTCGGCCGATGACCGTGGTCGCACAACTGTCGTATCCCGCCGCCACCAACAAATCCCGCAAGCGCTGCGTGAACAGGTGATCTTCCTGCGGAAACGCAAACGGATAGGCGAAACTGGTGATGGATTCGTTCAAAGCTTGCTGCAACGTGGCGCGCGAATGTTTGAGTTCGCGCTCGATTTCCGCCCAGCTCAAATCATACAGCCGCGGATGGTTCACGGTGTGCGATCCAAACCGAATGCCTTGCTGTCGTAGTTCGCGAACCTCGGCCCAGGTCATGCATTCCTTGTTGCGAAACGACCGGCGCTCGTCGCCGATGAACCCGGTCGGCACATACATCGTGGCCGTGAACTGATGTTTGCGGAGCGCAGGCCAGGCCTGCGTATAAAAATCGCGGAAGCCATCGTCAAAGGTGATTGCCACGAGGCGTTCGACCGGCTCATTCTGGCGCACGGCTTCGAGCGCAGTTTCCAGAGCGACCCCGCGATAACCGCGCGCCGCCAGCCAATCCATTTGTTCGACAAACCGGCGCGGCGAGGTCGCCACACGATAGTATGGTTTCACCCCGGGCTCGGGATCATCCGAGATGCTGTGGTACATCAGGACCGGGACGCGCTGCGATTGCACCCGCGCCAGCGCGCGAAACACCCACAACGTCAACCAGCGATCCAGGCGCATCATCGGCCCGCCTCTTGTTCTTTGCCGCGTTTCAAAAACAACGAATCCACCAGCATCAGATAATCCCGCCGGCGGGATTCCCAACTATGCTTGGCTGCGTAGGCCGCCGCGCGCGTGATCATTCCCTCTCGCAACTCCCGGTTGCTTAACACCTCGTACATGCCGTCCGCCAGAGCGTCCACGTTGCCGGATTCGAAAAACCGTGCGACGGAGTCATTGAAGTAATAGCGGTCAATCTTGGTGGCAGAAATCACAACGGGCACGGCCACGGACATGAATTCCATGATTTTCGTGCTGTAGGCTTCATTGCCAAAGGAATCCGCCCGTTTGGGCACAACGCCTAAGTCCGCTTGCGCCATGATGTGGGCAATTTGCCGGAGCGGGAGCGGATCGAAAAATCGCAGACTGCCGTTGAGCCCCAGTTCCTGTCCCAGCCGTTCCAATTCGGGCCGCATGTTGCCATCTCCGTAAATATGAAATTCCGTTTCTGGCAGCCGGTCGCGCAGTTTTGCGTAAGCCCGAATGGCAATGTCGAGCCCTTGATGCCATTGCAACCCGCCGGGGAAGATGATGATTTGTTTCTCGTTGGGCTTGGCGCGGGGCACCGGTCTGAAGACCGCACTGTCCACGTTGTTGATGAAGACAGAGCATTTGTCGCGTGGTGCCGAACGGGCGACGTAGCGGTCCAGCCAAAGATGATTGGCAAGAATGACATGATGGGCGAACGCGGCGGAAACGCGCTCCGCTGCCTTCAGACCACGGACCAGTAGCGAGGTCTCCTTGGCGCGAAACTTACTGCCAAAAAACTCCGGCACGATGTCATGAATATCCAGCAGCACTTTGGCGCCGGTGAGTCGTGGCAACACCGCCGCGAAAACCACGAAGTCCGGGATGTTGTGGGCGTGAACAAATTGATACGGTTGATTCCAGTGTCGGCGGGAAACCTGCCAGGTGGCCACCAGCAGGAATTTCAACAACGGCCAGAGATAGCCCCATTTGTTCTG
>CAZKMR010000039.1:0-15456 GCA_964553795.1 uncultured Bifidobacterium sp. | reverse complement strand
TTGAGCAACACCATGCCTCCGTGTTGCACCACCCAGTCGAGTTTCCGCTTCCACAATTCGATGGTTCGCTCGCGGAGCAGCAGAAACATCGTGGAATCCTGCCCCAACGTGTACGGCAATTCCATGTAGCCGGATTTTTCGCCATCGTCACCTGCGACCCAGAACGGAAAGATGGTATTGGCCGCGTCCGGTTGCGGCTCGAACGGATCCGTGTCGAAGGTCGAGCTGTCATACTTCACGCGGAGTTCCCGTTGCCAGTCGAGATTGTGAAACATGAAGCCCGCCCGAAACCCACTGACGCCCCACTCCCGGATATAGTGGTTGATGCGCTCAGCCTGCTTCCGAAACTCGCTGCGATTCCGAAACAAAGTGCCGTCGTGCTTCAAGTCATGGATTCCCACTTCGAAACCGCGGCGCGTCAACTCGTCGCGCAGTTCCCGCGTCACAGGATATTCGCCCTCCGGAATCAAGTTAAAGGACGAGCGGAATCCCAATCGCTCCTCCAGTTCCATGAGCGAACGCATCCGCTTCAGGCCGCGCTTCTCCTCCACATCATGCGTGAGCACAAACGCGAAACGCTTGCCCTCGGGCCAACCGGGCCAATGGGGGGGCGCTTGTTCCGTGCCCGGCTTGATCGGCCAGATGGCGTGCGACCGCTGCCGGATTTTGCGCGCCAGCCGCCGGCGCAAGGCATAGCGAAACCATCGCGGCATTAGCGGCTTGATAAAATAGTACAAGACCAGCAAGCCGGAAACCACGGCCCCGACTACCATTGGTTTGCTCATTTGCGATTCATCGCGGTTAAATTATTCCGTGCGGGAGCCGGCCCCAAATCGCGGTGCGGTTGGTGGCGCCACTGTCGTTTCCGCCGCTGCGCTATAAAATTCTCCAGCGCCAGCACGGGGAAAAGCGTCCAGAGCATCACCGCCGGCAGCGGATCGGTCCCGGTCCAGGTGCACTCAAAACAGCCATCCTCGTACCGGGGCCAGCGGCGCTCCCGCCATAGTTGCGGCAAATCCGTCGCCAGATCGACCCAGTGGCAATGGTCGGGATAACGATCGCGTGACGGGACGGTGGGTTGGCCGGAGAGATGGCGTAAATACAGCGCAACCAGATTTCGCCCGCATTGGGTGGCGAAATGCACGGATTTCCAGGCGCGGGGATTCATTTCGATGACGCGATACGAATTGCTGCTGGCGTCGTGAATGAATTCGATTTCCGAAATGCCCGTGAATTTCAAAGTCTGTAGGATTTGCTCCGCTACGGGGCGCAAATCATCAACGGGCGTACTACGCAAATAGGTACCCGTGCCGAACTGATTCGGATGTTGACGCAGTTTGTCGTATCCGAACCACGATTGGATAATTCCCCCGACACTGAACGCACAAACCGACCGCACCGGGCGGTGGGTTGTGATAATCGCCTGAAGCAACACGGTGTCAGGGGAGAGTTGTTGCAACAGTTCCGCGCGCCGCGCCGCATCAATATCTTCCAGCGCAATGGCCTTTGCCCCCGTCAACTCGCGAAACGCGTTTCCACTCCGGCCCTTCAACAAATAGCGTGGCGTCGCCACTAATTTTGCCCACTCCACCTGACTGGCCAAATGGGTTTCAATCCGCGCCGCTTCCGGCACTAACGAGTTGAACACAAATTTATCGAATATCCGATTCAGTGGCGTATCGGGAATCAAATAACGGGCGCGCAGCGCATCACGATGCTCGTGAATGAAACGGTTGATGTCTTCATTGACGCCAAACAACACCGCGTTCCCTTGGAACGGCAGGGACAGCAACACTTCGACCAGCGTAGCCGCCACTTCCGGTTGATGCAGTGCCAACAGAGTTCCATGGGCCACGCGACGATAACCGGTCAGATACCGGGAACAACGAGCCAAACTCAACCATTTGTCATTCACCACCCAGACGTCACCCCCGGCTTGAGCAGCCGACCGGACTAGGCCCAATCCTTGAGTATGATTGCCGATGATTACGGTGGCGGGACACTGCATTCAGAATCCGGATGAAGGACTTCGGGACGCGTCAATCGATCGTGCCCAGGATTGTTTTGCCGGCGTACACCTGATCGCCGGGGCGCACTTGAAAATTGACCTGTTCGCGCGGAATGAAAACGTCGGTTTGCGAACCGCGCTCGATGAATGAAATCTTGTCCCCCGCGCTCACCTGCTGCTCATCCTGGAAGAATCGGGTAATCTTGTTGACGAACTGATCGGCGATGAGAATCAGATAACAAGTGACCCGTGGATTCTTCAGTTCCATGGTCATGCGTTCGTTTTCGAGATGAAATCGGGCCGCGAATAGGTCCACCGCCTTGCGAAAGAGCGTGAAATTGACGTATTCCCACAAATCCACCATCGGCAGGTTGACTCCGGTTTGATGATAGTGCAGCACCCGAATCGTGCCCGGAATGGGCGCTCGATTGAAATGCACGTCGAACGGCGTCATGTAAATGCCCACCAGCCACCCTGGTGCGTCGGCTACTTTTGTTTTGGCCAGTTCCGTCACCGTGATTTTGCGCCCCAACTTGTCACAAACCACTTCTCCTCCCTTGACCGGCAGCACATACATGACCCGGCCATCGGCCGGGGACAGAATCAAATTGTCTCCTGATGGAATCTTGCGTTTCGGATCCCGGAAAAAATACACGTTCCGAAACCACCAGAACCACAAATAGCCAGCGGCAAAAATCGGCACCCACAAAAATAACGCGATTTGCCAGAGGCTTAAGCCGAAGGAACGGGCCACAAGATAAGCCGCGCCGCAGGCTGCCAGTTGCAGGAGAAACAGTTTCTTCACAGATTGCTTTCCGCGCTATGCCCCGCCCGCATTAGTTTTCGACCATTAACTCCGGGCAGACTTCGTCCCCGTCAATTCGCACGCGTGCGAAAGACTGGCGGTTAGGAACGACTTTTCTGGGCACATGCGTGATGGCGCCGGCACGGCAACAGCAGTTATGGCACCAAACATGGACTCCGCCGGACTTGTAAGCCTCCAAGTCCTAGTGCTTTGCCACGGATTACAGCTCGTAAGAGAGCCGTTCCGGCACGTGGCGGCGGCATTTGTTCAATACGTAAAACAGGTTCGCGTGAGCCTCGCGCATCAGCGTGGTCGCTTGCTTGGCCATCGGTTGACCGGTTTTTTCGGATTCCAAAATCATCAAAACCATATCCATCTGACTGGAAAGCCGCGGCGTTACGCTGGTTTGCGACACCGGCGGCAAATCAAACAGGATGTAGTCGTAGCCGCTTGTCTTAAGTTTGGGCATGGATTGCTTGAAATAAGTCGGCAGCACCCGCGCGAGATTCTCGTAGGTCGCATCGGTATCCGAGGTTTTGGTCACCACCAATTTGTCGCCGGGCTCGGCTCCCATCGGATCTTCCAAACCAACTGCCTCATTCAGGCCGCAACCGGGTTTACCGCGATAAAATGAAGTGACCGAACCACCATCGGTGCAGAGGTCCACCAACATGACGTTGCCATCGCCCGTCAGCGACAACGCCGCCGCCAGACTGCTGGTAATGCTCGTCACGCCCGAATTCTCATGGCAACTGGTTACCGCGATCAACTTGGGCTTGTGATACAGGCCGTTGATTTCGAAATAGGTCACAATGCGCTCGCGCAATCCCTCGGCGTGCTCACGCAATTGATCGTGCGCCTGCCACGTGGCCAAGCCGCCATCCTTCTCATTCTCAACCTCCGTCTTCTTGACGTGACCGGGACGCTTGCGCTCGACCGCACTGTTCTTCTTTGCCTCGTTCCGGTGTTTGCGACGTGACCAGAACGTATGCGGAATGGTGTAAAAGACGCGTTGTCGAAAATTACGCTCGACGTCCACTGAGCGTTTGATGGTGCGATCAAACACGTAATCCAAAGCCACGGCCAACGCGATGCCCAGGAACAGGAAACCACCGAAGGCCGCCGCCGCGAGCTTCAGCATTTTCTTGTCGCTGCGCGCCGGCGGCGTCGGATTTTCCACAATTTTTACGCCCGGCACATTATTCGCACCGCCGTCCACGCCTTTGGCGCGATGGGACAGGCGTTTGTAGTCGGCCTCCCGTTCGTCGTGCAAGCGTTGCAAATCCTGAATGCGCGGTTCGAGGCGCGAAACATTGGCGGCCTCGAGTTGCAGATCGTTGATCTCCTTTTCATACACGCGAATGATTGATTTAAGCTGGTCAATCTCCGCCAACTCAGCTTCGGCACTGACGGTGACTCCATTCGTCGTCGCCGTCAGCCGCGCCAACATCGGATAAAGACGTTCGAGTTTGGCCCGTTCCTGCAAACGTTCGGTGATTTCTTTGTTGGCATCCACGCGGAATGGATGCAGCGGTTTCAGGCCGTCTTTATTATATTTTTGTTCCAGGGCCTCCAAGTGTTCCAGCCGGCCGATCACCATGCTGTATTCTTTGACGATGTCAGGAGGCACGGCGGCTGGGGCAGCGGGTTGACTGGTACTGGCGCCGGAATCTCCGCCGCCAAACCGCGCTTGCTTCAGTGCCAACGTGGTTCGGGCGGTCAGCAACTCGCTGGTCAATCGCTCGATTTGCGTCAGGTATAACCGCCGCGTTTCCGCCGGCGAAACCAGCTTGTTGGTCCGCAGCAATTGATCGAGCTCGTCTTCAATATCAACCAATTGTTTGCGCAACCCGGCCAACTGATGCGAGACGTATTCCTCGCTTTCGTCCGGGCCCAGATGGATTTCCGCGTGCTTCTCCAGATACGTTCGAATCACCGCGTTCAGGATTGGCCGCACGAGATCCGGATCGCGATGCTCAAACGTAACCGATACCACGTCACTGCGCCGTGGCGCCGTCGCGGTAAGATTGAAGCGAATCACGGCAGCCGCTGCGTTGGTGTTGTTGCCGCCCCCATAAGCCGCGAGCACTTTTTCCGGCCCGACCATTTGCGCCGCCAGAAACGCGACGTCGCGGCTGGTCAGAATTTCCACTTCCGAGTTGAGAATGCTGTCCTGACTGGAGGGTGAGACGACTCGCGTGTTTTCTCCCGGGGACATCCCGGAAGGCGGAATATCTTCGACGACGTAGCTGACCCGCAGTTTGGCTTTGGAGGAATAGATGGACGGCGTAATCAGTTTTGCCGCCAGCGCCCCGAGTAATCCCAGCCCCAGGCAAATCAAAATGATTCGCGTGTGGCGAAAGAAGGTAAAATATACGTCATCCAGTCCCAGGCCACTGGATGGCGCGGCTACTCCGCGGGGGTCGGTTGATTCTCCGTGATTCATCGTTACGCGTCCGTTCGCCTGCTTAGAATGCAGTTTGCCCCCTTTGTGTTCAATCCTACGAATACGGATTGAATTCCGCGATTGAGCCGAATCGCCATGGTGCTCACCAGATCGCGGCGCGCGGAGAAGAATATGCCCATGAAGCAGATGTGAGCAAACCGCGCGCCGAAACGCGCGGCTTCTCTCAAGATCGCGCCTCGGTCGGTTGTGCGGTAGAAGATGCTGTGCGCAGCACCCGCGCCGGATTGCCCGCCACGACCGCGCCCGCCGGCACATCCTTGGTCACAACACTCCCTGCGCCCACAATGGCGCGTTCCCCAATCGTGACCCCGCACAAAATTGTGGCACCGGACCCAATCGAGGCGCCACGTTTGACCAGCGTGCTATCGCACTTCCAATCGGCTTCCGTCTGAAGTTTTCCGTCGCTATTCGTGGCCCGCGGAAAGCGGTCATTGATGAAAGTCACCCCGTGGCCAATGAAAACTTCGTCTTCAATAACCACACCTTCACAAACGAAGGTGTGGCTGGAAACTTTGCAG
Source organism: uncultured Bifidobacterium sp. (assembly GCA_964553795.1). Taxonomy (GTDB): domain Bacteria; phylum Verrucomicrobiota; class Verrucomicrobiia; order Limisphaerales; family JADLHS01; genus JADLHS01. The sequence goes on along the minus strand of CAZKMR010000039.1, from coordinate 9,658 downwards.
CGTGCTCCCACGCTGGCGCCTTTCTGGATTTCCACAAACGTGCCAATCTTCGTGTCATCCCCGACGGAACAACCATAAAGATTGGTGAATGCGAAAATCCGGACCCGTTGGCCGAGCTTCACATCCGGGGCAATGCGCTGGTAAAGCTGATCAACGGCACTCACGCAGCTAAAACGTTGCGAGCCCCGGCCGGCACGACGACTCCGTGACCGGCGCCATTGCCGTTCTGGCCATTGCTTTTCCCGTTCGCAGGAACGGCAGTGCCGTTGGCGGTTACGGTGTGCGGCTTGGTCTCCAGATCTACCGACTGTCCGTGTTGCTTTAACGAGATGCTCGAGGCTTCGAGAATGCGCACCACTTCCAGACCGGCCTGGCCGCCGGTAATGGGAGTCGCCTCGCCGCGAATGCAATCGAGGAAATGTTGGCACTCCAGTTTCAACGGTTCGTCCTGCTTGATATAAGGAACGTATGCATCGCCGTAGTGATAGGAATACGTGAACTCCGCAAACGTATCGTAGTGCGCTGGAACTTCGACGCGGGCATCGTAAATCTTCAGCTTTTCCAACGGCTCGGTGTCATCATAAACAATCATCCGCCGTGAGCCGACGACCGTCATCTGGCGCACCTTCTTCGGATCCAGCCAGCTATTCTGCACGAAGGCACAGCGGTTTTTCTTGAATGTCAGATACATCATCGTCACGTCTTCAATGTGCCGATTGACGTGGCTGCTGCCCTGGCAGGAAACGGCGGTGGGCCGCTCATCCAACAAATGCAAAATGATGGAGATGTCATGCGGCGCCAAATCCCACGCCACGTTGATGTCCTTCTGAAACAATCCCAGGTTCAAGCGCCGGGCGGAAATGTATTGGATTTCGCCGATATCGCCGGAATCCACGATTTCTTTCATGCGTCGCACAGCGGGAGAGAACAGGAAGGTATGACCGACCATCAGGATCAACCCGCTGCGTTCGGCTAATTCAACCAGTTCTTCCGCCTCCGCCACAGTGCGCGCGAGCGGTTTTTCGACAAAAACATGTTTGCCCGCAAGGAGCGCCGCCTTGGCCATTTCGTAGTGGAAACGAACCGGAGTCGCCACGACGATGGCGTCGAGTTCCGCATCCTGCAACAGATCGCTGAATTGGTTGGTGGTGGCAACGTCCTGATGCAGCTTGCGCATGTGCTTCAAGCGTTGCTCGCTCGTATCGCAAATCACCTTGAGTTGGCAATCGCTCGCTTGACGCAGATTTCGAATCAAATTTGGGCCCCAATAACCGCATCCGACGACACCGACTTTGATGGTTCGATTGATTGATTTCATAGTTTAATGGACTGAACTACGGATTATGAATTACCCGGAATCAACTGGCTAAGTTGATCTCCGGTGCGACCCGGCCAGGAGCTTGGCTTCTGACCGCCGTTTGTTGCGCTTGCTGGGAGGATAGTTGGCGAACCTGCCGGGCCTGCTTGCGCTTGGCCCGTTGATCAAGACATTGAATCACCAAGGCGGGAATCGTCTTGGCGATGATTTTCACATCAAGCCCCGGATTCATGCGCTCGGAGTATTCAATATCGAATTGAATCATCTGCTTGAACGTCGTGCGATTCTTGCCGCTGACTTGCCACAGGCCCGTCAGGCCCGGCACGGCATCAAATCGGCGTTTCTGCCACGGCTCATACATTTCGTATTCGTAGCCGACGCAGGGCCGCGGGCCGACAATGCTCATTTCCCCGCGCAACACATTGATCAGTTGCGGCAGTTCATCAAGCCCCGTGGCACGCATGATCGAACCGAAAGGAATGACGCGCGAATCGCTCAAAGCATCGAGTTTTGTCATGGGGGCAGAACTCTTGATCAGTTCGGCGGTGTGTCCCTGATGCGAGCGCGTCTCCGCTCCAACGTGCATCGTTCGAAATTTGAAACAGACAAACCGCCGCCCTTTGTAACCGACGCGTTCCTGCCGAAAGATTACCGGCCCCGGCGAACCGACCTTGATGATGACCGCTATGCAGGCGCCGACAAATAATGTAATCGGAGCGCTCAGCAGAATTACCGTAACGTCCAACACCCGCTTCCAAAGCGGTGCGGCTTGGGCTTTGAAATTTGCCGTCTCGAAAGACTGGCGGCGTGTCGTACTTATTTGTTGATTCAAGACAATCTCCACAGCTTCTGAACAGTTAGTTAATTATTGTCTCCGACGGTTGTTGCGAACAACGTAACTATCTTCCACCGGATTGAAATCGATGCAAGTCACAACAGCACAAAGACTTCTCCGCTCATTACGGAAATGCTATCCGGCCAACTACGGAGGGTTTTCCAGCTTCCAAAACCTGAGGTACAACCCCGAAGGAGCGCTCTGTGACCCGTCAGCTATCCTGCGATTTATCCCACGATAATCTAATGAAACCGAGAATCGCTAATGATACCCGAAGCGATGGGGATAATCGGCGAACTGCCCGCGGGAGGTCAATGGCGAAATCAGGTCGTCCCAGAGATTTCGGCAATCGGCGCTACGACGCACGTAGTATTACGGTTTCGCCAACACCGCCTGCACCCAATCCTGATGGTCAAGATACCAGCGAATCGTTTCGCGAATCCCCTTCTCGAAAGTGTAGGAGGGTTTCCAGCCGAGCTCGCGTTGCAGTTTTCCGGCGTCAATGGCGTAGCGCCGGTCATGTCCCGGACGGTCTTTGACGAACGTGATGAGTTGCTGCGTTTTGCCCCCAAGTTGCGGCGCCATTTCATCAATCAGATCACAAATCAACTTAACGATGTTTAGGTTGGCCCATTCGTTATGGCCGCCGATATTGTACGTCTCGCCGGTCTTGCCCTGGTTCAATACCAGCCACAACGCGTCCGCGTGATCGCGCACATACAGCCAGTCGCGTACGTTCATGCCGTCGCCGTACACCGGAATGCTCTTACGCGCGAGACAACTTTGTATCACCACCGGAATCAATTTCTCCGGAAATTGAAACGGCCCGTAATTATTCGAGCAATTCGTGATCACCGTATTCAAGCCATACGTGTGATGATACGCGCGCACCAGCATGTCACTCGACGCTTTGCTGGCAGAATACGGCGAATTGGGGGCGTACGCCGTGGTTTCAGTGAAATAGCCGGTTGCCCCGAGCGACCCATATACTTCATCCGTGGACACGTGGTGAAACCGCCGGTTTGCGAACTGGCCATTCCATAATCCCCGACACGCTTCCAGCAAATTGAACGTGCCGACGATATTCGTGCTGATGAAATCGCCCGGACCGGTAATCGAGCGATCCACATGCGATTCCGCGGCCAGATGCATTACATGCGTGACGCCGTGTTGTTCCACTACTCGCAACACCGCAGCCTTGTCCCGCAGATCCACCTTCTCAAAAACGTATTTCGGGTGCTGCGAAACACTTTCCAGATTTGCCGGGTGTCCGGCATAAGTCAGGCAATCCAGATTGACGAGCTTCTGGATTTCAGTCTTCTCGATAATGTGCTGGATGAGATTTGAACCGATAAAGCCAGCACCTCCAGTAATGAGCAAATTCACAGTCTTTCCTTCCATTAAACCTGTTCTGGTTTCCAATTCTGCAACGCGTGTTCCAACGCTTCCTGAACCGGCCGAATTTTCACGCCGGCGGCCAGCAATTTGGCCGCATCCATCACGCAGTTCGAACGCGGCGTCTTCGCCGCCACCTGGTAGAACTCCTCGTCACTCTCCCAGAACTCGAATCGTTTCGCCGGTCTCAGCGCCTTCTCAATCAATGCAACAACGTCGCGCGTCGTGACGAACCCCGGATTGGTCACATTGTAAATCCCGAAGGCGGCGCGCTTCTCCCACAAGTCCAGACAGGCCGAAACGAAATCCGCCCGGTGCGAGATCGAATTCACGTTGTCATAAACCTTCGCGTAACGTTGCACTTTGCTGAGATAATTTCGCGCGCTGTCGAATTCATCAAACGGAATCCGCAAACGCCAGATGTAACTTTGCCCCAAGCCAAGCATCGCTTCTTCGCCGAGGGCTTTTGTGCCGCTATAAAAACTGCACGGGCCGTCCCGGAAGGAAAAATTCGGCGCGTCCGATTCGGTAAAACCCAAAATTCGTTCCGGCTGCTCTTGCAGCAACCGGCGCATTTCCGGCTTGGTCATGTCCTTTTCCGTTTGAACTCCTGCCCCGGTTTGAATCTTGGCGCCAGAATAAATGCATCCCGAAGAAACGTGTCCCCAAGGAATATTTGCCGCCGCGCAGGCATGGGCGATGGTTTGTGGCAAGAGGGTGTTGCCAGCCAGGGTGTCGGCCTTCGCCAATTCACACGCGTCCACGTTTGGCTTGCCCGTGTAGCCAGCCGCATTGACCAGGAATTCCGGACGCTTCGTTTTTAGAAACTCCAAGAGCCGATCAAAGCGCGTATAATCGAGTTCGCGGCGGGACAGTTCGATAAACGGACGCCCGCGTCGTTTCAATTCAGTCGCAAATGCCTTCCCGATGTAACCCGTCCCGCCAAGCAGTAAAATCATGATTCGTTAGTAAGTCGATTGGCTTCCGCCACCACGCTATTGAGATACTCGCGGTATTCGCAATTCGGCATTTTGGCCGTCAATTCCGTCAGTTGCGTCAGATTCAAGGCTCCGGCCCGAAACGCCGCCTCCTCCGGACAACCAATCTTGATACCGGCGCGTTTCTCGATGGTCTGCACATAGGCGCTGGCCTCGTGCAGACTGCTGCTCGTACCGGCATCCAGCCATGCAAAACCACGGGCCAGCCGCGACACGCGCAATGCCCCGCGCTTCAGATACGACACGTTCACGTCGGTGATCTCGAGTTCTCCCCGTGCCGACGGCTTTTGATTTCGCACGATGCTCAGCACTTCGTTGTCGTAAATATAAAGCCCTGGCACCGCATAATTGCTCTTGGGTTTCTTGGGTTTTTCCTCAATGGAAATGGCCTGACCATTGGCGTCAAACTCCACCACGCCGTAACGTTCCGGGTCGTTGACGTGATACCCAAAAATCGTCGCGCCGCCTTGAAATTCGTTGAAGGCCCGGGCGAACGCATCGCCCCCATAAAAAATGTTATCGCCCAGAATCAAGGTGACGTTCTCTTTTCCAATGAAGGATTCCGCGATCAGAAACGCCTGCGCAATGCCGGCCGGTTTTTCTTGCTCGCGATAATCAATCGTCAATCCAAACCGCGAACCGTCGCCCAGCAATTGCTTAAACCGCGGCAAATCCTGCGGAGTCGAAATCAAACACAGGTCGCGAATGCCGCCTTCGATCAACGTCGTCAGCGGATAATAAACCATGGGCTTGTCATACACGGGCTGCAATTGTTTGCTCGCCACGAGCGTCAAGGGATACAGCCGCGACCCCGCTCCGCCTGCTAAAATAATTCCTTTCATTCTCTTAATGCCGAAAAGTGCGCCCCAAAATGCCGCGCAACGCAAATGAAGCAAGCCATTTACTGCCTCGAAATGCCCGATGCCATCATCCGTAAGCTCCGCCACCGCTTACCGGGATTGCACTAATACCTGAAACGCGCGGCCCAGGTGCTCCGGATGGATCAGCGTTTGCAATTGGCGATTCTGCTTCGGTCCCCATTTGACGGGCCCCGCCGCTTGCGACCAATGCCGGGAGGCAATTTGCACGAGAAATTCCGCCTGACGCTGAAACAACTCAGTCTTCAACCCCGCCGCTTCGCCTGCCTCTTGAATTGCGGAAAAATTTACGTGCGCCGTCAAATCCTGTTCGCCCGGGTCTGCCAGCAAGTCGTCATTCCGCCGATGATCGCGATAAGCGCGAAGCGTGCCCTGCGCTCGTCCCGGGACGACAAAATCTTCGCGTCGCAGCCCATAGTCCAGCGTAAGAACGAAACCCTTTTGCAACGATTGGGCAACTTCACGCCACCAATTGCGGGCGGCAGGACAAATCTCCACGGTGAAATAATTCGGCAATTCGCGGCGCAATTCCGCGGGCACCCAATCAAGTTCCGCCAGATCCGCCGTCACCGCCGCCATTCTTTTCCAGGCGAATTGTCCGTGGTTCTGCGTCACGCCCCACTCGAACCATTGCTGCTGTTGCGCATCCCATCCCACCCGATGAACTGGCATCGCGTCCAGCAGTTCATTGGCAAAGATGACGCCGCCGAACTGCGCTTGCTGCGCATCCCCCACTTTGTCCTGCCAACGCACTTTGGGCGCAAAATGCGCCAACCGTGCTTTCTGCCAGGCCCGCCGCCGATTCGATGGTTCGATAATCACGTACTCGAGCTTGGCAAATAACTGGGGCCGTTCCTGGCGCAACCATTCCAATATATCTGCGGCCAATTTCCCGTCGTGAGCGCCAGCCTCGACAATTTGGAGCTTTGTGGCGCTGATCGGCATCAGCCATTCGGCAAATTGACTGGCCAGTAATTGGCCAAAAAGCGGCCCGACACTAACGCTGGTATAGAAGTCCCCGCCGCGTCCTACGGTGTCACTTTCCTTTTCGTAATATCCATATTCAGGACAATACAAGGCCAGTTCCATGAAGCGCGCGAACGGAATTACCCCCCGCAAAGCTATCTCCGCCTGAATAATGTCGGTCAAATGGCTCATTTTCCCGGGTCGCCCCGGTGGCTGGTGCGGATTTAGCTAAACAACGACGGAATCGTAAAGATTATATGGCCAAAATAGACGCGTTCTTCAATTTGATGTTTGAACAAAAGGCCTCCGACCTCCACCTGTCGGCAGGCAACAACCCCATGTTGCGCATCAACGGCGAACTCCATCGCGTGGAACATCCGCCGCTCGACAGCGACACGCTCAAGGCCATGATCTATGAGATCGCGCCCGAGTATAAGATCAAAACCTTCGAAGAAACGGGCGACGTGGATTTCGGCTATGAAATTCCGAACATCTCCCGTTTCCGCGCCAACTTCTTCAATCAAAAAAGCGGCGTCGCCGCCGTGTTCCGCCAGATTCCCAGTCGCGTGTTGTCGTTTGAAGATTTCGAGAAACTCGACGCGCCGCTCCCGCCCGTATTGAAGAAATTCGCCATGCTGCACAAGGGCCTGGTCATCGTTACCGGGCCGACCGGCTCCGGTAAATCCACCACGCTGGCGGCGATGCTCGATTACGCGAATAAAAACCGCCGTGACCACATCATCACGATGGAAGACCCGATCGAATTCGTGCACGAGAGCAAAAACTGCCTCGTCAACCAGCGCGAAGTCGGCTTGCACACGAAGAGTTTTGCGTCCGGTCTGAAAGGCGCCTTGCGCGAAGACCCGGACATCGTGCTCATCGGTGAGTTGCGTGACCTCGAAACCATCGAACTCGCCATCATGGCGGCCAACACCGGTCACTTGGTGTTCGGGACGCTGCACACGCCGAGCGCGGCAAAAACCGTGGATCGTATCATTGACGTCTTCCCCGCCGACCAGCAGAACAAGATTCGCGCGACGCTTTCCGAGTCCTTGAAGGGCATTGTCGCGCAAAACCTCTTCAAGCGGATCGACAAGAAAGGCCGCGTCGCGTCGCTGGAAATTCTCGTGTTCAACACTGCGATCGCCAACCTCGTGCGTGAAGGCAAAACCCACCAGATTCCCGGCATGATTCAAGTCGGCAAGAAGATGGGCAACCAGCCGCTCGATGACGCGATCATGGAACATTTGCGCATGAAACGCATCTCCCCCGAGGAAGCGTACGAAAAATCGCTCGAGAAACGGAAGTTCCGTCAATTCCTCGCGCACCCGCCCGAGGACGACGAGTCGTAACCGCTCACCGAGACGCAAGCTTATGATGCGACGACCGGAATTGGATTACATCCTCAACACCATGCTGGATTCCCAGCCGGAGGTGTCGGATCTTCTGTTCACTGTGGACCGCCCGTTGCAGGTCGAATCCTTCGGCGAACTCAAACCCGTTACGCTTGATCCTCCCATCGAGAAACTGACGCCCTACCACACCGAAGCCATTGCGCTGAATCTGGTGGGCGAAAATCAATGGCATCTCCAGGATTTGATGCGCAAAGGCTCGTGCGATACGTCGTATCAATTGGGCGACCGCGCCCGGTTCCGCGTCAATGTCTTCTCGCAACGTGGCAATTACTCCATCGTCTGCCGGAAACTCAACACGCAAATCCCGACCCTCGCGACGTTGAAACATCCGGAAATCCTGACGCACATTCCCAAAGAAAAAACCGGCCTGGTTCTCGTTACTGGTGCGACGGGCTCCGGTAAGTCCACCACCCTCGCCGCCGTGCTCAACGAAGTGAACCTGACGAAAGCGGTGCACATCGTCACGTTGGAAGACCCGATTGAATTCGTTTATCCGAACGTGCGCGCCACGTTCAATCAACGCGAACTCGGCACGGACTTCGATAACTTTGCCGGCGGGTTGCGCGCCGCGTTGCGCCAGGCGCCCAAAATCATCCTCGTCGGTGAAATGCGTGACCGCGAAACCGTCAGCATCGCCTTGAGTGCGGCGGAAACCGGCCACCTCGTTTTAAGCACGCTGCATACGATTGACGCCGGCCAGACCATCAATCGTATTCTCGGTATGTTCGAGCCGGAAGAGCAGGAACAGATTCGCGCCCGGCTCGCTGATTCGCTCCGCTGGATCGTCGGTCAACGGCTCGTTCCCAGAATCGGCGGAGGCCGGCAGGCCCTGCTCGAAATCATGGGCTCCAATCTTCGCATCCAGGAAACGATTCGCCTCGGCGAAAGCGAAGGCAAAAGCTTCTACGAAATCATGGAAGCCAGCTATCCATTCGGCTGGCGCACGTTCGACCATGCGGCGCTCGAAGCGTTTGAACAGGGCAAAATCACCGAAGAAACCGCCCTGCTCTATTGCTCGAAACGCGGCGTGGTGACCCGTGGTATCGACAATCTGAAGAAGGCGCGCGGCGAAGTCACCAGCAGCCTCGGCTCCCTGCGGATGAAAGGCACCCTGGACCATGGCGGCACCGCCAACGGCACCGTTGCGCCGATGGTCAGCCTCAAAATCAAATAAGTTATGAGCGACCAGTTTGAATTTCTCAGTGCCTCCGACAAGCCCGCATTGATCGCCTTTTCTACACCGGAATGGTTGGAAGAGATCAAAAATGCGCTGCAAGAACTCGGTTACAAAGTCCATACTGCGGCCACCCACAGCGATTTTCTGGTCCGCTTCAGTCAGGTGCGCTATCAGGTGGTCATTCTCGAAGAACGTTTCGCCGCGAACAATCTTCAGGAAAACCTGACCCTTCAGGCATTGCAACGCATGCCCGTCGGCCAGCGGCGACATTGCACGATGCTGCTCATTGGCGAATCTTTTCAAACCTTCACGCCGATGCAGGCGATTCAGCAAAGTGTGCACGCGGTCATCAACAGTTCGGAACTGTTCCTGGTGAAACAACTGATTGAAAAATCCGTTGCTGACAACAATATGTTCCTGCACAGCTACAACGACGTGCAATCCCGCCTCTACGCGACGCCCGTAAAATAGTTGCCGCCGAAGAATCGGCGCGCTCCATATCCCGCTCCCGTTTTTCGATGGAGCACTCAGCCTTGTTCCATTGAGGTAATTGCTTGCTGCAACGCCGTCGCTCCGATTACAGTTTGAGCGCGTTTTACGCCAGCTTAGCTCAGCGGTAGAGCAACGGTTTTGTAAACCGTCGGTCGTCGGTTCAATCCCGACAGCTGGCTCCACT
>CAZKMR010000038.1:21670-39375 GCA_964553795.1 uncultured Bifidobacterium sp. | reverse complement strand
TTCAAATCTCGCCGCCCCGACCATTTTCTTAAAATCTTCGTTCCGCCGTGGCTTTACTGGCGGCTACTTAAACCTCGACTGTGCCGTTTCAACCTCAACGCAGTGCTGCAACCAGGCGATGAAAGACGTCCGTCGCCGGAATCGTTTCGCTCTGATGGTCATTCCCTGAAGCGTCGGTGATCAGCACTGGCCATTCCCGCTCGTCCGCCGGTTTGGCGCCATGCGAGCCTTTCACGAGCGACGCATCCAATGGGATGACATCCATAAGCATGCGAAAGCCGAGTTTCTTTTGCAGTAAACGCCACAAGATCTTCGCCTTTACCAGCGGAATGGCGGGATCGAGAAAGAGTTCCACCGGGTCGTAACCGGGCTTGCGATGAATATCCACGCAGCGCGCAAAATCCGGCGCGCGCTGATCATCCAGCCAATAATAGTAAGTGAACCACGCGCGGTCCTGCGCGATGGCAATCAAATCGCCGGCGCGCGAATGGTTCAGTCCATGTTTAATCTTTTCCGCTTCACCCCAGACCTGGGCCACGCCGGCTTCCAGTTCTAACATTGCACGCACTTCCGGCTCCAGCGTCGGATCGTTCAGGTAAACATGTGCCACCTGATGATCCGCCACGGCAAAAACCCGGCTCGCTCCGCAATCGAGCAATTCCAGGCCGAGTTCCTCCTTCACCGTCAGCCAACCGCGGGCGCGAAAGAGTCGATTGAGATGAATCGGCGTGTTCACTGCACTGATTCCATACTCCGAGAGAATCACCACCTGCACCGATTGTCGGGCGAAGAAATCAATCAAATCGCCGACGATCGCGTCGATGCGGCGCAAATCGGAGGCAATCGTCGGATGACTCGGACCGAGCCGCTGCAAATTGTAATCCAGATGCGGCAGGTAAATGAGATTCAAGGTCGGCGCGTGTTTGCGTTCGATCCATTTCGCCGCTTCCGCAATCCACTTCGACACGGCGTCCGCCGAAAACTTCGCAGAATCAACGCCCGCTGCCGGCCCCCAAAATGCCGGAAACGGAAACTCGCCCAACTCGCGTTTGATCTCTTCGCGAATCGCAAAGGGCCACGCGTAAATGTCGAACACTTTGCGACCGTCCGCCGGATACATCGGACGCGGTGTGATGGACCAATCTGCGCTGGAATACATGTTGTACCACCAGAACAGTTTGGCGCAGGTGAAGTCCGGATTCGATTCGCGCAGGACTTCCCAGAGCTTTTTGCCATGCACGAGGTGATTGGATTGTTTCCAAAACTGCACCTCTGCCAATTCGCGATGATACCAACCGTTGGCCACGATGCCGTGTTCCGCCGGCGTGAGTCCGGTGAGGTAAGTGGACTGCGCCGTGCAGGTGACCGCGGGAAAAGCCGGTTCAATCCGCGTCAATGTGCCGCGCGTTTTGAAAGCATTGATGCGTGGCGTGTGCGGCCCGAGCAACGACTCGGAGAGACCCACGACATTGATGACGGCGCTGCGGGTCATGACTTGTATCGCGCGGCGAGTTCCGCAATCGATTCGCGAATCAAGCTCGCCTCCATCTCATTCACCTCGAAGCCAACGCCGATGTCGCGCAGTAGCGTGATCGCCAGTCGCCCGCCGAGATGCTCGCGAAATTCTTCCAGCCCGGCTAATAACTCCGGGCGCTGCAAGTCAGGATGAAACAATTCAAAGCCCAGCGCTTTCAATAATCGCAACACCCGTTCCGCCGCGGGCGCGGGCAAAAAATTCGCCCGCCGCGCATATAGAACATCGAGCGCGATCCCGATCGCTACGGCTTCGCCATGTCGCAAGGTAAAACCCGATAATTGTTCCAACTTGTGCGCGGCCCAATGTCCGAAATCGAGTGGCCGCGCTGAACCAAATTCAAACGGATCGCCGTTCTTCGCAATGTGATCCATGTGCAGTTCCGCACAACGGCGAATCAATCGCCGCATCGCTTCCGGTTGGAATTCCGCGAGCGCCATCGCATCCCGCTCCAATGCTTCAAAAAACTCGCGGCTGCGAATACATGCGACTTTCACCGCTTCGACATAGCCGGCACGTTTGTCCCGAGCGGATAATGTGTTGAGCAGTTGAAAATCATTGATGACCGCAAACGGAGGCGCAAACGTGCCGATGAAATTCTTTTTCCCGAACGCGTTGATGCCGTTCTTCACGCCGACGCCGGAATCGCATTGGCTCAAGGTGGTGGTGGGAATGCGAATATGCCGCACCCCGCGATGCGCCGTGGCCGCCGCCAATCCCGCCATGTCCAATAACGCTCCGCCGCCAATCGCGATGAGATACGAATGTCGATCAATGTGATGCCGATCAATCGCGGCATGCAATTCCGCAACCGCCGCCCAGGACGCTTTGGCTTCCTCGCCCCCGGGGCAAATGATTGGGCCCGCTACCAAGGTCGCCACTGCGGGATGCGATTGGAAATAGGTTTCAATCGTTGCGCCCAACTCCGGTCGCGCCCGCGCGAGAGCTTGATCCAATACCACCAACGCCCGCCGCGGTGACCCGTGTTCGTCCCGACTCAAATGATCGCGCAAAGTCGAATTAGCAGGACTAAAGACGTCGTCAGTGAACAGCACGCGGTGTTGCCAGGCGACTTGGATGGTCCGTTCGATCAAATCCATGCGAATGCGCGCAGTCTCCCAAATGCCGCTTTGCCGTAGCAAGCGCAGACCCTCAGGTGGCGGGAATTTTTCGTTGCAACAAGCGGGCGAGATAAAACAGGCCGGCGAACCCCAACGCCGTTCCGATGTCGAGTTGCGGCACAGCGGCAGCATCCACCAAAACGATGCCCGCGAGCAAACCACCGACGGCGCGACCAATGTTGGCGTTCTTTTGCCGGAACAACGGAGTCACGCACGTGTTTAACCACGCCACCAGCGCCACGCAAGCGAGCCAGGAAAAGACATTGCGATGCGGATTAACCCAGAAGTTTGCCGCGAACGGAACAAGCAACAATAACAACGGAAAGAACGATGCCCGCTTCGGCCCGCTTTCGTTCCGTGCGAGAAAACTTAAACCGAGAATGTATGCACTCAGCGCCGCTCCGTGCCAGACCAATGGCGCGGACAACGATTGCAACGTTGCCGCACCCGCCACGAGATAAAGCAGGAAGCGACAACCCGCCATGATGAATGGGGCGGTTTCCGTTTGTTTATGAACGGCGTCATAAAAAATGATGGCCGCCACGAGCAGCAGCGCGAGCAGCGCCACCGTTCCGCCCAACAGAAACAACAACAGCCAGCCAAAGAACAGCATCAATCCGCCGAACCACCAGACATCACGTTCAGCGATGCGCCCGGACGGAATCGGTCGTTCCCGCCGAAAACGCCGATCAAATTCCACATCGAACGCGTCGTTCAGGAACATGCCGCCGACATAAAGCAACGAGGCGCCGGTGACGAGAATGGCAAGGCTGCTGATTGGCCCACCGCCGTTGAGCAACCAGGCCGCGAGACAGTTGGACCAGACCGTGGGCAGATTGGAAACCCGCCCCAGAATCAACAACGTACCCAAGCCAGGAGTTGGTGTGCCCATCGTCAGCGTAATCCGTGTTCCGCGAATTGGCGCAGCATCCAGTCGTATTCCCCGGCGAGTTGATCCACGACATCGCGATCGCGCCACGGTTCCGGCAACACCGCCCATGTGTAGGTTTCCATTTCCAGGTGCAAACAGAGTTGGGGTTGTTGCGCCAGCAATTTCACAAGGTCAACCACGTGATCCGCCGTCGTGTTCAGTTCACTGGTCGGCTGCCAGTGTAACGGGACATGAAAATGCACACGCCATTCCGCGTCAGCCTCCGGGGACTTTGCGGCCGAACTCTGCAAGGCCGCGTCCAAATCCCGAAAGCGCGTCAACGTCCCGTCTCCATCGCGAACGACGACCTGATGTAAATAGACGTCCTCCGCAAACGCGGCGAGTTGTTGGAGCGCGGTCGTCGTTGGTCGTACCCGCAGCGCATTGCTAAGATGAACTTTGCTGAGGCGAATGCCGTTTTGTTGAAACGCCGCCACCGCCTGAGCCGGTTCTTCAAATTCGATGGCGAAGTGACACGCGTCGTAGTTGACCCCCAGATGCGCCTCCAACCGCGCCTCGTCCGGATGTTCATTGTGCATCTGGTCAAAGAACCGCAACGTCTCGGCCGTGTTCTCGAACCACCCGAACGGCTCCGGCTCGACGCCGAGATGCAGTTGCCGATTGGATTCTTCACTCACAGCGGCGATGTGTTCGACACAGCGCCAGAAGTTATCGCGCATCGCCCGCTCCTGTTCCGGCGACGTGATGAAATCTTTGAACGAACCCGGCGACGTGCTGACGCTGCCTTCAATGCCAGCGGGAACGAGTTGCGCGAGCAAATCGAAGAGTCGCTTGGTGTAATCGAGTCGGCGCGAATCAGTCCAGTCGGGCCGATAGACATTTTCCTTCACTCGCGTCGCGTGAAATTGGCCGAAAGGAAATCCGTTGATCGTGAAAACGTAACACTCGTGTTGTTCGAGCCAGCGTTGAAATTTCAGCAAGGTTTGCGGATCGGAAAGTTCGCGCGCCGCGCGGTCGCTCAAGCGCAATCCGATTGCGTATGGCCCTTTGGGCTGGACCCGCGCTTTGACGCGCAAGGTGTGTTGCTCCAATGCCGCAAACGTCTCCGACCACGTTTCGCCGCGATGAACGTTGGTGCAATACGCGAGATGCTGACCGTGCGGGAGAATCATGAAATCTGAATCAGGCCGTCGCCTCCAACACTTTGAAGTTTGAACATTGGCTCAGAAAGCACTTCGGGTTCTGGTAAATCAACCGGTCAATGGCCTGCGCGTCGTGGCCACGGCGTTTGAGTTCCTGCGCCGCATACGGAATCGCCAGCGGCACACTCACCCCCCAATCGCACGCGCTGTTCATCCAGAGACGTTCGTCGCTGTACTGCTCGATTATGTCCACCGCGCGGGCGGCGGTGCATTTGGTTTCCGGGTACAGCGTCATGCCGCCCCAGAAGCCGGCGTCCAAAACCATTTTGACCGTGTGTTCCTCCACGTGATCAATCAGACAGCGCTCCGGTTTGATGCGCGAATCCGCCTTGAGCACATCGAGAATCAACCGCGTGCCTTTCAATTTGTCTTCCAGATGCGGCGTATGAACGAGGATGAGTTGATCGTGCCGGGCCGCGAGGTCCACGTGCATCTCTAGCACCTTGAGTTCATTGCGCGAATTCTTGTTCAAACCGATTTCGCCAATGCCCAGCACATTCTTCCGTTCGAGGAATTTCGGGATCAACGCAATCACGTCGCTAGCGAGCTTCACGTCTTCCGATTCCTTTGGATTGATGCAGAGCCAGCAATAATGCAGCAAACCAAACTTCGCGGCGCGGCGCGGCTCGTGTTCGGTCAACTGACAGAAATAATCGTAAAACCCGGCGGCGGAACTGCGGTCAAAACCCGCCCAAAAAGCCGGCTCGCACACGGCGGCACAGCCAGCGACCACCATCGCTTGATAGTCATCCGTCACCCGACTGACCATGTGAGTGTGAGGTTCGATGTAGCGCATGACTTGGTTGAGAGTCTTGAGTTGAGAGTTGAGTGAGGGTTCGTTTTGCTACGATTACTTTCCCGGCCAAGCCCCACACGCGGCTTTAGTCGTGGCCTTGGCGATAGGTTCCGTCGTTGGGTCGCTTAGAGCCGATAACACTCGTTCTGCCCGCGAAGAATCTTCGCCCGGTTGCAATTGCTTCATCGCCTCGTGAAAGGCGGACAGCCGAAAATCCGCGTCGCCCTTGGCGCGATCCAACCGATCCAAAAATGCGGCGAGGTCAATCAACTTGGCGCGGGCTTCCAGATAGTAGAGGTCGAGCAACTGTTGACGATTCATGACTTTCCTTTGCGACAACATGGCCGTTTCGCGGCTCTGGCACAATTGCAAATCCGTCAATCGCCCCTAATGAATTGTCAGCAGAAATCTCATCAAATCGCGCTGCTGTTGTTCAGTCAATCCGCTCATCAACCCTTCCGGCATCAACGAAATGGCCGATGCCTCAATACTCACGACGTCGGCTTTGGGAATACGCTGATTCTTCCCGGTGGCCAGCCCCAACACGACTTCTTGCGCATCGTTCTTGAACAACACGCCAGTTTGCGCCTCACCATCGGCCAGTTGGACATTGTAGGCGATGTGCTCGGGATTGATTGCGGCGCTCGGCTCGACGATGTCTTTGAGCACGGATGCGTAGTCGCGATAAATCAGATTCGACAAATCAGCGCCGATGTTGCCGCCTTCTCCGCGTATCTTGTGGCACTTGGAACAAGCCGCCTGTTCGCCAAAGAAAATCTCCTTCCCGCGCTGCCAGCTCGCCGCCTCAATCTCGGGCGGATGACTGGAGTTCATCGCGACCAAATACGGCTGAGCCCAAGGCAACAGAATGCGGCGCACCGGCAGCGGGCGCGGCCGCGAATCTTCCTCAGTGACCCAACTGACATCGAGCCGCGGTTCGCCTGCACCGGTGGGCAGCGTAATTTCCACCGGCAACCAGCGATGCTCGCGCGGGCGAACTCGAATGCGCGCCGCGTTGCGGTCGGGTTGAACGGGAATATCGCCCACACGCAATTGCAGCGGCGCACTCGCTTGAAACACCAGCGTCACGCTTTCTTCCGGATACGCAAAATCGAGCGTCGAATCCGGCTGCGTTTCGGCACGCAACATTTGCCAGAGATCCAGTTTGGCTCGCAACGTGAGCGTGCCGCGTTGTCGCATCAGTTCGAACAGTTGCGCATGCGTGGCGCTGCCGCGCACCAGGCCGCGATTCGCAGTTAAATCCAGATGCGGCAACCAACCGCTCCAGTGCTCCGAACCGCGCGCGGCTTTCCACTCCGCGACCACGCCCATCAGGTCTGTCTGCAATTCGATGTCGCCCCTCGCCCCAGGATTTGCGTCCGACAACAGCATGGCATAATTCACCGCTTCAGTTCGTTCGCCCGTCGTCAAAACAAGCCGGCGGCCATCGGTATCGCGGCGCACCGTACTGACGGGCAGTTCGTATCGCGGCATCGTGCGCTGATTCTTCACTGCTTGATAGCCCGGGCGCAGGATCTCGAAACGTTCGCCCGCCGTCACGTATTTGCCCATTGTGACAGCGACGGATGAGTTCAAATCCGATCCGCGATTCGTCGCGATGTTGCGATTGAAAACAATCTCCGTCTCGGTCGGACTCGTCGCGTAAGCCAGCACCGGTTGCGGCGCTTCGGGATTGGTGTAAGCGATGCGGAACAACCGTCCTTTGCCCTGCGGGCCCGTGCCCCAATCGGGTTCACCCGTGTGGCACGCCACCATCAATTCACCATTGGGCGTCGGCACGGCATCAATCGTCAGCAGCGAAAGACAAGCGATAAGGTGGTTTTTAGCGACGTAACCTGCGGCGGTTTTGACCAGTTGGGTGCGCCAGATTTTGCCCCGCGCCTGTCCGGTCACAATGGCGTCGCCGCGCCACCATTCCGGGCCGAAAACGCGTTCGCGCTCGTTAAAATGAATGCCGCACGTGGATTGATGCTGCGGGCCGTAATCAAACGTGCTCGGTTCGTCGATGACGTCGGGCAAATACTTCGGATGCCGCGGCGGAAAACCGTAGTGACGCTCCGACTGAATATGCAGCAATTCGTCGAAAGGATTTCCGTTCGGCAACCACGTCGCGCCCTCCTGATCCGTCACAAACAAATCGCCCGCCGCATTGAACGCCATGCCCACGGTGAAGCGCACGCCGGTGCAAATAATTTCGCGCTGTTTTCCATCAGCGGAAAGTTTCAACACCGTCCCGCGTTCGCTCTGAATGTTGTACTCTGATTTCCCGGTTTTCTCATTCACGCGATACGCCTGATTCCACGCATCGCAACCGACGCCGAAGAAAATATTCCCGTCCTTGTCCACCGCAATGCCGACCGCGTCGAGATTCGACCCCGCTGCGGACGTGGGCTTGGGCCAACCGGACGTGACCGTCTCCAATTCACCCGTGCCATCGCCATTGTCCCGCAACCGAATCACCCGCCCCTGCGACGCGATGTAAAGTCCGCCCGGTCCCCAACACATCCCGATGCTCGGCAGAATTTCGTTCTTATCGTTCCTGTAAAAATGCGTGGCCGCGTCCTCCAAACCATCGCCATCCGTATCGCGCAATTGCAGCACGTTCCCGTCGTAACACAGCGCGAAGAGTCGTCCGTCGGGCGCGAAAACGAGATTATTGATGTTGTTCACCACCAGCGGCAGTTCGCGCACGGTGAAGCCCGGCACGAGCATCTGCACCGGCGGCGGATTCGAGACGAGCACCAGCGGCGTCTCAACGTGACCCGTTACTTCCCCGCTCCCCAGGTTCAGCCCGAGCAGCAAAAATGTAATTCCCAGAGTTGATTTCATGCGTGGCGAATAATCGCGCCCACTGTATCGCCCGCAGAAAATCGCGTCCATTCCCGTTCCCACGGGGACAACCGATCCGGCGTCATCAATTCTTACGACAGAGTTAGCCAGTCAAACCGAAAAGGGCCGAAGGCCTGCAATATGAGAGCCCGGGCTGAAGGCCCGGGTTTCAACGCCAATTACATCACGGGCCTTCAGCCCCTCTGGAGCGCGGGATTCAGCCCTCTTCAACGCAATGAGCACAGGAAGCATCGTACTAATCAGAGCGCCCTTTCCAGCTTGGTCGGTGAAGCGACATAAATGTCGCGCTCCTCGAACATTCATTGTCCCAACAACTCTTTCGCGCGGGCGAGCGAACTTTCCATGTCGCCGCAGACGTTTTCCAGGCCGATGCGATCAATGAATCCTGCGCGCGTGAGAGCGATCATCGGTTGCGAATGTGGGCCGCACAGAATCAGGTGTTTGCCGTGGCGTCGCAGTTTCTCATACAAATCTTCCAGCGCATCCAAACCAGTCGCGTCCATCGCCAGCACGTCGCGCAGGCGCAGAATCAACACTTCCGGCAATTGCCCCGCGCGGCGCAGGGAGGTTTCCAATTTGTCCGCCGCCCCAAAGAAGAACGCGCCGAAGACGCGAAACACCATCACGCCTTTGGGCAGCTCGCGTCCGGAGGGGGTTTGTCCCGGGGCGTTGCCTTGCGTGACTTCGTCGTCCGCGCTGACGCTGGTGGTTTCGGAAAGTCGCTTGACCAACAGCGCCGAGGCCAAGACCAACGACGCGCCGACTGCCACCGGCAGTTCCGTCACGACGGTCAAAATGAATGCGGTCAGAAAGACTGCCGCGTCGCTCTTCGGCCAGCGGCTCAGGCGGCGGAAGTGATGCCATTCGCCCATGCGCAACGCCACGACCACGAGCACAGCGCTCAAGGCCGCGAGCGGAATATGACTCGCCAACGGCGCGGCCAGCACCAGCACGAGCAACAACGTCACGGCGTGAATGATTCCCGCCACGGGCGTCCGCGCGCCGCTGCGCACGTTCGTCGCCGTGCGCGCAATCACACCCGTCGCGGGCATGCCGCCAAAGAAAGCGCACGCGATGTTCGCAATGCCCTGCCCGACGAGTTCCTGATTGGAATCATGCCGATCATCAATCATCCCGTCCGCGACGACCGCGCAGAGCAGCGATTCAATCGCGCCCAACGCCGCCACGGTCATGCCCGCCGGCAACAAGGCTTGCCAACTTTCCAGTGACAACAACGGCACGTGCGGCACCGGCAAGCCCCGCGGCATCGCCCCGAATTGACTGCCCAGCGTGGCGATGCCCCACCGCTCTCGCAGGTGAAACACCGCCGCCGCGACTGCGGCAATCAGAATGACGGCGATTGAACCCGGCACGCGCCGCGCCCAGGACGCGGGCCAGAACCAGATCAGCGCCACGCCCGCGCTCGCCATCGCCACGGTCGGCCAGTTCGGATGAAAGTCGCCCATCAACGCGCGAATTTTCCCAAGGAAATCCGCCGGGAGCGTTGCGGCGAGTCCGAAGAAATCCCGCAGTTGCGTGCTGAGAATGATTACCGCAATGCCGCTCGTGAAACCAATCACGACGGGATAGGGAATGAAGCGGATCATCGTGCCCAGGCGCGTTACCCCCAGCACAATCAGAATCACGCCCGCAATCATCGCGCACGCGACGAGTCCTTGCGGTCCATGCACCGCCACAATCGGGGCGAGCAACGGCACGAACGCACCCGCCGGTCCGCCGATTTGCACGCGCGATCCGCCGAACAGTGAAATCAGAAGGCCGCCGATGATCGCGGTGTAAATCCCCACCTCGGGTTTTAGTCCGGACGCAATCGCCAACGCCATCGCCAGCGGCAACGCGACGACGCCCACCGTCAAGCCGGCGGTGAGGTCAGCGAAAAAGGTCGGGCGCGAATAACCCGGCAGCGTGTCGAGAAGTTTGGGTCGAAAATGAAACCGCGGTCTGAGATCGCTTGTGCTCATCGTCGAGGTGCCGGCTCGCGCCGGGAATCATTGAACACGCGGGACCAGTCACGCGCCTTCAACAAGTTATTCACCTCTGCATGGCATGATGCGTCAGGCGTGGTGGGATTCAATAAATTTTCTGCGGCAGTAGCGCGGATTAATCTGCGCATCAGTTGGGACGTTCCAGCGGTAGGGTCCTAATTTGAAATCTCGGAGCGCGGCTGTACGCGAAGCGTCAGCCGCAGCAGTGATCACCTGGCTGCGGCGGGGCTGCGACCCAGCCGCGCTCCGTTAAAATAGTACGCTACCCGCCAGTGGCTCCCGGACAAATACCGTCTCACCCCACGAAAGAAAAAACTTTGTTCTTTTGCGTCCACAGCGCCGAGCGACTAAAACGTGCCCCGTGCAAACGCGATTCCTGCTCGGCCCCGCCGGCAGCGGCAAGACTTTCCGCTGCCTCGCGGAAATCCGCCGCGAACTCATCGCGTCCCCTGACGGCCCGCCGCTCCTGTTGCTCGCACCGAAACAAGCCACGTTTCAACTCGAACGTCAGTTGCTCGCCGCCCCGGACCTGCACGGTTACACCCGCCTCCATATCCTGTCATTTGAACGCCTCGCGGATTTCGTCCTGACCAACCTCGGCGTCACCACGCGCGCATTGCTTGCCGAAGAAGGCCGCGTGATGGTGTTGCGCGCGTTGCTCCTGAAAAAGCAAAGCGAACTAAAAGTCTTCCGCGCCTCCGCGCGCCTGGCTGGCTTTGCCCAGCAACTCAGCCTGCTGTTGCGCGATTTGCAGCGGCATCAAATCAGTCCGCGCCGGTTGGGAGAACTTTCCCGGGCCGCGACAACGCCCGCGTTGCGCGACAAACTTCACGATCTCGCGCTGATGGCGCAGGCCTACGCCGACTGGTTGCAGCACCATCAACTTCAGGACGCCGCCAATTTGCTCGATGTCGCTCGCGACGCCTTGAATCACGAAGGCAAGCTGCGCCGCGCCGCAGTGTTCATTCAACAGATGTGGCTGGACGGATTCGCCGAAATGACCCCGCAAGAAGTTGCGTTGCTGGCGGCGCTTCTGCCGCATTGCGGTCAGGCGACGCTCGCTTTCTGTCTCGAAAGCGAGCCGACCGCGCCGCCTTCCTGGCTTTCGACCTGGTCCGTTGTCGCGCAAACGTTCCGCCGTTGCCATGCGGCGTTGACGGCGCTGCCCGAGGTGAACATCACCGTCGAGAAACTTTCAAACTCTGCGAGCCCCGGGCGGTTCGCCGCCGCGCCCGCGCTGCAACAACTCGAAGCCAACTGGTCGCGCCCCGGCGCTTCGGCGGCCGCGCGCCATGAAGATTCAGCCATCCGACTGGTCACCTGCGCGGATGCGGAAACCGAGGTGATTTGCGCCGCGCGCGAAATCCTGCGGCACGTTCACGCGGGCGGGCGATATCGCGATTGCGCCGTGATTCTGCGGGCGTTGCCGTCGCATCAAGCCGCGCTTGAACGCACGTTTCGTCGCTACGAAATCCCCTTCTTCCTGGACACCCGCGAATCCGTCGCGCATCACCCGCTGGCTGAGTTAACTCGTTTCGCCCTCCGCACCGTGGCCTACCACTGGCGGCATGACGATTGGTTCGGGGCGCTGAAGACCGGGCTGGTTTCCGGCACTGAAACGGAAATTGACCGGCTCGAAAATCTGGCGCTGGCGCGCGGTTGGGAAGGCAACGTTTGGCACCAACCGCTCGTCGTGCCCGACAATGAATCGTTGGCGGCCCGCGTTGAAGCGTTGCGGCAAAAAATCATTCCCCCGTTCCTGGCGCTCGCCAAACTCAGCACTGCTCCCGTCACGGGCGCAGAACTCAGCGACGCGTTACGCAACTTCTGGCACGCGCTCGACATCAACGCGACGCTCGATGCCTGGAGCACGCGCAACGGCGAACGGCAGGCGCAGATTCATGACACGGTCCGCACCCAAATGCTCGCGTGGCTGGAGAATCTGGAGCGCGCGTTCACCGCCGACGCGCTGGCCCTGCGCGATTGGTTGCCGATCATCGAGGCGGGATTTGCCGGCTTGAGCGTCGGCGTCGTGCCACCCGCGCTCGATCAAGTGCTCATCGGTGCGGTGGATCGTTCGCGCAATCCCGAACTCAAACTCGCCTGTCTGTTAGGGTGGAACGAAGGATTGTTTCCCGCGCCGCCGGAAGGCGGTCGCCTGCTCACCGAGGCTGATTACACGAGTCTGGAGCAACAGGATATTTATCTTGGCCCGAATCATCGGCAGCGTCTCGGCACCGAACGCTATCTCGGCTACATCGCCGTCACCCGCGCCAGTCAACGCCTCGTCATCACCCGCGCCGCGCGCGATGCCAAGGATCGCCCGCTCAATGCTTCGCCTTTTTTCGAGCACGTCAAACGCCTCACCGGCGCAACCGAGGAAACGTTTGCCTGGCCCGCGAACTGGCCTGAGTCCCAACACATTTCGGAATTGGCCGCGCCGTTGTTGTACGAAATCACGACTGCGTCGGAGGAATCAACCGAGTCACCACCCCCGAACGAGAATCTCGCGAGCCTATTGCAGCTCCCTGCCCTGCAATCGCTCGTCCAAAAGTGGCGGCAAGTTCAACATGCCAACTCCACGCGCCTGTCGCCCGCCAGTGTTGAAAAACTGTTCTCCCGCGAACTGAAATCGTCCGTCAGCCGGCTCGAAGAATTTGCCGCGTGCCCGTTCAAATTTTTTGCCGCCAGCGGACTGCGATTGCAGGAACGCAAGGAATTCCAGTTCGATGACCGCGACAAGGGAACTTTTCACCATAACGTCCTCGAGGAATTTCATCGTCGCGTCATGACCTCCGGTCGCCAGTGGCGCGACCTCAATCCCACCGAAGCCGCCAACCTCGTCACCGCCATCGCCCGCGAAATGTTGCCACACTTCGAGCACGGAAAATTTCTGCGTGACGGGGCAGCCCGCTTCACCGGTGAATTATTGATTGAACGCGTCCAACAACTCATTACCACGCTGATTGCGTGGATGCCGCAATACGAGTTCGATCCCACGTTCGGCGAATTGGCGTTCCACGACACCGACGGCGCTTTGCCTGCGTGGCAGTTGGATTTGCCCGATGGCCGCGTGCTCAAACTGGTGGGCCGCATTGATCGTGTGGATTTGCGCAAAGGCCCGGATCAAACGGCCCTCGCCGTGGTGATGGATTACAAATCGCGCGCCCGCAAACTCGATCCGACCAAGCTCTATCACGGCCTCGAACTGCAATTGCTTTCGTATCTCGGCGTGTTGCACAGCTTGCGCCAACCGGAAATGCTCTTCGGCGTGCGCGCGCTCACGCCCGTTGGCGTGTTTTACGTCCCGCTCAATGGCGGCGCGGCTTCCAGCAATTCGCACCGCGAAGACGTGCTCGCTTCGGACGACGAAAAGCGTCGCAATGCGTATCAACATAGCGGGCGGTTTCGCGCCGATGCGCTAGAGCATTTTGACAACCGAGGCGTGTCAAAAGGCGACCAATTCAAATTCGCCATCAACAAAAGCGGCGAACTCGCCAAGCGCGGCAACGAAGCGCTGCCCGCGTCCGACTTCGAAGCGTTACGTCTCAAGGTGGAAAATCATCTACGTGATTACGCCACTCGGATTTTCGCCGGCGACGCGGTTGTTTCGCCCTATCGAATTGGCCGGCACGTCGCCTGCGATTATTGCGATTTCCGCCCCGTGTGCCGGTTTGATCCGTGGACGCAACCCTATCGTCAGTTGCGGCCGCCGCCGCGCAGCAACTCGGCAAAATCGGAGGCAGCGCCATGAGTAGTTTCACGGGGCAACAATCTGCCGCGATTCAAGGCACGGGTAATCTGCTGCTCGTCGCCGGCGCGGGCACGGGCAAAACCCACACGCTCATCGCGCGCGCGCTGCGTTTGATCCTCGACGAACGCGTCTCGGTGGAAACCCTGCTGATGGTCACGTTCACCGAAGCCGCCGCTGCCGAAATGCGCGGTCGGTTGCGGGCGGAACTGCTCAAACGTCAAGCCGCCCAGCCCGACGATGAATGGCTCGCCCAACAACTCGCCTTGTTGGACACCGCGCCCATTTGCACGCTGCACAGTTTCTGCCTGCAACTCGTGCGCGAACATTTTTCCGAACTCGGACTCGATCCGCAGTTCACCGTGCTCGATGAAACGCAAACGCGCCCGCTGCAACGCGCCGCGCTCGACACACTGCTCGAGCAGCACTACGCCGGCAGCGATGCCAACGCAGTCGCCACGCGCGACTTGATTCGTCGCCTCGGTCGCGGCGCGGATATTGCCGTGCGCAAACTCATTCTCAAACTGCACGCCTTCGCTCAATCGCTGCCCGATCCGGCCGGCTGGCTTGACGCGCAAGCCCGGCGCTTCTCGGCAACCGAACCCACGGAGTGGCGAACTCTGTTTGTTCACACCGTCGCGCAACTCCGGGACGATTGGAGCGGCCAACTGGGCGAAGTTGCCGGCCAGGCCAAAGCTTTGAAACTTTCGCGGGACGCGCTGAACGCGTTGCCAGCGTCACCTGATTTCCCCGCCGCCAGCGAAGCGATGGGCATTATCGCCGCCGCGGATTGCCCGGAAAACTGGCCGCGTGGCACGAAAGGAAAATTTCGCGACCCGCTCAAATCCTTCTTCGATGAAGTCGCGTTTCTCGCCGCACTCCGGCCTGACGACACGCATGATCCGTTGGTGCAGGATTGGGAATGGGCGTGGCAACCCATGCTCGCGTTGTTGCAGCTCGAACGCGAGTTCGCCGCTGAGTTTGCCACGCGCAAACGCGAGTTTGGCGGCGTGGACTTTGGCGACCTCGAACAGCACACGCTCAAACTGTTGCGCGAGTCCCGGATTGCCTCGGCCTGGCAAAGCCGGCTCGCGCACGTCTTCGTGGACGAATATCAGGACATCAACGCCGCGCAGGACGCCATCCTCACCGCGTTGAGTCGCGCCGCCGGCAATCGCTTTCTCGTCGGCGACGTGAAGCAAAGCATCTATCGCTTTCGGCTCGCCAACCCGCACATTTTCCAGGCCTACGAATCCGCATGGCGCGCGGGCGACCCGTCCACCGGGCAAGCGCTGTCCCTCACGGAAAATTTCCGCAGTCGCCGCGCGATTCTGGATTTTGTGAATCCGCTGTTCGCCGCGCTGCTGCGCCCGGAACTTGGCGGTATTGCGTACGAACCGCTGGAATTCGGCGCACCCGAAAACCGTGCCGTTTTAGCTGCAACCGAACCGCGCGTGGAATTGCACCTCATCGCCAAAGCCGAGCCCGAGCCCGCATCCGACGCGGAAGACGAGGCCGGCGAACCCAATGGCGCAGCTGAAGCGCCGGACTTGCTCGCGGTGGAACGCGAAGCGCGTTTGATTGCCCAACGCTTTCTCGAATTGCACCGTTCCGGTCACGAAGTTTGGGACAAGGAACAAAATACCTTTCGCGCGGTGCGTTGGAGCGACATGGCAGTATTGCTGCGCTCGCCGTCGGGTCGCGCCGAAGCGTTCGCCAAAGAATTCCATCGCCTCGGCATTCCGTTGCACGCCGCGCGCGACGGCTTCTTCGCCAGTCTGGAAGTTTCCGATCTGCTGAACCTGCTGCGGCTGCTCGACAATCCACTGCAAGACGTGCCGATCGCCGCCGTGTTGCGTTCGCCGTTGGTGGGATTGTCACTGGATGAACTGGTCGAAATCCGTCTGTGTGAACGGCGCGATTTGCTGTGGGACGCGCTCATTCGGGTGCCGCACCGCGGCGGAAACTTTCCAGCCTCCGTTCGCGCGAAAGCCATCTTGTTCGTCGAACAATTCCAACGGTGGCGCGAACTCGCCCGTCAAACGACCCTGTCGCAAACGCTGGAAACCGCCTTGCTCGACACGCACTACGAATCGTTGTTGCAGGCCGAACCGCGCGGCGCCGAACGTCTCGCGAACGTGCGCCGCCTGCTCGATCTCGCGCGACAATTCGATCCCTACCAGCGCCAGGGTTTGTATCGCTTTCTGCGCTTTGTGCGGTTGCAGGAGGATGAAGAATTGGATCTTGAACCCGCCGCGCCCGCCACGGGCGAGATGGTGCGATTGCTGAGTATTCACCGCAGTAAAGGATTGGAGTTTCCCGTCGTCGCCGTGGCCGGATTGGGCACGCGTTTCAATGAACAACATCTCGGCGCGGCGGTGCTCCTTGACGAAACGCTTGGCCTGAGCCCGAAGATCACGCCGCCCGGCGCGGAGCAAAGTTATCCCAGTCTCGCGCATCGGCGCGCGCGACAGCACGAACAACGCGAATTGCGCGGTGAAGAATTGCGCCTGCTGTATGTCGCGTTGACCCGCACGCGCGACACGCTCCTGCTCGTCGGCACGCCCGGCCAAACGGTCGAGCAATTGCGCTGGAACGCAACGCCCGATGCGACCATCGCTCCGAACGAGATTCTCGCGGCGCGTTGTCATCTCGATTGGCTGCGTCTGTGGTTGCCGTACGTCACCGAACCTGCCGATTGGACCGAGGAATTCCATGGCGGCAATAATTTGTTCACGTGGCGAATCGTTCGTGAAACGGATGAAATTTTTCAGCTAACCCCCGCTCCGCCAACGCCACTTACGACTTCGCCTGCATCCGCGCCCGTGGAACTGACGGCATTACGAGCGCGACTCGACTGGGTTTATCCCCATCTCTCCGCCACGCAGACGACCGCCAAAACATCCGTCACCGCCTTGCGCAAACGCATCGCCGACGAAGCCAATGCCGAAGCGCGACCGTTGTTTCGTTTCGCCGCTCCCGCGCTCGCGCCCATCGCCCCCGCTGATGGCACGACGCGCCTGAGCGCCGCGGAAATTGGCATCGCGCATCACACGTTCCTGCAACACGTCACCATCGCGCGCACGGAGACCAAACTCGATCTCCGCAACGAAGCGCAATCTTTGCGCGACGCCGGCGTGCTCGCTCCGGAACAGCTCGACGCGCTGGATTTCGACGCGCTCAGCAAGTTCTGGCAATCCGAAACCGGAGCGGCCTTACGCCAACAACCCGCCGCGGCCATCAATCGAGAAATGGAATTCACCGCGCGCCTGACCGCCGCCGACTTGAAAACACTTCCGAGTTTGGCCGCGAGCGCTCCATTGACGGGAGACGATTTTATCGTGGTGCAAGGCCAGGTGGACCTCGCTGTTTTGTTGCCGGAGGAGATCTGGTTGCTGGATTTCAAGACCGACGCCGTGGCGGAAGCAGGTTTGCCGGACAAGGTAAAACAATACGAACCGCAGCTTCGGGTCTATGCCGGCGCGCTCGAGAAGATTTATCGCCGCCCCGTCACCCGCTGTTGGCTGCATTT
>CAZKMR010000038.1:0-21570 GCA_964553795.1 uncultured Bifidobacterium sp. | reverse complement strand
CCGGCGCGCTCGAGAAGATTTATCGCCGCCCCGTCACCCGCTGTTGGCTGCATTTTCTCCGGGCGGGAAAAACCGTGGAACTGTGATTTAAATCTTAGAGGGGATAACAAAATGACCGTTGCGGTAGGGCGCGACACTCCGTGCGCGGCGGCGTCTGGCTGGCCCAACCCGGCGCGCACGGAGTGACGCGCCCTACCAGCCGCAGCCATTATTTCATTCTGAAGCACGCTCTTAATCTTAACCTGCGGACCAGGACGCAGAGCAGAGATTGAGATTAAGAAGACAGCGCCGAACCCTCCCTTGTAAATCCGCCTGACCTCGGTTACGGTCGCAGCGTGATGTTCCCGGCTTTTGTGCGACGTATCGGCAGCCTGTTCCTGGTCTGCACCCTCGGTTTTGCACTTATGGCCGGCGCTGCAGAAAAACCCCTGCGCCTGCGCAATCCCCTGCCTCCTCCGCCTCCGGGCGCCACGACACAGCATCTTGCCCGACCGCAATCCAGCGGTCTGTTTATTGTGCAATTTCGCGACGGACTCCGCCCTGAATGGCGCGCCCAACTGGCGTCGCACGGTGTCACGCTGTTGCGCTATGTGCCGGAGGACGCGTTCGTCGCCCGGTTTCGCAACGCCACCCCGGACGAGATTCGCGCGTTGCCATTCGTTCAATTCGTCACCAGTTATCAAGCGCAGCAAAAAATCCACCCCCGTGTGCGGCAGCGTGCCGCTGCGCCCACCGACGAATCCCTCGAAATCGCCGTCGTGCTCGCACCACAAACCCCTCCCAACGAAGCAGCACAGGCACGCAATCAATTGACCCGCCTTGATCGTGAAACTGTCTTGTCCAGCGGTCGCATTTTGCGCGGCGTCATTTCCCGCACGCAACTCGATGCTTTGGCAGCAACCGATGCCGTGTTGTGGATCGAAGCCACGCCGCGCATGAAATTGTTCGACGAAGTTTCCTCGCGCATCGTGGCCGGCGACGGCCCGGGAAATCAGACCCTCATGCAATCACTGGGTTACAACGGCGCGGGCGTCACGGTCGCGGTGGCCGACAGCGGTCTCGACAGCGGCGATACCAACTCCATGCATCCCGACATTCAAGGTCGGGTCACCGCACTGTTTTACTACGGCACGCCGGGACAACTCGCCGACGCGGCGGACGAGCACAGTCACGGCACACATGTCGCCGGAATTATCGCGGGCAACGGCGCCGCCGGTGAAACGGATGAGAACGGTTATCTTTACGGCCTGGGCGTCGCGCCCGGCGCGAGTTTGATCGGCCAACGACTGTTTGATGCGGCGGGCAATTACGCGCCGCCGCCCAGTTTTGAAACGATGACGCGCGACGCCAAACGCGCCGGTGCGGACATAGGCTCAAACAGTTGGGGCGACGACACCCAAGGGCATTACGACGTCAGCGCGATGGAATTTGACGCGCTGGTGCGCGATGCCGACCTGCTCGCGCTTGGCGATCAACCTTACATTTTGGAATTCTCCGCCGGCAACGCCGGACCGAGTTATCAGACCATTGGCAGTCCCGCCGTTGCCAAAAACGTCATTGCCACGGGCGCATCGCAAAATGATCGCTTCAATCTGCCGATTGATGAATTCGCCATTTACGCCGACGGGCAAGATGCCATGGCAGATTTTTCCAGTCGTGGCCCGTGCGCGGACGGCCGCATCAAACCTGACCTCGTTGCACCCGGTAGTTGGATTGCGTCGCTGCGTTCCGTTTACGCCAACGACGCGTTCGCATGGTGGCCGATTTCGCAGAATTATCTTTATCAAGGCGGCACGAGCCAAGCCGGCCCGCAGGTGTCCGGCGCTGCGGCGGTCTTCGTTCAATATTGGCGCGCCACGCGCGGTGGCGTGACGCCCTCACCTGCCCTCGTCAAAGCTGCGTTGATTAATTCCGCCACCGACATGGACGACGGTTTCACCACGGACGCCGTGCCCAACAACGACGAAGGTTGGGGCCGGGTAAATCTGCCCGCGTTAATTGGCTCGACGCGTAATTACGATTTCACCGACCAAACGGCGTTGCTGACCAATGGCGGCGTATTTGAAAAACACCTGCTCATCGGCAGCGCGAATGAGCCGTTGAAAATTACACTCACCTACACGGACGTGCCCGGCTTGCCCGCCGCCGCCATTGCGCTTGTCAACGATCTCGACCTCGAAGTGATTGCGCCCACCGGCGAAATCTTCCGCGGGAATCGTTTTAGTGACGGTGAGTCCATTCCCAACGCACCGTTGCCCGATACGATCAACAACGTCGAAGCCGTGCATCTCGCCGCGCCCGTGCCCGGAGAATATCTCGTTCGCATCCGGGGGACGCGTGTAGTCGAAGACGCCCGCATTGATTCGCCCGCCATTGACCAGGATTTCGCCCTCGTGGCGTCGGGAACTTTTGCCGCGCCGGGCGTGGGCATCGTTACATTCAATCGCAGCGTCTATCGCGCGCCGGATCAGATTAAACTCACGCTGGTGGACTACGATCTCGCTGGTCAGGCGAGCGCCACGCTGCAACTGCGCAGCACCACCGAAGCTGCCGGCGAACTCGTCACTTTGTTCGCTCAGATTTCACACGGCGTGTTCACTGGCAGTGTCGCGCTCGTCGCCGGTCCGGCCGCGCCCGACGGGGATCTACAGGTCACGCATCTCGACGTAGTCGAAGCGCGTTATACCGACGCGCTTCCCGCCGCGATGCGCAGTTCGATTGCCAATGTGGACTTGGTCCCGCCGCAAACCATCGGCGTTCAAGCCACCAACCAATTCGGTCAACTCACGATTCTCTGGGAGACCGACGAACTTGCCCGCGGCGAATTGTATTACGGTTCTCCCACGCCCAATCTCGCGGCCACGAATCTCCTGCTCGATTTCAGTCAGGAGTTTCCGCTGCCGAATCTTCCCGCCGGCGCAGTGATTCAGTATTACACCGTCGCTCAGGACGAAGCCGGCAATCGCGCCACAAACAACAGCAGCGGCGCCTTCTTTTTTGCGACGAATTCCCAACCTGCACTCGTGTTGCTGCTGGATTCCTACACCGATTACGGCGGACTCATCGCCGCCCCGCCGCTTTCCGGCTACACCGATGCGCTGAATGCCATCGGCGCAAACTACGGCGTGTTCGACGCGCGCTCCGGCAGTTTTCCCACGTTGCAACAACTGCAATCGTACCGCTCTGTCATCTGGCGCATGGATGAATTGATCGCGCCCAGCCCTGCGCAGGTTCAGACCATCACCGCCTACGTCACCAATGGTGGCTCGCTCTTCATCGCGTCCATGGAAGCCGTGACCCGTCTTGGCGAGGCTGGCGCGGCCAGTTTCGTGAGTAACATCCTTCAAGTGCAATCCAACGTTGAAGACGTGCCCGTGAACGAAATCAGCAGTTTCGGCAGCGACCCGGTCGGCGCGGGCATTAACACGGTGCTCGACTATTCGCCTTACGACGAACTGCTCTTCATTCTGAGCGGCGGTGGCATTGCTGATCCGTCCGATTGGATTGCACCCACGACCAATGCCGCGCCCGTGCTGCTGGCTGAGGGGGAAATCGTCGGCGTGCGTTCACCCAAAACCGGCGTGGACCTTCCGGGGCGCGTCGTCTATCTCTCATTCCCGCTCGACACCGTGCCACTCGGCAGCGGCATCGGAAATAATCGCGCCGGGCTGCTCCAGAATATTCTCAACTTCCTCGCCCCGCCGCCCAACACCAGTTCCGTCACGCTCGATAGCGATATCTATTCGTTGCCGGGCCGGGCCGTGGTGGAGGTCGAGGACACGGACTTGCGCGGCAGCGGCACGGTTTCGGTCAACATCAGCAGCCCGCAGCGAACCAACGAACTCGCGCTCACGTTGGTGGAAACCTCCCGCCCCGGGGTGTTTCGCGGTAATGTGTTGTTCGCGCCAACGAACAGCGGCGCGCCCGGCGTTTACGTCGCTGCCGCCAGCGATACCATTCAGACGGATTATTTTGATGCCTCCGCCTCCGCCACCCGCACAGCCACGGCCGCCTTCGACATTACGCCACCCGCCATATCCGCGGTGGCGTCCGAACCCGGTTATCTCGAAGCCTACGTTTATTGGACCACGTCCAAGCCCGCGGATTCGCTCGTGCAATACGGCGAGTCGCCGCAAACC
Organism: uncultured Bifidobacterium sp.; assembly: GCA_964553795.1. Classification (GTDB taxonomy): domain Bacteria; phylum Verrucomicrobiota; class Verrucomicrobiia; order Limisphaerales; family JADLHS01; genus JADLHS01. The sequence goes on along the minus strand of CAZKMR010000038.1, from coordinate 17,431 downwards.
TTTCCCAACACGCAGGTCGAATATCATCCCGCGCTAACGACCGATCACGCACTCCTGCTTCCCGGCCTCAAGCCGAACACCACGTATTATTTTCGCGTCACGAGCCGCGATCGCGCCGGCAACACGGCTACTGGCGACGACAACGGGTTGCCGTTCAGCTTCACCACCCTGCAACCGCTCGCGCCGCCGTGGTTCGACAATCTGGAAACCAACACCCCCAACTGGTCCGTCATCTCCGCTGACGAATCCGAATCCGGTTGGACGCTTGGTTCGCCCGGCGGCGGCGAGTCCGCTTACTCCGGCACCAACGTCTGGGGCAGCAACCTCGACGGCGGCGCGGTCAGCTTGATGGAATCCTACTTGATCAGCCCGGGCGTACTGTTGCTCGGCGGCAACAAGGCCACGCTCCGCTTCCAGCACCAATACGATTTCCTCGCGCAGGGCGACTTTGAATTCCAACTCGCCGCCGTTGAAATCATCACCAACATCACCACCGCTCCGGTTGTCCTCCATCAATTCGCGGAAGACTTTTCGTTTGGCTGGGAAGAATTTGAACTCGATCTCACGCCCTACCTCGGTCAGGTCGTTTACATCGTCTGGTATCACTTCCTGTTCTCGATTGATGGCTTCCCGCGCCTCGGCTGGCTGGTGGATGATGTCTCCATCACAGTGGAAACCATCGTGCCCGGCACGATTCAGGTGACGAACAATCTCTGGCAATCGGTCTTCGCGCTCGCCGGCCCAAGCGGTCGCACGGGAAATGGTCGCTGGCTCGCCATCACCAACGCCGCGCCCGGGCAATACGTCATTCAATTCGGCGACGTCGCGCACTACCAAACACCCGCCCCGCAAACCAACACGCTCGTCGCGGGCAACACCATCACGTTCACCGGCAATTACACCTTCACCGACGCGAACAATAATCAACTGCCCGACTCCTACGAACTCGCGCAATTCGGCAGCCTCGACCCGGCTCGCACCCAACTCACCGATACCGACGGCGACGGCTTGAGCGACTGGGGCGAATTCATCGCCGGCACGGATCCGAACAACCCGCCGCCGCCCTTCCACGTCACCGCGCGACAATTCTCGGCCAATCTGATTCAACTCACCTGGCCCTCCGTCACCAACCACACCTATCGCGTTCACGCCAGCACCAACGGATTGAATTGGACGCCGCACAGCAGTTGGTTTTCCGCCGCCGGCACCAACACCGCGTATTCTCTCGCGCCCGCCACCAACGGCCTCGTCCGTTACTTTCGCGTTGAAGCCGCGCCGGCTGTCAGCGCCAACGCCGGACTCTTTCGTCTCACCCCCACGCTGCTGCCCGGCAACCAAATCCGCCTCGACTGGCCCACCGCCCCGGGCCACGCCTATCGCGTCCTGACCAGCACCAACAGCGTGAACTGGACGCCCCAGACCGACTGGCTCCGCGCCACCAGTTTCAGCGCCAATCGCACCCTGCCCGCGGCGACCAATAGTGTTCCCACTTATTACCGCCTCGAAGCCCAACCGTGATACGGCCTTTCCTTGCAGCGGCGGGCTATGACCGCTTCCATCTAAAAGTTGTCCCCACTCACAGCACCGGGAAAGCCATTGGATCAACGCAGGTTCAAGCAACCTTAACCTCGCAGTGCGCTGCGGACGGGGACCGTCGGCACTCCCTGACCTTCGGCCTTCGAACCATCCTGCGGTAGGGCGAGGCTGCCGCATCGCTCAACTTCCCTGGCCCGCGCCACAATACCACATTTCCCGCTTTAGTGTTCATGCCGCAAGAATCGGCAAGCTTCAGTTGACACGCCGAGAAACCTGAAATAGAACCGTTTTATGACAATCAGGTTATGGCGCACGACGCGCGATCCGATTTGTTAGGACACTACGCGTGAGCACACCATTGTCATCCTTGTCCAAGCGTTCTCAACGATTGCTCGTGTGCGGTCAGATACTACCGTGGCTCGCGTTCACTATCGTGGCCCTCGACTGGCTGCCTGCGTCATGGCAGTTCGAGCACTGGCCGATCATACTCCGCGCCATTTCACTGACCGCATTTGCGTTGTTCTTCATCGCTGAGGTGATATTTGCAGTTTGGTATCTGGGGAACATGAACAAGGAAGCGACAGATGATTAAGAGACATTTTCGCCTAATCAATGCTTGCAACGCCGTGAGAGTCATTGGGCCGACGCAGATTCGGACACTCTTGACCTTGCAATGCGCTGCGGACGGAGACCGTCCGCGCTCCCAAACTTGCCGACCGCGAGCGGTCTGCCCGTCGTGTAAAAGCCAGACGACCTCGCAATATGGGTCGTTACGTCGCTCCTCCAGATTCGCCACTCACAGGGCTTGGCGAGGCCAACGCCACCTTTGCTCAGAACAGATGCGACAACCTATCTAACGCAAATAAATACTAGACAGCACTTTTCGCCCCGTTTACGGTCGATTCATGAATCTTGATAGCCTGCAAAATCCGCCGTCGATTACTGGTTTGGTGTGAACACGGAGCGCGTATTCAGAGCAAGGCGGACTCAATTACTCTTGGAACTTGCAGGAGTGACGATTTGCGGGATTTTGCTCGTCACTTGGAAAGGCGTGGAAGCCACATGGTTTCTCGCTCTCTTCCTTCTTGGATATACGGCTTACCGGCTTGTTCTAGTCGGCGGCGTCATTAAAGCAGTGAAGTTGCGTACGGACGGAATTGATATCCTCCCTTTGTTTCCGTGGTTTAAGCCTCGGCGATGGCAGTCTCATGAGCTGGCGACCTACAAGCCGGTGCTAGTGAAAGGTACAACCTTCATGGGCATTGTCACACCACGGCAGGGAAAGCAGGAGATCATATGGGCGTCGGGCACAGATCAGTTCACCGAACTTGATCAGTTGCTTCGCCAGCTGTTGCCGCCTCCGGAAGAACAATAAGCTATTAAGCATCAGTAAGGGCGCACGGCATAAAACATCGAACCAGTTGCGGGAGCGAACCGTTATCCAGCGTCCCGACTGGACGTCGACGCATGATTTGAACATTGAAGCACAGAGCGTGATCACGCCTCCGACACCGGTCGCTCACCTAACCTCGTTAGCCCGCATTGCACGGCATGCCACCATTCAACTCCCCATCTTGGAAGCATCTCACCAAAGGGCACGCACGCGACGCGAAGTTCGGACGCCCCGCGAGTGAGTGCCAGCTTGCAGCCGTCGAGCAGATACTCGGCATTCGTCTGCCAACCTTGTTGCGCGAGTTTCTTCTGGAGGCAGATGGCGTTACTGCGGATTACGGCTCAGGAGTCATTTGGTCGGCTGCCGACATCCAGAAGCGCAATCAGGAGTTTCGGACTCTTGCCAGCTTCCGAGACCTCTACATGCCTTTCGACCACTTGCTCTTTTTCGGCGACGATGGTGGTGGCGACCAGTTTGCGTTTGCTATCCACGCAGACGGACAGGTCCACAAGCACGATGTGTTTCGTTGGGAGCATGAGACGGACGCTCGCTCCTGGTTTGCCGGCCGGTTGGAGCAGTTCCTTGAGACCCGACTGAAGAAGAAGGACGACGATGATGATGTGGTCTAACTGCAGGATATAGGCTGCAACCACTGAATTTTTCCGTTCGCCTGTTCCTGAATCCCCCAGCTTCCGCTCTCTGATTTCCCGCGGCTTCGTCACCATCGCATCCAAGTCAATGCTTTAACCGGGGACTTGCCCCGTTCGCACCCAGAATACCCCCATGAATCCGGACCGATTGCGGTCACAGCCGTCGATCTCAGGTGGGATGAGAAGCGGCGCAGGCTGATGCGGCTGGCACGCTCTGCTCTACCTGAAAAGCCGCGGACTTGGCGTTTGGTTTTGGCGCGGGTTGGATTATGTTGGCGCGCCCGGTGGCAGCCGGCGCAAAGGACGATCAATTCAACGGAACGGAAATTATGAATGCAAATGCTTCGGTGGACGAAATGCGGCGCGAACTGGCCAGGTTGCAGGTCGAGTTCGAGGTGCTGGAAAAGTCGCATCGCCGGCTCGTGGCCAAGGTGCTGCGCGACAAGTCGGAGGCGGAACAGTTCCTCGGCCAAATGGCCGTGGACCGGATGATGGTCACGCCGACCTGGTTGAAGAAATAGGCTGCTTCGGCGTTTCTCGTGGGCAACGGCTGGGGAAGAAATGTGAGCCACCCGCCACCCATGAGCCATCGCAGATCGAGCCGCGTCTTGGACTGCGGTGGCAAGCGCAGCGCCCGTCCTCCGTAGCATTACTGCGGAGGGTGGACGACACCGCTTTCGCCCGAGCGAAGGCGCGCTCTGACTCGATTACCCTTGGCCCGTCCGAAAGCGCCGGCGCCGCTTCGCTTTGCCGGCGCAGTCCAAAACCTGGCGGTCATACGCCGGTTCATGAGGCGGGTAGTCATTTCCCAAAACCAATTTCTGATTTTCGAAGCGTTATTAAGGGTGAAGCACCAAAATAAATCGCGCTGCGGGCGGGTTCACGGCAACCGGAGTACGCGATAGTAAGCGGCGCTCCCTGAAATCGCAGTGGTCCAGGTGATTTGATTGGAACTGGAGGAAAGGTTGGGCGCGGCGCTGCTCCACGTCACCAGGTTCGTGCTGGACAGAATCTGGAAGCGGCGGCCCGCCAGCGTCGGCCAGGTGAGCGTGAGGTTGGGTGCGCTCGTCGTGAGCGTCACGCGCAGCGGCGGATCGGGATAGTTGAAGATCATTTGCACCGGCAAATGATCCGACGCAACCACCGAATCGTTGGTCAACAACGGCGGTGGCGGCGCGATCAATTGATCTGAGCGAAACACCTGGCTCGCGACAAGATTCGAAAACAGCAGACCGCCCGGAACCACGTAATCAAAGCGGGCATCCAACGCGCCCTGGATGGAATGCGTGAACCGCGCCAGCGTGAAAGGATTCACTGGCGTGGTGAGTTGCAAGCCGGTGGGCGCGCCGAGCAAGCTTTGAATCGGTTGCAGATTCTGGCTGAGCGGCAAGGCGATGTCTTCGTTCAAATCGCCGGCGAGCAGATAAGGATTCGCGCCGTTGGTCGGCAGGAACACGGTGGCAATGAAGTTCGAGATGGCACGACATTCGGCGGCGCGGCGTTGCTGGCTGTCCACGTCCGGGCCGGATTTCAAGTGCGCGACGAACAGGTGCAACGGTTCCGTCGCGCCCGGGACGGCGATTTCCGCTTCAAACAAATCCCGCGTGACCGTGCCGTCATAACCGAAATTGGTCAGGCTGGCGTTGGCGAGCCAGGATTGCGAGCGCGTGATGGGAAAGCGACTAATCACGCCGCTGCGAATCGTTCCGTCCGTGCCCGCGCTGATGGCGAGTTGATACGTCGGAAAAAAAGCCGTCATCCAATTGGTCATTTCATACCGCAGCCCATTGGGAATTTCGTTCACCGTGATGACGTCGGGATTGAGATGAAGCAATTGCCGTGCGATGGCCTGAACCTGAACGGCATTGGTGCTCCAGTCGGAGGCGAAGTTGCCCTTCAAATTGTGATGCACGAGCGTCAACGTGCCGCTGGCGTTGGGCACAATAACGGTGAGCGTGGCGGGCGCGCTATTGGTGCTGCCGCCGGCATTGGAAACGGTGAGCGAATAAGTTCCCGCCACGTTGGTGGTGACACTGGTCAGCGCGAGTGTGGAATTGGTCGCGCCAAGCAGTGGCGCGCCATTGAGCTTCCATTGGTAATGCAACGGTGCCGTGCCGGACACGGCCGCCACAAACGTAGCCGCGCCGCCGGCCACGGTCGCCGTGCTGACGGGTTGTTGCGTGAACACCGGCGGGATGGAGTTGCTGCCGGTGTAAACGTCGGCGAACGTCGTGCCCAATCGCAAATCGTCCACTGCCAACACGCCAATGCCCGCGTCCTGCCGCAACGCGAACGACGTCAAACTTGCCCCCGACGTCGCATCCGCAGCGGTGACCGAGGCAGACGTTTCGTTCGTCGGTGCAATCCACAACGTGGTCACGGCGTTGCTCGGGATGTAGCGCAGATAAACGCGGTAATCGGTGTTGAGTTGGAGATTGAGATTGTTGGTGACGGCAGGCGAGTTGGCCGAGTTGGCAATGCCGAGGCGATATTGTCCCGCGCCCGCCCCGCCGGTGAGTGCAAAAAGTTTGGCGCGAAAATTACTCAATCCGGTGCCTTTGAGATGCGCAAAGTACTGACCGGCCACTGCGGGCAACGCGGAGAAGTTCACCGTGAAACTGGCGTATAAAGCGGCATTGGTCGTGGCAAGATAAGGTTGCCCGGGCAAGGTCACGCTCACGTCTTCGGTCGCCGGGATGCGCAAGTCCACGCGTCCGGAGACGACTTCGATTTGCCCCGCTGTGCCGCTGTGCGTTCCCCACAATCCGCTGCTGACCGTGATTAAAGGACCGTTGGGATAATCAAACGCATCTTGAACCAGAAGCGCACTTGAAACCGAAGAAGGCAACAGACCACCCAGCAGCACGGAGAGAATTTTCCAGCCTACAACAAAACGCCTCGGACAAACTTGTTTCAACTTATGTATATCGGCTGAAAACGCAGGGGCTGAGAGATGAATTTGTTTCCCATCACTTCACGTGACTCGAACTTCAGTCCGACGGAAACATTCCCTCCCTTCTGGCCAGCTTCCGATGAAATTCAGAAGCCAACTCTTTGCGTCCGAACAACCTGCCCAACGGTAGCAACTCATCAACAGCGGCGCGAGCACACAAATGTGTCATTATCGAAACACGCTGCCCTAGCCAAGCGATCCGCCACATGACCCGATCCGAAAGCTCCTAACCCAATTCAAACGAGTCGGTTGCGGTGAGAGGCCTTACCCAATCTCCGCCATGAGCCGCTTCTCGGCTTCTTCATTCGTCAAGCCATGCCGATGCCGCATCACGCTCACGCCCACCACCGGCGGATAAGCCTGATCCGCCTTCATGCGCGGTTCGACGTACTCAAACACTTCAAACAGGAGCTTATTGGCCGCGGTGTATTCGAGCCCGGTCAACTTCTGGATGTAACGCGTCGCGCGATCAATCAACTTCAGGTTACTCGGCACGACCCAGATCATGTAATTGCCCATCACGCGACCGAGCCGCACCATCGTGCAAGTGGAGAGCGTGTTCAGCAGCATCTTGAGACCGACGCGCATGACGCCGTTCAGGAGCAAGTCCGTGTCGGGAACGACCAGAAAGACTGCCGCGCAACCGGGATTCCACTGCGCCACGAATTCCTTCATCTCGCGACACCCCTTTTCGCTGCCGACAAAAATCAATCCGGTCTTCGCGCCGGCTTTCACGGCGGCTTCAAGTTGCGTGCGATGAAACCCACGTGGATCGAGCAACGAATCCTGCTCGGCCTCGAGGACCAGCCCCACCGCGCTGTCACCCGGACCGAGCGGACGATTCTTGATGCCGTCGAGTCCGATGCGGAAACGCATCAACTCGTGGTAACTGATCTTACCGATGATCTCCACGGTTCGGGCGTATTTGTCGTCTGGCACGAGACCGCGCACGTCTTCCGGTTTCCACTCCACGCAACGCGGCTTGCGTTTGCAGACACGTTCCCACGCGGTGTCGGAATTCGGATACGGCACATAAAGAAACGCCCACGACTCGGTCGCCGTCGTGTCATCAAACTTGCGAAACGGCGGCGTGCAATACGTCGGGGAGCGCTCGGTCGTGTCCGTCAGCATGTCAATGCCCACGCGATCCGCGAAGTAATTGTTCTTTCGGCCCGCGCGATAAACCGTTTCCTCCATCGCCGTGAGCTTCGCGAGTTGGGCGAGAAACTCCGGCGATCTCAACGTAGCGTGCAGTTCGGTGAGTTGGGTCAGAAACTGTTGCGGAACGACATTTGAATCGTAGCCACCGACGTGAGGAGGTGGATTCGCGGGCAAGCCAGAAGCCTCCGCCTCGTCACCTCGGCGGCTACTCACCAACTCCCGCACCACCATTTCCAGAATCGTCACCATCACCGCCAATTCGATGCTGGTCGCCTGCATCCGCGTCGAACCCGTGATGCCCATCGGTCCGGTGGTGAGATTGATTTTCTCTATGCGTGCATCCTGAATCACCTCGCGGCTGCGCTGGACATGCTCGCAAAGAATTTCGTCCGGATTGTTGTAAACGAAATAAACTTTTGCGCCGACCTCGACGCCTTTCCACGCCGTACCGATGACGAATGAAGTTTCGCCGCCTTCAGTGATCGCAAAGACGACGTCCTTGCTGTTCACGCCCAGGTCGCCAATCTGCTTTTTTCCAAACGCCGTGAAATCCTCGAAGCCTTCGACCGCTTTGATGAGCGCAAAGTCACCACCGGCCATCACCGGAAACGCCCGATTCTCAAATTCCGTTGCGGCAGGCAAACCGCTGCGTTGCCAGAAATCGCGCCAGATGGACGCCAATTGAATGCTGAGCCGTCCGGTTGAACCGCATCCGGTGAAATAGAGATTGCCACCGTTTTTGAGCGCGGCGAGCACCGTACCCGCGATCGCGCGCGCACGGCCGGAGTCCGCGAACTCGCGATACTTCCGCACCACATCGTCGTCCACCTCGAACAACAACTTGAGTCCTGCCGCGATGTCCTGCTTCGCAACTTCGCTCAGGTTGGCGGTGACCGGATGCGACGATTCGGTCGTCAACGCGCCAAGTTTGAATTGATCGGCGATTTTGAGAAATTCGGCGGATCTTTGGTCGGAGGTTTGGCTCATAATTACGCTACGCAGACATAGCGCCAACGGAACAACACGTCGAGCTAACTCGGGCCCGCCGACTCAACATGATTGTGTGTTGCCGCGATTCTGCCTCAGACTGATGCGCGCCAGCTCATGGTAGCGCGAACCGGCAGCAGACAATTCGCTGCGCAGCAACAAAACCTCGTCCGCCTGCCAGTGACCGAATTCACGATGCACCGCCGCTTCGACGAATTTCGCCAGCCGTTCGGCGTCGGCGCGTTTGATTTGTTTCGGTCGCGCGAGAGTGACGTGTCCCATGAACCGCGCCTCCGCCGGCTTCTCGGCGAACTCCCGCACTCCCGCATCAATGCGCTGATGCAGTTGCTGCAAACGGTCGGTAGCATCATGCACCCAGGCCCAGACCACGCGCGGAAAACGAAGATCCGGAAAACAACCGAGTCGTTCGCATTTCAGGTTCAACGCGCCGAACTCCGACAAGACCGTCGCCAGATTATGGTGCAGTGGCCCGACGCGGTCCGCCAACACGTTGCCCAGAAAACGCATGGTGAGATGCAAATTCTCCGGCTTCGGCCACGCGGTGGAATGCCGGGGCATGACAGACTTCAGCTCGCGCTGCACCGCGATGAGTTTCGCTCGGACTGTTTCCGGCAATTCAATCGCGACGAAGATGCGATAAAATCTACTTTCGGCATTCAAAGCGATATCGCATTACGGCAACGGCTCGCCGCGCGCCGCCACGAACAGCCGATACCATTCTTCGCGCGACAGATCGAAATCAACGGCTTTGACAGCTTCGCGAATGCGATCCGGATTCGTCGAACCCACGATCGGCACAATTTTACTCGGATGTTTCAACAGCCAGGCATAGGCAATCACCGTCCGACTCACGCCGCGCGCGCCAGCGATTTCATCCAACGCTTTCACGATGGCTTCCGTCTGGTAGCCTTCCTGCGCTGGCAACAAACGCCGCGCGCCGTCCCCCAGCAACCCCGCTCCCAACGGACTCCATGCCATCGGCGTAATGTTCTTCTCGAGACATTGATCAAGCGTGCCGTCTTCGAAGGCGGCACGTTGCGCGAGACTGATTTCCACTTGATTGACCAAGAGCGGAAACGGACACGCGGCTTGCAACGCATTCACGAGCGAAGGGCGAAAGTTGCTCACGCCGAAGCAGCGCACCTTGCCGGCATCGTAGAGTTGCGCGAACGCGCCGGCGATTTCGTGCGGGTCGCCGAGGTAATCCGGCCGGTGCAGCATGTAGAGATCAATGGTTTCGACGCCGAGCCGTTTCAGTGAACCTTCGCAGGAACTCACGATGTATTCAGGCGAAAAATCCCAGCGCTGCGGCGAATCTGCTTGCGGCGAACCCGCGTGGCGCACCCCGCATTTGCTCGTGATGAGAATCCGGTCGCGCATGCCGGAAACCACGCGCAGCGTCTTGCCGAGAATTTCCTCCGCCTGCCCGCCGCCGTAAATATCCGCGCCGTCGAACAACGTATAACCCGCATCATAAGCCGCCTGCACCGCGGCCTGGCCGCTGGCTTCGGCATCGGCGGGATTCTTGAACTGTTCGCGTGTGCCGGCGATGCGCCAGCAGCCGTAGCACAACCGACTACTGATGAGACTGCTGGAACCAAGTTTGATCGTTTTCATGATTTCGAGCGGAGTGACGTCAGATTACTTCAAATCACGGGTCGGCCAATCGAATTCCACCACGACGGGCGCCCAGGAGATGTGCTGGACGAATTTTTGCGTCGCGGGAATCGCATCGGGTGGTTGCACGCGTGCGAAGTTGTCGATGCGCACTTCCACATCGCCACGCTGCCGTCGGAATTGCGCCACCACGACTTCGTAGCGGCGGTAATAATCGAACTGCGTCAGAAGCAGTTTCTTCGGTTGTAGCGATTCGAGGGCGTGCAATTCCCACCTGTCGCTCACCGCCGGCGCCGGCCAATCCGAATGAATCCAGGTGAGGTTGGTGCGCGACGCGGTTTCGTAAAGATAAGCAGCCGATACAAAAACTTTACCGCCGTCAGCAACCGCATCCAGTTCCTCGTTCACTTGCTGCAATGCTTCGGCGCGACTGACATCGCGCGCGCACAACACGCCCCACGTCGTCATTCCCATGGCGCGAACGGAAACCACCATAACGGCACCGACAACCAATACGCCAAAGACCAATTTAAGTTTGGCCCCCATTCTCGCGTTCCCACCAAACGCCACTGCCAGAAAGCAACCAACCATCAGTGGTTGCAGATAACCCGCGATGTGAATCGTGTTAGGCGTCAGCACCAGAAGACAACCGCCGACCAAAGCCAAGGCCACGACGACACCCGATGTCGCCACCAGTAACGCGGGCGACGTCGCGAGTTTCGTGCGAAACTCAGGGCGGTTTCGCAGCAGCCAAACCACTCCGGCGCTCGCGACAACAATGCCTGCCGTGGTGCGAACCACCTTTAGGATGTCACCGACCAACGGCAATCGAAATCCCGTGACGGAGGGCGTGATTCGGACGTGTTCTAAAAATCCCGCCCACCACAGCGGCTGACGAAACTTGACCAGCGCCACGAGTCCAACGATGCAAACCACAAAAGCCAAAACCGGCCCCCACGGAAACTTCATTCGTCCCAACCAAACGCTGCCGAGCACTATCGTCCCGGCCCAGAGCGAGTAGATACCGCCAATTTGCAGACTCGTGGCAATCGTTAACACGAGGAACGCCGCAACCGGCCACATTAACCCGCGCATCAATGCCAGCAACGCGAGCATTCCCAATACGTGCGCCAACGTGTCCGGTCGATCATGAAAGGTGATGCCAAACAAAAACATTCCCGCGAGATTTGTCACCAACCACGAAGCTCCGAGTGCTCGCAAGATCAGCATCAAGAGGCACGCCACTGCGGCGAGGAGCACCAGATGCAACCACATCGCCGCCAAGGCGCTCGTCCCGAAACATTTCATCCAAGCGAGCAACACCGCTTGATACAGCGGTGGGTAGGCCGAGAAAACTTCCGTCCCGGAAATCGGCAATACTTGCGCCAACGCCGGATTGCAATACTTGCCGTGCAAAAGGTAATTCACCACCGCGCCGTCATAAAAAAAGGCGTCATTCGACGGCACGGGTTGCGAGGTAAAAACCAGCAACGCCACTTTCCACGCGAGAAAAACGGCGAGCGTGATTCCCGGAATGCTCAACAGGCGGCGCATGTTCGCGCGCAGCTTTCCAAATCGCCGCCGCTTGTCAACGCCCGACGCCCTCGGCTACGCTTGGCGAACGACATGTCGCAACCCAATGACGTCCGCCCGCCCAACCAAGTGCCACTTGCCGTGGATTTGGACGGCACGCTCATTCGCACCGACATGATGTGGGAATCGCTCGTCCGACTGTTGCGAAAAAACCCATGGGCCGCATTGCTCTCGTTCCTCGCATTGTTTCGCGGACGGGCCTACTTCAAACAACGACTCGCCGCGCGCGTGTCGGTTGATCCCACCAGCGTCCCGTATCACGAACCGTTTCTCGCCTGGCTCAAAAACGAGAAAGCCGCGGGTCGCAAACTCGTGCTTGCCACCGCGTCCGACCTCAAGATGGCCAAGCCCATCGCGACGCATGTCGGGTTGTTCGATGACGTCCTGGCCAGCGACGGCAAAACCAATCTGCGCAACGCCGCCAAACGCGCCGCGCTCTCGGAACGCTTCGGCGAACGCGGTTACGATTACGCCGGCAACTCCTTCGACGACCTCGGCGTCTGGCCGGGCGCCCGCGAAGCCGTTGTGGTGAACGCTTCCGGCACGCTGGCGCAACTCGCCGCCAACGTCACCAAAGTCGGGCCCACCTTTCTGTTTCATCGCTCTCGTCCCCTGCTCTTTCTCCGCGCGCTGCGACCGCATCAGTGGATCAAAAACCTGATCGTGTTTGTGCCCGTGATTACAGCGCATCAGTTGCAGGATCGTACCACCCTGATTCATGCGATCATCGCGTTCATCGCGTTCTGTCTTGCGGCTTCGGCGGTCTATCTGTTGAACGATTTGCTGGATCTGGACGCCGATCGCCATCACGCCAGCAAACGCAATCGCCCGTTCGCTTCCGGAGATTTGCCACTGCAATACGGTCTGCTCGGCGGGCCGTTGCTGTTGGTCGGTGCGTTAGCTTTGTCATTCTGGCTCGCGCCACAATTCGCGCTCGTCACCGCGCTCTACTTTATCGTCTCGACCTCCTACTCGTGGCACATCAAGCAAATCGCGTTGCTCGATGTGCTGTTCCTCGCGGGACTCTACACGTTGCGTTTGGTGGCCGGCCACGTCGCCACAGGCATCGCGTGGTCCATCTGGTTGCTCACCTTCTCGATGTTTATTTTTCTGAGCCTCGCCCTGATGAAACGGTTTCAGGAAATTCAAATCGTGCGCGGGCAGAACGGGCATCAATTGAAAGGCCGCGGTTACACGGCGGCGCACCACGGCTCGGTCGTCACCTTGGGAATTAGCAGCGGCCTCGCCGCGGTGGTCGTGCTCGGTCTCTATGTCAACAGCGCCAAAGTGGTGGAACTTTACGAAAGTCCCAAACTCCTGCTGCTGGCGTGTCCGTTGTTGTTCATCTGGATTTGTCGCGTCTGGTTACTGACCTATCGCGGCAAAATGCACGATGATCCCACGGCGTTCGCCTTCAAAGACTGGGCGAGCTATTTGATTGGAGCGCTCACGCTGGCGGTCATGTGGCTGGCGACCGGAAAATGAAATGAGCGCGCCGCACGCCAATTGGTTTCACGATGTCGCCTCGGCGCTCGCGTACTCGGTGGCGCAGCTGCATGAAGTTTCGCCCGAGCTCCAACCACCGCACAACGACCTGACGCAATTCATCCTCACGCAACACGCGCAACTGCCGGATTACCTGCGCACCCCGATGCGACTCGCGTCGTTCGGCTTTGATGTGTTCGGCGTGTTGCGCGGGAAACGCTTTCATCGTCAGTCGCCGGATAAGCGCGCGAAACAAATCGCGGCGTGGAAAACGTCCGGCCTCAGTTTTCAACGCGATTTGATTCGCTACTTTGAAAGTCTGGCGACGCTGGCGCTTTATAGCCGGAAGCCAGAACGCTGGCCTCCGGCCCGGCTCGAACTTCAAATGGATCAACTGGCCGGGCCGGAGACCGGCGCTCCAACCGAATGGCGCGCGGAAATCGTCGTCATCGGCAGCGGTCCGGGCGGTGCGATTACCGCCGCGCTGCTCGCGGAAGCGGGCCGGGATGTATTGTTGCTCGAAGAAGGCGATCATTTGCCGCTGAGTTCCTGCGCGCCCTTCTCAATCGACGAGATGCTCCAGAAATATCGCAACGGCGGCCAGACGGTCGCACTGGGGAAAAACAAGATTGCCTATGTCGAAGGCCGCTGCGTTGGCGGCGGGAGCGAAATCAATAGCGGCCTCTATCACCGCACGCCGCCGGAAATTCTCGAACGTTGGCGGCAGGAATTTCAACTGGAAGCTGCCGCCGAAAAAGATTTGCTGCCACATTTCGAGCAATGCGAGCGCGACGTTTCGGTGTCAATGTTGCCGCATGACGCTCCGCCCGCTTCGCTCAAATTGCATGACGGCGCGACCAAGCTTGGATGGAAATCGTTGGAAGTGCCGCGGTGGTTTCGCTACGACGATTCCGCACTCCGCACTCCGCATTCCGCACTGGGAAAGCGTCAGTCGATGACGGAGACATTTATTCCGCGTTTTCTGAAAGCCGGCGGCAGGTTGCAATCCAACACTCGCGCCAACCGGATTCGTCAAAATGGAAGCGGCTGGCTAATCGAAGCGAAACACAAATCTGGAAGCGCAGTTCGGATCGCTGCGGATCACCTGTTCGTTTGCGCGGGCGCGGTTCACACTCCCGCCCTGCTTCGGCGCAGCGGGATCACTCGAAATGTTGGCCATGCACTGCAAGTTCATCCCACCGCGAAAATCGTCGCCCGTTTTCCTGATACCGTGAACGCCGCAGACATGGGCGTGCCGGTACATCAGGTAAAAGAATTCGCGCCACGCTTGAGCTTTGGTTGTTCCATCAGTTCCCCTGCCTACATCGCCCTCGGATTGCTGGATCACCCGGATGCGGCGCACGAAACCTCGCGCACCTGGCAGAACACCGCGACGTATTACGCTATGATCACGAGCGAAGGCCGCGGCAACGTCCGCGCCTTGCCAGGCTTCCGCGATCCGCTTGTCCGATACCAACTCACGGAAACCGATCGCCGCGATCTCGCCGATGGATTACGCAAACTGGCGCAAGCGCTGTTGGCTTCTGGCGCGACCCAACTGTTTCCCAGCCTCAATCGCGGTCCAGTTTTACGTTGCGACGGCTGCCTGAGTAAGATTCCGGAAGTGTTGCCCGATGGACTCGCCAATCTGATGACCATTCATCTCTTTTCCTCCGCGCCGATGGGTGAAGACCAATCCAAGTGCGCCGTCGATTCGTTCGGGCGCGTGCATGGTTTCAAAAATCTTTATGTGAACGACGCGAGCCTGTTATGCACCGCACCAGGCGTGAATCCACAAGGCTCCATCATGGCGTTTGCGCGCCGCAACACCCTGAAATTCCTCGGCAAACTCTGAAATGAAGCTGAACACGAAACTGGTTCTCGTCACCGGCGCCGCCGGCTGGCTCGGTTCGCGCCTGGTCGAAACGCTGGTGCGAGGCCTGCCGGAACATGACGAACTGAAAACGCCGGCAGCCGAACTCCGCATCCGCGTTCTGCTGTTGCCGGGACAAGATTCCGCGCCGCTTAAAAAGTTGTCCGACCGCGTTGAGGTTGTTACCGGCGACATCCGGAACCGAACCGATTGCGCCAAGTTCTGCGCTGACGCAAAAGACGCGATTCTGTTTCACACCGCCGGCATCATTCATCCGAAACGCGTGCGCGAGTTTTACGAGATCAATCGTGACGGCACGATCAATCTCTTGGACGCGGCGATCCAATCCGGCGTGAAGCGTGCGGTCATCGTTTCCTCCAATTCGCCCTGCGGTTGCAACCCGCATCCTGGCCACTTGTTCGACGAGCTCTCGCCATTCAATCCGTACATGAACTATGGCCGCTCGAAGATGGAGATGGAACTGGCCGTGCGCGAGCGCGATGACAAGATAGAAACCGTATTGATTCGCGCGCCGTGGTTTTATGGCCCGAATCAACCCCCGCGCCAGACGCTGTTCTTTCAGATGATTCGCGACGGCAAAGCCCCCATCGTCGGCAGCGGTGACAATCTGCGTTCCATGGCGTACGTGGACAACCTCTGTCAGGGTCTGATACTTGCCGCGATGCGCGAACGCGCCGCCGGACGGGTTTATTGGATCGCTGACAAACGCCCCTACTCGATGAATGAGATTGTGGACACCATCGAGCGATTGTTGGAAAAGGAATTTGGCCACAACTGCAAACACCAGCGCATGCGCTTGCCGGGCTTTGCCAGCGAAATTGCCTGGCTCGCCGACAAAACCTTGCAAGGGCTCGGCATTTATCATCAAAAAATCCATGTCTTGTCCGAAATGAACAAATCCATCGCCTGCGCAGTAACACGCGCAGAACGCGAGCTCGGTTACCAACCCACCATCGCCCTGGAAGAAGGCATGAGACGGTCGTTGCGCTGGTGCGCCGAGAACGGGCAGACTTTTTGAATCGAAGTCATGAAGCATTTAATCACGGGCGGCTCAGGATTTTTGGGAAATTTGATTGCGCGGCGTTTGCATGAACGCGGCGAAAGCGTTCGCGTGTTGGACGTGTGGGAAGATGTGTCACGACCGAAGGAAATTGAGTTCGTCAAATGCGACATTCGCGACGCCGCCGGCGTAGCCCGCGCGATGAGTGGAATCGACGTTGTACATCACAACGTCGCTCTTGTGCCGCTGACTAAAGCAGGAGGCGATTTCTGGGCAGTGAACGTCGAAGGTTCACGAATCGCCGCCGAGCAAGCTGCAAAGGCCGGCGTGAAGACTTTCATTCACATGAGTTCCAGCGCCATTTTCGGTGCGCCGAAACGTTGTCCCGTCACAAATGATTCGCCGATGACGCCGGTGGAAATTTACGGTCGCGCCAAGCTGGCGGGAGAACTGGCCGTGCGCGACCTGTGCGCCAAAGGCAACCTGCCGCTGATCGTCATTCGTCCGCGCACCATTCTTGGCGAAGGGCGACTCGGCATTTTTCAAATCTTGTTTCAGTGGATTCAGGAGAACCGGAAAATCTATGTCATCGGCGACGGCAACCAGAAGTTTCAGTTCGTTCATGCGCATGATTTGATGGATGCTTACGTGCTGGCGATGGATGCCGGCAAACCGGGGGTTTACAACGTGGGCACGGACAAGTTCGGCACGTTACGAGAGGCACTGGAAAACGTCATCACACACGCGCACTCGACTTCGCGCGTGGCCAGTTTGCCGGCAGGTTTGACCATCAACACCCTGCGCGTTTTGGATTGGCTGCGCCTCAGCCCGCTCGCGCCGTGGCATTACCTCACGTATCACAAGGCATTTCATTTCGACGTGCAACCGTTGCTCGATCTCGGTTGGAAACCGCGCTACTCGAACGATGCCATGTTCCGCGAAAGTTGGGATTGGTTTGTGCAGAATCAGGATCGCCTCGCCGCCGAAGCCGCCGCGTCGCCACATCGCAGCGTGGTGAAGCAACGGTTGCTGGGACTGTTGAAAAAATTCTCCTGACGAGGATGTTCCGCGTTGCCATCGCGGCGCGCTGATTTAACATCGCACGCAATCTATGGCACAGAGTCCAACATCCGCTGCCCGC
>CAZKMR010000037.1:0-39417 GCA_964553795.1 uncultured Bifidobacterium sp. | reverse complement strand
AACAAATTACCTGAACCGTCCGACTGCCCAGCGGGGCGGCGGTTCGCTGCAGCGCACTTGTTAGACCTCATACGATTCTGTCCTCGGTGGAAAACGACGCCCCAAGAGTAACAGCGCAACCGCACTCGTGACAATGCCCACGGATGCGAAGCCCATCATGGTAGCTGTCTCGCGAAAGTCCAAACTGGCCGTCAGACACAGAATCACGGACGCGGCGAATGAGCCGCCGACCGAGGGGAAAAGATCAGACCAAAACTCCGCGCTCAATCCTCGCCGCCCGATGAAGCCTCCGCAGAAGAACATGACGATGCAGAGAATCACAAGCGCCTCGCCGGTGTGATTCTGAGGGTCAGGCTCTGGTGGCAATGGGAAGAAGGCGAGCAACACAAGAGCAGATGCAACTGATGCGACCAAACCTCCGATGACGAAACCAATCACATCTCGAAGTAAAGATGACTGGTTTGTATTCACAGTGTGCGCGCGCGATGAGGTCTAACGACCCAAGCTCGTCGTTTTGGTCTTCTCTGGTGGGCTTTTAGAATCAGTCATTTAGCTCTCAATTCACCAATAGAATCAGGCGTTTTCTACACTTTTACAAGCCTAAACAATCGGTAACTGCATTTAACTTTTGGGGCTGACTCTTTACTGGTTCGCTGGCAATTCCGCTGGCAATGGCGTCTCGTTTTCACGGACACTACTCACCCAATATCACTGTGATTGCCAGCGTTGTTTGCAACCCGTGAATCAGTGCGACCGATAAACGCCAGTGTTCCGAGCCTCCCGGCAGGGCTCGGAAGATTACGGGCGTGCCGGACGGTATCTGGTTCAGACGGTCGCTTGGGGACGGTTAGTTGTCTTTCGGGCGAGGCAAGTAAGCGCCGCAGGATTCGCGTACGACCAAATGCGGCGGAAGCAAAATACTGCGCGCGGGTAAAGCTGGTTCGGCCAACCTTTCCAGCATCGTGCGAAACGCAATCGTGGCCAGATCGCGACAAGGTTGATGGATGGTAGTGAGTGGTGGGGAGACGAGGGTGGCGTATTTTACGTCGTCGAAGCCGGCGACGCGAAAATCTTTTGGGGCGCGAAAGCCGCACGATTCGATCGAACGCATGAGCAGTGCGGCGGTATTGTCGTTGGCGCAGATAAACGCATCGGCTTGTTTGCCCGCGACCAGGCTGCGAACGAATTTCAGGTCGGATGGGTCGCCAATGCGGATCCATCCGGGGTCGGGTTCGATCCGATGTCGCACCAACGCTTCGCGAAACCCGGCAATGCGAGCCTCCACAGTCGAGGCGGACATGGGGCGGGCCACGAAAAATAATCTTTTGCACCCCAGCTTGATCAAGTGTTCCGCCACCATGTAACCGCTGGCCATGTTGTCGAGACAGACGAGGTCAAAATCGCTTCGTTTGGGAAAATCCATGAGGTCGCGATCCAGGAGCACCACGGCGATCCCCGCCTCGCGCAGTGACTCTGCGAGCCGCCGATTGGCCTGCTCCTGACCCGGGGTGAGTTCAGCGGGGGCAAAAAACACCCCGCTGATTTTGCGGGCGATGAATTGTTTGCAGAGAACTTCGGCATGTTCGAGGCTGGCGTCCTTGTCCTCGTTCGGATTGGTGGAGCCGCCCCAAAGCAAACCGTAGTTCTGGACCCGGGCGAGGCTGGCGATCTCACCGCAGATGATTTGAAAAATCTCCGTGGTGCCGAGCCCCGGGACCAGCAGGCCAAAGATGCGGGACGGGGCAGCTTGCGCAGTGGTGGAACGAACATAGGTGCCGGAACCAGCGCGGCGTTCGATCAATCCTTTGGCTTCGAGATCACGCAAAGCCCGACCAATCGTTGGACGCGAAACCGTGAACTGCTTCACCAGTTGCACTTCGCTGGGCAGCCGCACGCCGGCGGCAAATTTGCCCGAGGCGATATCTGCTTCGAGTTGGGTGCTGATTTCGGTGTGTTTTGGTTTGGAAATCATGGATTAGTTGGATTGGTAATGGCTGGTCTAAAATCAGTCATATCAGCTTTCGTAAAATCAGTCTAGTCTGGATTTGTAACTTTTCCTGCCCGGATGTTTAATTGGAATCAAAGCCGAACCATGCACCGAGGATGGCCTCGCCGTCGAGAAGCTGTCGCTGGTCCAGGTTCGGATTGCCAACAACCCAAGAACCAATCGAACGAAAATGAAAAGAACAATCAACCTATTCAATACCTTGGCGCGAGTCACCGTGCTGGTATTGGCGACCGTTAGTGTCGCAAACGCGCAAACCATTGCTTACTGGAAGATGAATCAGTGGTCCACAAACATTCCCGTCGGTGCCGGCTTGACCCACGGTATCGCGGATTTGGCGACGAATGTCGGCCAAGGAACTTTGACCGGTGGTGCGACCGCACCAGCGTCCGAAGAAGACCTGTATGTCTGGGGGCCGATGGAAAACAATTTCCAAATCGTGCCCACCGTCCCGCCCCTCTCGATGTTCAATCCCGGCTACGATAACGGCGGTGGTTCATGGAATTCCGCCAACAATCTTGGCGATGGCGGCGCGATGTTTTATCCACAGGATCAGTTCGGGAACGAGTTCACTTCTAATGCCTCCGGCGGCCTCACCATCGAAATCTTCTTCAAATCGGCCACGCAATCCGGGGCGAAGCAAACTTTGATCTGGAATTTTCAAGGCTCGGCGTACACGCATCTTCAATTAAACGAGGATGGCGACACTGGCAGCTTGTTGTTCTGGGGCTACAACGGTGGATTCCCCACCGTCCGCATTACTGCCGCCGACAATGGCAACGCACGTTTCGACGATGGCAACTGGCACTATGCCGCCATCCGCTACAACACCGGCAACACCAACGTGGTGCTGACCGTGATCAATCAGAATGGCAGCACGGTTTCCAAGACCAACGCGTTGAACGCCCCGTTGTTTCCCGGCAATGGTCCCGGCAACATGCTCATTGGGCGCACCGAGGGTGAAGGCGACCGTTTCAATGGTCTGATCAATCAGATTCGCATTTCAAACGGCGCGTTGGCGGACAGTCAGTTGCTCGCGGCGCCCGGTTCGGCGCAAGCGCGCGTGCAGGGTTATTGGAAATTCGGTGCCGCCAGCGTGGTGTCGGAAAACTTCCTGACTTCGGTTGGCATTTTGGATCTCGCCACGAACGCCAATCAAGGGACTTTGACCAACTCCAGTTTCCCGACCATCCCCGCCACGGTGGATAATCTCTGGGTGCTCGGCGATTTGGCAAGCTCGATGACCTTTGTTGCCAGTGTGCCTCCGGTCGGGATGTTCAATACGAATTATCCCTACACTGCTGGCTCTGGCTCCTGGAACAGTGGAGCTGACAAGACCACTACGGGTGAAGTGACCTTCCAGCATGATGTTTACGGCGGCGACATGAACAAGAACAACGGCGGCATCACGATGGAATGCTTTTTCAAATCCACTGCCGCTGGCAGCGCCACCAGCCGGCAAACTTTGTGGTTCAGCCAGAAGGGCCACGCTTACGACATCCTCCAAGTCAGCGAAGATGGCGATACGGGCAGCCTCTTATTCTGGGGTTACAACGGCAATTTCGTGATCGTTCGCATCACGGCGGCGGAAAACGGCGGGCAGCGCTTTGATGACGGCAACTGGCACTATGCCTGCACACGGTATGACACGAACACCATGGTGATGAGCCTGCTCGTCGTCAATCAAGACGGCAGCACCGTTGAGAAAACCGCGACGCTCACGGCGAATCTCATTCCTTTCAACAATTCCAACGGCGGCATCGTGACCTTTGGACGCGATGAAGGTGCCAACAATATCTGGGACGGCTTGATCAACCAGATTCGTATTTCCGATCAGGCCTTGCCGAACAAGCAGTTGCTCGCCAAAACGCCCGACTGTATTCCGCCGGTGGTTTATGCGTCGCCGACGCCAGTGACGGCCTACATCAACGAACCCGCTTCATTCTCTGTTACTGCTGGAGGAACACTGCCTCAATTCCAATGGCGTTTGAATGGAGCAAATCTGCCCGGAAAGACCAACGCCACGCTCGACCTGTTTCCGGCGCAACTCGCCAATGCCGGCAATTACGACGTGTTGGTGTTCACCGCTTGCAGCGGACTAACGGTCACCAGTTCCCCGGCGCTGCTCACAGTTCTGCCCACGCAGAAGCCGACCGCAAACCTCGCGCGCTGGCGGATGGAAGCTCAAGTGAATCCGCTGGGCACTGGCGGTACTCCGATTCCTCAAGCGGGTATTCTCGACGCGAACACCGCCGTGGGCCAGGGAGTTTACAGCAATGGTGTGATTGATGCGGCGTATGATGCTCTGATCACCTTCAATGACGCGCCCAATCCGTGGGGCATCGGCGCCAATGGCGGGATCGCCCTGAGCAACGACGTGCCGCCGACCGCGATGTTCATCAATGGCAACAATGGTGGCACGAACTCCTTCGACGCCTCCTTCATCAACGGAGTGAACGGCGTGGTTTTCTATCCACAGGATGCGTACGGAGATGAGTTTGATTTCCGCACGTCCTTCTCGATCGAGCTGTTCTTCAAGACATTTGGCAATCAAAGTGGTGCTGGTAACATGCAACTTCTCTCACAGGGAACTGATGGCGGGAATACCTACCGCTATGGCCTCATTGTCAATGAAGCGGGTCCTGGCACGGTGCGCTTTGCCGTAAATAACAACATCAGTTTTCAGGTCGTGGATGCGACAAACGCCAACTATGCTGATGGGGCGTGGCACTATTTGGTGGCCAAGTATGATGCGACTGCCAACCAGATCAGCCTGAGCATTGCCAACCCCGATGGTAGCGGCGAGACGTCAGTCAAGGCTCTACCCACGGGATACAGCCCGCTGTTCGCCGCGAACACCGGCAACTTGTTCGTCGGTCGCAATCGGTATCCGATTGGCGACGATCATCGCACCTTCCAGGGACTCATTGACGAAGTGCAGATCACCTCGGGCTTGGTTACGCCTGCCGCAGGTCAGTTGGGATATGTGGCGGGGGCGCCTATTATTACCAGCATCACAGTGAGCGGCGGAACCGTGACGATTACGTTCTCAGGTAATCCAGCCGACGCCGCTTCGGCCTACACCTTGGTCGGTTCGGGAACGGTCAACGGAACTTACGGAAATCTGGCGGCCACGATCACTTCGCTGGGCGGCGGCAATTTCCAGGCGACGATCCCCGTAAGTGGATCGGCGCAGTTCTATCGGATTAAACGCTAGTGGTGGATGGGCAAGCCGGCCTGCGACCCGCAACATCGCAGGCCGGCTTCACCGACAAAAACGAGAATACGAAATGGAGCAGAGACTATGAAAAAGACAGACCATCGAAGCAAACTGGCGTTCACTCTCATCGAGTTGTTGGTCGTCATCGCGATCATTGCAATTCTGGCCGCAATGCTGTTGCCCGCGCTCGCGAAAGCCAAAGCCAAGGCGCATCGGACAAGCTGTATGAACAACTTGCGCCAAATCAACCTGTACGCCCAGTTTTACACCGATGATAACAACGACAGGTTTCCCGATGCCGCTGCCTCCTATTCGGCAGCGGATAAACTCAACAACTGGTGGGGGGCGGCGATTTGCGGCGGCACAACGAATAACTGGAAATCGTTTCACGACCCAGCGGTCAATGACAATATCAGCATCAACGGGCAGAAGTGGATTTGGAGCTTCAATTTTGACCTTGTGGGCTATGGCTACAACTCCTTCTTCCTCGGCTGCAAACCGCAAGCACCCGGCCAGGCGATCAGTGTTCTCGGTTCCAAGTTTGTTAGCGCCTCCGGGTTCAAACGTGCTGCGATCAAACGTCCTACCGATTGCCTTGTGGTTGGCGACAAACAGCCCAAACCCGATATGACCGCCAGTGCCAGTTTGTGGTGGCCGAAGGCGTGCATGACCGGGACTGCCGTGTCCGACAGGGAAGGAATTGACACCACGCGTCACGGGACGGGAGGGGTAGGGAATGTTGGCTTTGCGGATGGACATTCCGAATCTCGCAAAGACTCGCAAATCAATCCGCCCACCGATCCTGCCTCGGGTACATTAAATGGAGTGATCAACTCCAGATATTGGGATCCATTACAAGCAGCGGGAGATCGATGAGTAGGCATAGCGCGAAATCGAAACCAAGTTGCAGCAAATGGAAAAGCGGATCAACCCGCACCACAATCGGCGTTGAGGCAGTTTTATCAAGCAACGAATACTTTCATGAATACGAAAAGAATTCCAACCTGGAGCCCGCTTTTGTTGGCGGCGCTTTTGTTCGGAGCGGGCTGTGACAGTAAGCCCAGCACTACGGCAACCACGAGCGCAACCAATGACGCTCCGCGGGTTGCCAGTCATGTTATCGCGCTCCTGCCCAAGTTGACCAATACGGTTTTCTGGCAGTCAGTTTTCGCGGGGGCCAAGGCGGCAGGCAAAGATTTTGGCTACGAGATTGTGTGGGACGGCCCGGATCGCGAAACCAACAGCGCCCGCCAAATCCAAATTGTTGACGACGCCATTGCCCGCCATGTGGCCGGGGTGGTCATTGCCCCGGTGGATCGTCTGGCGCTCGTCGCATCCATCGAGAAACTCGGCACGTTGAAGATTCCGTGCGCCCTCATTGATTCGGGAGTTCAAGCCACCCAATTCGTTTGTTTTGCCTCCACCGATAATTATGAGGGCGGGGCGCTCGCGGGGCGGCGCATGGGCGAAATTCTGGGCGGCAAGGGCAATGTCCTTGTGGTCCGACACCTGCCCGGCTCCCAGGCAACCAGAAAGCGGGTGGCCGGTTTTACAGAAACGATTGTGAATGATTTTCCGGGCATCAAGATCGTGGACTCCCAATCCGGTCAGGACACCGCCGAAACCGCCCGGCAGGTCACCGAAGAAATGCTCAAGCGGAATCCCGATGTGCAGGGCCTCTTCGCGTGCAATGTTGATGTTTCGGTGGGCGCCTTGCAGGCGCTGCAAAACCAGAAGCGCAGCGAGGTGAAAATGGTGGCCTTTGATCCGGACAAAACACTGCTTGACGCCCTGGGCACCGGACAGGTTGACGCCATCATCCTGCAAAACCCCTACCAGATGGGTTACGAAGGCGTAAAAAATCTGGCGTTGCACCTCAAGGGTCAGTCGGTGCCCCGGATCATTGATACAGGAGTCGAAATGGTGACGAGCAAAACACTCACCGAACCAAAAATCCAGCGGTTGATCGGAGTTCAGGAATAGGACCGGTCGCCGCCAGACCAGCGAGGCCGCACCGGGCCGAGAGTTACAAAAGCAAAGCCAAAGCAGATTTACAATGATTGCCAGCCCAGAACAGAATCAAACATGAACATACCCACTGCGACCCCACAAAGCGACTTCACGAGCGGACGGCGACCCCCTAGTGGTCGCCAGGATTTGAAGTGGCGCATTTTCTTCTGGTCCATCACTTCCGCGCTGGCCGGCTTTCTGTTCGGCTTCGACACGGTCGTCATCTCCGGCGCGGAGCAGAAGATTCAAGCGCTCTGGAACTTGAGCGCCGGCATGCATGGGTTGGCGCTGGGGTCCGCGCTTTACGGTACGGTGCTCGGATCACTGCTCGGCGGCTGGCCCACGGATCGGTTTGGCCGCAAACCGACGCTGTTATTCATCGGCGCACTTTATGTGTTGACCGCCTTAGGTTGTGCCTTCGCAACTAACGTGGGCATGTTCATCGCGGCTCGTTTTATCGGTGGCATCGGCATTGGCATCTCGACGATCGCAGCGCCGCTTTATATTTCCGAAATTGCCCCTCCAGCCCATCGCGGACGGTTGGCAGGGATGTTTCAATTCAACATCGTCTTCGGTATCGTGATGGCCTTTCTATCCAATGCGGTCATCGCGCGGTTCGGCGGCGAAGACGCGTGGCGCTGGATGCTCGGCATCGCGGCCATTCCGTCCGTCCTCTACGCGGTGATGTGCTTCGGTCTGCCGGAAAGTCCGCGCTGGCTGATCAGTCGCAAGGGCGACCGCGCGGCGGGCCTCAAGGTGCTGAAGCTGATCGAACCCGATTTGCCACAGGCCCAACTTGAAGCGCACGCCGATGAGATGATGGCAGCCGCCCGCGTGGAAAAGGCATCCGCCTCAAAATTTTGGACGTGGCGTCTGCGCGTTCCGATCTTTCTGGCGATTCTGGTCGCGTTTTTCAATCAGCTTTCCGGAATCAATGCCATCCTCTACTTCGCGCCGCGCATTTTTGAAATGACGGGGCTCGGGGAAAAGGCTGCGCTGCTGCAATCCGTCGGCATCGGCATCACCAATCTGATTTTCACTTTCGTTGGTCTCTGGCTCATTGACAAACTGGGACGGCGCACGCTGCTCTACATTGGTTCGTTTGGTTACATCATCTCGCTGGGCTTGGTGTCGTGGGCATTTTTCACGGAACATTACAGCATCGTTCCCGTGTGTATTTTTGCATTCATCGCGGCGCACGCCGTGGGGCAAGGCGCAGTGATCTGGGTGCTGATCTCGGAGATCTTTCCCAACCGGCATCGCGCCGAAGGTCAGGCGCTGGGCAGTTTTACGCATTGGATCTTTGCCGCGCTGCTCACGACGTTCTTCCCAAAGATGGTGACGGCGTTCGCGCCGGGTTGCGTCTTTCTGTTCTTCTGTTTCATGATGGTACTGCAATTGATCTGGGTGAAATTCATGGTGCCCGAAACCAAGGGCATTGCTCTGGAGGACATGCAACACAGGCTCGGCATCAAAGCTGAGCCGGAACAGGCCAGCCCGGCATCCCAGGCGCAACAGATATGAAGGCTGCCACGCCTGCATGTGATGATTCCGTTTCAACTTGGTTGAATCAAAACCGATAACGCAATGATCCTCGCAGAAAACAAAAAGGAGACTCCTCTCGCGGGTCAAAGCATTGCGCGCCAGAAGTCAGGTCAGGGCAAGGCAGAACATTCCGGAACCGTAACGATTTATCGGGACGTCCATGCGCTCGCTCCAATCATCGCAGATTTCAAGCAGCGCATTGCTGCTGCGCGACCGATGCGCGTTTCCGGGCTGTGCGGATTTGATGGCTTCATTGACACGTTCATTCGCCTGCAAACGCCGAGCTCCATGGCTGCATTCGGTCCAAAGGTCGCCGCCGCCGCCGGTATCGCCGCCTCATATCCAGCCCGGCATCTCGGCGCGAAGTTTGGCGGCAACGGCCCGCTCTTCGCCGCCGCCCTGAACGACATCCATGCGGGCGAGATTGATGTCACTTACATCGGGGCGCTGGGGAGCAGTGAAGTACTGCCGATTTATCAAACCGCGCTCAATGCCAAGACCAAACGGCTTTATACACTTGCTCCGCCTGCACACACGACCTGCCTAGAGTTCACGGATGGAAAAGTCATGTTATGTGATATGGCTGCCTGCGAACTGGTAACTTGGGAGCGATTGCTTGAGTGTGTCGGCCCGGCTGCGCTCGCCGCCGAACTGAAGGCAGCGCGTTTCATCGCAGCCGTTAATTGGGGCAAGCTGCCTCATGCAGGTACGATTTGGAGCAATCTGGCCACCCGATTGGCCGAACTCGCTGTGCCGGCGAAAGAAGTCATTTTTTTCATGGACCTTGCTGAGTTCGAGACCCGTCCTGCTGTGGATCGGGAGGATTTGCTGGCTCGCCTGGGGCCAATCACCCGCCAATGTCAAACCTTGCTGAGTTTCAACCTGAAAGAAGCCTGGCAGATGGGCGAGGTTTTTGGTCTGGATTTTGTCGGATGCAAGGACCCAGATTCCGTTGTCGCGCTCGCGGCACTCCTGCGCTCCCACATTGCCGTGGACCGCGTAATCATTCACCCCAATGACGGTGCGGCCTGTGCCAGTGCTGCGGCCACGGTCTATGTGCCTGGCCCACACTGTCGTGAACCGCTGATTTCGACCGGGGCGGGCGACAATTTTGGGGCCGGCTGTCTCGCGGCGGCAATTAAGACCTTCGACGATGCGGGCCTGCTGTTGGCGGGTAATTGCGCCAGCGGGCATTTTGTCCGTTCTGGCCGCTCTGCATCCTTCGTTGATATGGCGAAGCTGCTTGATGCCTGGGCTGAAGGAACACTCGGTGAGCGCTTATGAGCCGGTTGAAGCCCCTGAAATCGAACAAACCTGGAATTTGAGACACATGAGCTTCAAAATCATAGGCATTGGCGAAGTGCTGTGGGACTTGCTGCCAGTCGGACCGGAACTCGGTGGTGCGCCTGCTAATTTTGCCTATCACGCTCACGCGTTGGGGGCGCGTGCCAGCGTTGTGACGCGCGTTGGAGATGATATGCAAGGTCGTGACATTCTTGCCCGCTTCAGGGAGTTTGGTTTCCCAAACGAAACCGTCCAAGTGGATGAGCAAGCCCCGACCGGTACGGTGACAGTGAGGCTCAATGGGGATGGTATTCCGCATTACACGATCCACGAAAATGTAGCCTGGGATCGCTTGTTGGTCACACCAGCGGCCTTGGCATCGGTGCGCGAGGCGAACGCGATCTGCTTTGGCACGCTGGCGCAACGCCATGCCACTGCCCGCGCGACCATCCAGAGACTGGTGGCTGCCGCCCCGGCGGATGCCTGGCGCGTGTTCGACATCAACTTGCGGCAAAAGTTTTTCTCCCGAGAGATTATCGAGCAGTCGCTGCGACTCGCAAATGTGCTGAAGTTGAACGATGGCGAACTGCCGGTGCTCGCGTCCCTGTTCGATCTGCGCGATTCGCCGCGCCATCAAATCGAACAGCTTGCCAAGGGATTCGGCCTGCGGCTCGTGGCCTTGACGCGCGGACCACAGGGCAGCCTGCTGTTTCGCGACGGCAACTGGTCCGAGCAGTCGCCACATCCCGTGACAGTCGTGGACACGGTGGGTGCAGGCGATGCCTTCACGGCCGCGCTCGTCATGGGATTGTTGCTGGAAATGGAGCTGGATGAGTTGCACGCGTGGGCGGCCGAGATGGCACGCCATGTGTGTTCCCAGGCGGGGGCGACGCCAGTAATTCCCGCGCAGATTCGCGACAAGAGTCTGAATCACCACGCCCGCCCGCTTAAACATTTCCAACCGCCCATCACTGTTTAGCCACATGAACCAACCCTCCAAAGCCAGTTCGCTTAAAATGAAATTGACCCGTCACCGGCTGGGTCGCGCCATTTTGCATCTCAGTTGCCTTGCGCGGGGCGGGAAACCCGCGTGGCACCTGGCGGGCGTACGGCGTGAACTGTTTTCCTGGTGGCGACAGTCCGCGATTCTGGTCGTCATAATCCTGGGCGGCGGATTGGTCGGTGACGCTTTCGCCGCAGAGGAGAATTATTATTCCGAACCGTTCCGCCCGCAGTATCACTTCACGCCGGAAAAGAACTGGATGAACGATCCCAACGGCATGGTCTTCTACGAGGGCGAGTATCACCTGTTCTATCAATACAATCCGTTCGGCGACAAATGGGGACACATGAGCTGGGGGCACGCGGTCAGCTCTGATCTGGTTCACTGGAAACATCTGCCGCTGGCAATGGGCGACGAGGATGGCGTGATGATTTTTTCCGGCAGCGCGGTCATTGATTGGAAGAACTCCAGCGGTTTCGGCAAGGACGGCAAACCGCCGATGGTCGCCATCTACACCGGCTACAACACGACGAACCACCTGCAATATCAGTGCATCGCTTACAGCAACGACAAGGGGCGGACCTGGACGAAGTATTCCGGCAACCCGGTGATCAATCTCAACTCGAAGGAATTTCGCGATCCCAAAGTGCAATGGCACGAGCCGACGGGACGCTGGATCATGACGGTGTCGCTTTCAACCGAGCACAAGGTGCAGTTCTACGGATCGCCGAATCTCAAGGAGTGGACACTGTTAAGCGAATTCGGCCCGGCGGGCGCAACCGGTGGTGTGTGGGAATGTCCCGACCTGTTTGAACTGCCAGTGCAAGGCACGGACGATAAGCGTTGGGTACTCGTGGTCAACATGAACCCCGGCAGCATCGCGGGCGGATCGGGCGGGCAGTATTTCATCGGCCAGTTTGACGGCACACGCTTTGTGGCGGACCGGAATTCCCTCGGCCAGCCTACGCCGGAATTCATCCCTGACGGAAAAATCGTCGCCGACTTCGAGGGCGAGACTTATGGCGATTGGAAAGTGACCGGCGATGCGTTTGGCCCAGGTCCGGCGAAGGGAAAGTTTTCCAATCAAAATCCGGTGGACGGCTACAAAGGCGAGCGCCTCGTGAACAGTTTCTTCAAGGGCGACCAGACGACCGGCACGCTGACCTCGCCAGAATTTGAAGTGACTCAGCCGTTCCTGAACTTCCTGATCGGCGGCGGCGCGCACAAGGAGACGCGCATGGATTTGTGGGTTGACGGAAAAATCGTCCGCACGATTTCCGGCAACGACAACGAGCGGCTGGCGTGGCGTTCGTGGGACGTGCGGGAATTTGTCGGCAGAAAGGTGAAGCTCCAAATCGTGGACGATCACAAAGGCGGCTGGGGGCACATCAATGTTGACCAGATCATGCTCGCCGACGCGCCGACGCGCCCGGCTTCCGAAGCGGCGCTGTGGTTCGATTACGGGAAGGATTATTACGCGGCAGTTTCGTGGAGCGACGTGCCGAAGTCCGATGGCCGCCGGCTCTGGCTCGGTTGGATGAGCAACTGGGAATATGGCCAGGACGTGCCGACTTCGCCGTGGCGCAGCGCCATGAGCATCGCGCGCGAAGTCGGCTTGCGCAAAACGACCGCAGGCATCCGCCTTGTGCAGCAGCCCGTTCGGGAGCAGGCGCAGTTGCGCGACCAGCATCAGCATTTCAAAGGCGGCGATGCGGCGGCGGCGAACGCCTGGCTCGCCAAGAACAAGATTGCCGGAGATCAACTTGAACTCGTTGTCGAACTGGAGGCCGTCACTGCGGGCGTGCAAGGCGTGAAAGTTTTGAAAGGCGCGACCGAAGAAACCGTCATCGGAGTGGATCGCAACCACGGGCGGGTGTTTGTGGATCGCACTCGGTCCGGGCGCGTGGATTTTCATCCCAAGTTTCCCGGCGTGCAGGATGCGCCGCTCGCGCCGCGCGACGGCAAGGTCAAGCTTCACATCTTCGTGGACGCCTGTTCCGTGGAAGTGTTCGTGAACGACGGCGAAACCGTATTCACCGATCTGGTGTATCCGTCCGCGGCCAGTCGCGGTGTGGAATTCTTCGGCCCAACCGACGGGGCGAAGATTGGGTCAATCAACGTCTGGAAACTAAAATCGAGCTGGTGATATTCAAATCTCGGCTACTCACCCGGTGGCATCGCGCGGTTTCCTGGATTCCGCGCGTCAAGGGCCTGTTGTTGCTCGTCGCCGCGTCGGCTTGCGCACAAGACATTCAGATCAACACCTTCGAGGCCACAACTTACGGCGCATGGACCACGACGGGCACAGCCTTTGGCTCAGGCCCGGCGCTGGGAACATTGCCCGGCCAAAATCCAGTCACGGGTTATCAAGGCAGCCGGTTGGTGAACACTTTCCTTGGCGGTGACGCTTCCACCGGTACGCTGACTTCGCTGCCTTTCACGATTCAACGCAATTACATCCGTTTCCTCATCGGCGGCGGTAATCAGCGGGGCAAGACCTGCATGAACCTGATCGTCAATGGTCAGATCGTGCGCTCGGCGGTTGGCTTGGGTGATCGCGAAGAACTAACCGCCTTGCAGTGGAATGTCGGCAATCTCATCAACAGCAACGCGACGATTCAAATCGTGGACACTGCGACTGGCGGCTGGGGGCACATCAACGTGGATCAGATTATCCAGACCGACGCGTCACTCGGTTCGGTGGTCACGATTACGAACCGTTACCTGAATCTTCCGGTGAAGACCGGTGCGACCAAGCGACTGTTTGAGTTGGTGGTGGATGGTCTCGTCACGCATGAGGCCTTCATTGAACTGGCCGACTCGGTGACGCCGGATTTCTATTCGTTTCTCGACCTCGGAGATTTTCAAGGCAAGCAGGCTCTCGTGCGCGTGGACTCCGCCGCTGCCAATCCGACTTCGCTTAATTCGCTGGTCTGGTCCAATGGCATTGTTGGCGCGAACACGTTTTATCAGGAAGCGAATCGCCCGATCTACCACTTCACCGCCCGGCGCGGCTGGCTCAACGACCCCAATGGTCTCGTTTATTTCAATGGCGAGTATCACATGGGTTACCAGCACAATCCCTACGGCTGGAACTGGGCGAACATGCACTGGGGTCACGCGGTCAGCACCGATCTTGTGCATTGGACGGAACTGCCTGAATGGCTTTATCCCGATCCGCTCGGAGCGATGTGGTCGGGCAGCGCGGTGGTGGATTGGAACAATTCGGCGGGCTTCGGCACGAATGCGCTGGTGGCGTTCTACACCGGCGCGGCGAAAGGTTCTGATCCGAATCTTCCGCGCATGGCCAACGCCGGCCAGTTCACGCAGTGCATGGCCTACAGTCTGGACTCCGGCCGCACCTTGACGAAATACACGAACAATCCCGTCGTGCCCAATCTCGGTGGCGACAACCGCGATCCCAAGGTGTTCTGGTATGCGCCCGGGAACAAATGGGTGATGCTCCTCTGGGTTGACGGCAATGAATACCGGTTCTTCTCCTCTCCGAATCTGAAAAATTGGACGCAAACTTCGAGCTTCACGTTTCCGGGCGTCATTGAAGTGCCGGATATTTTTGAACTTCCGCTGGACGGCAATGCGACAGACAAGAAATGGATTTTCTGGGGCGGCGCGGGCAACTACTATATCGGCACGTTCGATGGCAATGCGTTCACCGCGCAATCCGGCCCGTTCACCGTTCGCGGCGGCGATTGTTTCGCGGCAACGCAGACGTTTAACGACGTTCCCGGCGGGCGGCGCATTTTGATCGTTCACGGCACGATTCAATTCCCAGGGATGCCGTTCAATAACAACATCAACTTCCCGATGGACCTGACGCTGCGCACTTCGCCTTCCGGCGCGCGGTTGTATGCGAACCCTGTTCCGGAACTGGCGCTGCTGCGAACGTCCACGAACACCTGGCCGACGCAAGCGCTTGTTTCTGGCAGTAACATTCTGTCGGGCACAACGGGTGAAGCCTTCGAGTTGGACGCCACGTTTCAGCCGGGCACAGCCACGAGCGTGACGTTCACGTTGCGTGGAACGACGGTGACTTACAATCGCGCGGCGCAGACTGTTACCTGCTCCGGGACGACGCAATCGCTTGCGCCAAGCAACGGCGTCGTGCGCCTGCAAATGCTGGCGGATCGCGGCATCATCGAAATTTTCGGCAACGACGGCTTGCTCTACATGCCGATGCGCGTGACGCCCAGTGCCGGCGCGCAAGCTGTGAGCCTCGTCGCGAATGGCAGCGGCGCAACGCTGAACTCTCTGACCAAACACGATCTGGGTTCGGCGTGGAATTTTTCCTACGTTCCGCCGCCGCCGACCATTGCCGTCCAACCAGCACCCCTGACCGTGAATCTGGGCGGCCCGGCCGCGTTCAACGTGACGGCCGCGGGCGTTGGTCCATTTGCCTATCAGTGGCGGAACAACGGGCAGCCCATTCCCGGCGCGACGAACAGCACGCTTTCCATCTTTCCCGCGAGCGGAACGAATTTGAATTACGACGTAGTCGTGACCAACGCGGGTGGCGCAGTCACCAGCAGCGTCGCGCCGCTGACACGCCGTTCGCCTTACAAAGTCAGTCTATGGCGGATGGAATCGCAAGTCCTCACGCCCAACACTGCTGGCACGCCGACTTTCAATGGCGTGTTGGACGCGCAGACAGCCAGCGGGCTGGGCATCGTGGCGGTGGGCGGCGTTGTTCCAGCGGCGCGCGATGATCTCATCACATTCAACAGCCTCTCGAACGGGCCGGTGGCGTTGAGCAACAGCGTCCCGCCCGCGAGCATGTTCGTGAACGGCAATACCGGTGGAACAAATTCATTCAACGCGGGCGCATACTCGGTCGGTGACGGCGCGCTTTTCTTTCCGCAGGACGTTTACGGCAACGAGTTCAGTTTCAACAGCCCGTTCTCCATCGAGTTGTTTTTCAAAACTCACGGCAACAAAAGCGCAGCGGGCAGGATGCAACTGGTCATGCAGGGTGAGGGCGCGTTTCGCTACGGCATTGTGCTGAATGACACGATTCCCGGCTCGGTGAAATTCATCGTGACCAACCAGACTTCGATGCAGGCCGTCGCTGCGCTGACCAACACGAACTACGCCGATGGCGGCTGGCGTTACCTGCTCGCGGTTTATGACACGCTCGCCGGCACGAATGGACAGTTGCGCCTGACCGTCGTCAACACCAACGGCGGCGAGGCCACGGCGGTTGCTGAGTTACCCGCGGGTTTTGGCGCGTTGCCTGCGAGCAACGACGGCAATCTGTTTCTCGGGCGCTTCAAATATCCCATCGCGCAGGAGCACCGGACGTTTCTCGGTTTGATTGATGAAGTGCAGATCACGGCGGGCGTCGTTTCTAACTCCTGGCGGCTGGGAAACATTCCGTCGGTGGACAACGCCGTCCAGTTCACCACCTTGTCAAATACGAGTGGTAGCCTCTCGATGCAATGGACAAGCGGTTTTGCGCAAAACTACGAAGTGCAGTGGATCGCTCGCTTGGGCGATGTCTGGGAAACCATTGCAATCGTTCCGAGCGCGGGACTGGAGACCAGTTTTACCGACACGAAGCTCGCGCGTCTCACGCAGCCGTCGGGATTTTATCGCATCTTGCGGCAGTGATAGGCAAGCCGCGCCCGCGAATTCAAGCGAGCGTTTTGCGCAGGAACTTCAGCCCGTTGTAAGCAATTTCATCGCGGGTTTTTTCCATGCGCCGCCAGATGCCGGCGCTACGGGCGATGCGTGGAACATCCAGCGTCACGGATTCGAGGGCAATGTCGCCGTCGTATTTGATCTCCTTCAATGCGGCGGCGATGGATTTCCAATCAATGTGGTCGTTGCCTGGCGTGCCACGATCACAACCGCACGCGTGAATGTGACCGAGATGTTTTCCGGCACGGCGGATGGCTTCGCCTTGATGTTTCTCCTCGATGTTCGCGTGGAACGTGTCGAGATGCAGCTTCAGCGCCGGACTGCCCACGTCGGCGATCAATTTTAATCCCTGATCAATCGTATTAAGAAAATCCGTTTCAAACCGGTTCAAGGGCTCGACGCAAACCAGTTTTCCCCGCGCCGCAGCATAACGCGTCACCGTCTTGAGATTTTTCACGACCGCTTGCCAGTGCCGTTTTCTTTCCGCCGCAGTGTAAGCCTCGGCCCGGCCCACATACGAATAGACCGGCCCGCTCAAAACCCGCGCGTCGAGGGTCACCATTTGATCCAGCAGCGCGCATAGGTATTTTACGCCATGGCGTTGGCTGGCCGCGTTGCCCCGCAAATCGCGTCCGGGGTTGATGGCCGCCGCCACCGATCCACACGCCAAGCCGTGCCGATCCAGTGCGCGTTTCACAAATGCCGGATCAATGTGCGCCGGGTCTTCGATCAGCAACTCCACCGCATCGAAGCCCCATTGATGGAGCCGCCGAAAAAAACCAGTGCTGGCATTGGTGAAAGGAGAGACGAACAGAACAGTGTTGATGCTGATGTTCATGAGTGCGAGACGCAGCATCACACCGATTCCCATCCGTGTCACTACTGTTGTTTGCAGACGGCGTGGCCGGCGCGGACATGCTGATTCAGGATTTGAGCAAGGCGCGCAAGGTGTCCAGCGACTTGGCGACGATGGCGCCTTGATCCGCGATGCTCTGGATCACTGCGGGTGTCGAGCTTTACCACGGCGTTGACTGGGCAAAAAGTGATCATAGGAATTGGCCGTCGAGTTTTTGCAATAGCTTGGTTGCTTCGCGGTGGGAGCTGTAGGAAGGGGGCGCGACCGCAAGGATGCGCCGTAACCAGAACCGGGCTTTTTCAAGATCGCACGCAGCGCCTTGGCCGTCGAGGTGTTGGCGGGCGAGGGCAAATAAGGCGCTGACGGATTTTCCTTCCGAATAATCCGCAGCGACGCGAAACCACTTGTGCGCCTCGGCGGAGTTGTAAACTTCCAGCTCCTTATTGTCGTACAGCCGGGCGAGTTCCAAAAAACTATCCGCGCGCAATGCTTGCGCGGCGCGAAGAAGCCAACTTACCGCCTCCGTGGGGCGGGACAGATAGTGGGCATACATACGACCCACGTGCAGGGTAGCATGAATGTCCCCTGCCGCGACTGCTTTGATGAACCAATCAACAGCCAACTGATAATCTTGAGGAACACCTGAGCCCTCACGATAGGCGAAACCGAGCCACACCATCGCGGAGGCGTCACCGACTGCAGCCGCTCTGCGATACCACTGGATTGCACCGGCACGATCAATCGCTGGTTCGGGCATGGACAGGCATTGACCTAACTGCACCATGGCTGGGTAATAACCAGCTTCAGCCGCCTTTTGAAACCATTGGATGGCAGCGGCGCGGTCGCGTTTCGTGCCCATGCCACTGCGGTATGCTTTGCCGATGGTGTGCCAAATTTCGGGGTCGCCAGGCTCGGCTACGGCCAGCAGGTTCTGTAAGCAGACTTGCATGTCCGCCAGTAGTGCGCGCAGGTGCTTGAAATGTTCCGGCATGTCGTAGTCATCCCGGATATCCCAATACTTATTGTAGGCTTCGAGGTATGCAGTGACGGCAGGGTGCATGGCCGGAAGTGGCGCGATTTATTCTCGGGCGACGACGGTGTCGTAGAGGCCGTAGTGGGTCAGGCCCTCGTGGCTTTGGATGCCGGTGTATCGGAGCGAGGCATCTTCATAGCGGCGGAAAGCGAATACGGCCTGATTCATTTGCTCGGTATTGAATACCTTGAGCCGCACGAGCAGGTGAAAATCCTTCACCGTTAGACCAGTGACTGTCTCGAACAAATCAGGCTCGATCTTGGTGATCACGTCTTGCAGCGTGTTCTCGCGGAAATCAGTCAGGTACATGAACGCCGGGATGCGGGTGGCGAACTTGATGAGTTTTTCCTGCACTAGCTTGCGCTTGGACTTGAACTCTTTTTCCTCGTCGGTGAGTTGCTTCTGCTCTTTCTTCGACAGGTCTTTTTCCTTCGCCTTATTTTTCAGCCCCTTAACCACCTCGCTCTTGTTGATGATGGTTTCGATGATGTTATCGCCTAGCGAGCGCCAGCCTTCAATGCGCTCTACGGCCGCCATCGCCTCGGGATTTTCGAGGATGCGGCGCAAGGTGTCGTTATCCACGTTCACGAGCAGCGCGCTTTCCCACTTACGCGCGAGCAACGTGGCCGATGTTCCCGCCATCGCGATGTCGAGGATGCCGCCCGCGTCGATCTGCGTCATGTTCGCGCCGTCGTAGGCGAGCACCGGCAGGAACGACACGAGGTCTTTGACCGCGTTCTCCGGGTTCGGCTCGCTGGGCGAGAGACCGATCCCATATTCGGAGAGTTGGCGCAACGCGCGAGTCGGCGCGAAGTCGAAAACGAAACAAGCGGGCTTGAGCACTTCCTCCTCGTTCGGATCGTCGCCGTTGGGGTTCTTGATGGACCACGGCGATTGCACGCGAAACGCGGCTTGGAAATACGTTTCCGGCGATTTTAGGTTTCGCAGCATCAGGATGGACGACCACTGCGGCACAGTGATGCCGGTGGTGAGCTTGCCGCAACTCAGCGTAATGGTCTTGGTGTCGAAGCCGCTGCCGATGGCCTGACGCACGGGCGGTAGCGCATCCAATCCGATTCCCGCCGCCGTGCCGGCGGCGACGACCACGTGGTAATCGTGCCAGAAAACATTGTGCTTCTCGCCGATGAGGTTCGCCATGGCGTGACAGGCCGCGACGTTGGGCAGAAACCAGAACGCATGTTGGAGATACGGCAACAAGCGCACGTCCGAATACGGAAATGGCGGGCGCGTGCCGGTTTTGAGTTGCTCCACCGTCTTGGGCGAATACCCGCCACGGATGATGTCCAGCCACTTTTGCACGTCGCTCTTGTGCTTGAACTGCGCTTTCGTGGCTGTGCCGGATGCTTCAAAGAAAGCGTTGAGGTCAAACTCATCAAACTCCCCGGCGCTCGCGATCGCTACCAACTCCGGCGGCATCTGATAAGTGAGCAGCCGCATTTGCGGCAGCGCGCCGTATGGATTCCACTTGCCGGGATTCTTGGCCGCGAATTCTTCTTTGGCGCGCTGTTCGTCCGTGTAGGTCCAATTGAAAATTTGTTCTTCGATGAACTCACCGGTGGCCAGCGCCTTGAACGGCGTGCCGGAGAGATACAGGTAAGCCTTGGTGGTGATGGGCAGGAACTCGGTTTCCTTTTCGGACAGAACCATGAGGTCCTCGTTCACGCCTTCCAGGCCGGCGGCGTATTCGAGCTTCGCCTCCTTTTTGGCGACCGCCTCTTCTTCACCTTCGAACAATTCCTTGGCCGTCTCGCGCCATGCGCCGAAGTGATATTCGTCGAACACGACCAAATCCCACTTCACCTTGTGCAGCCACTCGTTGTTCGGCTTGATGTTTCCCGCATCGTCGCGGCCCAGCAGATCCTGGAACGAACCGAAATAGACCAACGGCTTGCTGGCGGAAACCTTCGTCGGATCGCTGCCGGAATTGCGCGACTGGTATTGCCAGCCGTCGAAATCAACGTGCGATTCGAGGTCCGTCAGCCACGCATCCTCCACGGCGGGCTTGAATGTGACCACGAGCACGCGCTTCGCCCCGAGCTTTTTGGCGAGCTGATATGCTGTGAAGGTTTTGCCGAAACGCATCTTGGCGTTCCACAGGAAACGCGGGACGGCGTGCATGTCCTCCTTCCAAATGGAATGGAAATAGGCGTGGGTCTTGTCCACGGCGTCGCGCTGCTCGCGGCGCATGGGAAAATTCTGGTCGCGCGTGCCGGCGATGGGCTGACCGGTGCGGAGCGCAATCAGCACGGCCTTCAAATCCTTGAGCGTGCAGCGCATCCATTCCAATTCCGGGTTCGCGAATTTCTTTTTGACGAGGGCGGCGCGCACCTCGTGATCGGTGAACGTCGTGCCGTCGTCGCGCTCGGCAACCTCGTCCAGTTCGATTTTGTAATTCTTGATGTTGGCGGTCTTGAGTTGTTCGGCGACGCGCTGCTTCACGTCGCGCGTGGTCTGGCCCACCTTGAGCAGGCCCGCGTGCGCCTTGTCGTCAATCGAGTAGGCGTAGATGCGCGGACGCGCTTCCGGCTTCGGCGCTAGGATTTCTTCGATTGTCTTACTCATCGTCGTCGGGAATCACCTCGTCGCGCGCATTGCTGTTGAGATCCATCGGGCGGACAATCTTTTCGATGAACGCGACCTCGCTAGGTGAGATTCCGTATTTGGCGTAAAGCTCGTCGTCTGTCCAACGCTTCGTCCACTCTTGTGTTGGCACAAAGGTATAGACCTTACGATTCGTGTGTTGCGATGGCTTGTGCAGAAGAATTAGCAGGCGAGTCAGCCGACATGTGAGATAGGACAAAGCACTCTCGGCCTCACTCTTCGAGTCGAACGGCCCGACGTAATTGTAAGTCCAAGAGGAGATGCTGCCAGGCTCTCCAAGAAACGGCGTGCTGAGAATCCTGTGTGGATATGTGTCCTTATTGCCTGTCCCTGGAGCAGCAGCACCAACGTAAACTTTCCATTTATCAAAGGCTGCCAGCTCCTTCGTAATTTTTGATCTCGCGACATATCCGACCCCACCGTTTCTGTAGACCTTGAGATCGTCTCCTGACTTCTTGTCTTTGCCCCTGAATTTGGTGTCGAGTCCGAATGCTCCAATCGAGCTAACCAGATTCATGAACTTCTTCGAGTCCGGAAGATCGAGAGACTTGCTCTGCCCCGTTTCAACAGCCATGACCTTCTTGAGAATCGACAACCCTTCATTGAAGCGGATGAACACGTCAGCGCCTTTTTCAAGAAGCGGACGTGTGGCAGTCGAGACGGGCCAATCTTTGAAGTGGGTAGAGACTTGGCATGTTCCCGGATTTTCGCGATCCCAGAGGAAGTAGCAAACGCCGCCCTTGCCACCCATGCCTCCTTTAAACACGTCGGACGCGCTGAGATAGTCGTCAATCGAGCGCAGACGATTATCGGTGAGCATCGATTCCCGGAACTCGTCGAGGCCCATGCCGCCCGAGAACCACCGGGAAGGAATCACAAATGACATGTAGCGCGGTTCGAGCTTTTTGGCCTGCTGAACGAAATCCTGATAGATTGGGCGTGCCTGTGTGCCGAATCCATCCGTGTTAAGTTGATACGGTGGATTGCCGATGATTACGTCGAATTGCATGTTGCCTCCAAAAATCTCGGCGAGCCGAGTCTTGATGTTGTCGGTGTGAATGAACGCGTAGGCGTGGGTTTCCAGTCCCGCCGCACGGTCGAAAACGGATTTGCCCGCGCCGCAATACTGGCACTTGTCGCCATCCCAAGTGTGTTTGAGGCGCTTGAACCAGATGTTGCCATCGTCGCCGGTGAAGGATTTGGCGATGGAGTGTTTGCCGGTGGCGTGCTTGGAGCAATACACGCTGCGCCGCGCGAGCAGGCTGGTGATTTGCGTGATGCCGATGCCGAACACCTGCCGGGTCAGGATGTGGTTCACGCGCTTCTCCAGATTCGGAATCTCCTGCTCCAACCCCTTGGTGAGGCGGCTGGTGATCTCACGCAGGAACACGCCGGATTTCGTGCAGGGGTCGAGGAACTTCACCGTCTTGTCCGCCCAGATGTTTGCTCCCTGGTTGTTCGCCGCCCACGCCTCGGCCAGCGTGTCCAGCATCCGGTTGGCGAACTCCGGCGGGGTGAACACCTCGTCGTTGGAGAGGTTCGCGATGCACGTCAGCACGTCCGGGTTGCGGCTGCGCAGGGCAAAGCTGGCTTGTTGGATCATAGCATTGCCTCCGGCGTGGCGGCGACCAACTCGCTGACGGTCATGGGCGGATAGGTGGGGGCAACGGGAGTGAAGAGTTCGTGTCTGCCTAGCTGGGCGAAGAGCGAGCCTTCGGCACTGAACGTCGAAGACATAGTGAGACTTTTCAAGCTGAAGTCGCGTCGTTGAAAGCGGCCCTTCCAAAGATAACCCCACTCGGCAAAGGTGATCGGCAAATCGTCCCAAGTGCGCATCGTCCGGGCGTCACCATGGATGAGGTTGAGCGAAAGCACGCAAACGGCGGCGCGATAGAAATCGTCGGACGAATCGAGGTTCAAATACTCGGCGAAGATTTCCAGCAGGTTCGCGCGGCAATCGGCAATGTTGTCCGGCAGGATTTCAATCCCGTAAATGCACATCAGCCCAAGCAACGCGTAGTGCCGCCGCTCAAAATCGGATTGCCCATACTTAAGTTCCACCGCGGCGAGCTTGCGCCGGAGAACCGAGACGAGAAAATTGCCGTTCCCACAGGCGGGCTCGAGAAAGCGCGAATCAATCCGCTCGGTCTCGCCCTTTACCAGGTCGAGCATCGCCTCAACCATCCACGCGGGGGTGAAGACCTCCCCGTGGTCAGCGACGCGTTGTTTGGACTTCACCAGGCTCATATGCAAAGCCGGTGAGAGTTGCGCGGCTGGTTTCGCGAGGCGCGTCTGTGACCGCGCAATTTTTCGCCGAAGCCGGGTTGGGGGATGGCCTCGTCGCGAAAATGCGCGAGGACATCATGGACAGAATGATGTTTTGCCATGCAGACAGGGATTCGCTCGCGCGCGAATCAGCCCTGTCGGGATGGCTTGTCCTCCGTGGGTTACCAACGATGCCTGAAAATAAAAGAGGGACGTGTTTACACACGCCCCACTACAGGCACCGCTAGGGCCCACGAAGGAGCGCTTTCAACACGCCCCCATCGGGGCGTGCCTTGAGCGATGTCCTTCGTGTCGAAATTAGCGGTTTCGTAGTGGACAGCAGCCGAAGCTACGCGAAATGATTTGGTTTAATTAGTGTTCTGGTCGTTTGGTTTTCTCGGTCGCCGACAAGGTTAGGGCGCGGCGGCGTTGCGGACAAGGCGCGAGTTTCCGGCGCCATGTTTGCCTTGCGGCCTGGAACGGCTTCCGCATCCCTTTTACCGAAGCCGGCGAGATAAAGCTCGCGCCACTCCGGCGGGAGGGAGCGGTATTCGGCGCGCATCCGTGGCAGGCGGTGCAGGGCGAATAGGACGAAGAGGGGAACGGATGGAGGAAAGCTGAAATTGGGAAAGCTGAAATGCTGACACCGCTCATTGGGCGGGCTGCGGTTTTCCATCGGGCGAGATCAAGAGCCGGCTGGCTTTGTTGACGTGGGTCTGAAGTTTGCCCAAGCGGCGGGAGAATTTGTGGTCGCGCCGCTGGACGGTGGCAAGCAACTCCGTGACGATCGCCGGAGGCAGGTTGGTTTTTTTGCGCAATTCGGTGAGGGCCACAGCTTGCAGGCGCATGGTCCGGCGGAGGTCGGTCAATTCTTCAAGGACGGAGAGCAAGTAAACTTGCGCGAGGATGGTTCTCGCTTGCTCCAGCGATGGCTTGGAAGCGGTGAATTCAGTCGTCATACGTATAGAGTGGCCGGGAGGGGATGACATCGGCTGAGAGGGGCATAGAGAATTTTGATTTGCGATTGCCGATTTACGATTGGTTGGAAGTAAAGGCGGCACCGCGCGAGTCGGGAGCCGGATTGGAATTATGCTCGGCGGCGGGATAACGGCGGGCCAGGGTGTGGATGGTTTGGTGGAGGCACGCGATCAGAGCCGCCGGGCGCAGGACATTAGCGTGGGTGCCCCAGCTCAGAATCCAGCGTTCGATTTCCTCAAGGCCGCTCAGGTGTAGTCGCAGGTGCGAGCCGCCGCCGGGAAGTTCCTGCACCTGCTGCGTGGGATGCCATTGCCGGCCCCGCAATTGGTCGGTGGCCCAGGCGTC
This sequence comes from uncultured Bifidobacterium sp., assembly GCA_964553795.1. Lineage (GTDB taxonomy): Bacteria > Verrucomicrobiota > Verrucomicrobiia > Limisphaerales > JADLHS01 > JADLHS01. Next base: position 14,596 of record CAZKMR010000037.1, on the reverse strand, counting down.
GAACTCAATAAGGACTTCGTAGTTTCCGTCGCCCTTCATCACGCCGAAACTGGCGGCGAGATATCTGTGCGGATCGAAGTGGGGCGACTTGCTGAAGGACGTGGCGGTCACGGTGGGCGCGGCGATACGGCCAAGCGCGAAGGTGCGGACGTCGCCACAGTCAGGATCGTACGCGAGGACGTACCACCGGTTGTCGCTACAGGTCAGGTGATAGGGATGCACGCAGCGCGGGCGAGACTGTTTCTCGCCGGGTTTGCGGTAGTTAAATTTGAGGGCGCGCTTTTCCTGGAGCGCGCGGGTGATGGTCTGGAAAGTCTGGAGGTCCGCGTCCTCGGGGGCCAGCGGGCGGAAGGAGAGCGCCTCGTGAAAGTTTTCCAGAGTGTAGCGTTCCTTGCGGTCCAGCCGCCCGGTCAATTTGGCGAACGCGAGCTGCAACGGCTGGTGAAACGGGGTGCCGCGGTACTGCGCGATGGCTTTGTGCGCGACGAGGAGGGAAAACATTTCCGCCTCGGTGATGGAGGGGCCGACGGGGAACTTGGTTACGGGCCCGGAGTAATAGAAACCGTGGCGCTGGCGGTCGTACGCGAGCGGAGCATCGTAATGATCGCGCAGGTATTGGAAGTCGCGTTTGATGGTTTTGGTGGAGATGCGAAATTCGGCGGCGACGGTGCGGATGTTCGGGAATTTACCGGCGGTGAGGAGTTGATGAATCCGCATGAGCCGCTCACCCGGCTCGCGCCGGAGGCGACCGGCGGCGGGTGACGAAACTGAGGAGGAACGCGATTTTTTCTTCATGCGACCAGCGTAGGCGACTGGCTCGGACAAAAACTGTCTGACCCGCCAAAAAAACTGTGTCCGGAGAAAGCGCCACAGCGATTCCCGAAAAGACCCGAGCCAAGAGACGGTGAATAACTTTTTGTAAAAATCTTGGGGTATAGGCCCGTAACTGTCCCCCTGGGGTTGGTAGAGTCAGCAGCGAAAAGTAAAAGTGCTAGCCGCACGGGCGATGGGCAGGAAACCTGAACCCGGAGAGCTGAAAACAGAAATCAGAAAGGGAAACAAATGAAAAATGAAAATGGCAGAGGTAATAACGGGGCGGGCAGAAGTCCGGTCTGGTGGGTGATGGTGCCGACGGCGGAAAAGGCGGTGATTCGTGATCTGATGACTTCGATCCGGGGAGTGAAGGGCAGTCGGTCCGGACCGTTCGCGCAGGCGGCCAGCAAATGGGAACGGCGCATCGCGTGTTACATCAAGTTCCGGCTCATGGGGAGCGCGAGCCGCGCCAGCAAATCGCCACGGGCACGTTCTAGTGCATCCCCGTCAACTTGGCGTAACCAACAAGGTGTTTCTCCAGCTCGGGATTAACCGGGCACTGACTCCGCAACCACGCAAACGCGCGCTCCGTCTCATGACTCAATTCGACTTCGGGAAATTCCTTTTGCTTCTCGCTCCTGACAGGCACGCGGCCTTTCACACTGATCTCGACCAGCTCCGAGCCCGGACCGACGCGGGCATCCATACAACGTGCGGCGACGAGTTCGGCCTGGGCTTGCGGGTCGGCGGCGAAGACTTTGAGCACGGCGACAAAGTTGTCGTCCGAGAGTTCCTTGGCGACGCCGCTGAACAGGCGGCTGAGGTAGCTTTTGGATATGCCGCTCTGCCGAGCGAGATCGCTCTGGTTCATCTGGCGCCGTTCGATGCGGCGCTGAAGTGCGATGGAGAGGTAGCTCATAGAAAGCGCGGAGTGCGGAGTGCGGAGTGTGGAGTCAGAAAAAGGCGACAGGACAGATGGAACGAATGAAACGACGGCGACAAATCACGCCAGACTCTGGCGGTCAGGAAAACGCTCCGATTGGGGCGCTGATTTTTTTTGTCCACAGGGTTGCAGGTTACGCAACTTTGGGCGTTTTGCAAAGGCCCAACCTGGGCCTGGGTTCAGTAATTGACTGTGGGTGATTGGAAATGAGAGAGGCGATTCCAACTGATCTGTTGTTGCGTTTGATGCACGCGACGCCGGAGCAGTATGCCGCGGTGGAGAGAATCCTTGGCTGCTCACCTCATCCGGCCAACGGCCACCTTCTCCCCGGAGCGGAGAAGGAGGCGCCCGTGAGCGGGGCTGCGGCGCAAAATGTTTTTTGGCGGGCGGGCAGCCATTGGGATGTGCGGTTTGACGGCAGTCCGGCCTTCCATCTGGAAGACACCGTGGGCGCCCGTTACCTGGATTACCTGCTGCACCATCGCGGCGAAGTCATTGCCGCGTTTGATCTGGAGGTTGCGATTGCCCCCAAGAAGGCGCAGGTCCGCGCGCGCGATTCCATCCAAGCGCAACTGGATCCCGAGACGATCCGAAGTTACCTCCGTGAATTAACTCGGCTGCGCGAGGAACGCGAAATCGCAGCCGAGGCTGGGGACGTGGCCCGCGCGGATCAACTCGATGCAGACATCGAGGCGGTGGAGGAAGCGTTGCAGGCAAAGGGACGCGACACCGGTGACGCGGGTGAGCGGGCGCGGAACAACGTGCGGAAAGCGGTCGGGGTGGTGTTGGGGCGATTGAGTCGGGGCGGCAAGGCGGAACGGGAATTTGCGGCGCATTTGGCGGAATGCGTTCGACTGGGTTTCGAGGTGATGTACCAGCCGCTGAACGGGGAGGTTTGGGAGTGAGGTCGTCGGGTGCGGGTTTGGGAACCACTGGTTCCCAATTGGGAACCGTCGGTTCCCACCAATGGGTTACCGGGCCGAGATAGCGGTGGTGAAGCCGCCGGGCCGGAGAAGAAGACGACCATTATGAGCACAACACTTCAAACGAGCCGGGTGATGCGAGAAGCGCGGCTGAGGCTGCATATCACCCAATTTACCCTCTCGCGGCGAGTCGGTTGTTCCGAGTCGCAGATCACGAAGATCGAGACGGGGCGGATTGAACCGGCGCAATGGCTAAAGGAAGCCATCGCACGCGAGCTCGAGATTCATTCCTGGGAGGTTGGCGTATGAACACGGACAAATCAACGCACCTCACCCCGGCCCTCTCCCCAGAGCGGAGAGGGAGTGAATCGCCCGAGCAAGCCTGCGTCACGCGATTGGAGCTCGCCGAACTGCTGCACGTGTCGTTGCGAACGGTGGATCGGATGATCGCCGCCGGCGAAATCCCCGTGCGCCGCGTGCGCGGCTATGCCGTCCGCTTTCTGCGCGCTGACGTCGAGCAATACCTCACCAGGGAAAAGCTGAAATCCTGAAAGCTGAGACACGAATTTCACGAATTAACACGAACCAAAAACCATAGGAAAACCAATGAAACACATCGTATTCGACATCGAAACCATTCCGCAGGACGAAGCCAAGTTGCTGGCGCTCGCCCCGGAATTCACCGCCGCCGCCAATCTGAAAGATCCGGAGAAGATCGCGGCGAGTATTGCCAAAAAGAAAGCTGATTACCTCGCCGATGCGGCGCTCAACTGGAAGACCGCCGAAGTCGTGTTGATCGGCGCCGGTGATGACGCGGAGATTCAGGCGCTCACGGCGGACTCGGAAAAGGAATTGATCGGGAATTTCCTCGCGATGCTCGATGCGGCGCTGTGGGACGGCGTGGCCGTGGGCGGTCACAACGTGAAGGGTTTCGACCTGCCGATGCTGGTCAATCGGGCGCGGGTTCACGGCCTGAAGGTCCCGAACACGATTCTCTCCTTTTGGAAGGGCCGGCCGACGTGGCACGAAGCGGTTTTCGACACGCTGGAGATTTTGTCCTTCGGAAAATCCTTCGACGGAAACGGCGTGGATGACGTGGCGCGGGTGTTCGGTCTGCAGCCGAAGCTGGGTCATGGCGGCGAGTTTCCGACGTTGTGGCGCGCAGACCGTGAGGGCGCGATTGCCTACAACCGGCGCGACGTGGAGATCGAAATCGAAATCGCCCGCATCTGCGGGTGCATCTAGGGCGAGACACGAATTTCACGAATTAACACGAATTTTATGAACAAATCTGAATCCATCACGCATCTGGCGACGGCGCTCGCCAAGGCACAGGCGGAAATGCCGGTCGCGGTGTTCGACGCGACGAATCCGTTTCTCAAATCGAAATACGCATCGCTCGGCGCGGTGATCCAGGCGAGTCGGCCGATTTTGGCGAAGCACAGGCTGAGTCTCGTCCAGTTCCCGATCTCTGGGCCGAACCTCGGCCTGGGCAATGGGACTGATGGGACAAATGCAAGTGCAGCTCGCGGGGACGCTCGCCCCACCACTGAATACATCGGCGTAGAGTCCATTCTCGCGCATGAGTCGGGCGAGTTCGTCTCGGAGCGCATTGTCATTCCACTCACCGAGGAGAAGGGCAAGACAAAGGTGCAATGCGCGGGGAGCACGCTGACTTACCTGCGTCGTTATTCGTGGGCTTCGATTCTCGGAATGTATTCCGACGAGGATTCGGATGGCGGTTCGCCGGCTCAAGCATTTGCTCCCAAGCCGGCCCCGGCAGGCAGGTTGCCTGTTCCCACCATGCCGCCGGTGCCACGACTGAAAGCAGAAAGCAGAAATTGAGAAACCGGAAACTTCTTTAACCGCGAACAACGCGAAATACACGAACAACAACAACAAATGAGCGGACTGACGTCCGCTGCTACAAACGAAAGGATAGTTATGGATATTCCCCAAGAAGGAAAATACGTCTGCAAACTCAATGGCCAACTGGTCATTTATGAAGCGTCCACCGGCTCCCTCTGCGGCGCGGTGCCGTGCGTGATGGTGGACTCGGGCTTCACGTTCAAACACACGCTCGTCCTGGTGAAGGCCGACGGGACGATTCAGACCAAAACCACGGACACGCTGAAAGCCGTGTTCGGCTGGGATGGGGTGGACCCGTTTGCGCTGATGGATAATTCGGTGGATGGCGGCGCGATGCGCGACATCGAGTTCGAGATCGTCGGCGGGCCGGAGACGGGCGACAAGGGCGGGCAATACTTCAAGAGTCAGTGGCTCAACCCGCTGGGCGGCGGCATGAAGACGCCCGCGGCGGCAGATCGTCGCTCGGTGCTGGCGAAGTATGGAAGCAAGTTCCAGGCGTTGGCCGGGGTGACCGCGCCAGCGGCCAAGTCGGCGCCGACCGTGTCGAAAGCGCCGCCGGTTCCGAAAGCCGCGCCGGTGGCACCGCCGCAAGGCGCAACGATGGAAGAGGCGTGGGCAACGCTGAATGAATCACACGCAGGCAAGTCGCCGGTGGAGGTTGAAAAAATCTGGTTCGACACCATCGCCAAGTTGTTCCCGAACAAGTCCAACACGGACCTCAAGCCGCATGAGTGGGGCAAACTCAAGGCGGAGTTTGAAGATGCGATTCCGATGTAAAGGGGCAAGCAAATGGCCGGCGTGGGCGTTTCTACTAACTGACTTCCGTCAACTAACACTTACGTCCACGTCGGCCAATTAGAACGTGGCCCCATTGCGAGAAAATCAAGGTGCAGAAATTTGAGCCGACTCACGTCGGCTGCAACTAAAGATCAACATGACAAAAAAAATCAAACTCTCAGACATTGTGACGGACGCCGGGACGCAAGTGCGGGCGGGCCTGAACGAAGCGACGGTGACGGAGTATGCCGAGGCCCTAGCCGATGGCGCGAAGTTTCCGCCGGTCATCGTGTTTCACGATGGCGACCGCTACATCGCGGCCGATGGCTTTCATCGCATTCATGCGGCCATCAGGAACGGCGCGACGCAAATCGAGTGTGACGTACGTAAGGGCAACAAATCCGATGCGCTCAAGTTCGCGCTCGGGTGCAACGCGCATCACGGCCTGCGCCGAACCAACGCCGACAAGCGGCACGCGGTCGGGATGGCACTCAAGGAATTTCCGAAATTGTCGGATCGTGCCCTGGCGGAAATCTGCATCGTGTCTGATCACTTCGTCGGCGACATCCGCCGCGAATCGACTGCGAACCGTTCGCAGTTGCCGCCACCGCCAAGAATCGGTCGCGACGGCGTGGAGCGCCGGCTGCCGCCCCCGCCGATGCAGCGACGGGCGTCAACTACCGCCAACGGGAGCGAGGACAAGACTGTGGTGAAACCGCAGTTGCCGCCGCCGCCGTCGCAAATCTTGGACGGCACGGACTGGCCGATTCCGACGCAACTCATTCCGCTTTGGCAACGCGCGGATGAAGTCCAGGAGATGTTGACGGCCCTCAGTCGCGTCAAAGGGGCACTGCGTGCCGCGCAAAATAACCGGGACAAACTCTTCGCGGAGGTGAACTTCTCGTCTGCGTTATCGCAACTGGATCAGGCGTGGACGGACATCAAGACGGCGAAACCGTTCGCGGTCTGCCCGACGTGCCAGGGCCAACTCCCCGATAAATGCACGCTCTGCCGAGGGCGCGGGCTGATTTCCGAGCATCGCTGGAACACTTGCGTCACCCGCGAGGACAAGGAATTCCGAGCCAAAGCAAAGGGGAGGAACTGATCATGGTGCGCTTACTCGACAAGTTGTGGTTTCGACTGCTGGGCGCAGTGTTTCGCGCAGTCTTGCGATGCGGTCACGCGCATTGTCACCGCGAGAAGGTGCGTCGGTACCGCCAACATTTGGTGGGGCAAAAACATCACCTGAACTGAGCGCGAGCCGCACCGGCCATTCTTATGAACCTTCGTCCTTATCAACTCGCCGCGTCTGACGCCATTTTCAAGGAATGGCAGGACAACGATTCCACGCTGGTCGTCATGCCGACGGGCGGCGGCAAGACCATCTTGTTCGCCGACGTAATCCGGCGGGTGTTCCCCAAGCGCGCCCTGGTGGTGGCGCACCGTGAGGAATTGATTTTTCAGGCGCGCGATAAAATCCAGCGCGTCACCGGTCTGAGTGCCGACGTGGAGATGGGCGAATATCGCGCCGAGGGCGGACTGTTCGGACAGGCGAGCGTGGTCGTCTCGACCATTCAGACGCAATGCTCCGGTGGTGATGGTGGCGGGCGCATGTCCAAGTTCGACCCGCAACGATTCGGGGTGCTGATCATTGACGAGGCACATCACGCCACATCGCCAAGCTACCGGCGCGTGATTGATTACTACCGCACGAATCCGGCGTTGAAGGTGCTCGGGGTCACCGCCACACCCGACCGCGCCGATGAGGAGGCACTGGGACAAGTGTTTCAATCCGTCGCGTTCGACTACGAAGTGCTCGACGCGATTCACGACGGCTGGCTCGTGCCGATCGAGCAGCAGATGGTGCATGTGGAGGGACTGGATTATTCCAGCGTGCGGACAACGGCGGGCGATTTGAATGGTGGTGATCTGGCCGCCGTGATGGAGGCCGAGAAGAATCTGCAACAAATGGCGTCGGCGTCGCTGGAGATCATCGGGTCAAGGCGCGCGCTGGTCTTCACATCAAGCGTGAAGGCGGCGGAGATGACGGCGGAAATCTTCAACCGGCATCGGGCGGAAATGGCGGCGTGGGTGTGCGGTAAGACGGACCGGGATGAGCGCCGGAAAGTGCTGGCAGATTTTGCCGCGGGCAAAATCCAAGTGGTGTGCAACTGCGGAGTGCTCACCGAAGGCTTCGACGATCCGGGCGTCGAGGTCGTCATCATGGGACGCCCGACGAAAAGTCGGTCGCTGTATTCGCAAATGGTCGGACGTTCCACACGTCCGCTGCCCGGCGTGGTGGACGGGCCGGAGACGGCGGACGAGCGCAAAGCGGCGATTGCCGCGAGCGCGAAGCCATCGTGTCTCGTCGTGGATTTCGTGGGCAACGCCGGGAAACACAAGCTCGTCACGAGCGCCGACATTCTCGGTGGCAAGGTCAGCGAGGAGGCGCTGGAACTGGCGATGGAGCGGACGTTGAAGGCTGGTGGTCCGGTGAAGATGGCCGAGGCCCTGGACGAAGCCGAAGCAGAGTTGCAGGAGCAGAAGCGATTAGCGGAGGCCGCGCGGCGGGCGCGATTGGTGGCGACGGCGCGGTTCACAACTCAGACGGTTGATCCGTTCGACGTGCTGCACCTCGATCCCGTGAAGGCGCGCGGCTGGGACAACGTGAAGCAGCTCACGGAAAAGCAACGCTCGTTGCTCGCCAAACAGGGCATCAATCCGGACAACCTTTCATTCGCCCAGGGCAAGCAACTGATTTCGGAAATCTTCCGGCGCTGGGACGGCAAACTGTGTTCGTTCAAGCAAGCCAAGGTGCTGCGCAAATACGGTTACGACACGGATGTGTCATTCAAGGTGGCCAGCGCGATGATTGATGCGCTGGCAAAAAACCGCTGGCACCCGTTGCAGCCCTGGGAAATGAACGACGTGATGGGCTACGCGGCGTCGCTGGACCGGGAAGCAGCCGCGCGGCAAGGAGATCCGAAGTGGAACTGAGGCCACAGATGCACACAGATGAAACACAGATTTGAGCAACAGAGATGATTTTACCGATTCCAACTCCGACACTGGCGCGACTCAATCCGCACCTATTCGGGCCTTGCGGACGGCCACCGGGAGGAAACGCCTCCGGCGTGGTGAAAGAGGCGAGCCTCCATGAGGAGATTTTCGACGAGTGCCGGCGGCGCGGCTGGATCGCGTTACACGGCAGCATGGCGGAGCGGACATGTCGCACCCTGGGCGAGCCGGACTTTGTGATTCTGGCCGACAGTGGCCGCGTGCTGTTCGTCGAGTGCAAGTCGCGGAGCGGCAAGCTTTCGCCCGCGCAAGCCGCATTGAAGCATCACGCCGAAAAACTCGGGCACACGGTGCATGTGGTGCGGAGCATGGAGGAGTTTTTGGAGGTGGCGAATAGGACCGATGGGACGCAGGCGACGAATGGAGGCAGCGCATGAGTTTTGAGCGCGTTTCCAAAACGCACCGGTGCCCAATTTGCAAGCATCCGGATTGGTGTCGCGTGTTCGCCGATGGTTGGGTGGAGTGTATGCGCGTGCAATCCGACAAGCCGGCGAAGTCCGGTGGCTGGATGCACTGGCAGGGCCAGCTCCCATTTGCGGCTTCGCCGCCGCTACCGCTACGACTCAAGTCTCAAGCACCAACGATCAACGCGACGAAGCTCATTCGGGAATGGCAGGCGCAGACTGGCCCGGCGGCGCTTGCCGCCTTTGCCGTGGCGCTCGGCGTTTCAACGCCGTCGTTGGTGGCGGTCGGCGCGGCCTGGTCTGAACCACACAAGGCTTGGGCGTTTCCGATGTGCGATGGCTACGGGAACGTGGTCGGCATCCGGCTACGCAACGAGCGCGGCAAGTTTGCCGTGCGTGGCAGTCGGCAGGGTTTGTTCCTGGCATCCGTGCCCGCACAGAAAACGCTGTTCGTCTGCGAAGGGCCGACGGACACGGCGGCGGCCATCGAACTGGGCCTCTTCGCCGTGGGTCGGCCGAACTGCTGTTGCGGCGGGGCGGAGATCAAGATTTACGCCCGACAGCACGCCGTCTCCCGCGTCGTCATCATTTCCGACAACGACAAGCCCGGTCTCGACGGGGCGCGCAAGGTCGGCGGCGAACTGAATCTGCCGTTCGCCGTGTATGTGCCGCCGGCCAAGGACGTGCGGGAATTTGTCCGGCTGGGCGGCACGCGCGTGATGATCGAGAACACCCTCAACAACACGGTTTGGAATACATGAAAAAACCATCTGCTTACCTGCCGCTCTACGGCAACGACTTTTTCGAGGCCATCGCCGGTTATCCCGATGCCGTGGGCATGGGATACCTCCGCGCGCTGTGGCATTACTGGAATCACACCGGCTGCGATGGGCTGCCCGATGATGACGAATACCTGCGCCGGGTTTGTGTCTGCGATGCGTCCGCATGGGCTCGCACCAAAGGCATCATCTTCGACAACCGGTATCACTTCCGGCTGGAGGACGGGCTGTGGCATCAACCGCGGTGCCGGCACGAGTATCAAAAATCGCGAGAAATCTTTGAAAATCGATCAAAACAGGCCAGCGCGGCAGCAAAAAAACGTTGGGAAGGTCATGCCTGACGCAATGCCGGTGGCAATGCCGGACGCATTGCGGCACGAATGCCATTCAGAATCAGAATCAGAATCAAAGAAGTCTCCATAGGTAATAAAGGTATTAAAGATATGAGTACAGAAGTTGAGAAGGTAGTACCACAGAACAGTAGTAAGGGGCGGTTGCTCCGGTTTTTGTTCAACCCGCCCGCGTTGGGGCGGACCCCGCCAGCATGGGTGGCGTTTGAACTGGCCGGCGTGGCGGTCTATAACCGGTTCGCGGCGCGACTGGCGAAGTCGCCGCCTGATTTGGTCACGCACCTGGGCATGGTGCGGTCGAATGCCTACTACGCCGCCGGCTGTCCGCTGGAACTGTGCGACCATGCTGCCGCGCGGGATGTCTGGCGCGTCATCTACCAGGATGAGATTCCAAAGGAGGGTGTATGCCGTTGATGTTTGAACAACAACCGAACGAGAGCGCGAAGGCGTTTGCCGCGTTCAGTCTGTATCTGAGTCTTGGGCGGGAGCGGTCACTGGCGGAGGTTGCACAAAGGTTGCGCAAGAGTGTGACGATGCTGGGGCGCTGGTCGGCCAAGTTTGACTGGTCGGCGCGGGTGGCGGCGTATGCGGCGCATTTGGCCGTCGTTGAGCGCGAGGCAATCGAGGCTGTAGCGCGGGCCAAAGGGCCGCAGTGGGAGGCACGCGAGCAGCAACTGCGGGAAACGGAGTGGTCCATGCACGAGCAGGCCATTGCTGCCGCGAAGCGCGGATTGGATGAATACCTGAAGCGGGAGAAGGTTTACGCCAACTTGGCCGACATCGCGCGGATGCTCGAGATCGCCAGCAAACTGGGGCGGCTGGCGACAGGGCTCGGCACGGACGGCGAACGGCGCAAGGGCGACGATCTGCCAGCGGTCCGGGTGGAGGTCACGGTGGCGCTGGAGAAAATTTACGGGGAGCCATTGCCAGGAGAAGTGGCAGTGCCACGTCCCATTGTGGACGTCGAGGAGGTCAAGAAGCCATGACTCCGTGGGAACGTTATTTTTACGTGGGGCGCCGGGCTGGTTGTCCCCAGGATCAAATGAAACGCTTCGAGCAGGCCGACGTGATCTTGCAGGAGCGGCAGCTCGTGGCGAGCGCGGCGGCGCGGGCGTGCGACAAGCCGGACGGACCGACGGCCATCGGCTACGGCGGCGCCCGGGGTGGCGGCAAGTCGCATTGGCTGCTGGCGCAGATGGGTGCCGACGATTGTCAGCGTGTGCCGGGACTGAAATGCCTGCTGCTGCGCAAGGTGGGCAAAGCGAACCTGGAACACTTCGAGGATCTGCGACGGCGACTGTTCGGGAAGCTCGGGCATGAGTTCTCGGCGTTCCGGGGGATTCTGTCGTTTCACAACGGGTCGCGGATCATTGCGGGGCATTTTCAGAACGAGAAGGACATTGATGCCTATCTTGGGTTGGAATACGACGTGATCGGGATCGAGGAGGCGACCACGCTGACGGCGCGGAAATACCAGGACATCACGACGTGTTGTCGTACGAGCAAACCAAATTGGCGGCCACGAATCTATTCCACAACAAACCCGGGGGGTGTCGGTCACGCGTGGTATCGGACGCGGTTCGTCGCGCCGATGCTCGAACGACGGGAGACGGAGACGCGATTCATTGCGGCACGCGTGACCGACAACCGTTGGAACAACCCGGAATACGTTCGGGTGTTGCAAGGGTTGTCGGGCTGGCAGAAGCGCGCCTGGTTGGACGGCGATTGGGATATTGCCGCCGGCCAATACTTCACGACGTTGCGGCGGGAAGTGCATGTCGTCGAGGACTTCGACGACACGCGGGCGCGCGAATGGTTCGTGGCGTTGGATTACGGGTTCGCGCATTACACCGTGGCGTTGTTGGGTTGCACCGATGGTGACGGGGATTTGTTCGTGGTGGACGAACATGCGGAACGGCTGTGGCTGCCGCAACGTCATGCCGCGGCGATCAAGGCGATGCTGGCGCGGCATCGTGTGCCACGCGGGCCTATGACCAAGGAAACGCGGCCGTTGGAGATGGGCGACCTGAGCCGGTTCGTTGCGGGCGCGGATGTATTCTCGCGGCAATCGGACGGGACGACGATTGCCGCGCAATATGCGAAGCACGGTATTACGCTTCGGTGCGCGAACACGGATAGGATCAACGGCTGGGCAGAAATCTTGACTCGGTTTGGAGATGTCGAGGCCGACATTCGGCCGAGTTTGTTCATTCACAAACGGTGTGGTCGACTGATTGAAACGCTTCCGACGCTGCAACATGATCCGAACCGGCCTGAAGATGTGCTGAAAGTTGATGCCGATGAGGATGGCGTTGGGGGCGATGATGCGGCGGATGCGCTGCGGTATTTGGTGGCGACGAAGTCGCGGGAGATCAGGGTGAGGAAGTTGCGGGGGGTCTAAGACCGGCGGCGAATCAACCATGCACTAGCGGCTAAGCCACACAGTGCGAAGGCCGAAGGCTCAGGGACAACCGTGAACTGCACGTTATCCACGAAAAAACTGTGAGTACCGTCCGTCGCGATTGAAAGTGGCTGGTTTTCGTTGTCGTGCGAGGCCAAAAAGATGTTCATCCGGAACATGGGGCTTTCGGAGGTGTGCCAGTTTGCTGTCGACTCTGAATACGGTGTGTTCTGATCAATCGTCAGATGTTGCCACCCTGCGCCTTGAGGTTGTAGCCAATAAGTCCTCAAGACGGACCGAAGAAGTCCTGGCCCCTGACTCGAATCCGCTTCCAGGGTCAGCCGGATTTTCTCCACTGGGGCGTGCAAGAGGTCGAACGAAAAAGTGAATTGGTTGGGAAAGGATGTTTGACCTGCAAAGGCATCGTACCAACCTCCGTACCATCTCCATGGGGCGGATGGGTATCCACCGACCGTGGTCACATCCAAGCGGGCGTACTGATTGTCTGCTTCCGATTGGAGACTGGGGCTGACGCTGAGGTCAAAGCTAGGCGCAGCTAGGCCGCCAATTTCCCAATTGAACCTAGGCTGGTTTGAAGCTGAAAAATCATTCTGATAGATGGTGCTGGCTTCCACCGTGTGTGCGAGAAATATCAATAACCCGAGGAGCTTTACGGAAGAGTTCATAGCTGATTACGCATCGTGTCGCCCAATGTCCCAAGTCAACCAGAAGGAGGTGAATTCCTGTAAGGCTGAGTTATAGGATGACATTAGACTCGGGGTTTGAATCCGTCAACGGTCATCGCTGGTGCTGAGAGAGAAACGGAAGCAAAAGCAGACAGTAAGACGCTGTACCGTGAAGTGAAGAAGTCGAGAGGGCTCGCCCTTTCGCGTGCGGGTCTGGGCCGGCGCGAGGCCCAGACGCAATGGCTGCGCGGCTGACGACCATGAAAGGGCGTCAGCCGCGAAAATTTTTTTGCGCCCGTCACCTTTCGGCAACGGGCGCGTGTTGGTGGCTGGGGCTACGCTGCCCGGCGGACGGGGCGGAACGGGGCGGTGATTTCCTCAAACCACGGATGGCGCTGGATGAGTTCGGCCAACTTCTTAATCCGAAAATAAACGGTGCTCTGGCCGATGCCGTGGCGGTCGGCGTAACGGTGCACGCGGGCGAGTGTGCCCGGTTCGCGGACGGCGAGCATGAGGTCGTAAAGCTCGCGGTCGGGTGCGGGGATCATGGCGGCGATGGCGCGGAGCGCGTCGCGGCGGGCGGCGTATTCGTCGGGCCTGATGTGGCTGAGGTCGGTGAGGTGACAGGCGCGGACGCTGCCCGGGGTGTCGTCGTCGTGGTCGGTGTCCGGCTCGTGAATGGCAAGATCGGTGATGTGGCGTTGCTGTTCTTTGATGGCCATGAAGCTGAGGACGGCATGGGTGATTTGCTGCTGGTTGAACTGCGCCTTGCCGGTGTGGTTGAAGTGGCGGGCGGATTGGCCCAGCTCCTTGTTGGTGAGATAATCAAGTGCCTCGTCAACCGTGGCGGTGCTCGCGCCCAAACCGAAGCGGTCGAGGGAACGGGAAACGCGGGCGCGCAAGGTGTCGTTGCGGTGGATGCCGGCTTCAAAGGCCAGCCAGGTGTCGTTCTGGCGGGCGGTGGTGATTTCGCCGTCATGCTTGCGGACGGCGGGCTTGGTGGAACTATCGGAAAGGGAGGTCATAGGAAGGAGAAGTTGGAGCGCACTGTCACTGCGCCCCGGTGAACTCATGCGGCGACTGCCTCCGGGGTCTTGGTCTTGGCGCTCCGGCGGATGCGGGCGGGGTGATAGCTGGAATACTTCTCGTGTGGGTCTTGGGCGCTGCTCAAGCTGAACTGCCCGCATGGGTGCTGCCATGCTTGGCGCTCACGATTCCAGTGGAAACCAAGCTGGGCCAACTGCTGGCGAATCTCGGCGGCGGGCTGCTCCTTGAACTGAACCCAAATCCACTTCCCGACTACCTCGGCCAAGCGATACGCGGCAGGCAACTGCTGGTGCAGGAGGGTCAATACCTTCGGCGTCGGCAACGTGCGATTGGCTTTCCGTGCCTCTGAATCAATCGGCAGGCGATTGTCTTTCCTCTCAGGCTGTGCTGGTGCAACTGCGGCTTCCGGTGCTGCTGTCTCGGGCTGTGACTGCTCGATATTGCGGATCTGCTCCCGAGCTCCTTCATTGGTTTGTGTATTTGTTTTCATGGTCTTTTTTTTTCTGCTCTGCATTGCGTCTTCTGT
>CAZKMR010000036.1:34588-39748 GCA_964553795.1 uncultured Bifidobacterium sp. | reverse complement strand
CCCTGCGCAGTTCGCCGCATTTTGAAGGCACGCGGGAATTTCTTACGGTGCAGAAAGGTCGCGTGCGCGTGGAATCCGCCGATGATGCCGAGGACCTGGATCTCGGGGATTCCGCCAGCTATCGCGCCGACGTTCGCCACGCGATCATCAATATCGGGCGCACAGAAGCGATCGTCTTCCTGGTGGACATCTACCGCTGAAGGCGGCGTCAGGCGTTGAATGCCTCGCGCAGCATCGCGATGCTTTTCGGAACGGCGACGTCGGGATCTTCTTTGCCTTCAAACTCCAACGAGACGTAACCGGTGTAGTTCGCATCGGCGAGAATCTTCGCGATGCGCTGGTAGTCCAGATCGAGCGTGTACCATTCGCCGCCGCCGTAATACGTCTTGGCCTGCACGTAAACTGTCTTCGGCGCGATCTGCTTGAGCTTGTCGTACGGGTCTTCGAGGAAATTACCCGTGTCCATCAAGCCGCCGAGCCACGGCGACGAAATCGAATTCAGCACGCGCAACAATCCTTCCGGCGTGCGCGTGAGTCCCCAGTGATTTTCCAGCGCCAGCACCACACCGCACTCCGCCGCTTTGGGCAGACATTGTTCAATGCAATCCACGCACCACTTGAAACCTTCGTCCTCGGTGCGACCCGGCAAAATCGGCTCGTCGCCGCGCGCTTTCATCAAGTCGTCGAAACTTTGAATCGTATTCCAGCGCCCTGAATTCAGCCGGATGCACGGCACGCCCAGTTGATACGCGATCTCGATACACTTCTTCGTATGCTCGACCTGCCGCTTCAAATACTCCGGATCGGGATCAACGAAATCCTGATGAATCGAAAGGCACACCAGATCAATGCCGTTGCGAAACGCGTGGCGCTTGAGGTTCTGCAAATAACTGCGATGCGCCGGCGTCAAAGGATCACGTTCGCCGAGGTCCATCTGGCGATGCAAGATGTCCACGCCTTCAACGCCGATCTGCGCCGCTTTGGTGATGACGGTTTCAATCGGCACTTTCTCCGTGCGAAAATGCCAGTAGGAATAACTGGCGACGCCGAGTTTGATGCGCGGGCGAGGTGAAGCTGTTTTCACTTCGGCGGCAGAAACGACATTCGTTCCCAGCGCCAGTGCGCCGCCAACGCCAGCCGTGCTTGCGACCAGAAATTCTCTGCGATTCATAGTGTTCAACCAGATTTGAAGGTCATCCAAACATTGAGACGGCCCTCATCGGATTCATCGTTCGCAACGGGTCATTTTTTCCGTTAGCGTGATTGCCAAAAGTAATTTCCGCCTAGGTGGGGCAAACCTGCCGGTTTGCCGCGACGACCAGCAGGTCGTCGCCCACCTTTGCGGAAATTAACTTTTGGCAACCGTTCTAACGAGCGCGAACATGTTTTCAAAATCTTTTCCTTAGCTAGCACCGCAGGTGCGAGAGAAAGTAGCCCACGGCGTAAGCCGTGGGACAACGAATCATCCCACAAGCCCCGAAGGGGCGAAAGAAGGCGTCATCTAAGTTCCCCAAAATCTTTCGCCCCTCCGGGGCTTGCCCTGCCTTCTTCTCACCCACGGCTTACGCCGTGGGCTACGTTTTCTCGCTGCTCCGCAGCTAAACCAGCGGTCTTCCGAAAGGTGCACCCCAGTTACAATTTAATGCGATAAAACTTCTTCGTTTCCGTCAAGTCCACCGTGAGCGGCGAAGTACTGGTCACATCCACATACGGACCGGTAACTTCGCTCGCTTCCTGCAATGTTCCGCGCGGCCAGGACATTTGCATTTGATTGCCGTTCACTTGCACGCCAATCGTCGGCGGCAAATACACCGTCACGTTGAAGCTTTGCGTTGCGGTTAAACTCGGCGTGCCGCTGTCCGCGACAATGACACTGATCGGTACGCTGGCTGGCGCACTCGTCGGTTTCCAACTGAACTGCCCCGTGCCCGGCGTGATGCTCGCTCCCGCGGGCGCACCGGCACCGAGACTGAACGTTAAGGTCTGCGGCGGCAAGTCCGCGTCGTTCGCGTTTGCAGTGAACGTGAGCGTCTGGCCGAGCGTGACTTCTTTATTCGAGATGGGCGTCAGGGTCGGCGGAGTATTGGGCAACACATTTGGCGCGCGCGGGGTCGGGGTTGCAAACGTATAAATCGTGGCCGCGCCATTCGGGAAACGGCCTTCCGTCACATCGGTCGTTTGCGGCCCGAACGTGATGGCGTCAATCTGCGTCACGCCGTCCGCCGCAAAAATCCCGATCGCTTCGCCACCTTTGCTCAAAGCAAAACTCGCGTGCAAATCCGCGACGTTCGTCGAGTTTTGCGTCGCTTCATCATCCGCCCACACCAAGAGATATCCGCCCGCTGGAATCACGTAATGACCATTATTCGGAATCTGGAACTTCGTCGGGTTGCCGAGATTATCCGTGAGATAACAGCCACCCAGATTTACGGCGTTTGTGCCGGGGTTATAGATTTCAAACCAATCCTCAAATCCGCCATCCGCCGGATCCGCGAGCGTCGAAGCATTGTCCGCCAGCCACTCGTTGATGAACACCGTGATGGGCGGGGACGCGCCATTGTTCGTGGCATTCGGCGTCACAAAGAACATGTTCGCGCGATAAAACGGTTGCGCGTCCGGCACATCGCCGTAGGACCAGTTCGCCGGCAACTCGCCGTAGGTCAGATAATCCACCAGTTGATTCGTGCCGCTGACGAGGCGCGACAACGCCACGCGGCCATTACCTGAACTCAATCGGAAGTTGGCGTGCGGCGCTCCGACGGCCGATTGTGCCGTCTGATTGTCGCACCACACCGTGAGGAAACCGCCGGCCGGAATTGTCGTGCCGGCCGGGAACGCCCATTGCGCGAGATTGCTGTAATTGGTCGAGAGATAATAAGTGCTCAGATTGATCGCGCTCGGACCGGGATTGTAAAGCTCCACCCACGGCTCGCGTTGGGCGAAGTTATCGAACGGTCCGGTTTGATTATCCGCCTGAAGTTCATTCACCCACAACGTCGGAAACGCGGGCAGCGTGGCCGCGACAGAATTCGTTGTCCCCGGCGTTGCCAACGCCAATGCGCCCCCCGCGAAATCCGCGTCCAGTTTCAATCCGAACGTGATGTCGGAACTGCCCGTGACGTTTTGATGCACTGAAACCGCAATCACATTCGCGCCGACGGTGAACAGATTTGCCGGCAAGGTGAAACTCTCCGGACTCACCGCGTCACCACTGGGCGGCTGCTGCCCACCGGCGGTCAGCGACGCGTTCGTAATCGTGCCACCGGGCATGCGAATGCGAATCGCTTCCACGCCGTTCACGTAAATCACCGCGCCATCGTCAATGTGTGCACTGGCATTGATGGTGTAGCTGGAGAGGTCGTTGGTGACATTAATCGTCGTGCGGAAATAGTATGCGTGCCCCGAGGTCACGTTGTTGATCGCCGTACGCGGATCGTTCAGCGTCGTGTTAATCAATGGCGTAATCGAACCGTTATTCTCGAAGGCGAGCAAACCTGCGCCCGTCGGCCAAGGTGCATCGTTGAACGCCGGCGCGGTCCAGTTGAACGCGTCGAGATTCGACACCTGCATGAATTTCCACGCCTGCGTGAAGTTCATCAGCGGCACGGTTTGCGGTCCGGGCGCACCACCCACCGCCGCCCAATTCGCCACGCGACTGTTATCCTGTGCCGCATCGCGCAACTGCAACGACGCGCCATTGGTGATGACCGGCCAGGGCGCGACCGCTTCGTATCGCACGCGATCCACCACGAGCGGTTGCTCCGGTTGCGCCGTTGGTTTGAGCAAGCTGATCGTCTCGCCGTTCGCTTGCAGATTGCCACCGAACGAATCGAAGACCGGGGTCGTGCCGAATGCCGTGTTGAAGGGCGTGCGATCCTTCGCCAACACCAGATAACTGCGCGGCGCGATGAATGAACCACCCGGGAAGGTGTAGCTCAGGCCATTAAACTGCCAGCCGGAGAGATCGAACGTGTGATCGCTCGACGTGTTGAACAGCTCGACAAACTCCGCGTTCGCCAGCGTCGGCGCAGACATGATTTCATTGATGACCACCTGCCCGACCGGCGTTGGCGGCGTGCCGCCATAATTCACCGCGACACTGCCCGTCGCGCCGCCGATGGGTTGCCCCTTCAAATCCAATCCCGCGACGTTGAACAAGTTATTCCCCGTTTGCAGCGGCACGGTGGCCACCCAGTTGTTCACACCCACCCAACGCACCTGCCACGGCACGCCATTGATGGTAATTGTCGCCACTCCCACCGGCGCCGTGCCACTGATGGTAGCAACGCCATTTGCGACGCTGGATCCGCTATTCACGGTGAACGCCGACGCCACGGTCGCGAGTTGGTTTTGCAAAAATGTGCGACGGGTATTGAACCAGGTTTTCACGGCGGAAGGAGCCACGAGCAGTTGGCCATCGCAATACCGCACGCCGTTGGCGACGAGCGATTGATACTTCGCATCCATCACCGGACTGAACTTTGCGAAATCAAACGGCCCGTTGATCGCCTCCTCCACCGCGCGCCAATACGCCCGCACGAACGGCGGATGCCCATACATCCGGGTGATCGTCGGATCTTCGGAGTTGAATAAGCCCGCCGTCTGGGGCGTGCGACCCGTTTGCGCGGAAACCAACATCAACCAATCCAAATCAAACATGTAAAGCTGCCACTTTCCGTTCTCCGGTTTGTAGGCGTACATGTTCTTGCCGATGTCGTGTCCCCACGAATCAAAGTTCACGATGATGTGTTCCATCGCGAAAATGCGCATCCACTGTTCGACATCAATCAACCCCAACGTCGCGGCCGTGTAAGGCTCGGGTGAGGGCGCATTCAACGCATCCGCCACCGCAAAAATGCCAGTGTAATCGTTCACGCGGGGCGTCGCGCGATACATGAAATTCCAGCGATACTTCTCCGTTTTCTTCGCGCCGCCCGTCGTTGTGAACAGTTGCATGCGCGGTTGCGGATCGGCAATCAGTCCGCCGCCGTCGTTGAATTCAAACGCGCGATCAATCTTGAAAAATTGTCCGTCGGTATCCTCCGGCACCCACGTTTCCACAAACGAACCACCCGGTTGATGCACGGCTTCAAAGACTGCTTGCCGTGCCTCGTCCGTCACGCCGTTCACGTGCAGGCGAATGATGTAGCGATGGCTGTA
>CAZKMR010000036.1:0-34488 GCA_964553795.1 uncultured Bifidobacterium sp. | reverse complement strand
GTGCCTCGTCCGTCACGCCGTTCACGTGCAGGCGAATGATGTAGCGATGGCTGTAAGCGAGATTGAGTTTGTCCGCGATCCAATACGCCATCTGTTCCTGAATCGCCGTGTTCTCGCCGCCGTGCCCGCCGGGCCAATCCAATACCAAGCCGTTGTCGCCGAGAAACTGATCATCCTTCGGCAGATCAATGCTGTAACCACAACGTCCTGCCGCCGGACTGGTGAATCCGGGCGCAATATACGGACTGCCCGCATAAAGCGCTTTCGTGTTGTAGATCACGCGCTTGTCATCAAGCACGAATGTCACGTCGAAGGGCGAGTTGTCCAACCGATGTCGCGAGGACCAGGTGCTCAACGTGTTTTGCGTCATCCAAATTCGATATGCCGGGAAATTGCCCGTCGGCTGAACTTCGCCGACGCGCACAAGACATTCGCGCGTCGGAGCGTCGTTGGGGAAAGAGGTCGTGGCGCCCGGCGTGAAACCATCCGTCGCAGTCACATAAAACGCCACCATCGTACCGCTCGGTTGCGCGGGAATGGTCGCCGTGAAAATCCCGTCCTTCGCGACCGCGTCACCGCTGACGCCGGCGTCGTTCATGTTCACGCTGGTGAAACTCGGGTTTGGATCAAGGCGATAACGCAATTGCAGTGCGGTGATGCCGTCCGGATCATGCACGCGCGCCGTGACGACGAAATCTTCATTAGCCGCCGGCAGCACGGGCGAATGTTGCACCTCGGTGATCGCCGGACCGACGTTCGCCGCGTAACGACTGTTCACCGCGCCCGGCGTGCCCGGACTGATGGGCAAGGCCATTTCACCGGCGCACTCGAGCCAATTGCCACGCAGGCGGAAGAGAATTTCCGGATGTCCTCGCAACCAACGCACGTGCGCGCGAATCGTGACATTCTGCGTGCCGGAGCCCAGGGTCGCAGTCAGCGGCGTGCGAATACGATTCACCTGATTGTCGCCGCGCTCGACTGCAATTACGCGATACGACCGCGCGCTTTCAAAACCTTCCGTCGTGTTCCAAGTGGACAACGACTCCGTGCCTTCCGCCGTCCAGCCGGTGGCGTTGCTCTCGAACGTCGAATTGGCGATGAGATTCACGCCGCTGCTCAGCACCTCCACATTATCAATCAAACACTCGCCTGCGCCTTGCAACAACACCTGCAACTGATTCGCCGCGACATTGCCGTTATCAATCGTGCCGGTCGCCGTGAACAGTTTCCACGGCGCTTTCTGCGTTTCATCGCTGTCCGCCCAGTTTGAGGGCAAGCGTGAATTGGCGCGCGGATCAATCCGCTCCAGACTGCTGCCACCACCATCCGACCATTCGCCCCAACGTCCGCCATCGGCATAAGTCACTTCATCCATCACGATCTGAAAAAAATTCGTTGCGACCACCGAACCGTTTGTGAACACAAGGGAATCCGGCTTGCTCAACGTCACGCGTTCGCCGCGCCCGGAAAGATTGCCGCTGAAGTCGCCGAACACGATGGCGGGATTGACCGCTGGATAACTGGTGAGAAAGCGCGCGCGTGAATTCGCCACGACCACATAACCATTTGGCGCAATGATCGTTCCCGCCGGAAATGTAAAACTGACGCCATCGCCCAACGCCCAACCGCTCAGATTCACCGGGCTGCCGCTGCGATTGAACAACTCGACGTACTGATCGTCGTCGTTCTCCGTGATCGGGTGATACATCAATTCGTTGATGATCACGTTGCTGACGCGAATCGCGCTATTGTTCGTTCCGGCAGTCTTGGTCGTGAGCCGATAGAATTGCTCCGAACCATCAGGCCAGCGACCCATGCTCACGCCATTTTCCTGGCCTTCGAATCGCACGGCATCAATCACTCGCGTCCGGGCGGCGTTCTTGAAATAAACCGTCTCGCCATCCGCGCTTAACGCAAAACCGAGCGTGGTTTGATTGAATGACACAAAACCATTCGCAGGAATCGTCGTGCCGCCGGGAATCACGAATTTATCGAGCTCGGGATCATCCGAAAGCACGCAGCCCGCGATGCTGATCGGCTGCGTGCTGTGGTTATACAACTCGATGAAGTCCTGCTCCGGATCGTCCGTATGCGCGAGGAATTCATTGATGACGACATTTCGCAATGGATCAGTCGGGAAGGAATTCAGTTGTCCCGGTGAACCGCCCACGGTATCGCTCGCCGACCACGCGGCGGGATTATTTTCTCCGAGTGACGCGCGCGTTAACACGAGCGACGGCCCGGCGCCATCCGCCGCGACTGGCCACGGTGGATCATCCGAATAATCCACCTGCAAAAACACACCGCCGCTTTGATTGAGCAACTGCACCGTGCCGCCGGAGTTCGGCAGATTGTTCACATACGGACCAAACACGCCGCTGATTCCATACGCACTCTGCAAACTCGCAGGTGAGCTGGCCACTACCACAAAACCGCCGCCCGCAATGACCGTGCCCGGGGGAAATTCATACTCGATATCACCGCGCAGTTTGTAACCGCTGATGTCCTGTGGTTCGCCGCGCGTGTTGAAAATTTCCACGAACTCCAATGCCGCGTTCGTCGGGTGATACATAATCTCCGAAATCACCAAACTCGTGCGCCGACTGCTCTGCCCCAGCGTTTCGAATGGCAACGTTGCGTTGACACCAGCCGAACCCACGTTGCCGAAATCACGGAACGCCGCCGTGCTCAGTTGATTCGCGTTATGACTCGCCACCGCGAAGCCGAAATAAACCGTCGCCGGCAAAGTCAGATTCGCCGTGCCCAACTGCGTCCAGTTCTGTCCGTCGAATCCCGCGTAACCGGTGAAATCATTTCCGACACGCCGCAACCGCAGCCACGTGTTCGGATAGTTCACCGGGAACGAGCCGGTCAATGTCGTCACGCCGTTGCTGGCGCCTCGCGATTGGAAATAGCAACCGCTGATGCTCGGCGTCGCCATCACGCTCGCTGCACGCGCGCCGGGCGTGAGCGCTTCGCGCGCGATCATGCCCGCTTCCGACCACGCATCCGCCAGCGAGAGCGAATCGAGTCGCACCTTCACGTCGAAGTCGCCGGTGCGTTGCACGTGACTAAATTGAAATTGGTCCGCCGTCCCGCCGATGTCTGTGCCGCCGCCCGAGATGTTCAAACCGTTGCCAACCGGCACTTGCGTGCCCGCGAGCGCCGGCGCACCCACCGACTCGCTCGTGTAGAGGCTCGCGTAAAATTGCACCTGCGAATTATTCGTCACGGTATTCGCGGCGACCGATTGATCGGCGACGTTGTTCACCGTGAGCGTATAAAGCGCGGCGTCAGTCATGGTGCTGACGGTGAGCACTACATTGCTCTGCGAAGCATCCAGTGTGCGATTGAGAATCGCGATACCACCGTTCAACAAATAATTCGGTGCGCTCGTTGCACTCGCCGGGGTGACGCGCTCCGAGAATCGCACCAGCACCTGGTTCAAGCCGACCGATTGTGCGCCGAGTAAAACCGGACGCGTCGTGTCTGCCGTCACGGTCAAGGTCGCCGGAGCGCTGGTCACCACGTAGCTGATGGCATTGACAAAGTTCGACGCCACGAGGCGATACACGGCGTTGTGATCGGCCAAGGCAGCAGTGAATGAGAGCGTGGTGTTCGTCGCGCCCGAGACCGTCGCACCGTTGCGCAACCAGCGAACTGACGGCAACGGCGAACCGCCGACCGCGCCACTGAATGATACGAGGTTGCCTTCGACCGTGTTCGTATTGGCGGGATTCACGAGAACAACCGCTGGTGCAGGCGGCGCGACTTCGCCGCTCACCGCGTAAATCGCCGTCGAGTTCGCTGTCGTCACCTTGCTGAAGGTTAAACTGCTGATCGGTTTATTGCCTCCGCCGAGCAACGCGACCAGATCAATTGAAGTTTGATAAAAGCGCGGATTGGTCGCGCCACCGGTCGTTGCTCCCGTCGTGAGATTGATTCGCTCCGTTCCCTGCAAAGCAAAATCCGGGTTGTTGAACCAGTCCCACGCGATGTAACTCGTCGTGACCGAACTACCATCGGAGAAGTTGATCGTCAAATCCGCGAGCCCGCCGCCGCTGGCGGAATTCGCCAGCACCGCAATCCGCGCGTAAGTTGTTGGCGTGTTGAAATCCAACGTCCCTTCCGACTGCCCCGTCGCGCTGTTGAGGACCAGCGCGTTATTTGCCGTGTAGGATTGAAATTGAAACGTCGTGTTATCCCCGACGGCACTGATGAAACTTCCGCTCCCCGGCAATCCCAGCGATTTGCCCGGCAGACCGTTCTGGTAAAACGCCAGATTCTCGCCGGGATTAAACTCCACTGCCACCCCCACGTACGGCGGGCCGGACGCCACGCTTTCGATCACGATATCGCGATTGAAGCCGGTGACGGTAATCGGCGTCATGTCCGCGCCTACCGCAACGGTGGTAACATGACACACAGCCAGAGCCGAAATGACGCCGCTAAGAAAGCGCGGCAGGTTCAGCAATGGCATGGAATTATTTTTACATTGGGAATCGGGTAGCCGGTACGTCTTGATCATTAATTGGTGGCCCGGGCTTCGGTGACTCGCGTCCGAAGCGGACGGACTTTGATGTTACGAAACGAGATTTGTCCGTGGTCTCCTTGCAAAGCAATATGCCCCGTATCCGCCTTGGCAAACAGCGGCATCTTGGAAAATTTACTCTTGGCCACGCGCGCCTTGAAATCCTCGCTGCCAAGCTGGTACTCGAAATACTTCACGCCGTTGATCCAATGCTCGCACTTGTCCGGACTGATGACCAGGCGCACGTGATTCCATTCGCCCGCGGGTTTGGTGGCGTCGAGCGGCTTGCCGGTTTTCGGATCGATCTCCGGTTGGTACAAAGCATAGAGCCACCCGCAGCGTTGCGGGTCTTTGGCTTTGGCGTTGTCTTCCAATTGAAACTCCGGTCCGCTGGCCCACGCCGCGCCGCCTTCTTCCGTCACGTGAAACATGATGCCGCTGTTACCGGCTTCCGAGATGTTGTATTCCAACTGCAACTCGAACGCGCCGAATTTGTCCGTGGTAATGATATCCCCCGCGTCATGTGGATCGGCGCAAATCAGCGTGCCATCCTTCACTTGCCAACCGGGACGGATGCCTTCGCGCTTGAAATTGCGCCAACCGGCCAGGTCTTCGCCGTTGAACAACAAGCGCCAACCGGCGGCTTTTTCTTCCTCGGTTAATACATTGAGTCCGGAGTTCGCTTTCATTTCGAGTTGCGCTTTGGTGGCAGCTTTCCATTCATCGTTAAGGTCGGCCAAGGATTTGCCCGTGAGTTCCTGCCACAGATCGTCCGCGTATTTGCCCTGGCGACATGCGGCGTTGACCTTGGCCAGCAACGTTTTTTCTGCGTCATACTTCTCGATAACATAGTTCAAAAAGTTCGCGCTGATACGATACATGCCATCGTAGTTGAGATTCTGGTTGCGCCGGCCCTGCAACCAGATCAGATCCGCGCCGTGATTCTGCGGCTCGTAGAGGAAGAACCGAATGTAATCCGGGATGCCTTCCTGCAACCAACCAGGCGGGCGCTTGTAATCGGGATTGCCGCGACCGCCGCGATTCCACTGTTGCACCACGTGAACGGCCTCGTGCACGAGCGCGCCCAATGCTTCGCCCTTCAGTTCGCGACGCACCCAGGCAGGGTTTGCAGTGATCCGACTGCCGCTCGCGAACGCCACGCCGCTGGTCGTGTTGAAGTTCACGGTCACGTTTTTCGGCGCGGTGAAATTATCGCTGGGCAACATGGCGACAATCTTCGGATACCACTCGGCCAACACCGGCGCGAGTTGCTCCTCCGCCCACTGCGCCAAATCCGGCGCGTCCGAGACATCAATCGTGAACTCCGCATAACCGTCCGCCGTCTTGAACACGACGGGCTTTACTTCATCGCCCGCGACCGCTTCCGTTGGGGTCACGCCGTTCTCAATCACGTCTATCTCGCTGTAAAACGTGTTTGCAAAAGTGTCGCTCGCGTCCGTGCGCGCAATGTCGAACAACAGATAACGAAACTTGCCCAGCACGCCGGAGGATTCTGAAATGCTGACGTTGTGCTGACCGCCTGCCGCGCCGGACTTCGGGCGTGTATCCACGTTCGCAATGTGATTCCAACCGCTGGTAGCGAGATCAGTGGTCAACTGCGGCCGTTCCACGAATCCCGCCGCCGCTCCGTCACTCCCGAACAACTTGTAAACCTGCGGCCCGCGCGAACCCGGATGGCGCGAAAACGTGTTGATCTGCTTCACTTCCACGACGCGACCCAGATCGAACAGCAGTCGCCCGCCATCCGTGCCAGCGTCGAAGAAAAAGTTTTCATCGGGTTGATCCGCCTCCGTCGCCACGCGTCCATCGCGCAATTTGCCAATGCCCCCGCTATTCGGATCCACCACGCCCGACAGAATGCGAATGCGCGCATTGGCAGCGGCATCGTTGCGGGCCGGTCCGGGAATATTAGTCGTGGTAGCTAACGGCGCGTCGGCGGGTCGCTGCACGGCGGCGATTTGCACTTCGGCAGAGGCAACACCACTGGAGCACGCTAACGCGACTACAGCAGCGCAGATTGAGGAACGAGTGATTGATTGATTTCGGAACATGAACGCTTTCATTGGCCAAAGATGCGGTAAAATGCGGCGGTGTTCGTCGGCGCAATCAGCAACGACGTGCCGCTCGTCGGGCTGCCGAGATTTTCCCATTGGATGGGAGCAAGATTGGTCGCGATCTGGACCTGATACGGCGCGATGCCGCCGCTCCACGATAGTAACAGGTTTTCATCCTGCAGCGTCATGCTCGTGGTGAGAGTCGGCGCCGCGAGAACATTCAGATTCATCGTGGCGATACTGAACGCGCCGCTGGAATCCATCGCGCGCACGCTGAAACTGTTCGCACCCGCGTTCGGTGAGAGCGGCGTACCGGTCAACGCGCCGTTGCCCGCTACACTCAACCACGTCGGACCGCTGAGCTTCGCGTAAGTAAATGAATCGTTCTCCGGATCGGTTGCGATTCCCGCAATCGAGCCGGAGTAAAATTGCCCGGCGCTGGCGTCCGGTGCGCTGAATGGATTCGCCGCAAACACTGGCGGTGAATTAGTCAGAATGGCGGCAACTTCAACCGGCGCGAGCGCGCGATTGTAAATTCGCACGTCGTCAATGCGTCCGTTGAATCGATCACCGGACGGTGCGGAAGTATTTTTCGTCGCGATGTAAAGCGGATCGCCGCTCGTGTTGATCAAACCGGCCGCGTTGAGATTCGCCGCCTCGACGCCATTCGTGTAGAGCCGCATGACGCCGCCGTCCCAAACGCCCGCGATGTGCGTCCATGTTCCCGTCGGCGGCAAACTGGCCGTGATCTGGTCCACGCCGCTGAGATGCAGTTTCAAAACACTGTTCTCCACGAGCAACCGATATTGATTATCCGAATTGCCCTTCTGCAAAATGCGCCGATTGCCGCTCCAGTCGTTCGGAAAAATCCACGCACTGATGGTGATCGCGTTCCGCGGCGAATTGAGCGAAGCCGAGTTCGCCACGGTGACCCATTGACTGCTGGCCGCCGCGAAATTCAATGCTGCCGCTCCGATCTTGCCGGGGAAAATTCGCGTTGGATTGTTGTTCAGTATGCCGGCGTTGTTGTTGCCGGACGAATCCGCCGCCACGCTGCCAGAGGTTTCGTCGAACTTCAGATGTGCGACGAGATCGCTGACGGGAACGGCGGAAACTTGCGCGGAATTTCCGCTGACGCCCGCCGCATTCAACGCCGTGATCACGTAATAATAGGTCGTGCCATTCGCGACGCTTGAATCTGTGAAAGCAGAAAAGCCGGGAGTGCCATTCGTCGTGTAAGGTCCGCCACTGGTCGTGGCGCGCTTGACCTGATAACCCGTCGCGCCCGGCGTCGCCGTCCAAGAAAGTCGCACTGTCGCATTGCTCGCCACGGCGCTGATTTCGGTAGGCGTTGTCGGCGGCGTAACCGGACCGGCGGTGATTTGACACGACGAAACCTGATCGTTCGCGCCGGAGGGGATGAGCGTCGAGAGATTGGCGACGTCGCCGGTGACAATCCAGGAGGTGCCGCCGAAGTTGTCGTGTTGATAGAACCGCGCGGTCCAGCCCGGCGGAACTTTGACGGACGATGCCCAGTCATTGAAGACGCCTTTCGCAATCAACTGTGACAAGGTGTAATTCCCGGCGGCCAACACCTGACTCTGCGCGCCTTGAAAATTTCCGTCTTGGAAGAATGTGACCCCGGTCGGAATCGCACCACCACCAAATCCTGAAATCGTCACCGAAGCGGCGGTTGCGTTGTGACTGTTCTGTTTGACGACGATGCCCGTGCCCGGAATGAGAAACTGCTGATTGTCTTCAATGACGGCGATTTCCAGTGTTTCCGCGCCCGTCGCGCCGCTGTGCCGATGAATTGTCACGCCGCGCGAATATGGATAAACGGCGATGGACGGCGTGGGATCGAAACTCGTTCCGGAACGGCCATCTTTGCCGACCTGCTGTGCGGTCCAACCCTGATCGAAACCGAGCGGTTGCCGATACGAGAGAAAATAAGGAATGCCGGTGGGCGGAATGATTTTCAGCGCCTGCGAATGCGGGGGATTACTCGCGGGATTGATTTGCAACGGACTGATTTGATACGTGCCGTTGGCGTCCACGACGCGCCAACCGCCGTTGCTTTCCTTTTGCGGCAACCAACCACCCCAGATTTTGTGCGGCGCGTTGAACGTATAGGATTCGCCGCCCATGCAATCGTCGTAACCGCCGTACGCGTCATCAATCACGCCATCGTTATTCCGATCGGTGCTCGCATGGCCGAGCCCGATGGAATGTCCGACTTCATGCCCGTAGGCGAAAAGGTCGCTGCAATGAAAATTCCACACGCGCGTTCCCGCTGCGAACGCATAACCGCATGAGCCCGCCGCCGACGGCAACGCATAAACGCGCACCGTGTACGACCCAGGACTGTAGCCCTGTAAGGCCGCCTGCGCGTCGGCAGCGTTCGCCCAGGCGTCGGCATTGCACGGACTCGTACCGAAATTGATGCTGACGTTGATGACGCTGCCGGTCCACCGCACGTTCCCCCACGTGGCTTCATTGTAAAACGAATCCACGTTAAGCGGCAGATTGGTAAACATCATCCCGCGAACTTCGCCCACCGAGCAATCAATCGGCGCATTGGTCAGACTGACCAGCATGACCAGGGCGGACTTTGTCCCAGAAACCGCACCAAACGCGGCAGTCGCCCCGGCGCTGATCAGCAGACTCAATGCGAATACGGCCCGTTTACGCGGCATACGAATTCAAAAAATCAAAAATGCAACTCACTCAAAATCCGGTATTCCACACCGTTGATGAACAAAACTGCAGGTGTTATCTGCCTGCGGCTTACGACGCCATTGGCGGAACGTGCGCCACGCCACAGACGCTCATCCTCCGATAAAGGGGAGGCCGGGGAAATGAATCCCCGGCCTCCGGTGCTAATTCATTTGTCGCGAATCACGGGACCGAGACGCGATAGAACTTCGCCGGCTCAGCCGGATTCGGGACGATGATGATGGAGCCGTTGATGGGGCCTTCATTCACCCACGTGCCAATCGTAAGATTGGTGCGCGATTGCAATGTGCCATTTGCCGTGGTGGTAATGGTCAGATTGCCGCCGCCGGACGCACTGATAGTGAGACTGGGCTGCGGCACGGCCGCAACTCCCAGCAACTCGATTTCACCCACTTGCAGGCTGTTAGCGAGCGAATTGTCCCGGGTATTGTTAAACGTCAAGCGATAGGAAGTGTACACTCCGCTGTTGGCGAAGAGGATTTCCTGCATGGGTTGCAGGGTCGGGTCGTACGGGAAATTATTATCCCCGCGACCCAGCGGCAGGTTCAAGGCGCCCTGCGAGATCACGGTGTAGGTCGTGCCACCGTTGTTGGACCCCTCGAGCACATAGTCGGCGGGATCGCGTTCCACAGCGTCGGTTGCCGTGTAGATCCGCAGTCCGGAGAGCATCGTGCTGCCGGCGCTGGGCGTCACAATCACGCCAACCGGTCCAGCGAAGGGCGGGAAGCCTGCTCCCGCGTTAAGCCCGCTGCCACCATTGCGATAAACGAGGGTATTGAAGTCATCGATCGCAAACGTGACGGGGTTACCGTTGGTGTAGATGACGGTGGTGTCCCCGAAGCCGGTGATCGGATCGGTGGGTACCGTGACGTCAGGCGTGGTGGTAATCACCGTGAGCATTGCGGGACTGCTGGTCACCGAACCAGAAGTATTCGTGGCAACGCAGACGTATTCGCCAGCTTGGCTGAAGGCCACAGGGCTGAAGCTCAGACTGGTGGTTTGAGAACCGGTGATGCCACCAGTATCGGTGACCGGAGTGTAACTGGAACCATTCTTCTTCAACCAGAATGTGCCGGGAGCGGGGTTGCCGCTGACACTGACAAACATATTGGCACTGGAGGCATCATACGCTACGACGGAAGCAGGCGGCGTGAGGAAGGTCGGCAAACCGGAAGTGTCAACCACCCCCAGCAAGGAAACCTCACCGATCTGCATGATACTGGTATTGCCTCGAACCTTGGTGCAGTACCAACGATACATCGAATACCCGTTGTTGTTGGGGAAGCGAATTTGCGTGATGAACTGGGCGATCGGATCAAGCGCTTGTCCTGCCCCGTTACGCCCCGTCGGCATTACGATGTCATTCGAGTAGATCAACGACCAGGTTGCTCCGCCGTTGTCCGAACCTTCCAATATCACGTTGCCCGGATCACGCGCGTCGGAGTCGTTGGCCGTGTAGAGAATCATCGCGTTCACTTTGGTCCGGCCCAAGGACGGCGTCACGGTGAACCCGAGCGGGATGCTGACCGGGGTTTGTCCGTTGCCAAAGTTCAAATACTTGGTCGTCGTGGCATTGATGGAATTGGCGGGCGACTCACCACCGGGGAAGCTGCCTCCATTCGGCTGGTACGCTGCCACCGTGTCGCTGGGCGAAGTAATGACCGGCAAGGGCGAGATGACCGTCAAATGGGCGGTAGCGCTGTTTACCGAACCAGCGCCGGTGGTGGCAACACAGCGATAATCTGCGTCTGCTGATTCTGGCACGGCCAGAAGCGTCAGAGTAGTGGACTGGGCGCCAGAAACGCCCGGCCCGTTGACAAGGTTAACCCAGACTCCATTGGTGCCAGCCTGCCATTGATACGTGATGGCGACGTTGGCAATTGCGGAAACCGAAAGGGTAACATCGAATCCGACGTTGGTCTTGACGGCGGTCGGGTTGCTGACGAACACCGGCAGAATCGGATCCACCGTGCCGCTCAAGGCAAACAGCGTAACCCGGCCGGCAGTTTCATTGGTGTAAATCAATTCAATCTGCGTCACTGGACTGGCCCCGCTGACGATCATGTCACAGCCAAAGATCCGCGGAGTAAACGCGGTATTCGTCGCGTTATTGATTTGCGCCGTATCAACCGCAACCCGACCATTCGCGCCATACACATAAGCCGGAGTAGTGTTGAACCAATCCGGGACCGTTATGATATTGGTTTCGGTGCTGGTATCCGCGTGGGTGACAATGGCGCGCAAATTGTGGGTTCCGTTCCCGGCCGCACCAAGGAACGACAACACGGTTGCCGTGGTCGGGCTACTCAGGGTCACTGTCGCAGTGGTGTTGGACGGACTGAGATAAATCGCGTTGTTCGCGGTGTAGCTCGCAGGCATCGTGTAAATACGATCCCCACCGGCATTCGTCACATTCTGGCCGGCGTTCGGCAGGCCCGTGGCGGCGGCTCGGTCCAACACAAACTGATTGCTGGGATGAACCGGCTGACTCCCAAGGATATTGTAATTGTAACCTCGCTCGTACCAGGAGTTGCCGGTGTTACTGAGGTTGTCCACGGATTGAGATGTGGCCCAAACATTCGTGCCGTCAACAATGGTCTGACTAACGACGCGAGCGCGCTTCGGCGCCGTCGCTTCGACCACAAAATCATGAGAGAAGCCAGTTACATCAACGGGCGTGGCGGCGCCTCCCAGGGTCGCAATCCCGCTCATCGCCAAAATGGCGTTGTGCGAGCTCGCCAGACCACTGATGTAGTGTAGGGCCACATTGGTAATGGGGCTGGCGGTGTTTGTTCCGGTGATGGAGTTTGTGAGCGTCACGTCGCGGAAATAGAGCCGGGGATTTCCGCGCCCATCACCACTGTTGCCGTTGACTTGGGTATCAAGATTGTAGTTCTGGTTGATACGTCCGCCCATGATATAGGCAACGCCAGAACCTCCAAACCAGTCCGGACAACCGAAGCCGTTTTCCAATGAGCGGGAAACGCTACCGTCCTGATGGAAGGCCGTGACCCCGATGAAGTCGCCGCCGTTGCCCCCTAAGCCAAGGAAGGACAACTTGCGATAAGCCGCCGGCGTCGTCAGCGTGAATGAACCGTTTGTCTGAACTGTGTTGATCAAAATCCCATTCGGGGCGGTATAACTGGGCGGCATCTTGAACGAGTAGTTGGCATTGTCTAATGCCACAATCGTGCTTCCGGCGACCGGAAGCCCATTGGCCGGATTCGCGGTGTCATAACCAATCTCAAACAGGGTCGAATTGATGTTGTTCGTACCGAAGTCGATGGTGGCCGTCGTCGAAATCCGCAACTGGGGCGTCGCGGTGTTTTCAACCACCACGTCGGCGTTGTAACTTCCCGGGGTGATAGGAATCGGGTTAAAAGCCGCCTGAACCGGCCCGTTAGCAATGAGTCCGACGCCCAATGCGACGGCTATAACTCTCGTATTTTTTTTCATGGGTTATGTGGGTTTGGGGTTAGGATTTAGGGAAAACGCATCTGCCACTCACAAAGTCGAACACTTGCGAGGACTGAATCGGGCTGATTACTTCCGGATGGTTGTATGTTCCGCCATCCAACGCACATCAAGCCCTGAGTTGCCAGCAGCCACGTTCAAGGGCATGGTCCCGTTGTACGTCGCGGGCGGCTTGATGGTGGAGCCGATCCATTTGTGAATTTCGGAATGGCCGTCGGCAAAGGAAAAACCGCAGGCCCCATTGTGATAGCTCGCAGGAAAGTCGATGATTCGCTCCCCTCCAGGGGCATTAAAAGCCTCCGCGCCGGCAACCTGATTCGCAAAGGCAGCGTCGTTAATGCTATCCGGATGCTCGTCCACAAAGACAAAAGTCTTGGCCGGATTTGCGACTTCGCCCAGCTTGTCGTAAATGCGGAAGTTTCCCGGCCCCGCCGGCCCACCGGCCCCGCCGCTGAGCCACTCACCGCTCCCAAAGACCTGGCTCATGGAAATGCTACGAACCCGGGGGCGACGTTGACCGGCAAACAAAACGCTGCTTTGGTCGGCAGGGCATTTATAGATCGTTGGGTTCTTGCCAGAATAAGTCCATAGCGGGCCTTTCGCGATATCCTGATTGTAATCCCAGTGTGAAGCGGTCACACCCGCGCCAAAATCAACGTTGCCCGTAATCCAAATGGGCCGTCCGGTCATAGCCTGCGCCGCCACGAGACCGTCATTGTTGTCACCCGCATACAGAATAAACGCCAAGGTCAATTGCTTGGTGTTATTCATGCACTGAATCCCTTGGGCTTTGGTTTTGGCTTTCGCCAGCGCCGGGAGCAACATGGCCGCAAGAATCGCAATGATCGCAATCACCACGAGCAGTTCGATCAAGGTAAAGGCCCTTGGCGCGGCGGGGCGAATTGACCGCCGCTGCCTTGCTCTACCAAATTGAGCAGCCACCGGTGGTTGCTTTGAGGAATGAACAGGGACATTGGGTGCGGGCGTGGGGATTTGTTGCATAAAGTTTCGTGACACGTTTAGCAATTGGATGGTCCGGGTAACTATACGAACATCGTCTCGTTTCAGGCCGTTTGCAACAACGGGAAAGATGTACCTTTTATGGTATTATTGTAACCAACTGGCGACAGTGGCTCCTCAACCGCTCCGATGCTCTCGGGTGGAAATCCCGACTCCATTGCCTCACGCGCACCCGGCGAAGTTTAGCCGTTTGCCTGGCAGCAAAACCTACGGGAAGAACCAAAAAGCCCGGAAACTGGTGGCAAAATAATCGGATTGCTTCGGGGCAGACCCCGGATTTGCCGCCAACTAATGTCGGCCATTGTCGCCCGGAATTGTTGCGGAGGCTTCCGGCAATCCATTTTCCCCTGGCTCGGAGGGCGACAATTGCTCTCGCCCCGGCACTACTCCAGTGGAACTGACTTTTTGATTGGCGCGATACTCAGCGGGAGTCACTTTGGCGAGTTTCTTAAAGACGCGACAGAAGTAGGCCGTATCCCGATAACCGCAACGAGCGGCAATGTCATCCAGCTTTAAGTTATAATTGCGAAGCAGAAACTTGGCGCGATCAGTCCGCACGTGCATCAGGTAATTGCTGAATGTCATGTGCCCCTGCAATTGAAAGACCCGGGACAGGTAATTGGGCGAGATCCCGAACTGGCGCGCGACCGACTCACGCGTAACCTCATGAGGATAATGATTTTGCAGATAGATGCAGACTTCTTCCAGAAGCGACTTTGTCGGACAGGCTTCCGGTGTTTCCGGGCGGTAAAACGATTGCCCCAGGCATTGCAACAATGCCCGAGCCAAGTCCGCAAATGGGGCCGCCGGACCACCCGTAGCCTGCAGGTCCACCATGGCCTCAAGAATCTTCGGCACGGGCCCGGTGAGCGGACGGGGCTGAGAGAACTTCTCGGCCATCAATCGGGGCCGCTCCGCGTTCTTGGACGTGACAATGCTGATACCGAGTTGTTTTTTGCCGAATAGAATGGACATCAACCGCACGGGTTGCCGCCAGGTGGGAAGATTCCAGCAGTTGGGCGGAGCGAACAACGCATCGCCCGGTTTCAAGCGGACGGTGGTGATCTGCGAACCGGCTTCGATCTTATTCTCGTAACATCCGGCCAATGGCACTTCCAGTCGCGGGAAGTTGACCGCGTGACCCAGCACGGGTGGTTCAACCTGACGACCACAGACATACACCCGATTGACCTGCTGCTCCCGCAACAGTTGCTCTGGCCATTGGGATTCGGAATTGGAGGAGTTCACGCCGATAGGATAGCTGGACCGGTCGGGGTCGGCCATAGTACGCTAGTTCAATAAAAGTTACATCTTTCCGCTTGTAGCGTTTGACTCACCTCGGGAGGATAAACACATCATCCAGTTGGCTCGCGTGAGCGCACAGTGAAAGAAGAACTGCAAAAACACAAGCAATACCTGCTGACCGGCGTTTCCCACGTCATTCCGTTTATTGCGTGCGGCGGTATTCTGATCGCTCTCGCCATCGCGTATGCCTTCAAATTCAAGCTGCTGAACGAACACGGGGCGCCGGACTTTACGAACGCCCCTTGGCTCATCCAAAGTATGAGCGTCATCGGCGGCAAAGCATTTGAACTGTTCCCCGCCGTCCTGGCGGGATTCATCGCGTATGGCATGGCCGGCAAACCTGGGCTCGTGCCGGGTTTCGTCGGCGGATTCATCGCCGGTATGCCACAAGTTGTTGGGGATAAGAATGCTAGCGCGGGATTCCTGGGCGCGCTGCTCATCGGTCTCGTGGCCGGGCACGTCGTCAATCTGTTTAAGAAATTGCCCGTGCCCAAAATGTTGCGCCCGGTCATGCCAATCATCGTGATTCCCATTGGCTCCGCCCTGCCCGTGGGGCTGCTGATGCTCGCGCTGAACATGCCCATCGCAAAAATCATGGTGGGACTCGGCCATTTTCTCGAAGACCTGCAAGGCGGCTCCCAAGTGGTTTTAGCCATGCTCCTGGGGGCCATGATTGCGTTCGACATGGGCGGACCGGTCAACAAGGCCGCGTTCTTTTTCGGCTCGGCCATGATCGAACAGGGCAACTACGCCGTCATGGGCGCCTGCGCCGCCGCCATCTGCACCCCGCCGCTCGGCTTGGGCCTCGCCACGTTGATCAACCGCCGCCGCTGGAACGAAGAACAACGCGAATCCGGCCTTGCCGCCATCGGCATGGGCATGATCGGCATCACGGAAGGCGCCATCCCGTTCGCCGCCGGCGATCCATTCCGTGTGATTCCTTCGATCATGTTCGGCTCCATGGTCGCGGCCACAATTGCCATGCTCGGCGGGGTTGGCGACCCCGCCCCGCACGGTGGCCCGATCGTGCTGCCGGTCATCGATAATCGGCTCATTTACATTGTCGCCATCATCATTGGCGCGGTGGTGACCGCGCTTTGCATCAACACGCTCAAAAAACTTACGGAAAAGCCGGCCACTGCGCCGGCGGGAGGTCACTTATGAAATTCGTCGCTGTCACCGCATGCCCAACCGGCATCGCTCACACTTACATGGCCGCCGAACAATTGGAGAAAGCGGCGCAAAAACTGGGTCACACCATCAAGGTCGAAACCCAGGGCGCCATGGGAATTGAAAATGAACTGAGCCAGGCCGAAATCGACGCGGCGGATACCGCCATTTTCGCCGCCGACATCGCAGTGGAAAAACCGGAGCGCTTCGCGCGCATTCGCAAAGTCCAAGTACCCGTGCAAGCCGCCTTAAAAGATCCGGCCGCCATTTTTGCCAAAGCCGATTCCGCTTGAACCTGAACGCCCCCAAAACTGTCTGAGTTGCCGGCATGCCACTGGAATTTCAATTCGATTGCCCGCTGCCCAACGGCATCCATGCCCGGCCGGCCAGTGCCGTGGAAGAAGTGGCGCGCAACTTCGCCGCCGACGTTTCCCTCATCAACGAACGCACCGGCTATGTGGCCAATGCCAAAAGCGTCCTCGCCATTGTCGGCGCCGACATCCGCCATCAGGACTCGTGCCGGCTCTCGATTTCGGGCCCAGATGCCGAAGATGCGCTCGCGGCTCTGACTGGTTTCCTGCGCCACGAGTTTCCGCGCTGCGACGATGCATTGCCTCCCGCCGTCACGCGGAATGGTGAAAGCCCGGTGCCGCCTGCTCTCCGGCGCGCCCGCGCCGCAGTTTGCCATGGCAAGCCAGTCGTGCCGGGCATCGGCCGCGGGCGCATAGTGCGCACCGGCGGATTGCGGGTGTCCAAAGCCATTCCGTTGAACGAGGCGACGGATTTTGCGGCTGAAGTCCGGCGCTTGGATGCCGCGTTGACGGCGCTCGTGAATGATTACGAGGAACGATTGCCGCGACGCGAATCGCGCCTGGAAATCGAGTTACTCAAGGCGCATCGCTCCATCGCCCGCGACCCGGAATTTCGCGCCAGACTGCATGAATTTCTGCGGCGCGACAATTGTTCCGCCGCCGGAGCGATTGTGGCCACCGAAGCGCATTTCACCGGCTTGCTGGCCAAGTCCGACAGCGTGCTCCTGCGGGAACGCGCGCTCGATGTCCAGGACGTCTGCTTTCAATTGGTGCGGCAAATCTATGGCCAAACCGCCATGACCGCCGAGGTCGAGCTCATGACCGACTCGGTCGTCGTTGCCGAAACACTTACCCCCGGACAATTCCTCGCGCTGGAACGCCGCTTTCTCAAAGGCCTCGTCCTCGCGCACGCCGGCACGACTTCGCACACCGTAATTCTGGCGCGCTCCTTCGGCGTTCCCACGCTGGTGGGCGTCACCGACCTTTTAGGCGAAAAAATAACCGGCGAAGAAGCCGTAGTGGACGCGGAGTGCGGGTTGTTGATTACGTCGCTCTCCGATGCGGTCCGGCGCTACTACGCGATGGAAGAGCGGCGATTGGCGGAACGCCACGCCCGCCTGCGCCAGTTCGCCATCAAACCCGCCGTCACCCCCGACGGCCAGCGCATCGAGATCGCCGCCAACATCGGCACCGCCGCCGAAGCCACCGCCGCCTTCGAAGCGGGCGCGGAAGGCATCGGATTATTTCGCACGGAAATGTTGTTCTTCGATCGCGACACCGCGCCGACGGAGGAGGAACAGTTCGAGGAATATCGCGCCGCGCTGCTCGCCGCCCAGAATCGGCCCGTGATTACGCGCACGCTGGACATCGGCGGGGACAAACCGCTCGCCTATTTGAATCTGCCCACCGAGGACAACCCGTTCCTGGGTTACCGCGCCGTGCGCATTTATCCCGAGCACGAAACGCTGTTTCGCACCCAAATCCGCGCCTTGGTGCGCGCGTCCGCCCACGGCCAGATCAAGGTCCTGATTCCCATGGTGACGACGCCAGAAGAAATTCTCTGGGCCAAACAAGTCATTCGCGAAGAACAAAGCCGGTGTCAAGCCGCGGGCATTCCGTTCGACAAGAACATGCCGATTGGCGCGATGATCGAAGTGCCGGCCGCCGCGTTTCAACTCGACGTGCTCGGACCGGAACTGGATTTCTTCAGCATCGGCACGAACGACCTGTTGCAATACTTCGCCGGCGCCGACCGCGCCAATCCGCGGCTCATCAAACTCTACGACCCGTTGCAGCCGGCGTTTCTGCGGCTGCTCCGAAAAATTGTGACCGAAGCTCATGCCGGGGGAAAATGGATTGGCCTGTGCGGCGAAATGGGCGGACACCCGCAATATCTCCCGATTCTAATCGGCCTGGGCGTTGATGAAATCAGTGCCGCGCCTTCGCTTGTCACCGCGCTCAAAGCCGAAGTGGCCACCTGGCCGGTGGTCGCCTGTCGCGAACTATTCGAGCGCGCCCTGAATTGCGCCACGCCCGCCGAAGTGCGCCGCTTGTTGGACCACCAGTCGGCGCGCCGTCCCGCTCCGCTCGTGGACCCGGAACTCGTCATCATCGAATCCGCCAGCACCACCAAGGAGGAAGCCATCAAAGAAGCGGTGGACCGGCTTTATGTGCTGGGCCGGACGCAACAACCGCGCGCCCTGGAAGAATCGCTCTGGCAACGCGAGTCCGTTTACTCCACCGGTTTTGGCCACGGCTTCGCCATCCCGCATTGCAAGACCAGCGCCATCACCGCCAATTCGCTCGTCCTGATGCGCCTGCGCCAACCGGTCGCCTGGGGCTCGCTCGATGGCGAACCGGTGCAAACCATCCTCTTGTTGGCAATTCGCGAAACCGAGCCATCCAATGGCCACATGAACGTTTTTTCCAAACTGGCGCGCAAGGTGATGCATGAAGACTTTCGCGAGCGACTGAATCGCGCGCCCGATGCCAGCGTCATCTGCGGACTGTTGTCGGGCGTGCTGGGCAATTGACGCCCCAGACGCATCCCGCCCAGCCTCCTCTTCTCTTGAGACTTTGCCACTCCCGCGCCAAACTGAATTCGTCGTTTGTGTTTGCGCCGAGCGCTGCCGGTGCTAAACCAATACCGAATCATGCACCCGAACTGTCTCTTGCGCCTGTTCACGATTGGATTGCTCGTGTTGGTTTCAACCCGCAGCCCGGCGGCGCCGGCGGACAAAGTCGATCTTTCGCAGGAACGCGTGCTTTACACCGTGGGCTATTCCCACCTCGACACCCAATGGCGCTGGTCTTATCCGCTCGTGGTGCGCAGCTTTATCGCCAATACACTCTGGGACAATTTCAGTCAGTTTCAGCAATACTCGAATCAGGTATTCAACTTCAGCGGCGCCTTCCGCTACCAAATGATGCAGGAGTATTATCCCCGCGGGTTTGCCGACTTGCGCGATTGGGTGGCCGCCGGGCGCTGGTTTCCTTCCGGCTCGTCCTGGGAAGAAAACGATGTCAACGTCCCCTCCTCCGAATCCCTGCTCCGCCAACTGCTCTACGGACATCGTTTTTTCGAGCGCGAGTTCGGCATCGAAAGCAAAGAATACATGCTGCCCGATTGCTTCGGTTTCCCCGCGACGCTGCCGTCTGTCCTGGCGCATTGCGGCTTTCGCGGTTTCTCCACCCAAAAACTTTCCTGGGGTTCGGCCATCGGCATCCCCTTCAACCTCGGCGTCTGGGAAGGGCTCGACGGCGAATCTGTCATCGCGGCGTTGAACTGCGGCCCCTACGACGATGAAGTAAAAGAGAACCTCGCGCAGAGCGAAAAATGGCGACAACGCCTCGATGCGAACGGCACCAACGGCGGTGTATTCGCCGATCTGTTGTATTACGGCGTCGGCGACCGCGGCGGCGCGCCAACTGCAACCTCCCTTGATTGGATCGCAAAATCAGTCGCCAGCACCGGCGCGGTCCGCGTGATTTCTGCCCGCGCTGATCAAATTTTTCGCGACATCACCGACGCCCAAAAGGCGGGTCTTCCCAGATACAAAGGCGACCTGTTACTCACTGAACATTCCGCCGGATCCATCACCTCTCAGGCGTACATGAAACGATGGAATCGCCTCAATGAAACTCTCGCCGAAGCCGCGGAGAAAGCATCGGTCGCGGCGCACCTGCTCGGAGCGGCGCCGTATCCACGGGAAAAAATCAATCGCGCGTGGGGCCTCGTCCTCGCCGCGCAAATGCACGACATCCTGCCCGGCACGAGTCTGCCCAAAGCCTACGAATATTCGTGGAACGACGAGATCATCGCGTTGAACACCTTTGCCAGCGTGCTCACGGATGCCGTTGGCGGCGTCGCCCGCGCATTGGACACGCAAGTCAGTGGCGTGCCACTGGTCGTGTTCAATCCGCTGTCCATTGCCCGCGAAGACGTCGTCACTGCGGAAGTGGATTTGCCGGCGAACACCGTCGGGGTGGCCGTGTACGACGGGGCCGATCGTCCCGTCCCGACGCAATTGATTTCCGTTTCCGGCACGAAACATCACCTGCTGTTCCTGGCTAAAGTTCCGTCGCTCGGTTTTTCAGTTTTCTCCGTCAAATCTGGCGGAGCTTTCAAAGAAGCAACCACACTCCAGGTGTCCGATCGCTCCGTGGAGAATGCCCGCTACCGCGTGACGCTCAATGACGCCGGCGATATTGCCAGCCTCTATGACAAAGCCGCCGACCGCGAAATTCTGGCCGCTCCCGCCCGCCTCGCTTTCTTGACCGAAATCCCGCAGCACTGGCCCGCGTGGAACATGGATTGGAAAGACCGCACCAACGCCCCGCGCGCTTATGTGAGTGGTCCGGCAAAAATTCGCGTCGCGGAAATCGGCCCGGTGCGCGTGGCGTTGGAGATCGAACGTGAAACCGAAAACTCCATTTTCGTGCAAACCGTGCGCCTCGCCGCCGGCGCCGCGGCCGATCGGATTGAATTCGCCAATCGCGTGGATTGGCAAAGCAAAGCCTGTTCGCTGAAAGCAGAATTCCCTCTGGCCGTTTCCAATCCTTTGGCCACGTACAACTGGGACATCGGAAAAATTCAACGCGGCAACAATCATCGCCGTCAATACGAAGTCCCCAGTCGCCAATGGTTCGACCTTACCGACGTCTCCGGCGCTTATGGCGTTTCCATTCTGACGGACAGCAAGTACGGCAGCGACAAACCCAATGATCATACCCTGCGCCTCACGCTGCTCTACACGCCCGGCGTGCGCGACGGCGCGGGCTACGACGAGCAACAAACGCAGGATTGGGGGCGGCACGAATTCATTTACGGCGTCACCGGCCACACCAACGACTGGCGCGCCGGACAAGCAGACTGGCACGCGGCGCGTCTCAGCCAACCCCTGCTCGCCTTTCGCACCACCGCGCATCCCGGCAAACTCGGTCGTAGTTTCAGTTTGCTGCAAACCGATTCGGAGCAAGTCGCCATTCGCACCGTGAAACTGGCCGAGGATGAAGACAAAGTTATCGTGCGATTGCAGGAATTGAACGGCGCTCCTGTTCGCAACGTCACCATTCAAGCCCCGGCCGGGATCAGCCGCGCCGCCAGCGTTAACGGACTCGAACGCGATGCTCAGTCACTGAAAGTTTCCGCACGCACGCTCAAGCTCGATTTCAATCCGTATCAACTCCGTTCGATTGCCACCACGTTGCGCGCTCCGGCGAAACTGACCCCGCCGAAATCAACGCCCGTCAAGCTGCCGTATAATCTCGATGCCTTCAGCTTCAACGAATACAAGCAGGACGGTTCGTGCGATTACAGCGGCTCGACGATTCCCGCCGAAATGATCGGTGACGAAGTGATCGCGGAAGGCATCCGGTTTGGCATCGGCCCGCGCACGGATGGCGCTCAAAACGCCGTCGCCTGCCTCGGCCAGACGATTGCGTTGCCCAAAGGCCGCTACAATCGACTCTACCTCCTCGCGTTGGCCGTTAATGGCGCAACCGAAGGAACGTTCACAGTCGGCAACCAACCGACCTTGCTGCAGATTCAAGATTGGAGTGGTTACGTCGGCAGTTGGGACAACCGCATTTTTCAAGGCGGCATCCCGGAAATCACCTACTCGATCAAGAATCCGCTCGACCAAATCGCCACCGGATTCATTTATCGCGATCCGATTGCCTGGTTCGCCTCGCACCGCCATCGCCGCGATGGTACGGATGAAATATACAAATACAGCTACCTGTTCAAATACGGCCTGGATCTTCCCGCCACCGCGAAAACGCTGACCCTGCCGAATAATCCCCGCATCCGCCTCATCGCTGTTTCAGTGGCGCAAAACGAGAATGATGCAACGCAGCCGGTGCAACCGCTCTACGACGATTTCACCGATCGCGCGCCCATTGTGCTGCGGCCCACGCTGTAAGAGGGTTTTGCAGCCATTCCCGCCGCGGCGCCGTTCAAGTTTTCCAACTTCAAAGATTGAAAGTGGTGAGAGCTTCGCGTAGATATGCGACCCGTTATTATTCGTGAAAACTGTTGTCGTACCCGCTTTCCTCGTCGCCAGTCTTGTTCTCGCGCTCCTGACTCATTCGGCCGCCGCTCAGAGCAATCTGACGTTCCGCGTCATGGCCGCGAACACCTCTTCCGGTAATTTTCAAAGTTATGAGGCGCCCGGCATCCGCATTTTTCAGGGCCTCAAACCCGACATCGTCGCCATTCAGGAATTCCGTTACAACAGCAGTGCCAGCGATTCGCAACTCCGGCAACTGGTGGATACCGCGTTTGGCACGAACTTCTATTACTATCGCGAACCGTACACCGGCGGGGGCGACATCCCGAATGGCATCGTCAGTCGTTGGCCGATTCTGGCGGCAGGGTCGTGGGACGATTCAGAAGCGCCAAACCGCGGCTTCGCCTGGGCGCAGATTGATTTGCCGGGCACGAACGATCTTTATGTCGTAAGCGTCCACCTGCTGACTTCCAGCGCCAGCACACGCAGCATCGAAGCCACTCAACTCAAAGGTCTCATTCAAGCCAACTTCCCCGCCAACGCCTGGATCATTGTCGCCGGCGATATGAACACCGGCTCGCGCACGGAAGCGGCCATGAATACGTTCAAGACGTTTCTGAGCGATAATCCCGTTCCCACCGATGCGGAAACCGGCGGCAATGAAAATACCAACGCGGGCCGCAACGATCCCTA
Organism: uncultured Bifidobacterium sp.; assembly: GCA_964553795.1. Taxonomy (GTDB): domain Bacteria; phylum Verrucomicrobiota; class Verrucomicrobiia; order Limisphaerales; family JADLHS01; genus JADLHS01. The sequence goes on along the minus strand of CAZKMR010000036.1, from coordinate 11,162 downwards.
CGATTACGTGCTCCCGAGTTTTTCCCTCACGAATTATCTCGTGCCGGTTCTGCTGCCGTCGCGCACCTTTCCCAAAGGACTCGTCTTTGATTCCCGGATATACACGCCGTTAAGTGATGTTGCGCCCGTTCAATCCGGTGACTCCGGAGTGTCGGGCATGCAACACATGGCCGTCATCAAAGACTTCACCATTCCCGTCAGCGGCACGCCGAGCGCGCCCGTCATCACCACGCAACCCCAAAGTCAGACCAACAGCATCGGCGCTCCGGTGGAATTCTTTGTCGCCGTTAACGGCGCTGCGCCGCTGCATTATCAATGGCGTTTCAACGGCACCAACCTCAGCGGCGCCACTGCCACCAACTATGTTCTCGCGAATATTCAACCGGCCAACGCCGGCAATTACACCGTGGTCATCACTAACGGTCTTGGCAGCGTGACCAGTTCCATTGCCACGTTGACGGTTCTCGCCGGGCCGGTCATCACGAATCAGCCCCAAAGTATTTCGGTTAGCGTGGGCAATGATGCCGCCTTTAGCGTCGGCGCATCGGGAGCGACTCCGTTGAGTTATCAATGGCGCTTCAATGCGGCAAACCTGCCGGGCGCCACGAATGCCAGTTACACCCGGACCAATGCCCAATTCGCTGATGCCGGCAATTACACGGTCATCGTCGCGAATGCCGCCGGCAGCGTCACCAGCAGCGTGGCGGTGTTGACGGTGAACAATCCCGCCGTGGGAGGAACGAATCTGGTGATCAGCCAGATTTACGGTGGTGGCGGCAACACCGGCGCCACGTATCGCAATGATTTTGTCGAGCTGTTCAATCCCACGCCCAATCCCGTCAATGTGACTGGCTGGACCATTCAATACGCCAGCGCCACCGGCACCTCCTGGCAAACGGCAGCACTCAGTGGCACCATCCCGGCCTACCGTTACTATCTGGTTCAATTGGCCAGCGGAGGCGCAACGGGAACATTAATTCCAACCGCGGATGCAACGAGCGGCATCAACATCAGCGCGTCACAGGGGAAATTGGCCTTGGTCAACAATTCCACCGCGCTGAGCGGAAGCAATCCAGTGGGTGGGGCCACCATCGTGGACTTTGTTGGCTTTGGCAGCGCCAATGGCTTCGAAGGCACTGCGACCGCCCCGGGTGCGCCGTCCGGCAACAACACTACTTCGATTCTTCGCAAAGACGGCGGGTTGACGGACTCAAACAACAACACGGATGATTTCATCACCGTTACGCCGCCCGCCCCGCGCAATTCAGCATCACCGGCTAATCCGCCGCCCACTCCGCCCGCCCCCGCCAGCGCGCCCATCCTGACCAACGCCACGTTCGTCGGCGGACAATTCCAATTCACGCTGACCGGAACGGCGACCTCGAATTACGTCGTGCAAGCCGCCACCAATTTAGGTGTCGGGACTTGGGAATCAATTCGCACCAATACCGCGCCCTTCCTGTTTGTGGAAACCAATGCGTCGGATTGGTCGCAGCGATTTTATCGCGGGCAGGTCGCACCTTGAAGTTATCGCCCCGGGAGAAAATTATTCCTCAACGCGACTCGATACCTCGCCTGACTTCAATCGCGTGTGCAAACGTTGTCCGCGTTTGACCTGTTTTGCGTCCCGCAGAATCTCTCCCGTGGCCGCGTCCATCGTGATCGAGTAACCGCGCGCCAAAACCTGTTCCGGACCGAGCAAACGCAGGCGCGAGTCGGCCGCGGCGAAACGATTCTGTTCGTCCCGTAGGCGCGCCCGCGTCAATTCGTGCAAGCGCTGCTGTTGATGTTGCCAGGCCTCGTGCTGTTGCGCCCAAACCAGTCCGGGCCGCACCAAGCGCAACCGCGTGGCCAGATTCTGCCATGTCACCCGTTGTTCGCGCGCGCCCTGCCGCGCACAGCGCGCGAGAGCATCATGCAAGTCGTCCAAGCGTTGCGCCTGTTCGGCCAACCAGCGTTCCGGATGCACCCGGAGCAAGCGATGCGCGACATTGTCAAAATCCTCCTGCGCCTGCTCCACGGCCCGCCGCGCGTGAAACGCCATCGTTTCCGCGGCGCCTGCCACGAATTCCCGACTCGCGTAAACGCCTTCGGTCAATATTTCCGCCGCCGCGCTGGGCGTCGCCGCGCGCACGTCCGCCACAAAATCCGCGATGCTGAAATCAATTTCGTGGCCCACGGCCGACACGACGGGCAACGCGGATTCGAAGATCGCCCGGGCCACGAGTTCCTCATTGAACGCCCACAAATCTTCCAGCGACCCGCCGCCGCGGGTGACGAGAACCAGATCAATTTTGGATTCTGGATTTTGGATTTTGGATTGGCTCAGTTCATTGAGCAGCCGGATGGCATTTGCAATCTCGCGAGCGGCGCCATCGCCTTGCACGCGACACGGCGTGAGAATGATTTCCAGGCCGGGATTGCGGCGTTGCACCACATGCAACACATCGCGAATTGCCGCGCCCGTCGGCGATGTCACCAGGCCGATGCGTTGCGGATATTTCGGCAGCGGCCGTTTGCGTTCGGCGGCAAACAATCCTTCTGCGGCCAGCTTTTGTTTGAGTTGCTCGAACTTGAGTTGCAACGCCCCGACGCCCTGCAATTCCACGGCGCGCACCAGTAGTTGATGTTGCCCGCGCGCTTCATACACCGTCATCTCGCCCTGCACCAAAACTTTTTGGCCATCGGCCAACATGTCGCGATGCGGCACGGATTCGTTGCGAAACAACACGCAGGCCACTTGCGACCCGGCGTCTTTAAGCGTGAAGTAAATGTGCCCGGAACTGCTCTGCCAGCGGAAGTTGGAGATCTCGCCGCTGACCCACAGCGTCCCGATTTGTTTCTCGAGCAGGCGTTTGACCTGCGTGGTGAGTTCGCTGACCGTCAGCACGCGCCGCGTCTGCTCGGGCGCGAACAATTCGCCGAAGTCCCATTGCGATTTCGAGGATTTGCTCATGCGGGCGGCCAGTGAAAGCGAACGCGAAGAACTTAACCCGCCACGGCGCGCAGAAACTGCGTTCCGGCCGCAACCGTCACTTCGGGCGCGGCGAGCACCGCGGGCAGCAGGCAGAATTCGCCCGCCCGCAACGTCGCCTCACCCGCGCGCACTTCGCCTTTGACGACGCCAAGGATCTGCAATCGGCCGGCGGGTAGTTTGATTGCGCCAGCGTTGGGCGCGGTAATTTGCGTCACGGAAAACAACGAATGATTCGCCAGTTCGCGCACGCGATAATTGCCTTGGGCCACTTCTGCGCCGCCGACGAGCGCCGGTTCGAAGTCGTTGAAATCAATGCTCGCCAGCGATTGCGGCACGTGCAATTCGCGTGGTTTGCCGTCCAACCCGGTGCGATTCCAGTCAAACACGCGATACGTGGTGTCCGAGTTCTGTTGAATCTCAAAAATGACGAGACCCGCGCCGATGGCATGCACGCGACCGCTCGGCAAAAACATCGCGTCGCCGGGCCGCACCGGGATGCGATGAAAACATTCTGCGACGCTGCCGTCTTTGATCCGGCTCTCGAAATCCGCCCGCGTCACGCCGCGCTTCAATCCCACGTAAAGCTCCGCCCCCGGCGCGGCATCCGCAATGAACCACATTTCGGTTTTGGGATCGCCGCCGAGTTCTTTCGCTTTAGCGGCCGGCGGATGCACTTGCAACGACAACTTCTCCTGCGCATCGAGCAATTTGATGAGCAGAGGAAACCGCCCGGCTTCCAGTTTGGCGTCGCCCAGCAAATCCGCGCGGTGATTTTCCACGAGCCAATGCAGGTCCTTCCCGGCCAGTGGGCCGTTGGCGATCACACTCACGTCGTTGGGACGATCGCTGACTTCCCACGATTCCCCGATGGGCACGGCGGCGGGAAGTTTCTTGGCGTAGAGCCGTTCCAGATTGCGCGCGCCCCAGACGCGTTCCTTGAAGATCGGTCGAAAGGTCAGTGGATATAACGAAGCCATGGCGTTGTTCAGTTGAAAAATAAAACCCTCCGCAGCATCGCCACAACGACGCCGCCCCGCAATCTTCAAGCGCCGCCCCGCGGCACCCATTACCGGAGCTTAAGCCGGCGTTGAGCTGGTGGCCGCGGCGGCTTTGCGACTCGATTTCTTGCTGGCGGACTTTTCCGCCGCCGGCTGACTTTCCTGGAAATGACCGTGAGCGCGGAATTTCTCGTAGCGCGCCTTGAGGCGATCCGGCCCGCTCAGGCGTTTCATGTCTTCGAGATTGCGAATCAAAGCCTGCTTCAAATTCTCGGCCGTCTCGGGAATGTTCGTATGCGCGCCACCCAAGGGTTCGGGGATGATTTCATCCACCAGTTTGAGTTCGAGCAGATGCTTGGCCGTAATCTTCAGCGCCTCGGCGGCTTTAGCCGCCGCCGAACGATCCTTCCACAAAATCGCCGCGCAACCTTCCGGACTGATCACGGAGTAGTAAGCGTTCTCCAGAATCAACACGCGATCCGCCACGCCAATGCCCAACGCGCCGCCCGAACCGCCTTCGCCGATGACCGTCGCGATAATCGGCACTTCCATCATCGTCATCTCGCGCAGATTCACCGCAATCGCTTCGGCAATGTGCCGCTCTTCCGCACCCACCCCGGGATACGCCCCCGCCGTGTCAATCAAGGTAATGATCGGCAAACCAAATTTATCCGCGAGTTGCATCAAGCGTAGCGCTTTGCGGTATCCCTCGGGATGCGCCGACCCGAAATTGCGCAGGATGTTCTCCTTGGTTTCGCGCCCTTTCTGCGTGCCCATCACCACGACGCGATGCTCGCCCAGCTTGGCAAACCCGCCCACGACTGCGCGGTCATCCGCGAACAGCCGGTCGCCGTGCAGTTCTTCAAATTCCGTGAACGTCGCCTTGAGATAATCCAGCGTGTAAGGCCGCTTGGGATGACGCGCCAATTGCACTCGCTGCCACGGGGTCAGATTGGAGTAAATGTTCCGCCGGGTTTCGGCAATCTTGCGTTCGATTTGCGCGATCTCCTCCTCGAAACTGACGTCCATGGAATGCGCTTCGGGATGTTGCCGGAGATCTTCGAGCTTCTTCTGAAGCTCAAAAATCGGCTTCTCGAAATCGAGCTGATGTTTCATGCGGCGGGCATTTTAGGGCAGTCATCGGCTGAAGCAACGGGGAATTCGCCACGCCTCCCGGCACCGTCAGCGAACTGGATCTGACGCAAAGCAGCAAGTATTCGCATGGTCATAGAAAAAAACAGAGGGCCGGATTTGCATCCGGCCCTCGAGTGACGAGGTTTATACGCCTTCACTCAGGCGCTCAGAAGGGCAGTGCGGCCAACTTTGGAGGGCGCTGTTCGCACCGCACTGCGAGCAAAACCTCTATGCCAACCCTAAACGAACAGCGAAATTCTTTCTCCGTCTGAAATTAAGATGCACGAGACCCCAGAGTTGTTCAAAAATTATTTTACAACTATTAGCCCCACTCCCGGGCCGGATTCCCCAAACTCCTTCACCGCCAAGAGGAACGAAGCGCTTTTTGCCACCAAATTGCGAAGGTTTCGCTCGGTCTGAGCCAGGCCCAGCGATGCAGCCAGGACATGGTGTCGGCGTCACTTAAAATCAGCATTTTCTCCTTCGCGCTGAGCGCTTCCGGGCCGGCCGCGAGCAGCTTTTCGCCCAAAGCACGCACGATTTCCGTTCCAACGCCCAACCGCGCCAACGACTCCTGATAGACCGGATTCAAGCGTTTTTCGCGTAACAGGGAGACATGGACTGCGTTCACATAAGGATTCAGCACCACATCGGCGAGGCCAGCATGAGGCGGGCGGGCGGCAAGTTCCCCGGCTTGTTCCAACTCCGCCATGCGCAAGCGCAACGAAACAATCTCCGGTGGCGGGGCAACTTCTTCCGGAACGAGGAATAATCCCAGCTGTTTGGCGTGTCGCCCCCACGAACTGCGGCTCGTCAGAACGCTGAATGGAATCGAAAGCATCATGCCCAGCAGCACCGGCAGAAACCACCAGAACGTGATCGGGTCCAGCCATAGCACCAAGCCGCCCCACGTTGCGCCGACGAGCACATGTCCCCAATGCCGCCGCACCGCATAACTCCACGCCGTGCCATCCGCGTCCCGCTTTTGCGTGCCCCAATTGACGCCCATGCCCACGAGAATTGTGATGACGAACCGCGTATGCCACAGCATTTGCAACGGCGCGTGCAGCGTGGAAAACACCGTCTCCATCACCACGCTGTGCGCCGAACGCAACAACCCGCCGTAGGCGCGACGTCGTTCCGCATCAAAAAACAAATCGAGCCACGCGAGCACTTTGGGCAACAGGATTACCACCATGCAAATCGTGAACACGAAGAACGCATGCGCCGTGGCCGAGAGATTCAGATACGGAAAAAATCCGCGCACGGGCAGCACCGTGAGTTCGCTCAACAAATCCGTCCACCGGATATAACTGAACGTGAGTAGAAACGCCAACCACAGCGGCCCGCTCAGATACCCGAAAATTCCCAGCAACAGATGAATGCGGCTGATACCCCGCAATCCTTTCGCGAACAACACCAGCGCATGTTGCAGATTGCCCTGACACCAGCGGCGATCGCGTTGGGCGTTCTCGATGAGTCCCTGCGGCGCTTCCTCGTAACTGCCTTCGAGTTCGTAGGCGAACCACACCTGCCAGTTCTCCCGCAACATCAGCGCCGCCTCGACGAAATCATGACTCAGAATCTGCCCGCCGAACGGTTTGCGCCCCGGCAAATGCGGCAGGTCGCAATAATGCATGAACGGCTCAGTGCGAATGATGGCGTTGTGCCCCCAATAATTGCCGAAACTCTGCGACCAGAAATTCAGGCCAGTGATGAACACCGGCGCATACAAACGATTGGCAAATTGTTGAATGCGCCCGAACAACGACTCGGCGTTCATCAACGCGGGCACAGACTGGATCAACCCGACGTCCGGATGCGCCTCCATCATCTGCACCAATTGCACCAACGTGTCGCCGCGCATCACGCTGTCGGCATCGAAACAAATGAAGTAACGATAGCGGCGCCCCCACGCGTTCAGGAAATCCCGCACGTTGCCGCTCTTCTTCCCCTCGTTATCGTCGCGGCGGCGATAATAAATCCGCCCGAGCGCGCCGAGATCGCGAATCAATTCCGACCAGCGCCGTTCTTCCTCGATCCATTTGTCCGGATTCGTCGAATCGCTCAGGATGAAAAAGTCGAAGCGTTCGAGCTGACCGGTTTTTTGCAACGACTCGTAGGTGGCGCGCAACCCGGCGAGCACGCGGGCAACGTTCTCGTTGTAGATGGGAAAAATCAGCGCCGTGCTCGTGCCGGAAATGTCCTGCCGCCGATGCTCTTTGAGTTGCGTGATAGTGGATTTCTCCCCGAACCGCCGGAGGAAAAAGCCGAACAACCCGTGCGTGCAACCAATGGCCATCAGGAAGAACAAAATGACAAACAACACGAGCAACACCGTGCGCGCCGGCGTCCAGCCCGTGCGCCAGAGCAAATCGGCGAAAATGACGGAGACGACGCCCGTCAACAGCACGGCCACCGAGAAAAAGGCGAACACGCGCCAGGCGCGATGCTTGTGCGTGGCGGGATTGACGACCCACCGGGCCGTCGGGGTGGAAGCTGAATCCGTCGATGGCGAACCCACGGCCCGAGCTTGAAAGAAATCTGGCGGGAAAGAAAGTTGAATTCCGGCGGCGCGACCTGAGCCCTACCGCCACGCCGATTCAGTGTCAATGGGGCAACTGCTCTCTTTACGGGGAGGCACGGAGATTGGCTAAGGGCTATTGGTTAGTACCAACCGATAGAACTGTTGCGGTCGACCTATAGCTTGGTCGTCATAATAAAACTGTGGATTGTTCGTGATGGTGATTGTGTCCAATAGCTTCCAGGCATTCGTTGGGCCAATGGCGTCGATTGCCTCTACCCGGTAATTTGCTCCAATCACACCCAACATGGTCAGCCTCGGAACAATCTGAGCCTCCAATGAACTGCCAACGTTCAGGTACGCTGACGCACTTGGTGTTGTACCAGCCTGATTTGAAACTTCTACCCAGTAGGTGCCAGAATCAGAGGGTTGCACGTTGGATAGAAGTAGAAAACGGTTCGTTTGTCCTGCAAGCGCAGTGCTGCCGTGATACCACTGGTATTGAAAAGAGCCAACTCCAAGAGCAACTATGTTAAAGAGAACAGTAGAACCGACACTGGCAGTGCGACTCGGTGGGGTTGGGGGGCCGGGCACAGTTGGCGGAACTGCGGCAACGTTTGGAATTACAAGAGCCCGCAAGTGGCCGGCCCAATGACCAGCAATTTTAACTGCAAAAGGGAGGTCGAGAGTGCTGGTTGTTGTGGCGACCTGTCCATTGGCCTTGAGTGCGTAAAAGGAATGGCCAGCTACCTCTACTTGGACGACGTTGGACAATGAGAGCACGGTTCCGTTGTAGAAGGCTCGCCCGTCCTCCAAGACTGCCGCCACCGCGTCCAACATGCCGCTGTCGATGGAAATCGCGTTTGTAATACCCGGCACCCAAACACCTGACAACCCGTTGGGCCTAATCCTCATAACCGTACCTCCCGATGTAAGAACATATACGTCTTCTTTGCCGACAGCTACTTGAATAGCATTGGTAATTTCCAGCGCGTTTTGCGGAAGTCGCCATCGGAATCCTTCAGGTCCTATTGTGCCATCAGACCTTATTGAGCAGGTATAGAAAATGCCCGCTGAGACGTCCACTGCGTCATTTAGTTCAGGCACCGGCAGGCCTCCGGGAATACTGCAATAAGTACCATCGGCTTTCCGCACAAAACCATCATCAATTGCAACGGCATTTGTTATTCCGGGGATGATTGCACCCCCATCCAATTCGTCGAAGAATACTCGCACTTGTCCAGTGCTTGTGACTGCTGCGGTTGTTCCTTGTTCCGAGAATACTGAGACATCGATTGCGTTCGTTAAATCAGGGGGAACATAGAGGCCTCCCCAAACACTGTATCCTTGCGCAAGAATCCGAAATGGGAAATCCATAAGCAGCATTGCAACTGCGAGCAAAAGAGTATTTTTCATAGCCCCTGATAGTTGGCGGTCAAAGATCTATTAATCATTGGAAGCCGGGAAGACGAGCAATATTATCTTTGGGTCAGCCCGCACTATTGACACAAGTTCAGTTCAGTTGACTGGACCAGTCCGAGACAGTGCCATTGCGCCAACAAATTGCTCGCGTGTCCGGCCTTTTTGTGTTGGCGCCGCCGCCTTGCAAAAACACGCCACGCAAAATCCCCAATAAAACCAGCCTCCGCTCCTACTCTTGTTTCTTACGAGACCGACGTGTCATACTCAAAAATCAAAATCAATGTCTATGTCTGGCATATCGAACTCGAGGTCCAAGTCCGGCTCAATCATGTCCTCCATGAGAACCTCATCAGTGACGAAATCAGCAGCGCCATCTTCAATGACTGGAGGCTCTGAAACTTCAGGAGGAATGGGTGGTGGCTCGGCTGGAAGAGGTGGAAGCGCCGCCAAATCCTCAACTGGCGACTCAGACTCAATGTAGTCAGGGGAAGCAGGGGCGGCGTTGGTGGGAGAGGACTCAATATGCTCTGCTTTGCTGCGGTGCGGACGAAACAGTGAAAATGCCATGGCAACACCCGCCGCAGCAGCAACGGAGTCTGGCATCACTGTCGAGTCAGACTGAACACCGCTTTGGCGGCTGATGAGGCTGCTCAATGAAACCCAACCGTCCAAACTCTCACACCACGCCAAATCCGACTCCAGCAACTGTCCATCCGTCAACATACGTTCAACGTCGGCCTGCTGGAATGGACCGTAGTGGCTACCATCTCGGCTGATGAAGATGTCCATAGATTCTGAACGCGCCAGTCGGCCTAACATTGTACTTGAGCGACTGGATTGTCGTTCAACAGGGTCATCGGGGTGAACCATAAATTTGGGCTTAGAGCTTGTCGAGCAGGAGTTTTCCAAAAAGCTGCGCGTCATTTTGAAACGGTAAAGGCAACTGCGCGTGGTGCATCCCAGCCGTCGGGCCGGTTGCCGGCAGGAGCGACCGCGCCCGGGGGTAACGGGAGATGGTCAGGCTTGCGCCATTCCGGCTGCGAACGGTCCGGTTCTTTGCAAGGATTACCCGTAGCTTTGCACCGATGCCGTCGATCCTGACAAGGATTGTCTGCGGCTTTACAACGGTCCGCCACATCTTTGTAAAGATCGCCCTGATCCTTGTAAGGATTGCTCCGATCTTTGCAAACATGCGCCCAGTCTTTGCAAAGATTGCTCTCATCTTTGTAAAGATACGTCGGGTCTTTACAAAGATTGCTCCGATCTTTGTAAGGATTGAAGCAATCCGCATATTGGTTTGTCCCGGAGCAAGGCGAATTGGACAGGATTTGTCCTTGAGGCGGACAGATTTACGTGGCCCGGGTCTGACCCGGGGCTTGGCACGCGATTCGCAATATTCCCGTTAAGCCTGTGCGTTTCTTCCGGGGTGAGCTGTTCTCGCCGTCCGGGTGACGCATGTCTTCAGGCGGACGTACCCATATAAACCAAGCGGGCCGCGCTGTGCGGACCCGTGATGTTCCAAGTAGAAAGAAAACTCGTATGAGTTATGCCAAAGTCGGGCTGGACGGTTTGAACGTTCCAGCCAAAATCCAATACGGGCGCCGCCTCGCGACGGCCATCACCAGCAATCCTAACTTCCCCACGCCCAACCCCAGCGCGAGCGCGGTGACGGGCGCCGTGGACGAGTTGGAAACGGCGTTCAACGCGGCCAAAGCGGCGCGGTTGGCGGCGAAGACGAAGACGCTCGTCCAGGACGAGAAGGAAGCGGCGCTGGATTTTCTGGTGACGCAGTTGGCGAGCTACGTGGATAACGCCAGCAACGGTGACGCCGAGAAGATCGAGAGCGCCGGGTTCGCCATTCGCTCCACACCCACGCCCATCGGAGAACTCCCCGCCCCGACGGATGTGAAGGTGAAACCCAGCGAACACGCCGGCAGCGCCGACGTGAGTTGGAAGAGCATCTACGGCGCACGGGCGTACACGATCGAGCGCGCTCAGGATGCGGCGGAGCTGGATTGGAAAGTCATCGGCACGAGCACGAAACGGGAGACGGCGCTCAATTCGATGGTGAGCGGGAAGAAGTATTGGTTTCGCGTTGCCGCCATCG
>CAZKMR010000035.1:4942-40152 GCA_964553795.1 uncultured Bifidobacterium sp. | reverse complement strand
CCAAACCATCAAACGAACGGCTCACCCAGCGGCTGCCCCAGTAAAAATTGCAGCTTGTCTCCGCCGTCAGCAGATGATCGTAGGCTTGCACGAGCAGCGAACGGATTTCGTCGGCGTTGGAAAGCTTCTCGGCCTGCAGCTCGAATTGCTTCTTCACCTTCCAGTAATACGCACTCGCATTCTTGAGCTCGTCGTGACCTTTCTTTTGCAGGAGCGAACCGGTCCATTGCGTAAAGTCACCGCCCCAATGATGCTCCGTGTTCCACGCGCCGCGATGCACCTCCACTTCCTCCGTCGGTGGGAAGCGACGCAGGTATTCGCTGATGTGAATAGGCGTGAAGCCCAGCGTCCCGGCGCGGTAACGATCCAGGATCGGCTTGTAGAAAAAGCCCCAGAAGCCGGACTCGACCTGCGAGGTGCGAAACCAACCGCCATTCTCTCCGTCGGTCCACGTGGTCACGAGCGCGGGGAAATCACAATGCTTCGTACGTTCGTAAACTTCATTCTGAAACCAGCCCGGCTCCAGGCCGGAGAGTTGCGCGTTGGAGAGATCGCGGTCGCGCGGCACGACGACAATTTCCGCGCCCCCGAACCGCGCGAGATACGGACGATAGCGGGTTTCCTCCCAGCGCATCTCGCGCTTCGGTTTGATGTAAATTGAATCCACGAGCACGTATTTGAAACCGTGCCGCGCGAGCATCGGAATCATCTCCATGCAGAAACCCATTTCCGGCGGCCAGAAACCGTTGAAGCTATCGCGCCCGAGCAGATGGCGACCGAGGCCTTTCCACCAATCCGTTTGCGCGTCCCAATCCGCTTCCGGAATCAGCGGATAGACCGGATGATACAAACCGCTGCCAACGTATTCGATGTTCGCGCAGCGGAAGCGATGCATGAAATCGGCGATGTTGACTGTGTCCGCGAAAGTTTCGCGCACGCCGGGATCTTCGAGTTGCTTGAGCAGCGTGCCGGAAAAACTCAGGTGCAAGCGCGCGACGTCCCAATACTGATCGAGCATTCGCGTGATGCGGTCGTAGCACCAGAGAATCTGTTTGGCTTCCCACGGTTCGCTGCCGTTGTGCAACGCCACCAGATTGCCGAGCGGCTGGTGCAGATGCAGTCCGAGTGCGTGGAAGACTTCAGGCATGGTGATAGCGCAGACTGGCAGTCTGCTGTAGCGCCGACTGGCAATCTGCGAACGCCGCAACAGAATAAACGCTCCGCCGACTGCCAGTCGGCGACACAGCAGGTTGCCAACCTGCGCTACAACGTGTGCGGGATGTCATGCCAACGGCTTGGTTGCTGGTGAAGCTTCGACCGACTTCGTCGCCTTGTTTTTCTCCTTGGCCGGAGCTGCTGATGCGACGACCTCTTCTTTTTCCTCCGGCGCGGGAGGCACGTAGGGCTGTTCGGGTTTGAAGGCCATGATACTCATCGGCGGCAAGGTGAATTCCGCCGAATAAGATTGGTTGTGCATGTCCTGATCGTCAGCGGTGACAGAGCCGTAATTGCCGACATTGCTGCCACCGTAAACCGCCGCGTCGGTATTTAGCACTTCAAACCATCTCCCGGGACGCGGCAACCCGAGACGATATTTATGTCGCGGCACGGGCGTGAGATTCAGGATGACCACCAGTTCGCTTACGCGTTCGGGTTCGCGGCGGATGAAGGACATGATGCTGTTGTGGTTGTCAGAAGCATCAACCCATTCGAAACCTTCGGTGTCAAAATCCGCCTGCCACAGCCCGGGCTCGGCGCGATAAAGTTTGTTGAGATCGGCAACGAGTTGTTGCACGCCTTTGTGATAGGGGCCGGCCTTGAGCAAATGCCATTCGACTTCACCGTTCGCATTCCACTCGCCACTCTGGCCGATTTCGCCACCCATGAACAAAAGCTTCTTGCCGGGGAAGAGCCATTGATAACTCAACAACACCCGCAAATTGGCGAAGCGCTGCCAATCGTCCCCGGGCATGCGCCCCAGCAACGAACGTTTGCCGTGCACGACTTCATCGTGCGAGAGCGGCAGAATAAAATTCTCGTGATACTGATAGAGCATCGCGAACGTGAGATCGTGCTGATGATATTTGCGATGCACCGGATCGCGTTTGAAATACTCCAGCGTGTCGTGCATCCAGCCCATGTTCCACTTCATCGAGAAGCCCAGCCCGCCGACGTACGGCGGCCGCGTCACTTGCGGCCACGCGGTGGATTCCTCGGCGATGGTCATCACGCCGGGAAATTCTGTGTGCACGAGATGATTGAACTGTCGGAGAAATTCAATTGCTTCGAGATTCTCGCGCCCGCCGTATTTGTTGGGAATCCACTCGCCGTGCTTGCGCGAGTAATCGAGATAGAGCATTGAAGCCACCGCATCCACCCGCAATCCGTCGATGTGATAGCGCTCGCACCAGAACAGCGCGTTGGCGATGAGGAAATTGGCGACCTCGTGCCGCCCAAAGTTGAAAATCAGCGTGCCCCAATCCTGATGCGCGCCCAGCCGCGGATCTTCGTGCTCATACAATGCCGTTCCATCGAATCGGGCCAGCGCCCATTCGTCCCGCGGGAAATGCGCCGGCACCCAATCCACAATCACCCCGAAGCCGGCGTTGTGCAGTTCGTTGATGAGATATTGCAAATCCTCCGGCGTGCCGTAGCGACTGGTCGGAGCGTAATAACCCGTCACCTGGTAACCCCACGAAGGATAATACGCGTGCTCGGCCAGCGGCATGAACTCAACATGCGTAAAACCCATCTGCCTTAAATATTCAACCAGCGGGGCGGCGAGTTCGCGGTAACCAAACGACTCGGCTTTGCTCTTTTTCCGCCACGAGCCGATGTGCAATTCGTATGTGCTCACCGGTGCTTTCAACGGATCTGATTTCTTGCGCTTCTTCAGCCACTCCTGGTCCGTCCACTTGAATTTCTTGTTGTTCCACACGATGGACGCATTCTTCGGTGGCACTTCCATGAAGAAACCGCACGGATCGGCTTTCATGGAGACGCGATTGTGATGATCGCGCACCTCGTATTTGTAATGCGCACCTTCCCCAATGCCGGGAATAAAAATTTCCCAGACGCCCGACGATCCGAGCGCGCGCATCTGATGAAAATGCCCGTCCCAATTATTGAAATCCCCGACCACGCTGACGCGTTGGGCGTTCGGCGCCCAGACGGCGAAACTGGTCCCGGCAACCCCGTCCACCGCGCGCAGTTGCGACCCGAGTTTTTCGTGCAGCTTGCGATCGTCGCCCTTGCCGAAGAGATACAGATCGTCATCGCTCAACGTCGGCAAAAACGAATAAGGGTCGCGAATCGTCCGCGTGTTCCCTTGATCGTCCGTGATGCGCAATTCGTAGCGGAACACTTTAGTCGCTGCCTCCGTGACGCCTTCAAACAGTCCGGCTTTATGAATTTGCGATAATTCAAAAGCGGTCGCGCCGCCGTTGTCCACGGAACGCAATTCAACTTTGGTCGCGCGCGGGATAAAGGCCCGGCCCACCAGACCGGAGGCATTGGGGTGAGGATGCAGGCCCAGAACCGAGTAGGGATCACGATGCTTCAGTTCCGTCAGCTTACGCAGTTCGTCCTGAGGGAGGATCATGTAAAGACGGTGTAACAAAGCATCGGAGCGATGCAAAACAAAAACCGGCTTCAGGCGGGAATAATTTTCGCGAGTTGCGCCGCGGTCGTGGTGATTTCGCCTTCGGTCCAGACGACGAAGTGGGAGCGAGTGATTTTATCATCGATCCGCCATTGCGCCGCGAGGCGCTGGCGAATGTGTTCCGCCGTCCAGCCGCGAGCGGACAAGCGGTCGTGTTGCGACGCACTCGAACAGGCGATACAGATGACGGAATCAAAGTGCCGCTCGGCGCCGGTTTCAAACAGGAGCGGAATCACGACCACAGCCGAAGATCGTCCTTCGCGCTTCCAGACGTCCAACTGCTGTTGCCACAATGCAGCGATGCGAGGGTGAGTGATGGCTTCCAGCGTCGCGCGCGCGGATGCATCTTTGAAAACAATTTCGGCCAAAGCGCCGCGCCTTAATTGACCGGAGGGGTCTTTGAGGTCCGCGCCGAAAGCCTGACAGATTTCCTCGAGCGCCGGCTGCCCCGGCTGCACGACGTGCCGCGCCAAATCGTCCGTATCCACCACGGACACACCTCGCTCCCGCAGCAGCCGCGTCGCGGTGGATTTGCCCATGCCGACACCGCCGGTGAGGCCGAAAGTTTTCACGGGTGACAAGGAGACCGGCGCGCGCCCATCGTCACTTCGCGCTGTTTACTGCAAGGGGACGTAAGCGCGGTAATAGCGCGGTGCATTAGTCACACTGGCCGGGTCTGGCACACTTGCAGCGCCCCCGAACAATATGTTCGTGGAGAGTGGCAACCAACCCGCCAGATCCGGCGACGTCTCAATGATGTAGGTTTGATTGGCTTGTCCGGTCAGGTCCACGACAAACGAGCCATCAGTCATCCGCCGGAGCCGAAGTTGTGCCGGCGTGGTCGCCGCAACGGCAATGTTCAAGGGCAAATCGACGTTGTCAATAAACGCGGCGTCGAGTCCGTTGACATCACTGCCATCCTTGGAATAACGCCATTCAATCGTGTGCGTGCCTGCTTCGATCGGAAAAGCGTAAGTCTGCCAGGGAATCTCACCCGACCATTCATTGATCAAATCGCCATCCACGAATACTCGCAAGGCGTCCCAGGCAAGCTCGGAACTGACGCGCAAATCGAACGAGACCTGGCCATCGTTGAAATCGCTGGTCAAAATCAAAGAACTTGAGCCATTGTGCGGAATCAAGCCCGACCGCGCCGCGAATGTCCCGGCAGAGACGTTGGTGCTCTGGACAATCCACGGGTCTCCCGCCGTGCTCCAGTTCAACCCGGTCAACCCGCCGCTTTCAAAACCATCCGTGTGTGGCTCGGGCACGAATGCCGCCGTCAACACCATGTCGGACTGAATATTAAATGTCAGCGGATTGGCCATCGAAACCAGGCTTCCCGACCATTGGCTGAAGACGAATTCGTCCGCCGGAGTCGCAACCAGCGTTACCAGCGCATTGCTCGAATACACTGCGGAAGCCGGCGAGACGGTGCCGTTTCCGGTGGTGTTCACTGTGACAGTGAAGACGGGCCCGGGAGTGAATGCGTAAGTCAGGCTTACCATTCCCGCGGCGCCGGCATAACCGTCCACTGCAATCCGGTAGGTTTGACCGGCTTGAACCGCCAGACTGGTTTCGCTAAAGCTGCCAAAATCGGAATCATCGTTGTGGGCGACCGTGGTCAGGGAACCCACCGCATTACCGAGATAAACGCCCAACAAGGTATCGAACGTGGAATTCGTGGTGCTAAGCGAAAGCAAACCGTTCGTCGAGGCGGTAAATTTCCACCAAACGGAATGCCCACCAACATTGCCGGCGTGATTCGGCTCATTGAACTCTTTTGTCCCCAGCGTCGTGTCAGCCACGGTGACCGTCCCATTTGTTCCGGTCAACTGAATGGCAGTGACAAAGTAGTCATTGGTGGGTGGCGGCGGATAATAATAAATAGTGCGGAATACCGGCGCCGAAATGTTGCCAGCGTTGTCAAAGGCCCAGGTTTCCACTGAGTTGGCCCCGAGTTGCAAAAGCAGGCTGGCCGACCAATTGGTCGTGCCGACCGCAGTAATTGCAGGCACAACGCCATTGACGCGCACCTGCACCTGACTGAGACCGGATGAATTGGGCGTCGGGTCGGAGGCCGTTCCCGCAAAAACGATGCGATTGGTTTGCACCGTGGCCCCGCTGAGGTGGCTGGTCACCGCCACGGTAGGCGCGTTGGTATCAGGGACACCATTGGGAGTAACACGCAACCGAATCCCCCCCATTTCATTGGTGTTCGCCCCCGCGACAACGATGCGATAGGTGTTGGCCGCGACCGCGTTAAAATAAACGTAACCCGCCTTGCTATTGGGGACATCATTGACTGCGGCACGCTGGGTCAACGCGGCCACGTTGTTGCCCGTGTAAATGGCCAATACCGTATCAAACGTGCTGCCGGTGGTGTCCACCAACACCGGGCCCGTCGCCGGGGCGGACCAATTCCACCAAACCGAGGCCGCCACGTTTGTAACGCCGGCGTGCAGCGGTTCGCCTGGCTCCAAACTCGCAAAAATGTTAGCCCCCAGCACCAATCCGCCGGCATTCGGCACCTTGGCCGCAAAATCAAAGTCGTCATTGGTGGGTGGCGGAATGATGGAATACTCGACCGAATTGGTAATGCTCAGTTTGTCCGGAGCAGTTGCCACAATGGTCAGCGTCACGTTGGTTTCAACGTCGGGCACATCAAAGTTCCCCGTGTAAATCGCATCGCTCGCCGTGACATCCGGCGCGGCGCCCCCGTTCAGAAACGTAATATTTCCGCCCAGCGACACGGTCGCGGTGACGGTTGCATTGGTCACTCCAATCAGATCGGTAACGCGCACATAAACCGGCATTGGCGAACCGCCCAGAATAACTGAGCCGCTGGGAGGCGTAACGCTCATTTCCAACTGGCCATCGGGAGCAGCCGCCAGCGCATTGAAGGCATTCAATCGGCCTCCTGTAACCGTGCGACTGGTCAGCGCCGGGATCGGCACAACCGTCGCCAAAATTCGCTCGCGAATTTCCTGATAGGTGGCCGTGGGCAAATGGGCACGCAAGAGGGCCGCTACCCCCGCCACGTGCGGGCTGGCCATACTCGTACCGTCAAAGCTGGCATAGCTGGAGTCGGTGGTTGAAATCGCGGAAAAAATTGCCACCCCGGGCGCACCGAGATCCACGCTGGTCAGACCATAATTGGAAAAGTTAGCCAAGCGATCCGCCCGATCAATGGCGGCTACCGAGATGATATTGTCCAAATCGTAACTGGCGGGATACGATGCATCCGCATCATTGTCGTTGGCTTCGTTCCCCGCGGCAGCGATGAACAAATGATTGTTCGCGCGGGCGTTGACGATGGCGTCGTAAAGCGCTTCGCTATAAGGCCCGCCACCCCAACTGTTATTGGAGATTTTGGCGCCCATGGCGACTGCGTAGTCCAGACATTCGATGGCATCGGAGGTTTGGCCAAAGCCACTCGCTCCCAAAAACTTCAGCGCCATGATGCGAACGTTCCACGCAACGCCGACGTGGCCGCCCCCGCCATTTGCCTGAGCGCCAATCGTACCGGCACAATGGGTGCCGTGGTCGTTATCATCCATCGGATCACCGTTGTTCAGGATCGCATTGATGCCGAACACGTCGTCCACGTAGCCGTTCCCGTCATCGTCAATGCCGTTGTTGGGAATTTCACCCGGGTTGCGCCACATTTGATTTGCCAGATCCTGGTGCGTGTAACGGACTCCGGAATCGATGACCGCCACCACCACGTTGGTCGAACCCGTGGTCACGTCCCACGCAGCTTCGGCGTTGATGTCGGCGCCGATGATGCCGCCGGCGCCGCCCAGGTTACGCAAGCCCCAAAGTGTACCGTCCGCAAACCGCACATCAGTCGGTTGGGCACTGGCATAAACGGTGTAATCAGGTTCAACGTATTCGAATTGGCCGCTGTCCCGGAGTGCTTGAATTCGCGCGGCCAATGCATTGGCTCGCGCGGCGGGAGTGGCGGCCCGGGCGGAAGGCAGGCCTTGCGCCTCCAAAACCACGAGGCGCGGCATGGAGCGCATGCGCCGGCTGACCGCCACGTTGGCGGCCTGCAAGGCCGGCGCCGAAGCGAAGTTCTGCGCTCCGTCTTTATACTTCGCCAGGATGCGCGTGGGGTGAACCTCGTGATTTCCGAGTCTGATGGGCCCGTCATCTTCCTGACCGCGAACAGTTGATGCAACCATTCCGAAGGCCAGAACCAGCACGGCAAAACGTGAATTAAACATATCGGCGTCAATTTGGAACGGCCTTACGGGACCGTTCGTTTAAACATTTCCCACTCGCTCAACCGTCATGCCATCAGGGCTGATAGCTGACACGATAATAGCGCTGCGGACTCCCCGCAGGAACCTGGTCGATTACGCTCGCCGCCGCCGGCTGGGCCAAGCTGTTTGTGTAATGCTTCAGCACCTGCCAGCTTTGCGCGTTATTCGTCGTATACTCGACCTTGTAAACCGTGCTGGCGGCGGCATGCCAGTCCAGCGCCAGAGTCAATGGCGAGCCGCTCATAACCGTCAGATTGAGCACTGCTGGATCAAACGGACTCGCATCAAACCCATTCGCGAGGCCATCGCCATCCGAGTCAATGATAAGGCTCTGCCGCAAACCGCGATTGACCTTGATGACGTTGCCATTGACCAACAAATCAATCGAACTATACGCACCGGCATAATTCCTCACCCACCGCAGGCGTCCACCCAACATTCCATCGAGTTGTTCCACGGGCAGGTTGGAATCCGCAAAGTAAATGACCAGATTGGGCGCCACCACCAGAGCCGTTTCCAGTGAAGCCAGATCGATCCCTTGAAAACTGAGAAAATCAACGTAAAGCGCGTTGCTGGTGCCGGTGCCGGCGAAGACCAATTCCGAATCGAAGCCGGAACTTAACACCAATCTTCCCAACGCCAGGTTGTTCGTATATCCCGCCACCTCCGGACCGCGATCATCGCCCGGCCAGGTGTGCTGGATGCTGGCGAATTGCGGCGCCGCCGTCTCAAACGAAGTGCCCAGCAGGTCGCCGACGACAGGCTTGCCACTCGGCGTGGCGAACTGGACATGGAAGCCGTCGGTGCAAACCACGCGGTTCGACTCAAACGGCCCGTTGTCAAAGAAGCTGTTGGTGATAACGAAGCTCAGGACGCCCAAGGATTGGTTGGTCGTATTGCGCAACTTGAAATCATGCGCGTGCACCAACAAATCGCTCCCGGTAAAGGATTGCCCGTTTTCAAACCGACCCGAAACTGTGTTCAGGGACAGAACCGAGTCCGAGTTGATCGATCCGCCGTTCTCAAAATAGGCACTGGTCACGAAGATTCCAGCTGCCGTCAGGTTGCTCTTGTTGACGAAGCTGATCAGTGAGGTGGCCGGATATGCAGCGTCATAACCAAAGCGCGCCTCATTCTGAACGACGATATTCCCATGGTTCGTGACGTACCGCAGATTCGGAGATTGATTAATGGTCCAGTTCGGCACTCCGTTGGCTAATTGAATTGCCCCAGCCGGTCCTTCAATGCTGAGACGCTGAGCATCCGTGAAAAAGTGGTTCGTAATGGTCAATGGGTCCGCGATGAAAACGTTCGTGCCGCGCGCAATGAAATCCAACATGGTCACCGGAACGGGGATGGTCAGATCCGCATCAACAATCAGGACGTGGAATGCGAATGTAATCGTGTTTGTGATTGGTGCAGGAACGTAAACGGGCGGGTCGTTGGTGTCCGGCGCATAGTTGTTTGTGATGACGAACGAGGCAGAGTTGCTCCAAGTACCACTCCACATGTTGCAAATGCCACCAAAGCGGTCCACGGTCGCTTTGGCCAGGTTCTGGATCCGCAAGGTCCCGTTGGTGGAGCCAAGATCGTAGCGCAGGTTGAATGCATCCACATTGGCGTTGGTGCTGCTGATGAGATGCTTGCCTTTGATGGTCACCAAACCGTCGGAGCGCAACCGGGTGCGTTCCAGATTCAACGCACTGGTGGCGTGAATTTCAATCCGGCCCGGAATGTTGGTGAGCGAAGCGGCGGGAATCGTCGGTTGTTGGTCCGCCAACCGGTCGGCCGTAAAGCTATAACCAGCGTAGAGCGCAGAAGCATTGGCATTGGTAAAGGTCGCCGAGTCGTACAGCAAATTCGTGGTCAACAGCGCATTCGCATTTGGAGCATTGCCAGTCAAAAACTGAATCGGGGGAATACGCGACACCAGATATGGAGCGGGGCGGAAAGTGGTCGGGTAGACATCAATATTAGCAGAAAGACTTAAATTCGTTCCCGAGGTGAGACGATCAACGATGTAAAGTGCCATGCGGTCCTCTTGCAGCGTGACCGAATTGCTAATGGTGCTGGCCAGTTCGACGGAGATTGAATTGAAAACATTGGTCGGTTGCGGGCTGGGGGTAAACCGCGCTTGCACGCCAATATTGGTGTTCGCAACCCCCACAAATGCCGCCTGAATAACGAAATTCGTGACGAGCGGAAAATTGGTCGGCTCACCGATGTCGTTAGTAATGGTCAAGTTGAAGATTGGCCCGTTCGTAATGCGAACAAACGGGATAGCCGGATTGGCGAAAACCACCGTTTGCAATTGCAACCCGAACAGCGCTTGGACGGTGTGAATTGGGGAAATCGCCTGCCAATTGGTCACATTACCCACCACGGCACGGCTCAAAATATTGGCGGTGTTGATGGTGTCGGTCCCGACCCCCCAATAATTGTCAATGATCCCGACGTCCGGAAAGAATTGCGAACCATCCACAGTCTCAGCCGTGCCCTCCCCGGCGAGCGGGGCCACCTGAATTCCACCCCGCCGCATATTGACATTGGTGCCGTTCAAGATCATTAACCCGCGGCTCCCAACTGAAAACAAACCTTCGTTGATGATGTTGGTGGCGGAAATCGTAAGCCGCGATGATGCAGGGGGCAGGAGAAAGATTTCATCATTTGCGACGAGCGATGCCCCGGGATGGTTATGGAACGTGGCGGCCGCTTTGGCTTGTCCGGTGCCGGTGGGGGCATGGTGCAGCTTCCAACCGATTGATCCCGTCATGGAGCCACGATTGGTGTAGTTCTGGGTATTGGAGGTTTGGAACTCCGCCAAGGTGTTGATGTTAATTGTCCCGTTGTTGACGACATTCGTCGCATTGATCTGCGGGGGCACCGTCACCAGTCCACTGTTGATCCAAATGGCATCAGCCGCGCGGGTGGTCGCCGGCAGGCTGGCAGTTACCAATCCCAGCGTTAGCAAAAAGCGCTTCATAATCATGGCATTCACGGTCAATTGCGAGGCGTCACGGGTTGATCACAATAGTGTATTCCCGATCCACGTATCGCTCCACAGCATCGGTCATGCGAATGGTAAAATCATACGTCCCGGGCGTGGTTGGCAGGCCCATTATCTGGCCGGTGTTCGGATGCAACGACAAGCCCGGCGGCAAGCCGCCAGAACCAAACGGGATGGACCATTGAAATGGTGGGGTCGCATTGCCCGAGACGGTAAACCCACCAAAGGCCATGGTGTAATTTACACCGATCGTTCCCGGCGGCAATGCCGGCCCCGTGGGTGACAGTTGGATCAGCACCTGGTTCTCGATGTTGAGTATGTCGGTTCCGTTCGGGTAAACAACCGGAGCGTTGGTTGTGCCGTCAAAACTGCCCCAGATAAACCACAGAATTTGGCCCGCTTCGTCCAATAAATCGGGCGCGGAGTTTTCGTAGATAGGGCCGACCTTGTTGAAGATCAACGACGCGCCGGGTTGCAGCACGCCGGGACCGGCAAGGTTCGGATTGATGTTGCTCTCATCGTAAAGAATGCTTCTTTGCACGATGGGTACAGCTACATTCTGGGACGGGCCGGGGGCCAAATCTTGCGCGTCGATCAATAAATCCGGTTCGGTAATCACACGGCGCACCCGTTGCGTCGTCAGCGTGTTGTTCGTGAGAATGACATGGTTGTATTCATTGGTAACCGGATAGAAGAACCGGTTCAACAGGGAGTCATAGTCTTTCCGCACGAACTGAATGCGTTCCACCCCCTGGCGCAGCCCAACCGCGTCCACGGGACAAACCACGGGCCGAATCAGGTAAATGTATTGGTTGAAAGACTGGATCGTGCTTTGGGAGAACTGATCGTTAAAGATATTGGTCACGCCCGTGGCGTTGGTGGCCGTGATGGTATTGGTGAAGGACACCGTCCGGATCAATTGGGTCGAAACCAGTGACACGCTGCAAAGATTGGTCGGCAGAATGAAATAGTCTCCAAACACGCCATTGGTCTGCACGGAGGTGAAAGTCACGTTCGTGCAAGGTTGGCCCGTGTATGGTGATCCCGGAGGGCAGGCGCTGAGACCAATATTGGTGGTCAGCAATTGGATAAAGCCGTTGCTGGCCGAATGGCCTGCCACGAAGGGGATGGATAAGTTGCCGCCCAATTGAATCGTTGGGGTCAGATAAACATTACCAAAGAGGTGACTATAGTGTGTCTCGACGTTCGTCGTAATCTGCGAGGCATTGATCAAACGGACCGTGCCATACGGATCACCGGGATGATTGGTGAAGTAGCTGAAGAAATTGGTGGTGACGACATTGGTGAAAATGGGCGTCGTGGCGAGGATTTGAATATTCGGGAACAAATCCAGCAAACCCGCCGCGTCATTGGTCAACGCCGCACTGACCAACTCCGTCAGGTTTGAGGTGAAGAGAAGCTGCGTCGTGTTGTTGGTAATGAAGGCAATCGTGTCAATCCCGGTGCTCTCAAAGTTATAATTGTTTGTGCGCAACAGGTATCGCAAGCCGGCAATATCATCCCGGGTCAAACCTGTGTAAAAATTCCCATAATCGTTGAACTCCGAGGCGACCGCCGTGAAGGTGTTTGCGGTGGGGTCAACCGCGAATTCTTCGGCGTCTGCCAGAATCGGAGCGCCCGTGCAAACTTCAAAAATCAAATAGCTATACAGCGTTCCGTTGACGTAACTGCTGGGTTGCAATTGGTCGGGATTGGTAAAGACGAAATCAAAGTTCCGTTTGATCACATCGTAAATCTGGTCTTGCGGACATTGTCCCCCCGGCGCCGTGAAGCGATTATGCAGCGTCCAGACATAACGCTCGGGTTCCGCGAGACCGAGTTGCTTCACGATGAAGGTCATGGTCTCGGACTTGACGTCCAGCAAGCCCAAAGCCTGAGCGTGATAGTTTTCCCGCATGGTTTCCAGCGGCGCGTCAGATAGACTCGCGTCATAGCTGGACACGTTAGTCAACGTGTTGAACACATCAAATGCAGCCGTCACCGCATTCAGTCCGTTCGAACCGAAATAATCGAGAAAGTTCTGGTTAGCGGCATAAAACACGACCGGGCGATTGACCCGATATTCTTCGCCGAGGTTTTTCGGACCGCCCAGCCCGGTGTAGCCGATTTCGGTAACTTGATAAGCTTCGTTGAACGGTCCGAGCAGGGCAAACCCTGACGCCCGCTCCATCGAGCAGATCATTGCCGTGACCAACAAAACTCGCTTCAACATGCGCACCATAAAATCTCTAGTTAACGGAGTCGTTCGATTCGATAGAACCCTCCAACACTGCCTTCGACATACATGGAATCCACCGCGCCAGCCGCAAATCGCGGTCCTCCCAGACGCGTCCAACTTGCCCCCGGCGCCGCCGCCGCCCAAACCTGATAGACCAGTCCGGGTTGGGTGTTCCAGTTCAGGAACAATCCTTGCGCCGTCCTTTGCAAGCGCACTTTCAAAACGCTGCCGGCCTGGGTTGGGTTCGTCCCTTGCAAAAATTCATCCCGATTGGAAACGCCATCATCATCGGAATCAATGAAGGGCGAAGGCCACGCAAAAATGTCGCTGCCGAAGTATCCCGTCATCCACTCTTGCGGAATACCGCCCCACGTAGCGCCACCAGAATAGGTCGTGTTGGTAGCGGCGCCAGACAACGGCGAGCGCCGTCCGTCCGTCAACACATAGGCAACGCGGTAGGTGTGCGTACTGGCGGCTGCCAGTCCGGTGTGACTCCAATAGGTATTCGTCGCGACTGCGGTCGCCGTGCCGGCTCCGTCCGCATACACTTCGTAATGGGCAACCGCAAGCCCGCTGACTGGCGGCCAACTGACGCTCAAAGCATTGGAGTTGAGTACTGAAACGATAGGCGTACCCGGAGCAGCCAACGGCTGATCAGTGCTCACATACCGTTGCGCCATCACATCAAACACTCCCGGACTGCCCACAAAACTGCTCCAGACGGCGAGAAACCGCGCCACCCCATCCGAGGCCACGACCGGATGAATTTGTTGGCTGAGCGTCGTGGTGTTCACGCGAAATTCTTCCCCGGCCAACGAACCGTCTCCCTGCAGAAACCGACCATAAACGCCTTCGCGCGACCCATCCTGGCCGAGGCTGGTCCACGAAACCAGGTACTCGTTGCCTCGCGCGGCAATGGAAGGAACAAACTGATCACCCGCGATGCGAGCGTTGACCAGACGAATCGTTCCCCCGAAGCCCGCACTGCTAACCGGGCGGACTTTGATGTCCCAACTCACTGCGGGATTCGCGAGATCCTTTTCGGCCCAAGCCACCATGAAGCCGCCGTCCGCAGCCGCGGCAACCGTCGGCCCGGAGCAAACGTTTGTGCCGGAGTTGACCAGAAATTCGCCCCCTGCTGCCGCCCCGGTTGCGGTAAAAAACCGCGCGTAAATATCAACGCTATTGGGAAACCGTTGCTGTTCTGAAACCCAGACGAGCACAAATCGCCCGTCAGAAAGCGCAGCCGCTGCGGCTGCCCGTTGATTGTAAGCTGTCACCTGGTTGGCAAGTGTTTCCGTCCCCACCTTCACGCCCGCCGGTGTCAGAATCTGGAAATACACATCGCGCAAACTGTTACCGCTGACTTGATTGAAACTAGACCAGGCGACTACCACATTACCATTGGTCAATGTGGTGGCGGTGGTTTCCAACTGATGCGCGTTGGTTGCGGCGTTAACGCGAAGATCGCCAGTAACCCAAAGCCCCTGCGCTGACAAAAAACGCGCGTATATGTGCTGAAAACCCTGCTTGCCGCCCTGCCAGACAAACGCCGCTCCCCCATCATTGAGCATCGTCACTACCGGGCGATCTTGATCAAAAGCCGCGTTCTGGTTGACGCGAAACACGCTCAATGAGGGACTCATAGTGCTATCAACTTTGCGGGCGCTGATACCATAACCGTCGCCATCCGTAATGTTATCCCGCCACACGACATAACCGCCGGAAGGCTTGAGACTCACATGCGGATAAACCTGCTCTCCGGGGAGTGTGCCGGTGACATTGTATTCGGTCCCCTCGGCGGCGTAGTTGCCTTGTGCCTCAACGAACCCGGAGGTTGCCATCAGCAACATGCAAAAGACGATCTTTTTGACCAACTGCGACGATGCCATAAGGAATGCCATTGAATGCAATTCTGCGGTCGTGGCCCGTTCCGCACCCTCGGGGTGCGACGTTAACGACTTGCGCCATGCTTTAATTTCCATTTTCACTACTGCTCGTTAATCACCGTTAAATCAATTCGGGCTGTCCGCTGCCGCGGGTCACTTCCGCCAGCATGGAGCGAAAACCCCATGCGCTAAACAACTCCGCCAACCGCCCTGCGTCCGGTGGTTTCACCACCAGGGTTTCCGGCTCAAATCCGTCGCCCACTTCGAACTGCAGCCGCACCAGTTCCTGATTCCGGCGCACTGCGGCTTCCGCCGCGGCTAACGCGCCCCGAATCCGTTCCGACTTCACTTCGCTCAACCGCCGATACAGTTCCGCCACAGAACCAAATTTCCCCAACAGTTCTGCAGCCGTCTTCGGCCCCACTCCCGGCACACCGGGAATGTTGTCCACGCTATCGCCCAGCAAACTCAACCAATCCACAATCTGCTCCGGCGTCACGCCGGTTTTGGCCCGGACCTGTTCGGCGGTCCAAACTGTTTCCGATTTGTCGTTCGGATTCAGCAACCCGACTCCAGGACCGACCAACTGCATAAAATCTTTGTCGGAACTGGCAATCACCACTTCCCAGCCCAACCGGGCCGCCTGTTGCGTGACATAGGCGATGTAATCATCCGCCTCCACGCCCGCACGGCAAAAACTCTCAATGTTTGCCGCCGCCAAATACCGCCCAATCTCGTCCAACTGCGTTCCCAGGTCCGCCGGCATTTCCGGTCGTTGCGCCTTGTATTCCGGTAACGCCTCTTGCCGTGCTGCACTCAGGCCGCCGTCCCACACGACAATCCAATGCGTCGGCTCAACCCTCGCTCGCATCTTTGCGAGCATTTTTATAAACCCGTAAATCGCGTTGGTTGGCCGACCCTCCGGCGAACTCAAGCTACGAATCGCATAAAACGCCCGATACGCATACGCGTGCCCGTCAACTATGAGGATTCGCGCCATGCGTCGCCTCCCTCATTTTTACCGCTCTCCCCCACCATCGCCCCCACTTGCCGTTTGCCACGACAAATTGATCGCCCTGTCCCGCCGCTGTCCGCCGACACTTCATGGGGCGGACGGACGTGTCTGCAAAAATGGCATTTCTTCGTCCAAATGCGCCGGATTACCGGCCGGATCGAGAATGCGCGGCGTGACAAAAATCACGAGGTTCTTCTTCTCCGTCGAGGAAGATTCACTGGTGAACAGTTTGCCCAGCAACGGGAAGTCACCCAGAATCGGCACCTTGTCTTTGATTTTCACCACGTTGTCGGAAATCAATCCGCCGAGCACGATGGTTTGACCGTCCCAAACGCTGCAAGTCGTGGTGACCTGACGGACGCGGAAGATCGGCAACGGCAAGGTACCGGCGAGAGTTTGGCCGCTGGCCGTGATCGCAGTCGGCACGAACGTCGCCGCCGTTTGCAAATCATACCCGACGAATTCAGTCAGCGTCGGAATCATGGTCATTTGAATTGTATAACCATCCGCGCAAACGATGGGCAATACGTCAATGACCGGACCGAGCGGCACCGGCGAGGTATTCGGAGTTTGGAACGTGGCGGTTTGCTGCAACAACGTGTTGTTGCCCGCTGCGGCAGTTGTCCCGCCCTGGCCGGAGTTCTGTTGCACACCCGTCACAATGCTGCGGACTTCGGAAACCTGGATTTGCGCCTGCCGCCCGCTGTGAGTGGTGATCTGACCTTCATTCAAAAGGTCGATTCCGTCACGATTCTCAATCGCGTTCAAAACGACCCGGAACTGCGGGTCAGTCAAGATGCCGGTGAATGTTGCCAGGGCCGGCGTTGCGATGCCGTCACGCCCGTAGGTCCCACGTAATCCGCCGGTCAGCAAACCATCGGTTGCCGAGGGGGCAATCGTGGTTGCGCCCGCCACGTTCCCGGGGAACACAGTCGCGGGCGGATTGGCGCCGTTGAGCGAAGGTTGCGTGCCGGCGGACGACACGATGCGATTGCCGATGTTGCCGAGATACCAGTCGAAACCGAGCGCCTTATTGTCGTTCTGCGAGATTTCCGTAAAGCGGGTCTTGATGTTGACCTGCGGCGGCGAAACATTCAAAACGCGAATGATTTGCTCGATCAAATCCAACTCGTCCGGAGTGGCGCGCACCCACAGTTCGCCTTTGCGGTCATTGAAGAAAACGCTCTTGCCCAACAGCGGGTCCAGATTGACGCCCATCGTGATGAAGAACTGCCGCACCGCCGAGTGGACCGCCTCCATGCTGTATTGTGCCGTGACACCCGGGAGGCCGCTGCCGCCTTGACCGCCTGCGCCACCACCCGTGCCGCCCGTTTGGCCAGCCCCGGTTGCACCGCCGAAAATGGACCCGCCCCCACCTTGACTCTGGCCGCCACCGCCGCCACCACCGCCGCCACCGCCCTGGCCGGTCACGCCGGTAACATTGACGCGCGGAATCACAAAGCTCGAACCCTGGCCGCTGCCACCGCCGCCGCCACCGCCGCCGCCGCCACCGCCGCTGGTGGACTCAATATCCAGGAACAAACCATCCACGCCAACCAAGCCTTGATAGAATGTGTTGGGATCCACTTGATAAACGCGGGTCGCCAACGGCGTCACTTCCGCGCCCTTCAAGCCGACTTCAATCGCGTAGTCGCGATAAGTCACTTTCAACGGACGTTCCGCAAACGTCGTGATCGCGTCGAGAATGTGATTCAATGTAACGCGACGCAACGGCGAGGAGAACGTGACATTGATACCGGGCACATCCACAGATTCGACCGGCGCGGTCGGCAGCGGCAATCCCGTCGCTGGATCAATTGCCAGCGGCGCGGGCGCGGGTGCGGCCGGAGCATTCGGGTTGATCAAAATGCTGACGCCTTCCTTTTCCGGGTCGCGCTTGGGCGATTCGAGGCCAAGAATGCGAATCACTTCGCTCAGCGGCAAGGTTTCCGGCGAGCCTTCCGGCGGGAAAATCTCGAACTTGATCGTGTTCAACTTGTTCATGATCGCCTGCCGCCCTTTGCCCGTGTGAATATCTTCCTTCAAGTTATAGGGATTGGGCACGGGGAGATTGCCGCCGGTGCGCGGCTCGTTCCAGGCTTCGGCCACTTCGAGAATACGCTTGCCGTTGTCCTGCGAGGTGCGGCCGCGACTGATCTTGTAACGATCTTCGCGCACCAATTCCTTGTAACGCTGCGCGGGCACATTCTGCGGATCAATGCGCAACGCTTCACTCAGTTGCGCGTCAGCTTCGTCCAGTTTGCCGGCTTCTCGCAATACCTTGGCATTTTGAACCAGCGTATCGGCCTTGATTTTTTCTTCCCGCCCCGCACTGGCTTCGCGCAAGGCTTCGGCCGTCGGAATTTTGCCAGCCAATTCCGCGAGAGTTTTGTCATTGGCGGCTTTGAGGGCCACAGCCTGAGGATTCTTCGGATCAACCTTGAGCACGCGGGTCAATTGCGCGTCAGCTTCCCGATAATCACCACGTTTACGGGCCGCTTCGGCAAGTTGCAGCCGGACACTGGAGAAACCTGCGACCGCCTGCGCCGCTTCCGCTTCGCAATTGCTCACGCCAATCTTGTCCACCAACTCAACGGCGGCATCGTAAACCCTGGCGGCGGCGACCAGATCGCGGCGCGCGACCGCATCGGCGGCGTCAATCAAGCGCTGGCGCAACAGAATCTTGTTGGCCTCGCGGCGCACGGCTTCGTTGATGGCCACGCCCGGATCGGACGACGCGGCGGTCTGCGCGGGAAGCATCGGCGCGGTGGCGAGGAGGAGAGCAATGAGTGGAGTGACGACTGCTGCTTTTGTCATGGGATGACTTCTGTTGCTTGCTGCTTTATGAGATAAAATGTCTGGTAAAAGTTCCGGGCCACTGGGTCAAATTTATTGCGTAATGGGCACCGAGGTTTTTTTCTGGTTCGATTTCGCGGAGACTACAACTTCGTTCTTTGTGATAGCAACGATATTGTAGGTTTCGCCGCCAAAAGTCAGAGTGGAGCCGACGCGTTGCCCCACCCAAGGAGGCCGATTTTCCAACGGATATTTCAAGTCCACCATGTAACCGTCAATGCGTTGCAACGGCTTCTCTTTGCTGATCTCGATAATCTCACCAGTGTCGGCCAGTTCCAGTTTCAACACGGGATTATCCGGCGGACCGGAGGCCTCGCGCAACGTGAACGCGTCATTCTTGTTGTTCAGCGTGGCGAAGTACGGCTTCTTGTTGCGCTTGCTCCGTTCCGTGGCGGCTTCGCGTTCGACATTGATCGTGTACCGCGGCATCGCTTCGGTCAGGTTGATGCCATCGAGACTGATGTTTAGATAGAGCGGCGTCACTTTCGTCACTTGCAATGCGCTCGGACCGGTTTCTTCGCCGGTGGTGACTTTAATAATCCGACCGTCCGCGCCTTGTTGCCACAAGACCGGGTTGAACACCTTGTTGCTGGAGGAGAGGTCGAGGTAGGTCGCGGCGCGGAGTTCCGTCAAACTGAATTGCTGCGTGCTGAAATTCAACGGTTCGAGCGGCTTGGGCGGCACGACGATCATCTGCTCCTTCTCGTTCAAATCATTGCGTTCGCTGCTGATCATGGCCGGCAACAACGCCGCCCCCACCGCCAGCACCAGGAGCACGCCGCCGAGAATGATTTTTTCGTAATGTTTTTTGAGCAGTTCCATGCGACGGCTATTGAGTCGGCAACAGTTTCACTACGTGAACGAGCAACGTCACCTTGAGTTCCTTTTCCTTTAACAAGGTCTGCAGCCCACCACGCGCGGCAGCAGTCGGCGGCACGCCCCCGGGATATTGGGCGTACGGATTCGCCGCGTAAGGATTGACGGCGTATGGATTCGGCGTGGGAGTAGGAGTCGGCGAATAGCGCCCGCCGCCCACACCGTAGCGATTGCGCATCATTGTTTCTTCCCCTAACGGGCGCTGTGGTTGCGCCGTCGGCTGAGCATAAGGCTGCACGTAAATGGGCTGAGCGTACGGCGTGTCCGTGCTGACACCCGCCGGCGCCGGCTCAACATTCACCGCTTTGACAATCAGTCCATAGGGGGATTGCGCAAAGCCGGCCAACACCTTCGCCAGTTCCGGAGTGAAGCAACGGAACGTGACTTCGTACGGAGCGATGAGCGCCATCTCGTTCGTGATCGAACCGGAGTTCAAGTAATCGGTCGCCGGACCTTGCATGTCGTCCGGTGAACCCGGAATGCGCTCACGGCGAATGCCGTCAAGGGAGTTAACTTTCGCGTTGTTCATCACGTCGCAGATGACTTTGACTTCGCCCAACTGCGTTGCCAGCGACTCCACCGTTCCCGGGGCGAACGTGACGAGACTGGCTTGTTTTTCGAAGGAGAATTTGTATTTCGGCGGCAAATTGACGCTGCTGGTCGTGGCTTCGCGTTGCAACTGCGCGATGGTCTCTTGCAACGCCGCCGAATAATCGCGGTTCGCCACATTCGTGCGCGTCAAACCATTCGGGATCGGAGTGCCGGCCCGCACGCAAGCGGTGTAAATCGAGATGCTGGCTCCGCCGGGAATGGCCGGCACTGGCTCCAGATTGGCGCTCAGTTTTTGGGAGAACTCCCGAGCTTCAGCCTGTTGCTCTTTGGCCAACTTGATGTTGTCCACTTTCTTGCCGTCCCCGGGCGCCGGCTTGCTGGCATGCAAGGTTCGTAGTTCTTCGTAGGCCTGATTAATCTTCTCGCGCTCCTGGGTATTGTTGCTCCAGCCGG
Organism: uncultured Bifidobacterium sp.; assembly: GCA_964553795.1. Lineage (GTDB taxonomy): Bacteria > Verrucomicrobiota > Verrucomicrobiia > Limisphaerales > JADLHS01 > JADLHS01. The sequence continues at coordinate 19,336 of CAZKMR010000035.1, read as the reverse complement.
AGTAACTGTACCAGCCGGCGACCGCCATCAACAGCAGCGTGATAACGGCGCCGATGACAAACACGAGATTTCGTTTGATCCAGTCCATGTTACAGTTTCAAAGGCCGCTTCAACGCGAGGGTGACACCAAAGCTAAAGGTGCCGGACGCTTCATCCTCCGTGATCAACGGGTCCAACTGCGTGCCTTGCGCATCCACCAGCGGGCTCCGCTTCAATTCATCCTGAAACGCAAACGCCAGCTTGTTGTTCGCGGAAGGATCGACTTTTGAAAGACTGACCCCGCGACATTCCAGTTTCACCGTGCCAACCTGGTTGGTCGCCGCTTCGCCGGCAGCTGCCGGATCGACGCCTGGCGTCGGCGGTCGATAAATGTCTTCTTCACCCGGCACTGGTCGCATGTAACGCCGCATTAGTTCGGGGCTCATGCTCATTTCCGGAGCCGCAGTCGCAACGGGTAAACCAGGGGTCATTCCATACATTCCCCCCTCTCCCGGCGCCAGCGGGGAGAAGGAATTCATCTTCTCGACCCAAACTCCCGTATCTGTGCCGAACTGAATGCGCGTTGTTTCTTCAGTCCGAATCAACGCCTCCCGCACCTCCCGCAATACCAACGACCACTGCGCCCGTTCCGACAACCAATCCGAGTATTGATCCACAACTTGCAGTTGCTTCTTCAAATCGCCGTAGGCGCGTTTGAATTGCTGATCTTTCCGCCGCAACTCATCCAATTTGGGCTGCAATTCCGTGAGCTTGTCCTGTTTCACGCTGGCGAGCTTGTTGAACAGGAATCCTACGGCCAAGGCCATCAGTGCCAGGCTCGCCAGGGTAGCGATAAAATACGGCTTCTTTTGGTTGAACGTCTGCCAGCGCAACGTGCTTTCCGGCATGAGATTCAACTCCACCGGACAGTTCGCCATGTTGCGCAAACCCAGCCCGACGACTTCACCGAGCGAATGCGCCACACGCGCGAGTTCTTCCAGATTCACCGCCGGATCAATCTGCACGCTGCGGAACGGATTGAAGTATTCCACCGGCACGCTGAGCTTTTCAGCGAAGAACTGCGCGGTGTACGGCATGATGGACGCGCCGCCGGCCAGAAACAGGCGTTGCGGCGCCGAACCACCCTGCTGCCCGCGATAGAACTGCAACGTCTGGTTCACCTGAATGTGCAGCCGGGTCATGAACTGCCGCGCAATCTTGGAAATCGCCGCCTGATGCTGATTTTCCGGCTCTTCGTAGGCCCCACCCAGACTGACAAAACCTTCATCAATCTTGATTTTCTCCGCTTGATCGAACTTGAGCTTCGCTTCGTTCGCAAAATCCTGCGTAATCGAATTCGCGCCGAGATTGATGCTGCGGGCGAAGACTTTGCCTTTTTCAAAAAACAGCAGATTGCTCGTCTTGGCCCCGATATCGAGCAGCATGGTGCAATCTTCGAGGTCGCCGTAGTTGAAGCGGAACGTGTTGCACAACGCAGCGGGCGAAACATCGCAAATTTCCAACCGCAACCCGTTGGCCTCGGTGTTGCGGAATAATCCCTCGACGATGTCGGACTTGATGGCGACCAGGAGCACTTCCAACTCGCCACTCGGCGTCGCGCCAAGAATCTGGTAATCCCACACCACCTCCGCGAGCGGGAACGGCACGTTCTGCTGGGCCTCGTATTGGATGATTTGGGTGACTTTGCCGGAGTCCACCGGCGGCAATTTCACGAATTTCGAGAAGACGTGGAAGCCCGGGGCGCAGACATTGATTTCCTTCGCTTTGCTGCCAATGGAAGCAATGGCTTCCTGGAGCGATTTGAGAATCAGCGCTTCCCGCTTGGTTTCCTGCGAGCCTTCCAAACCAAGGGGTTTGATGACGTATTGGGTCAGCACCAGCCCGCCCGCCTCGTTCGTCTGGAACTCGGCCAGCTTGAGGCTGCCTGCCCCGAAATCCGCCGCTAAAAATGAATTGCCTTTAGCCATCGCGTTCTGCTGCCACTGGGTTCAATACGCCTCCCACAATTAAAACGTGAGGAGCGGCGCGTTGGTTATCCCAATTCCGCAGACCGGTCAAACTTAAAAACGTTTTTTGCGGACCGCTGCGGTTAAATTTTACTCTTGGTTTGTCATTAACCGGCCGGCCGGTCTGACCGCGCCGACACATCTTTGTGCCGCTGCGAAAACCGAATGCGTCTCGCTGCTGCGCGTCTCAATTCTTAAGCGCTTTGCGGTGCTTCCCGCCGCATTGGGCGCGACGTAATGATACACCCGCACCCCATTCGAACTCCGGGCCGACCTGCGTTCAGTCTGATTGAACTGCTCGTGGTGATCGCCATCATCGCGATTCTCGCCGCACTACTCTTACCGGCATTGGGAGCCGCCAAACTGCGCGCACAGAACGCGCAATGCCTTTCGCAACTGCGCCAATGCGGCGTCGCCATGAATCTTTATCTATCGGATTACGACGACCGGTTCTTCTGGCAATCCACCAATGTGTCACTTTACGGCATGGAATGGTTTGTCTGGGCCGGGCGCACCAACAACAATCTCCATACGGGTCAGGGCGGAATTTTCAACCGCATGGATCGGCCGTTAAATCATTATGGCTTGAATGCGGCGGTCGTCACGTGTCCACGCGACCAAGGCCGGCTCGACACAGTTCCTCATCGACTTTCCGAGTGGGTGGGTAATTCCTACATGTTCAACGCCGTGGGTCATCCCGCCGAGTTGCCCAGCGGATTGAACGGCCGCCGTGCGACCAGTGTCACGCAGCCCAGCGCGACCGTTTTGTTCGCCGATAATGTCGTGGTGTTTCCGGCGAATCCAACCGGGTGGCATCGCCAGTCGCCCGCCGGCCAAGTGCTGCTGGTCGATGGCCACACCGAATTCCATACCGCCCAAGCTGTGACAAATCTGATCTGGTAGCCGGCTCGTCAAACGTCACGATTCCCTGGGCTCCGTAGGTGGAACGCACCCAGCCGTTACTTCGGCGTTTGCGGAAAGATCTGGTAGAGCAATAAGTAGATGACTACGCCAGTAATCGAGACATACATCCAGACAGGCCAGGTCCAACGCGCAATTCTCTTATGCGCATCAAAGCGTTCCCGCAAAGCGCGAACGGTTGTCATCAGCACCATCGGCACAATGGCGATCGCTCCCACCAGATGCGTGAGGAGGATCACCAGATAAATCGGCCGAAACCACGCCGGATCCACGAACTTAGTGTGCGCACTGCCAAATTCCTGCTGCATCCGGTAGTGGTAATAGACGTAACTTGTCAGGAACGCCAGCGACGTTCCCAACGCCGCCAGCATACAATTGCGATGGGCAATTTTGTTTTTGCGCCGGATAAAAACATACCCCGCCGTCAATAGTGCGGTGGCAGTGCCATTCAAGCCGGCATTGAGCAACGGCAAATCCGTGAAGTTCATCGCTCGCGTTCCAATTGTTTGATTGCTTTCAGAATGTCGGCGCGCACTTGGGCCCACTCCACGCCTTCCCCGCCCGTTTCATAAATGCCACGCAATCGGCCCGCCTTGTCCACCAGCACAAAAATTGTGCTGTGAATAAACAAATCGTCTGAGCTGGTGCGCTCTTCAGGCGGCTTTTCGAGCGTCGTCAGCTTCAGACTGTCGATGGCCAGATTGGCAATCTCCAGCTTTGTTCCCGTAAGGAATTGCCACCGCTGCGCGACCGCGCCAAACCGCGTCGCGTATTTAGCGAGAATTTCGGGCGTGTCAAATTCCGGGTCGGTCGTGAGGGAAATCAAGCGGGCGTCGCTGGCACGCGGCAGCGCGTTTTGAATCTCCGCCATCTGGCGGGTCATGCGGGCACACGGCCCGGGACAACGCGTAAAGATGATATCAGCGAGCCAAACCTGACCGCGCAGGTCGCTCAGGGAAACGGCCTGTCCAAGTTGATTGGTCAAGGTGAAATCCGTCACCGTTCCAAGCACGGGCAGTGGCGCCGGGCGCGGCCGCGAGAGGACGAATGACAATCCCAGGATCGCGGCCAGCAACGCGATCCCAATCCAAAGCGTGCGAAACGGACGTTCAGTGGTTGTCTCCATCGTTAAAAAACTTGCGCCGAACCGGAGTTCGGCGCAAAGCAAAAGCAGATTTGAGCCGAAGTGTTACTCGAAGCTGGTCGCTCCGCCGGCGCTGGCCTTCGCCTTCGATGCCAGCCACGCATCATACTTCTCCTGGCTTTCCACAATGACGAAGCCGCCGGACATGCTGGTGTGGCCGACGCCACACAACTGCGCACAGTTGATTTGATAGCGTCCCTCTTTCGTCGGCTTGAACCACGCCGGAATCCGCAACCCGGGAATCGCATCCTGCGTCACGCGCATGGCAATAATTTTGAAGGAGTGAATCACATCCTTGGAACTGATGTATGCAATGACCGGTTTCCCGATGGGCACATGAATTTCCGCCGCCGGCACAATCTGAATGTCGTCCGCCGCCGCCGGATCGGTCTCATCCACGCCGAACATGTTTTGTTCGTGCGCCAGTTGCATGCTCTGCTTGCCGAATTTTTTGTCCGGGCCGGGGTAACGCACGTTCCAACTGAATTGTTGCGCGATCACCTGAATCTCCGTGGCATCGGCTTTGTCTTTTTCGGAAAACTTCGTGACGTCGGCCGCGCGCGCCCACATGGGAATGGCAAACGCGACCAATAGCAGCACCTCGACGCCGGCGACGACCACCTCAATCCAAGTGGACGCATGCGAGCGGGCCCCAACGTGGTCCGCTTTGGGATTGCGACTGACCCGGAACCGCCAGATGCAATAAATGAAATACGCTAACCAGCCGACAAACAGGGCAATCATCAGCCAGTGGATGTAAATGATGAGCTCATCCACTTCCCGCCCGTTCTCTGAAGCGAGCACCGGCATGCCGAGCAATTTGCTAAAAAAATCAATCATGGTTTGGATTCAGTTGCGGACGGATTTTTCCCGGCGGAAATCGTGTTCGCCCGCCGGATGATGTAAACAAAGAAACTCGTCACCGCCACGAGCACGCTGAAGATGAAACCGAGCAACACCATGATGCCCATGTTCATGCCTTGCGCGAGCGGCGAGTCCGACGCCCCATAACACGTGGCGCAGGCCAGCAAATTCAGTGGCGCGTTCACCCCGACCAACGCGATAAACACCAACCAGAATTTCACGACGCGACTCATAGGTAACTCACCTTCTTGAGTTTCTTCAAAAAGAAGCCTTCATAAATCAGCAAGCCACCCCCCACGGCAAACGAGCCGATCGAGTAATACAAATCGCTGCGCATTCCCTCGGCCTGATACGCTTTCCACATCCACACGCCAAACCAGAACGCCAGAATGCTGGCGGCCGTGATGAAGATGACATGAAAAGCTTTGAGCGACATACGCGTTGCGGATTAGCGGTTGGCACTGCCCGCTGGCATATCGCCGTAGGCCCACACAGTCAACACCATCATGCCGATGAAGAAAAACGTCGTGAAACCGAGAATGATGTAGATCATTTTTTTCTCCGAAATCAGGTGCATGAAATAGCACGCGACCAACGTGGCTTTGACGGCGGCCACCAACAAGGCGATACCGATCGTCAATACTTTGCTATCAAAGTGCAAATAGTTCAACGCCACGGTCACCACCGTCGCCACCAGCAATGCCCCAAACACCGCCAGATACACTTTGACGTGTTTGGAAACCTCTTCGGGCGAGTGGGCGTGCGCGCCGCCGTGAGAATGAGAATGATCGCTCATAAAATCAAAGGAGATAAATAATCGGGAACAGGAAAATCCAAACCAGGTCCACGAAGTGCCAGAACAACCCGGACACTTCCACGCGGTTGATGTAACGCTGCGGATCGCTCTTCCACATCTTCGCGCCCGGCCCCCAGATGTAGAAGATCACCAGCGCGCCACCCACCACGTGCAAGCCGTGCAACGCAGTCAGCGTGAAATAAATTGCAAAGTAGGTGCTGTGCGACGGGACGAACGCCGAGAGCCGCTCCACGTCCGCCGACTTGATTTCCAACACGACTTTCTCCTGCCCCTTGGCAGCAGAGCGGGCATGAGCCAGTTCCTTCGGTGTCAGCGTGTAGTGATATGGATCCGCTTCGAACTTGAAGGACTCCACGTTCTTCTCGCGCAACGTGCGGGTATTCCAAAAGTAAGGGTGATGCCCTTCATATTCGATGTGCCCGAGCACGCGATTGGTTTGCACTTCCTTGTCGCCGTGCTTCACCGTGACCGGCTCTTTCAACCAGACTTCGTAGTGTTTGAATTTATCGGCGTACTCGAACGATTTCACGCCCATGAAACCCAGCGCGCAAAGAATCGTGATGGCCTGATAAAACTTATACTTGTTGAAATTACCCACCTGCAACGCCGCCCACCCCAGCACCACGGTGACGGATGACGTAATCAGCACGAACGTGTTGAACGTGCCGATGGGGATGTTGAGCATGCCGTGCACCCACGTGCCTTCCGGTGCCCCGACGCGCAACAGAATATAGGAGGAGAACAACGCCCCGAAGAGCATGACTTCCGACGCGAGAAACAGCCAGATGCCGACTTTCGCGTTGTAAATGCCCGTATCCGGACGGGGTTTTGAAGTAAATGGAATATCCATGGGTGCGGGTTGCTAAAATTAAACCTGATTCTGCGGCGTGAAATCCTTCGGCGCGCCGGGCAAGCTGTAATCGTACGGGTTGCGATGCACCACCGGTTCTTTGGTGAAGTTGCCATGCGGCGGCGGCGTCGGCGTCTGCCAATCCAACGTGGTCGCTTCCCACGGATTGTCGCTGGTGACTTTCTTGCCCTTCACGATGCTGACAAATAAATTCACGATGAATGGAATCTGCACCACCGCGAGACCCACCGCGCCCCAGAGAATGACTTTGTGCAAATCAATGTGAATCTGGGCCAGCCCGCCGATCGCGTCCGGATGATTCAGGTTCGAGTAGTTCAACCCGCCATCGGCCATGCGCCGGATCATGCCCGCCATGCCTTGGAAAAACATCGGCTGAAACACCACGTTCATGAAAATGAACGAACCGATGAAATGCACCTTGCCCCAGAATTCGCTCATCATGCGCCCCGTCATTTTGGGGAACCAATAATAGATCCCCGCAAACAACGCGAAGATCGTCCCCGGCGCGACCACGTAATGGAAGTGCGCGATGACGTAATACGTGTCATGCAAATGCAAGTCCGCCGCCGCGAAACCCAGCGGTAACCCCGTCAAACCACCGATGCCGAACATCGGCAGAAACGCCAGCGCGAACAACATCGGCGTCGTGAACCGGATCGAACCGCCCCACAACGAGATAAACAAACAGGTCAAGATGATCACCGACGGAATCGAGATGATCATGGTTGTCGTTTGGAAGAACGCGGAAATTTTCGTGCCCATGCCCGTCAGATACATGTGATGCGCCCAGACGATGAAGGAGATGAACCCGATAGCCAGCGCCGAGAACACCAGCGATTTGTAACCCCAGATGGATTTGCGGGTGTTGTTGGCGATCACTTCCGCCACGATGCCCATGCCCGGCAGAATCAACACATACACTTCCGGGTGCGCCAAAAACCAAAACAAATGCTGCCACAAGAGCGGACTGCCACCACCGCTGACTTCCGCCATCTTGCCGCCCACGGCCAGACCGGTGGGCAGGAAGAAACTGGTCCCGAAGACATTGTCCATGAGTTGCATGATGCCGGCCGCTTCCAACGGCGGGAACGCCAGCAGCAGGAGGAAGCCCGTCACGAACTGTGCCCAAACGAAAAACGGCAGCCGCATCCAGGTCATTCCCGGCGCGCGCAATTGAATGATGGTGGCGATGAAATTCACCGCGCCCAGCAGCGAAGAAGTAATCAACAACACCATGCCGACGAGCCAGTACGCCTGCCCGTTCGTCGTGATGCTGGTGGCCAGTGGCGAATACGAAGTCCACCCCGCCTGCGCCGCGCTCCCCGGTATGAAAAAGCTCGCGAACATCACGATGCCGCCGAGCAAAAAGACGTGATAACTCGCCATGTTCAACCGCGGAAACGCCATGTCCGGCGCGCCAATCATCAAGGGCGTGACGTAATTCCCGAACGCGCCAAACGCCAGGGGCACAATCGCCAAGAACACCATGATCGTGCCGTGCATCGCGCCGAAGATGTTGTACACGTCGTACGACATCTTGCCTTCGCTCATCATGGGAGTGCCGTCTGGATTCTTGAGCACGCCCTGAAGTAATTGCCCCACCACCGGAATCGGTTCACCCGGATGCGCAATCTGCCAGCGCATGCACAGCATCAGCATGAACCCAAACAACAGGAAGGCGAGGGCTGTCAGCCCGTACTGGATGCCGATGATTTTGTGGTCCGTGGAAAAGATATACTTTTGCAAGAAGCCCGGCTCGTGATGATGGACTTCGTGCGCGCCATGATGCGTTTCAGTATGAGTGCTAGCCTGCATGATAGGGTCAACGGTTATTCAAATCTGCATCCGCCAAAATCCAGTGAACTCTCGCCAAAAAACGAGCGGCGAGAGTTAACTGACCGGCCATGCGAGTGTCAATCAGGGATCCCATGGGTAATGGTTAAAGCTTGTTCGCGACCAGCGCGATCAATAGCAGCGGCAGATACACAATCGACGCCAGAAATAATTTCTTCGCGCTGGGGATGTCCAAACGCCGTGCAAACTGCACCGCGCACCACAGATAAAATCCACCAAGCAACATCGCGGTCACCAGATAAACCGCCCCCGCGAGCTGCATCACGAACGGATACAGACTCACCAGCAGCAAACCAATCGTGTGGCTGACGGATTGTTGCGCCGTGCGACTTCCGTCGGGGTCCACTGCCGGCAACATCTTGAATCCCGCTTTCGCGTATTCATCCTTGTAAATCCACGCAATCGCGAAGAAATGCGGCATTTGCCAGAACGCCAGAATCGCAAACAACGCCCAGCCGCCCGGACTCAATTCGCCACGCGCGGCGGCCCAACCCATCAACGGCGGCAAGGCCCCCGGCACTGCGCCGACCATGGTGTTCAACCACGTCAATCGCTTCAGCGGCGTGTAGATGAACAGGTAACTCACCAGCGAAATTGCCCCCAACACACTGGTTAACGGATTGACCAGCAACGCCAGATAAAGGGTGCCCACCAACGAACACACTCCACCAAACAACATGACCGTCACCGGTTGCAACCGCCCCGCCGGCAACGGGCGACTCGCCGTGCGCCGCATGCGGGCATCGTGCTCGCGCTCCAATAATTGATTCAGCGCCGCCGCCCCGCTCGCCACCAGCGCCGTGCCCAGCAACGCGTGAAACATGAGCACATAGTCCACACTGCCGGGCGCGCCGAACAAGAAACCCACCAGCGTGGTAATCAACACCAATGTCGTCAGCCGCGCCTTGATCAGGTCGCAATACACGCCGAACCAACTCCGAACCGGAGCGGCCGCCAGGCTTTGGGTAGTTGCACTCATCGTTTACTTCAGGCGGAGACACGACCGGCCATCACAGCTTCGGACGCGGAAACGGTAACGGTAGCAGACTGGGTCCCCGTAAAACGGCGGAAAGAAATAAGACAACCGAACGCGCCTGTCACGAGCGAAAGTGCGCCCACCACCACATGCGCAGTCGCGACATCCGCCGCTTTGTTGGACCAGATGGTCCAGGCGCCCAACGCCACTTGCACCAGAATCAGCCCCATCCAGAATCCCCCCAACCGGCGCAGCGATGTGCCCGCCCGCGCTTTTCGCCAGCAAACCGCCACCGCTACAACAATCAACCCCGCGACGATTCGATGCAGCATTTGCAAGGCGATTTGGAACGCGGTAATCGGATGCGCCGCCGTCACTTCAACGCGCTGCAAATTGTAACGCGCCACCGCCTCCACACTCATGTCCGGCCAGACCGCGCCATACGCCAACGGAAAATCCGGAATCGCCAAACCCGCGTGTTGATGCCGCATCGTCGCCGCAATCAATAGCTGACCAAAGATCAGCATCGTTCCAACCAGGAACCAACGCCGCACGACACCACCGGAGAATTGGGTTGCGCTTGATTCTTCTTTTCCATGCGCTTGCCACCACGAACTCGTCAGCAATGCAATGGCAGCCATCAGCACCAGAAACGCCTGCCCGAGACAGCCGTGGAAAATTCCAAACGCCGTACCCAATCGCACATCCGCAATCACTTGGGCATCCAGCACCACGCGTAATCCGCCCAGCAAGCCTTGAAATTGAACCAACCAAAACGCCCACCAACCAAGCAACGGCAGTTTTCCATCCGCGGGCGCGTTTTTAATCCACACGATACCCGCGAGCAAAACGACGCCCCCGATTCCTGCTAAAAAATGTCCCGCCCCCTTCCAATCCGGGCCCAGTTGCAACAACAGCAAACCACCAATAATTTCCGCAATCCCAATCAGCATGAGCGGTCGTCGCGAGGCGCTCCCGCCAAGCCAGCGCGTCAACGCCACGACCAACGTTCCGACCACGGTGGCCACCAGCCGATGCGTGTGTTCATGGAAAATTCCGCCCGTGAGCCACGTCGAAATCGGCAACGCGAACATGTTGTAACCGTAACTCGTCGGCCAATCCGGCACGGCCATTCCGACGCCATGACTGGTCACCAAACCGCCGATTCCCACCAACACCAGCGTCGCCAGCGCGGTTAGGACCGCGAAGCGATGCCGCCATTGTTGGGAAACCGTTTGGCTCATGGTGAACTGGGAAAGTTTGAGAATGGACCGAAAGGAAAAGCCGCTGCAACGCGCCCGTCACAGCGGCTTCCCGATATCCGCTTAAATCATTTCAGCTCAATGGTGAAATCCACCACCGCCCCGTCAGCGGTGACTTCGATTTCTTTCTCCACGCCTTTGTATTGAGCGGGACGACTATTCGGCACCAGCGCGGCACGACGATGCATGGCTTCGACCGTATATTTGCCGGGCGGCACGTCTTTGATGGTGAACGTGCCGTCTTTGCCGGTGACCGCATAATAAGGATGATCCACCACCGTCACCCACGCGAACATCCACGGGTGCACGTCGCATTTGAAGCGCAGAAAATCTTCCTGATTCGGAATCACGAACTTCAGGTCCGGGGCGCCGGCGCCTTGACCTTTGTTCTCCTCTTTATTGCCGGGCGCCGACGGGGTGGTATGCACGTTGTGCATGACCGGGTCGGAGTTCTTTACGAGGATGGTCTGCCCGGTTTGCGCCGCCAAAATCTGCGGGATGTATTCGCAGGCTTTCTGGTCCAGCACCACGGGCGCGGTCGAAGCCCCGGAGGATTTGCCCTTCAAGCTGTCGCTTTTCAGCATCACAACGACATCCGCAAGTTCCTGATTCGGTCCCACGACGAAGAATTTCGTCATCGGTTTCGGCCCGGTCACAAGTTTGCCGCAACTGGCATCTTCCAGCAGCGGAGTAATTTCGCGTTCCGCCGGCGGCGTGCCGCTCAAAGTGATTTTGCCGGTAACATTGCCAGCTTCAGCCCATTGCGTTAATACAGCCATGGCAGTCACAGCTGCGAGGAATTTTGTCGTCTTCATTATTTTCGCTACCTTTCGGGTTCAGTAAAAACTTTGGGAAAGGCTAGCAGCGCCGGAATTTGCAGGCAAGCACGCGTGGCAACATTCAATCACTGCTGATGTTCGCATTGACCGTCGCTAATCGTTTTCCACCGCGCCAGATCACGGGCGTTGCACGTGATCGAACTCGGTTCGTTGCACCCAGCCTTGCGCCCGTCGCGTCTGAATCAGCAGATAATTCCGCCGTTCGCGCAGCACGCGTCCAGGTTCCCCGGCGGCCAAACGCGTGACCGCTTCCCCTTCGGCGGTTGGAGTCAGGCGGAGCGGCGTTTCTCCGTTCAGCGCCACCCCGATCCGGCTGCGCGTCCAAACCCCGTAGTTCGCCGGGAGGGTGAGCAAAAATACACCCAGCCCCACGGCCACCAACGCTTGATGCACCGAGGACCGTTTCCATCGAAATATCCCCGGCAACAGCAGCATGCCGATGGCAAACCAAAAACTTCCCACCGCCAACCATGCCCACCAGGTCGCCGGCATCCAATTAGCCGCGATTTCGCACCAGGTGAAATCCGGCGCTTCCAGTTGGGCGCGCGCGCGCGCAAAACGTAGGTTGTTCTCGACTGCAGCGGCGCGTGGATTCAGCAACAACGCCCGCTCCCAAGCCAGAATTGCCTCGGCCTTTCGGCCCGCCTGCCATTCCGCGTTGCCAAGATTCTGCCAGCCGCCCGCCGTTGGCGCGTTGCTCACGGCCTGACTAAACCATTGCACCGCATCCGTGAAATCTTTGGCTTCATAAGCGGCGATCCCCTTTCGAAAGGCATCGGGCGGCGCTTCCGCCGCGACGCAGACGCGTCCCACCAAACCCGCTGCCAGAACCCACGCCAGCAACCAAATCTGCCCTGCCTGAAGACGCTTCATTTCAATCGCTCCTCCAGCCGAGCGAGAATGCGCAGCAAGTCCGGTTGTGTCGCGAGCAGTTCCGCCAGATTTACCGATTCTGAACTGTATTGTCGCGCGTCGGTCGCCGCGAACAGTTGTTGCACCACTTCGCCCGCCCGCCCGCTCTGTTCGGGCGACTCCAGCAGTTCCAGCACATCGCGTCCGACCAACGCCCGCGGCGTGGCGGGGAAATGCGGGGCGGCCCCGGCCCGCAATGCCGCCACGGCGCTGGCCGCAAATTGTGTCGCGTCATTCGCACGCGCCGCCCGCTCCACTGCCGCCCGCTCGCGCCGCAACGCGCGCCGCGCTCGTTTCCGCACCAGCACTTCCGGATGCGCCTCGTAGAATCGTCGTTGCCGATCCCAGAACCAGAGCCCGGCGAAGCCCAACAACGGCACCAGTTGCCCGAGCCAAAACGCCCCGCGCATCTGCAGCGGAATCAAACTCCCGACCACACTGCCGGGACGCGCGGCCAGATCGCTCAAGGTAAGTTTGTCGCTTTTCGTTGCGGCAGCCGCTTGCGCCAGCGCCTGCGCCACCGCGCTGGCGCGACCCGCGACAACTTCGATCGGCACCGGCGAAATACTCGCGTCCACGAAAATCTTGCGCCGGGGATCGAAATAACACAGCGGAATGGCCGGCGTCGCCTGCATGTCATTCGTGAGCGGAATCAGCGTGTAGGAGTAGGTCAACGCCGTGCTGATCCCACCCACCGTGCCCATCAACGTTGGCCCGCCTTCACTCTTCGCGGGGAAGATTTGCCAATTGGTCACCGCTGGCGGCGGCGGCGGATTCAACCGTTTCACCTCGCCTTCAGATTGAAACGTCACGATCAGCTTGACCGCTTCACCGACCTGAACGCGATTGGTCGAAAGCCGCGGCGGCGCGACGGTGAATTCTCCAATCGCTCCCGTGAAACCAGGCAGTTCACCCGTCCGTGGCAACGGCTCCACCTCCAGGCGAATCGGGCCGGAATCCAACAACACATAATTTGGTTGCCCGCCCGGAATCACGGCCTGCCCTTGAATGGTGAGGTTGCCTTGAAATTGATTGCCTGCCGTGAATCCCTGCGCGGACAAATTGATGCGCCCGGCCACCAGCGGCGTCATCACTGCTTCGTAAACGAACACCGGCCCGGTGCGGCCCTGGAATTCCATCGTTTGAATCCGTTGCCGTACTGAAGTTTGATCCACCATGATGCCGTCGCCGTTGATTTGCACCTGATTGAGCACCTGAATCGTATTCCCGCTGCCCCCTTCCATGAACACGAACACCTTTACCGGCTGCCCCACGAACACATTGGTCTCGGCGAGTTCCACGCGTAGTTGGCGCATGGGGCGTGTTCCCGGATTCTGCGCCAACACTTCCAGTTTCGCCGCCGGCACCGTGACGTTCTGCCCATACACTTTGATCCGGAACTCCGGCACCACATAACTGCCCGGCTTTGTCGGCGTGACGCGATAATTGATCATCGTCATCGGCTTCAACTGATTCACCGCCGGCTGCAACACCTGCCCGCGCGCGCTCTGGCGCATCACCAGTTCCATCGGCGCGTAAACATCGTCCGGCCAGCGCACCGAATCACTGACGGCGTTGATCGAAACGCGATACGTGGCTTGTTCCCCGCGTCCGATGACCGGCGGATCAAATTCCACGCGCACTTCCGCGTTGGTGCTGATTTCAATCGCCGGCTGCGTCAACATCAACTGCATCAGCGGATCGGGCGGCGGCGACGCGGGAGTTTGCGCAAAAACCAAACCTGAACCCGCGAGCCACAACAGCACCGCCGCCACGGAACTCTTAATCAAGGCAGCCATCACGTCACCAATTCTTCCCCTTCCGCTCACTCGGCTTTTTCTCCTCGCCCTGGCCCATCGGCAGCCGTTTGTCACCTCCCAGTTTGAAGCTCTCCAATATCCAACCCGCCTCTTCCGGCGACAATCTTT
>CAZKMR010000035.1:0-4842 GCA_964553795.1 uncultured Bifidobacterium sp. | reverse complement strand
CCTCCCAGTTTGAAGCTCTCCAATATCCAACCCGCCTCTTCCGGCGACAATCTTTGCATCTCGTCACCTTCGCGCCCGCGCCCCTCCTCATGCCCCGGTCGCGGCCCGCGCGGATTATCGTCTTCGTCTTCAAATTCTTCACCGTCACTCCCCGCTCCGGGAGGCGCGTCCTGCGCCGGAATGCGCCCGCGCAACTGCCGCATGGCCTCGCCAATCTCCATTCGCTGCTGCGCCATCATCTGACCAAGCATTCCCATCTGCCGAATCTTATCAATCAACTTGGCAATCGCTTCCTCAATGATCTCGATGTTGCGCTTTGCATCGGCATCATTCGGATTCAACTCCAACGCGCTTTTGAAATCGCCCAGCGCACGCTGCCATTTCAACAACGCCGCCCCGTGGGCCTCCAGCGCGCGCCGCGTCAAGTCCATCGCATCCTTCAATTCCCGCCGCGCGCCGCGCCCATTCAAATACGCGGTCACCATCTTTTGAATATCCACGCCTGGCAACACCTCGCGAATCTCGTCCAACGCGCGATCCCCGCGATCCAACGCCCGTTCCGCCTGCCGCATCGTGCTGCTCGCTTCCGGAGATTTCTTCAATTCCTCCGCGCCCTGCTGATAGCGCACGTGCCCAAGATTGTGTAGCGTGGGCGGCTGCCAGCGCACCTGTTGAAACGCCAGCGCACTCTGAAAATAACCTTCCGCCTCGCGCAACTTGCCATCGCGCAAGCGCCGCGTACCCGCATTGAAAAACTCGCGCGGCGTCTCCGGCGCTTTTTCCGGCACTGCGTTGGTTGTCGTCGCCACCACACCATTCGTCGCCTGAGTCGCATTCGTCGAATCCGCCGCCCTGGAATTGAGAATGCAAATTGCAAAATGCAAAACCACCAGCGCGCTGACGGCCCGCCATTTTGCATTTTTAACTTTTAATTTTGAATTCATCGCCGCCTCCGCGTTCCCAACAACGACTCCGTCACCAGCAACACCAACACCGCTGCCACGAAAAAGTGAAAACGATCCACGCCGTAGCGTTGCGTCGGCGACGCCCCGCCGTCGAATGCCCGCGACTCCACCGCGAGCCGCACTTTCGCCAATCCTTCACCCAGAGCGCCCAGCGGCTCGTAATCTCCGCGCGTCACACGAGCAATCGCCCGCAGATTCGTTTCGTCCAGGCGACTCCGCACCACCTCGCCGTTGGAATCGCGCACCACTTCCTGTTGCCCCTGCTCATTCGTCACGCGAATCTCCGCGCCTGCTGCCGTACCGACGCCCACTGTGTAAACGACCACGTTCGATTCCGCCAACGTCGTCGCCATCTTCACGCCGCTCTTTTCCAAATCTTCGCCGTCCGTGATCATCACGATCACTTTCTTGCGATCCATCTTTTCCATCGCGCGAAACGATTCGTCCAACGCGCGACCCACGTCCGTGCCCGGCACGACGATGGTTCGCTCATCCAACGCCAGCAACGCATCCTCAAACGCGCCGTGATCAAACGTCAGCGGACATTGCAAAAACGCCTGCCCCGCAAACGCCACCAGCCCCACGCGACCATTCGTATGTTTGCGTACAAAATCCTGCACCGCCAACTTCGCGCGTTCGAGCCGATTCGGCGACACGTCCGCCGCCAACATACTGCGCGAGCAATCAATCGCGAACACGATGTCCTCGCTCAGATTCTGGCTCGAAATTTCGCGCACGCCCCATTGCGGTCGCGCCATCGCCAGGCCAATTCCCGCCAACGCCAGCACGACCAGAACATTCTTCACCGCGCGCCGCACCGGACTATGCGACCGCGTTAATTCCGCCGCAAACTCTGGCGTCGCCAATTGCGCCAGTTGCCGCCGCCGCGCCCGCGCCGCGTACACCTGCAACGCAATCAACACCAGCGGCCCCAGCACCGCGAGCCAGAGCCAATTCGGTTCGGCAAAATGGGGCGCAGAAAAGTTCATAAGCGCATTGCTGATTGCCGATTGCCGATTGCCGATTGGATTCGTAGTTTCGCGTTATTATGACTCCCACTGAATTGAAAACACGCACCAAGACCTTTGCTCTGCGAATCATTAAATTGACCCGGGCGATTCCAAAGAACGACGATGCGGCCCGCGCCATCGCCAAACAAATCGTACGCAGCGGAACTTCCGTGGCCGCAAACTACCGCGCCAGTTGCCGAGCACGCAGCCAGGCCGAATTCATTGCCAAAATCGGATTGGTCGAAGAAGAAGCGGACGAGACGGCACTGTGGCTCGAGTTGTTGATTGAATCCGAAATCATGTCCGCGCGAAAACTTTCTGCGCTGCTGACGGAAGCAAACGAACTCACTGCCATCATGGCGTCTTCGCGGAAGACTGCGGCGGGAAAATGATTCCCCAATCGGCAATCGGCAATCGGCAATCGGCAATTTCACGGAATCCTCCGCAATCTTGTGTTCGCCAACAGCAACTCCAGCGCGAACAACCCCGCCGCCGTCAGCAATGGCCATTGAAACAACGGCGTGTAAGTCGTGAACCGCCGCAACTTCACCTCCGTTTTTTCCAGCCGATCAATGTCGTCGTAAATACTCTGCAACTCGCGCCGATTCTTCGCGCGATACGACCGCGCATTCGATAAATCTGACATGCGCCGCAGCACCGAGTAATTCGCGGGTTGCAATACAATCGTCGGCTTTACGTCGCCATTCGGTTCGAGCACCAGTTTTCCCGTCGCCGGATCAAACGCCGGCAGGCGGCACGGCTCTTCCACGCCAATGCCGATGGTATAAACCTTCGCGCCCAACGCCGCCGCCAATTGCGATGCTGGGATGGGATCAATCTCGCCTTTGTTGTTATCGCCGTCCGTCAGCAAAATAATTAGCCGACTCTTCGTGTCCTCATCCGACTTCAATCGCTTGGCCGCCGCCGCCGTCGCGTCGCCAATTGCCGTGCCCAATTCGCGAATCATGCCCACGTGCAAGCGGCGCAAATTCTGCGACAACCAATCGTGATTCAACGTCAACGGACTCGCGAGATACGGCACAGCAGAAAAAACAATTAAGCCGATGCGATCATGCTCGCGCTTGCGGATAAAATCTTCGAGCACGCCTTGCGCGATGTCGAATCGTGTCACGCGTTCGCCCGGCCCGCTCATGTCTAACGCCATCATGGACCACGACAAATCCAGCGCGAGCATGATGTCCACGCCGCTTGCCTGTGTTTCGGTGCGATCATTTGCAAAACGCGGCCCGGCGAGCGCCACAATGCACAACGCCACGGTCAGCAATCGCAAAAACAACAGCAGTCGCCCCGCCGCCGCGCGCGCCGTCGCTCCCGCCGCCCGCGCAATCTCCGCGCTTGAAAATGTCAGCGCCGAATGTTTCCCGACGCGCCCGCGTAAGAACGCATACACCGGCAGCAACGCCAGCAACGCGAGCACCCACGGATATTGAAATTCAAAATTGCTGCTCATTTCGCCGCCACCGGTTGCTGAAGTTCGACGCGCCGTTTCTCCGCCCGTTCAAACAACTCCATCGCTTGCTGCGCCGCATTATTGCCAGTCGAATTTGCTGCGGGCGAAAATTTCTGTTCATCCGCCCGCCGAAAAAAATCCACCACCGCCGCCACCAACTCACCGCCGATTTTCTCCCGCTTCTCGGTCAACGCACGATTAAACTCCGTCGTCGTCATTTCGCCCGGCGGCAATTCAAACGCGACCGTGAAATAGCGCCGCAAACACTGCGACAATTTGCTCAACGTGATTCCATTCTCCGGCAATCGTTTCAATGCCTCCAACTCGCGACGCGTTCGCACTTCAATCGGCTCCGGCACAACCGGCTTCGGCTGCACCAACCACCAGACCAACAATCCCACCAGCGCAATCAGCACCAGCACTCCGGCCATGATGAGCGTTCCGTGCTGCTCCCAAAACGTCGGCGGAATCTCTGCCAGCGGTTCAAGCAACGGCGGCACGTCCTCCGAAGATTGCGCCGAAACCAAACGCGCGCTCATCAATAATGATGCGACCGCCGAGATGAGGCTCTGCCGGATGACGCGCGACTTTTTGCGCTGGGGAGCGCACGCGCCCTCGCGTGCCGCGTTTGACGCCTCGTCAAACGCACTTGGCGCGCCACCGCGCCAGTTCCAAGCCGCGCCGCCACGGCTGACACCTCGCACCTCGCACCTCGCACCTCTCCAGCTCACCCTCGTCTCCTCCCGCGTCGCAGTTCAAAGAAACTTTGCAACGTCTGCGCAAACGGCTGACCCGCGCTCAAACGCAACGTGTCCACGCCCGAATGTTGCAACGCGCGATCCAGCTCCGCCAATCGCTCTCGATTCGTCCGCGCAAATTCCTCCCGCACGCCCGACCGATTCGTATCCAACTCCAGCAGTTCGCCCGTCTCCGCATCTTCCACCGTCAGCAACCCAGCGGATGGCAAATCACTCTCCAGCGGATCATGCAAATGCACACAAATCAAATCATGGCGCGCATTGGTGAGACCGATCTCTTGCATGGCGTCGCGCGACCTCATTCCTCCTCGTCCCTCATCCTCGATTTTTTGGTCCGGTAGATTCGAGGACGAGGACGAACCAAAGCTATGCAAAAAATCCGTCAGTAGAAAAACCATGCTGCGGCGCGGCAAAACATGATTCAAAAACGAAAGCGCCGCCGTGATGTCCGTTCCGCGCCGTTGCGGTTGAAACGACAACATCTCGCGAATCAATCGCAGGATGTGCCGTCGCCCTTTGCGCGGCGGCAAATACAGTTCCGTTTGCTCGGTAAACAGCAGCAACGCCACCTTATCGCTCGCACGCGCCGCCGAGATCGCGAGCGTCGCGGCAATTTCCGTCGCAAACTCACGCTTCGT
>CAZKMR010000034.1:0-40446 GCA_964553795.1 uncultured Bifidobacterium sp. | reverse complement strand
ACCAATTGATTAAGAGTCAACTGCTCTACCAACTGAGCTACCGAGGCAACCAAGGGCGCGCAGAGTGTCAATCCCATCATAATTTGTCAATCATCGGCTGCGCTTTTTTCGTTTCCATCCGCCGCGCCGGCTCGGGAGTCCGCGTCATGATTAAAACCCAATCGCCCGGGCCGGGCGTTCGATAGACGCCTCCGGCGGCGGCGGGTTGGCTGAGCGCTGGCCGCCGCTCACCGCTTTGCGGATTCACCCAAACAGCCTGCTGACGATTTTGAGGCGGCGGATCCGAGAGTTGAATGGCGCTTTGCCCGGGGGCGTAGAAGAGGCTCAGATTCTGATCCGCCGTGCTGGCGGCCGTGATTGACGGTAGCGTGCTGCCTGAAGCGTTACCCGTCGCATTCGCAAGCGGTAAAACTTTCAACCGCCAATATTCGCGGTTTGCAAAACTGTCGCTGAGCGGTGCGATGGCTTTCGCGCCGGTAGTGGAAAGCGCCGCGCGCCAAGCGGATTGTTCATTGCGCTGGTCGGTGTTCCAGTCGGCGATGTCGCGCGTCGCGCAACTTACTCCGGCGGGCGTGTTAAGCAGCAAACTCCACCAGAGCATTTGGCGAATCAATGGGGTGTCGGAGGCGGTTGGGGTTTCGAGAGGAGGAACAACGGTAAGGAGGGGGAACGATGGCGTTTTGAGTCGTTCCTGACGCAGCGGTCCGCGCAACAACCAGGGCAGGGTGGCATCGTTTGCAGCGTTGACCGTTTGAAAACCCAGCACATCCACCCAGTTTTCCTGGCGAAACGCGTCCAGCACCCAGATGGATTCCCCGGGACAAAGCACGACGGGCGCGTGGGTCACGGGTTGGAAAACCGCGCGGCCAATTTTCTGCCAACGTTGCGCGGCTTTGCCGGAACTATCGGATTCAAATGCGACAAGCCACGAAACATGGTCGGCACCCCAGCGAGCCACGGCATAACGTAGCAATTGAATGGCTTCCTCGTCCGAGCGCAATTCCGGCGGCGTCGCGCCAATTTCCCAGAGCGGCGCGATGGCGCACAACAGGCCGGCGCGATTCGCCGTGGTAATTTTGGCGTCAAGTTGCCGAGCGACCGGGAGATTGACGTTGGCTGGTTGTCCAGTGGGGAACAGTTCCAGTTTTGAGTCGCGGGTTTTCGCATCCA
The DNA here is from genome assembly GCA_964553795.1 of uncultured Bifidobacterium sp. Lineage (GTDB taxonomy): Bacteria > Verrucomicrobiota > Verrucomicrobiia > Limisphaerales > JADLHS01 > JADLHS01. Next base: position 39,276 of record CAZKMR010000034.1, on the reverse strand, counting down.
ATCGCCATTGCACGACATTGAATTTCTGTTCCGCGCGCGTTTGCACAAATTCGGACCAATCTTCCGAAGTGGCATTAAGTCCGGCGGACCAGGCAGCGTCGCCCAGCCAAAGAAACGGGGTGCGATCCGCGTGCTCCAAGTGTTGCCGGCTGCGCGCCACCTGGATTGGGCCATGCTGATCAAACCGGGAATCCGTTTTGCTCGCCGTGCAAAGGAACGTGCCGCGTTGCTCGTGCAAACCCGCGTTGGCGGTGTCCGAGCACATGGTGTAGTAAGTCCAACGTCCGGCGAAACCAGGTTGAAACCGGACGCGCCAGGTTTTGCCGCCGTCCCAAAAACCATACACGCGATTGGTTTCGCCGAGCGGCGAAACAAACAGCACCCGCATTTCCGCGTCCTGCAATGGATTCGCGTACGTCACGCTGCTCTTGAACGTCAACTCGAGGCGCTGCCATTTTGCGGCCGGCGTGACGGTTTCAGCACCGGCCGCGCGGGGTGACGGCAACAGCGCGGCCATCATCAGGAGCAGGAGAAAACGGAGTGGGTTCAATTTTGCCATGTGTCGTTATGTGACCGAAAACATATGGCGGTGTCAAACTCTGGTCGGGTTGAACATTTTTTGTGGTACGCGTGTCAATTCGATGTGCGGCCCGCAACTTTTCGCACGGTGTGGGGTTGGATTACCGGGTCGCTGCAAAGAATATGAAAATTGCAGTGCAACGTTTTTCGTTTTTGGCCGCGCGGCGGATGGGTTTTTTTGTGGGGGTTGGGTTGGCCTGTCTCGCCGCGCTGGCCGCTTCCGCCAAAGAAGCGCCCAAATTAAATCTATCCGATCGCGAACTCGATCGCTCCGCCCGCGGGGTGAGCTATGCCGACGTGTTGAAGCGCGTAACTCCCAGTGTGGTGACCATCGAATCCACGCGGACGATTGAAGTGCGCCAGTTTCGGCATCCGTTTCTGGATGATCCAACCCTGCGCCGGTTTTTCGGGCAAGACCCGGACTCCAGTGGCGATGGCTCGCGCACCATGCGCCGACAGAGCCTTGGCTCGGGAGTTATCGTGACCGAAGACGGCTACATCCTGACCAATAACCACGTCGTTGAGGATGCGGACCCGGACGGAATCAAAATCGCCATGCCCGACGGCAAGACCAAGTATGATGCCAAGGTGGTGGGGCGCGATCCGCGCACGGACGTCGCGGTGTTGAAAGTGAACGTGAACAAAAAATTGCCGGCACTGACCATTGGAAACAGTGACAAACTCGAAGTGGGCGATGTGGTGCTGGCGGTGGGAAATCCCTTCGGAGTCGGGCAAAGCGTTTCAAGCGGCATAGTCAGCGCGCTGAGTCGCGGTTTCGGAATTCTTGGCCGGCAGGGCTACGAAGATTTCATTCAAACGGATGCCTCCATCAATCAGGGCAATTCCGGCGGCGCGTTAGTGGACGCGGAAGGTCGGCTTATCGGAATCAATCAATCCATCGCCAGTCCCAGCGGGGCGAATGCCGGGGTCGGTTTCGCCATTCCGATCAACATGGCGCGCTCAATCATGGAACGACTGGTCACCGATGGGAAAATCACTCGCGGCTATCTCGGAGTCCTTTTGCAAGAACTCACTCCGGATATTGCGGCTGCTTTCAACGTCGCCAGCACCAAGGGTGTTTTGGTGGGCGAAGTGATGCCGCGCACTCCGGCGGCCCGGGCAGGCATGCGGGAAGGGGACATTATCACCGAGTTCAATGGCAAAGCGGTTGATGAAGTAGCGCATTTGCGATTGTTGGTCGCCCAGACGCCGCCCAAGTCGGACGTGAAATTCAAGGCGTTGCGTGACGGCAAAGAGAAGACCTTCACCGTGACGCTCGGTGAGTTACCCGAGGATCTCGGGAATCGCCGTCAACGTGATGGCATCGGAGGCTTGGCGCCAGACATTGGCACTGCGTTGAACGGAGTGGACATCGCTGATCTCGATGCTGAAATGCGCCGGCGTTACAGCATCCCCAATCGCATTCAAGGAGTTCTCGTGACCAATGTGGAAGCCGATTCCGCAGCGGCGGAAGCCGGACTGCGAGCGGGCGATGTAATTGTGGAGGTCGAACGGCAAACGGTCCGCAGCGCGGAAGATGTGGTCACGCGGCTGGGCGATTTCAGCGGCGACCATATTCTGCTCCGCGTTTACAATCAGACCGGCGGGCTTGGCAGCACCCGGTACGTTTCCATCCGCGCCGGCAACAAATAATTTCGCTTCTGGTTAAAACCAGCCGAGTTCCAAACTCGGCTGGTTTCTTGCTAAAGCCTGCTTTGACAAAGTTGTGGTCACAGGCATGATTTCGCCAGGCCGCACCGCGGCGGATACTTCACCATGCCGGTTCAATACAAAGACTATTACGCCATTCTTGGCGTCCCGCGCACTGCGAGCGACGCCGATATCAAAAAGGCTTTCCGCAAACTGGCCCGCCAATACCACCCGGACGTGGCCAAAGATAAAAAGGTGGCGGAGGAAAAATTCAAGGAAGTCAACGAGGCGTACGAAGTGTTGGGCGATCCCAACAATCGGAAAAAGTACGACCAGCTCGGAGCCAACTGGAAATCCGGCGCGGAGTTTCGACCGCCGCCGGGATGGGGCGGCTATTCGGGCGGTCGCACGGCCGGTGGCCCCGGCCCGGCAGACTTCGAGTTCAATTTTGGCGGCACGGGTTTCAGCAGTTTCTTTGAGCAACTGTTTGGCGCCCGGCGGCGGGCCGGCGGCGGGCCGTTCGCTTCCTTTGGCGGGGATGATTTTGCGGAACGCGGCGCGGATATCGAGGGCGACATCATGGTCACGCTCGAAGAAGCGATGCGTGGATCGGTGCGGGCCGTTTCCGTGCAGCGCGCCGTGGAATGTGAATCCTGCAGCGGCACGGGCTATCGCGGGCAACGTCCTTGCGGCGTTTGTGGGGGAGCGGGGCGCGTTCACAAATCCGAGACCTACCAGGTGAAAATTCCGGCCGGCGTGATTGAAGGTCAGAAATTACGCCTGGCGGGGCGCGGCGAAGCCGGGGCGCGAGGTGGCGGCGCGGGCGATTTGTTTTTGCGCGTGCGCCTGGCCAAGCATCCGGACTTCGAAGTGGTGGAGCGCAATTTGATTCATGAGGCCGTCTTGGCGCCTTGGGAAGCGGTGTTGGGGGCGAACATATCGGTGCCAACGCTCGACGCTGACGTGAACATCAAAATTCCGCCCGGCACGCAGAACGGAACGCGCTTGCGGGTGCGCGGTCGCGGTTTGCCGGGACAGGCGGGAGCGCAGGGCGATTTGATTGTGGTGGCGCGCGTGGATGTTCCCGCGCGTGTCACCGATGCCGAGCGCGAACTCTGGCAAAAACTCGCGCAGGAATCGCGCTTTAATCCGCGCGATTAAGACGCGCTCTGGCTCCCGCGCGCGGCCGCAATTTTTTGCCGGATAAACTCCGTGAATTCCTCCCGCGGCAGAGGCAGGTAATGCTCCGCATCAATCTCCGGTCCGAAATGGACTTCCACTTTGCGCCAGCCGGCGAAGGGATGAAACGGGCCGGTCTTCGTGGAGATCAACTGCATGTTCTCAATGAAAATCGGCACGATGGGGAGCCGCGCCTGCTGGGCGATGTGATAGATGCCGGGCTGACAGGTTTTCACGGTTACACCATCGCCCCGCGTGCCTTCGGGAAATACGACGAGATGAAACTCTTTTCCGCAACGGGCAAACTCCTGCAACTCGTCGAGCCGATTAGGATTGAGTTTGCCGCGTTCCAACAGAAAGGCGCTCTTGCTGGCAATGAGTCGGCGAATCCATGACGCGTGCCAGACGTGTTTGTCGCCCAGCACGAGAATCGGATAACAATTGCAACGCCAGACCAGCGCGCCGAGAAACAGCGTGTCGAGCAGGCTCACGTGATTACAAACGAAAATATAACGACGTTGCGGATCAAGGCGGTCCATACCGTGCGTGCGGCGCAAATACGGCAGCAACAACAGGAGGTTCATGCTGAACCCAATGCACCACTGCGCGAAGCGGACGCCGCGCGTGATGCGGCGTGGCGACACGGCGGCTTGATTGACGTCGGGCCCGGAGTCCATTGCGTTACGGGTTTGCCTGCGCCTGTTTCAACCAGTTTTCGATCTCAATCTTTTCGCTTTGAAATGCCGGTTGCGCCTCCAAGGCCGCGGCGAAGGCGGCAGCCGCCTCGGCGTCGCGCTCCAATCCCAGCAAAGCGAGGCCGCGCAGCCAGTCGTTCTGATAAAAACCGGGATTGTTCGTGGCCGCAGCTTCGGCAGCGGTCAACGCCGCCTGGGCGTCCCGTTGCTTCAGAGCTTGCGCTGCGGTATCCAAAGACTTTTGCGCCGCGCGCGTCTGGTCGTATTCGCCGGAAGCCAGCATCGCGTCGGCGGGCAGTGTGCGAGCGGGCAATTCGCGGTCAAAATCATTCACGTCGAACGCGACGAATTTGCCAAGTTGATTAGGTGGCGCGGCGGCCCAGAAAATCCCGTCGGTCAAATCCATGATCGTGCTGTGCGTGGCGATGAGGGCGTTAAGCGTGGCGCGATGGCCGTTGCCGACAAACGCGCCGCCCGGCAGGCGGCGATCGCGCAACATTTCAGCCGTGCGGGTGGCGTTGATCGTGCCGTAGTTGGTTTGGAGCAACTCGGTCAAACGCTGGTAGCGCGGCAGCGAAGTGGCTTCCTCCAGGTAGCGCAAATTGCGCGGATCATCCTTGAGTTTGGCCGTCTGAAAATGATTGGCCGAGACAATCGTTTCACCCTCCGGTTCGCGCACGTTGGTGGTGTCCGGAGTTTTTTCCACCACGATGAATTTGCCATCTGCTTTGCTGCCGATGAGCCACAGCGTGGAGACAAAGACGCGAGTGTTGCGAATGATCTCCAACGCTTCGGTGAGATTCTTTGCCTTTTGCAAAACATCACGAACCAGCATCGCCGCCGGAGTGGCAGTGTCGGCGGGTAAACTTGAAGGTGCACCGTTGATGGTGACGGAGACTCCAGCGCGATTCATGCCGGAAACCACGCCCGCCATGCTGGCCCACGCCAGCGAGACAAACGGAATGCCCTCGTCCGGTTCGCACAGAATCACAATCCGATCGCGACTGAACACCTCCGCAGCTTCCCAATCGAAGTTGCGTCCCGTGATGAGGTGACCCTTTTCCGTTGCGCCACCCCACGCGCCGAAGGACGTGCAACCGGCTTTGGAGACGAGCGGATTATCAATCATCATGTACGAAATATCGTGCGCGGCGTGATAATTCAGCAGGCGATCATAGTAGTCGCCCAATTCCGGATGAATGTCGGAGCAGCCTAGCGTCGTGCCGTAGATTTGTTGGCGATATTCCAGCGCCACGTAATCGCTCAAGCGACGGTTGCGAAACGTGATGTAGGACTTGAGCACTTTGATTTTCCACGTTTGCGGAACGTAACCGCGGATCATGGCGAGGAACTCGTCTTCGAGCGTGTGCATTTGCTTTTCCAGCAACTTGCCCGACGCGTAGCCCATTTCGAATGGCGAACCTTTGAGCCGGATGACTGGCAAACCTTCGCGGTGCGTGAACCAGGATTCACCAAGCCAGATTTTGCCGTCGCGCGATTCCGGCTTGGCTTCCAGGATGGACACGTCCGCTGGCAACGGCGGTGGCTTGGCCGTCCACAGGCGCAACAGCAATTTGCCGGAAAGCCAGGCGCTGAAGACCAGCACGGCCAGGATGAATAAAATGCGTCGAAGGCGCTTCATTGCGGGGACTATTTAACTGCAAATTATTACGAAAGAACACCGCGAAGAATGCGACTGGTTCGCGCGTCAGCCTCCGCCGCCACATTTGAACGCAAGGCGAGAGTTGACGCTAGTTTCCTCAAGTGATGGAGTTGGTTTGGGTTCATTCGTGGTTACGCAACAATTGAGGGGCGATTATCACGGACTAGTTGCAAAATGGATTCGCCGGCTGGTTGTCCGAGCACGGAAAAAGTGGCCCGGGCCTGAATCATGTCGGTTTTTTCGGTCAGTTTCAATTCCACGCGAATGGTTTCAGCGGGAATAATTGGGCGCAGAAACTTTGCTTTTGTGACTTCACGCAACTGCAACGGTTGTTGCAGCACCAGCTCGCTGGCGAACCGCGCGATTTCCATCTGGTAAATTCCCGGCAACAACGGTCGGCCGGGAAAATGTCCGGCGAACGTCGGGTCACTCTCGGGAAAGCGAAACTCGAAGCAACTGATGCCTTCGGCGGCCGGTTGCGGCCCGTTCAGTCGCGCGGCGGAGATGGAGTCGCGCAAGTTCATTGAGCTTCGGCCTGGCTGGCGTCGAACAAGGCGGCTGGTTGCGGACCGGGTTTGACGTTTACCGTCCGCAAATCCAATCGATACCAGCGGCGTTCGATTTGAAAGTGATCCGGGCCAAGTGCGAGTCCGGGGCAATCGTCGTCAGGCAGCCGCGTACCGTAAAGACAGCGCACGTCCGCTGCGATGTAGCGTTTGATCCATTTGGGTTTGAAAGCGCGACTGGATTTCATCACATAAGCGCGGCCGTCCGGTTGTATCAACACATCGGCCAGCACGTTGCCGAAGTTTTCCGTGAGAATCAGGCGCTGCCCGTTTGTGGCGCTCAGCGCGAGATAACCGTTCAACGTGTATTGGCGCCCCAACGCCGTGAGCACCCCGCGTTGCGTGAGCAGGGCATCAGGCGGATAGGTGGGCGCGGGTCGCACGATTTGGGGCGTTGGCGTCGTCGCGCAGCCGATCAACAGCAGCGGGACAAGTAGAATGGCGAGGCAAAGTTTTACCACGACGATGACGAGTTAGGCTAAGGCTCGGCGGCGACCGCGGCTTTGATGGCTGCGAGCGCGAGTGGTTGGTTCTGGTCAAACGTGCCGGGGGGAAATGTCACATTGCGTTTCTCGCGCGTGAAAACGATGCGTGTGAAATCGCCGCCGGGCTCGCGCATTACCACCTCGCGAGTGGCCGAAAGATCGGAGGCCAGATGAATTTCCAACGCCGCGATCACAGAACGAATGTCTTTGTTTTTCGGAGTCATGGTGACCGCCGTCACGGCGCCCGTGGAAACAGTCACGGCGAAGTCATTGGTGAGGGTGTCGAGTTTGCCCTGATGCATCAGCGTCATCTGGTGGAGCATTTGTTTGAGCATCTGCGGCATGCCGAGCTTCAGTTTCTCCCATTGGCCGCTGGTGAACTCGAATTGCGCCACCGATTTTGAATTGCCCAGCAGAATGGATTGAAACGGCGTTGTCGTCTCCCAGCGCATGGCGCCGCTGCGTTCCATCAACATGACTCCGCTGCTTTGCAGCGGTTCGGTGAACAACTTCAGATGCCGTTCCTGCGTGAACTCCAGGTAAAACGTCTCGACCTTGGCCATGTGCGCCTGCATTTCGTCGAGAATGGGCTTGGGATTCGCGACAGGGACAAGCGCGTTGGTTTCAGTCGCGGGCATTGCCGCTGCGATCAGCACCAGCCAAGCGCCGAGCCCCCAGCGAGTAATTCCTGCGATGAGAAAGTTTGTTTTCATTGCAACATTCGGTCCAGCCGCACCACTTCGTAACCGTGTTCCCGCAAGCGGGCCAGCAGTAATTTCACTGTTGCCACCACGCGTCCGGCGGGCAGGTTTCCGTCGTGCAACAGAATAATCGCTCCGGGCCGCAAGCGCCGCTCGATTCTTTGCACAATTTTTTCCGGATCGCGGTTGCGGGTGTCCAGACTGCGAATCGTCCAGCCGATGACGCGCAACCGCAGTGCCTGCGCGACGCGAAAGGTGTTCGGATTTGATAGACCAATCGGGGGACGAAAGAAGCGTGGCGTTGTGCCGGTGTGTCTTTCAATCGTGGCCTGGGCGCGGGACAGATCTTTGGCCAAGCGTGCCGCCGGATAAAAATTCGTGGCGTTGCTGTGAGCGTAAGAGTGGTTCTCCAGCAAGTGGCCTTCGCGCAAAATGCGGTTGGCCACGTTGGGCGTGAGTTCAACGTTGCGACCCACCACAAAAAATGCGGCCTCCACTCCGTGCTCGCGGAGCGCGTCCAACAGGGCGGGGGTGGCTTCCGCATCCGGGCCGTCGTCAAATGTCAGCGCCACCTGACGCCGGGAGGGATTGCCTCGGCAAACGAACGGCCCAAACCAACGCCATTGAGGGAGCGCCACGCCAAATCCCATGAGGATCAGGAAGGCTGCCACCGCGCTGGAGGCGAGCCACCAGTTTTCAAGCGCCAAAGCAAGCGCCACCAGTAGCGCAGTGATGATGGCAGCAATTTGAAACCGGGTCATGGTTCAATGACAAACTGCTGCGCTCAGGGTTCAATGAGACACGCCGCTTTGCCGCCGCGCAGCGACAGCGTGTAGAGCAAGACGCCGGATTGTTGCTGCCCGGCGAGTTCCACTGCAGTCGCAAATCCCACCGCCGAGGCAGCCGGAAACTCGCCGCATTGATCGCGATAGGTTTTGTGCAGCAGTGGTCGTCCGATGCTTTGGGACAATTCGCTTATCACTGCGGAGTAGAATGGATTGAAGGGCGGCCAACCGTTCGCGCCACTGACGACCGCGGTAATCTTCTGCAAATCAAATTCTGCCGCGAGCCAGTCCACTTCCCGCCGCGCGTCGAAGGGCCGACGAAATCGGCCCAGCCGGACGGCGGTGACACGGGCCAGACCGGAAGTGTCCGAGGTCGTAGCGCCAAGCCGGGCCACGACGGCCGCTTCGCCCGGCAATGTTTGCTCATTCCACGCGCCCCAGCGTTTGCCGAGATAGAGCGGATAACGATTCAACTCATCAATTGCGCCCGCTAACGCTTCGTCCGCTTCGTCGCAGGCCAGTTGATTCATCGCTTGCCAGAGTGCGGCTTCAAAAGAAATCTCGCCCGCCGTCGGGGCGGAATTCATGCCGCGCACGCCCAGATCAATCGCGATTTGTCCGGCGGGCGCATTATGCACTGAGCCTGGAAAGCGCGTCGGCATTGGTTCGGCTTCATCTTTGGCGACGAGATTTTCCAGGAACACCGCGCCTTCATCCAGACTGCCGAAACCCGTGCCAAGGGCGATGGCAACGCGGTGCGCCGGATCGGGTTTGCCCGCGCGGCGCGCGGCGAGTATCGCCATCTGACACAACCGACTTAAGCGCCGACGTTGATTGGGATTCAAGGTCGCTGCATCAGGGAACGGACCACAGGCATGCACGCGAACTTGCTCTGGCGGCAACGGCCATTCCACTTGGCGCTCCGTGACGACGTCCGGAGCAATGACGCCGAGACTGGCAACCCGAGCCGCGCGTTCGGGCGTTGGCTGGGTTTTCGGTTGGACGGCGGCAGCGGAAAAAATCAGCACGGCGTTATTGCCGCCAAAACCGAACGAGTTGCTCATCACATGGGTGAATTGAGCGGACGTCGTTTGGGTGATGGGCGACAGACCAATCGCCGGGTCCATCTGAGTGAATCCCGGGTTGCCGGGCAACTGTTGGCGTCGCAATGCCTCAATGCAGACCACGGCTTCGATGGCGCCGCTGGAAGCCAGCGAGTGTCCAAAGAACCGCTTTGTGCTCGAGAACGGTGGGACATGCTCGCCGAACAAGGTCTTCAACGCTTTGCCTTCAGCCACGTCATTGTCGCGCGTGCCCGTGCCGTGCGCATTGATGTAACCGATGTCGGCCGGTGAAAGTTGCGCGCGGCGCAGGGCCGATTGCATGGCGGCCAGCGCGCCCGCGCCTTCCGGATGCGGCGCGGTGGCGTGATGCGCGTCACAGCTCGCGCCCCAGCCGGTCAAGCGCGCGAGCATGGGCGCATTGCGTTTGCGCGCGTGCGCTTCAGATTCGAGCACCAACACGGCCGCGCCTTCGCCAAAGCTCATCCCGCCGCGACTCACATCAAACGGGCGGCAACCTTGCGAGTCCACGAGCAGCAAAGAATGAAATCCCGCCCACGTCGTGCGCGATAACGAATCCGTGCCGCCAGCCAACACGACGTCTGCCGCGCCGCTCTGAATGAGGTCCGCGGCGGTCGCGATTGCGAGCCCACCGGACGAACACGCGGTGGAAATCGCGAGACTAGGCCCGTAACAACCGAAGTCATCCGCGATGAGATCCACCGGCGAGGAGCATTCGTGAAATCGCGTCGCGCGCGGGCGCATCCGCTTTTTCTTCAGCAAGGTGACGAGAAATTTTTCGCTGTCGTACGAACCGCCGACGGAACAACCGAGCACGACACCCGTTCGTTCGGCGACCGAAGTTATATCCAGTTGCGCGTGGCGGATTGCATCGCGGGCCGCGAGCCAGGCTAGTTTGTCGCTGCGCGAACCGCGCACCGGCGCGCCGAGTTCATTGAGGTCGCGCGCAATTTCACCGACGGGAATCTGGCCGTAACGCGGGGAATGAAACAGGGTGAGGGGGCGCAGTGCGGTTTGGCCGGCGCCAATGGCCCTCCAGATTTCATCCACGGTGACGCCGGGCGCCGCGATCACGCCCATGCCGGTGATGACTGGGAATCGGTCAGCCACTACGAGGAGGAACGCCGGGCTTCAATGAAATCGGCCAGCGTGCGAACGGAACGGAAGGCGGGCCGGCCTTCTTCGATGTCTTTGATCACGATGCCGTAATGCTTTTCGAGCATCACCACGAGTTCGAGCGCATCAATCGAATCCAATCCCAGGCCCGCGCCAAACAGCGGCGCGTCATCGTCAATTTTGTCCGGCGTGAGGTCCTGGAGATTCAAAGCCGTGATGATGTTCTGTTTTAATTCCGTCGTTGAAATGGCCATGGATTACTTCGTCAGATATTGCGCGCGAAGGTTAGCACAGAACCCCTCCATGTCACGGCGATTTTCCCCCAACTCCAGCAGTCCCGGGCCGTTTTGACCGATAAACACGGCGCAAGCGCGCGCCGTTTCAGGCTGCTGAATCGTTCGATTTAGCGCGGGTGAAACCACGTGGATATAAACCGCGACGCACGCGTCGGCTTCACCGGTGCAGACGAGTTCGCGGGCCTCGGTCAAGACGTCTTCACTCGCGCCGACCAAACAAAGGTTCGGCCCCGTCAACCGATGTCGAATGGCCATTTCTCCGATGGCCGCACTGGGCAACGTGTAAGTAAACAGCGTGGGACTCAGGCTGCCGGGTTGATCGCGACCTTCCCAAAACGCGACGTCCGTGGGCAACGAGCCGGTGCGCTGGGCAAGCACGATGGCGATGCGCTCGCGCGCCACAGTTTCAAAGAGCGGCGCGAAAGGTTCGACCGCCACCAAGCCAAGTTGACACGACAAATCCATCCGCCCGAATCGCGTTCCGAGTCGCGCCGTGGTCAGGTCGGCAACGGTGACGCTGTTGGCGGCAATGACAAAAGGGCGATTCATGATGGGCACGCGGTGACCGTGTGGCGATAGAGAGTTGATTCAAGCATGGCTCAATAACAGGGCGCCGTTAATTCCGCCGAAACCAGTGTTCAGCTTCAGAACATGCTTGAGTTGCGCAGCAGGACGCGGCGCTTTCACGAGGCTGGCCGGAAAGCCCGTGGCAATCTGTTGCAAGCGCGGGGTGCCGGGTAAGAAACGGTGTTGCATCGCGATCACGCAGGCGATGGTTTCGATCACTCCTGCCGCGCCTAACGTGTGACCGAGCATTCCCTTCAGCCCGCTGACTGGGGGAATAGTCGCGCCAAAAACGGCGTGCAAAGCGGCAGATTCCATCGCGTCGTTGTACGGCGTGCCGGTGCCGTGAGCGTTAATATAATCAACTTTTTCCGGCGGCAATGCAGCCATGGCTAGCGCACTGCGAATGGCTTGCGCCAGACCCGCACCGTCACGCGAGGGACCGGTCATGTGATTGGCGTCGTTGGTTGAACCCCAACCGCCGATAGCGAAGCGTGCGTGTGGTGCGAGATCGCTGCGAACTAAAACCATCGCCGCGCCTGCTTCGCCCGGACTCAGGCCGCGTCGTTCCTGGTCGAAGGGCCGGCAACCTTCGGGATCAATCGCCTTCAGCGTCGTGAATCCGCCGACGACAAACGCGGACAGATGATCCACGCCCACAACGAACACGGCGTCTGCCGCGCCGCGTTGGATGAGTTTCGCGCCTTGCATCAACGCAATCAGACCGGAGGCGCAGGCGTTGGAAACTGTCTGCACGGGGCCGCGCGCGTTAAATTCTGCGGCGAGATCTGCGGCGAGCAAGTCTGGTTGCAAATGACGCCGGGCGGCGGCGGAGCAGGGGCGGCCATCGGATAATCGTTCCAACGCTTCGATGTTGGCTTTCGTGGTGGCGAGAATCAGGCCCAGACGTTCCGGTCGAATCGCCACGAGTCCGTCAGTGCCTTCTTGTCGCGCTTCCTGGAGCGCGGTCCGAGCCAGGCTTAGTGCGGGATTATCCCAGGTCGGATCAATGGGCGCGCGACCGACGATGGCCGATTGGAAGCGCGCGCCGCTGAAGCGTTCGTCCGGACGCAGACCCGAAGTGTTGGCCTCCAACGAAGCTCGCAGCGCGGCAACACCGTGCCCCGCAGCACTGATAACGCCGCATCCCGTGATGACCACCTTGGGTTCACGCATACAATGACAACTCGCCGGTGGCGATGAGTTGGGTGCCAACGGAAATTCTACTCGTGACCATGAGCATTGGTCCGAGTCGTTTGACGTCGCGCGTTTCAATCAACAAGGTTTGCTCAAGCGGCGGCGAGGCGTGCAGTTTGAAATTGGAGACGGCGGCGAGCATGCCGTGATTGGCGGTGTCAGTCTGACCGTTGGCCCGCATTCGTTGACCGAGGGCGGCGGCAACGGTTTGCGCCATGCATTCCACGAGCGCGCTTTCGGTCACTTTCCCATCAGTAACGGCAAAATGGGTCGCTGCGAAGCGGGTCGTCGCGGTGGCGGTTGTTTCCGTGCAGGACAACAATTCGTCCACCCACCGCAGCGGAGCGCGATGTGGAATGAGTTGTTCGATCGCCGGCGACATGATTCAAGAAACGACGCGGGAAGCGGACTGCGATGGCGCGTTCATGGGCGCTGGGGTTTTGAGATTGGAACCGGGCGGGGTTGGCGCGTCCCAGAACGGATAAAAGTTGTACCACTGCAAGGGATCGCGGCGGACGATGGATTCCAGGTTGGTGGCGAATTGCGTCGCACATTGATTGAGATAGGCGTCGCGTTCGTGATGCGGCGGATGATGCGGCGGCTGCGGAGGAAAGCCGAAGAACTGATAGTGACCGCCGGGTTCGCGCAGGCTGAACACTTGAACCGTTGGCGCGCCCGCGATGGCCGCCAACACATACGCCCCGACCGGAAACGACGCGTCGTTCCCCAGAAATGGCACGCGGGTGGCCGGACTGCCATACGCGCGGTCGCCCAACATCGCCACAACTTCGCCGCGTCGTAATGCGGCGACGAGCGGGATGGCATCAGTCGCCGTGCCAGTGAGTGGGATGAGTTGAAATTTCTGGCTGGTCTGAAAGCGATTGAGCATCGCCCGAATGGCCGGCACCTCGCGATCAAATCCGGTGACGTTTACGGGCACGCCGAGGCGCGAGAGCAATTGTCCGGCGACTTCCCAATTTCCGACGTGCGCGGTGAGCAGCAGCACGCCTTTTCCCTGCGCCGCCGCGCCGCGCAAATGTTGTTCACCATCGAACGCAAAACTGAAGTGTTTGGTTTGGCCGGCCAGAATGGCGATGCGATCGATGATGGCACGGCCAAAGGAAAAGAAATGTTTGAACACCAGCCAGCGGCGTTTCCACCAGGGCAACGCACCGAAGATGCGGCGATGATAATCCATCGTCGCCGACACGTCGGGCGACGCAAAACTGAAATAAACGGCCGTCGGCACGGCGAACAAATACGCCACGCGCGGTCCCAACCAGCGAATAATTGTTACGAAGAGGCCGATGCCGCTTCGGCCGCCGCGCAGTTGGCCGGTGCCGGACCAATTCGTGGTTTTCGTGGTGGTGGACATTTATTGACCCAACAACATCTGCCCCCCGGGTCGCGAGTTCCAGCCCATCATCGCAATTTTTCGGGGCATAACCGGCCGGGCGATCTGGCGCCCTGCGGAAGCTGTAATTCCCGCGGTGGTTGCAAACCTCATATTATGCGCGCTGGCGTTCATTTCAAACATGCTGCGGGAACCGCTCCGTGGACTGCTGCCTTCAAACGCCGTCGCCGGAGAGCGTGATTGGTGGGATTCGGAATTCCGAAAACCGTCCGCCGTGCCTTGAATGAGCGCGGTTAGTGTCGCGTGAAATCGCGCCCCACCGCAAGAAGGAGTTTCACTGGCTGGCAGCGGCGGACGATTTCAGTCGCAAAGCCATCGGTGCCGGCGCATTAGTTTCGCTTCCGAGGCGCAGTAACAACTTGTGTCCAACTTTGTCGGTCCAATTAAAATTGTTGCCCAACACTGCCACCGCGACGCCTTCTTTCGGATCCATTCCGAGATAAGCGCAATATCCGCCCACCACTCCAATGCGCGACAGCGATGTGGGCCGACCGCCACGTTCCACCGCCCAGGCGAGCGTGATGCCTTGGAGCGGCGTGTCAAACAACACCGGATGCGTCGCTGCGAGGCGCGTTCCCAATGGATGACCAGGCGGGCCCACGTTCGCTTGCGCAAATTTAAGCAAATCGCTCGCTGTGGAATAAAGTCCGCCGGACGCGCGCATGATTTCGCCGAGATTCCAGTCCGGCATCGGACGGTTGCGGCGCACAAAGGTGGGTTCATCCCCGGCGTGACCGCGGGCGAGTCGCTGCCGTTGCTCCGCCGAAAGCGTGAAGGCGGTGTCGTGCATCGCGAGCGGGCGAAAGATCTTTTCCGCCATCAAATCGGGCAGCGTCCGCCCCGTCCGTAATTCCATCAAATGCCCCAACAATCCGTAGCCGATGTTTGAGTAGTCGTACTGCCGCTCGGATTTCGGGGCAACCCGGCAGGTGCGAAGGTAGCGATACAGATAGTCGCGGGTGATATAGCGGTAGGGATTGCGGCCGCTGAAGGCAAAATCCAGAAAGTACGGCCATTTGGCGACGGGTTGCGGGTGGAGGGGCAAACCGGCCGTGTGCGTGACCAGTTCATAAAGCGTGATGGCGCCGAGGGAGTCGCTGACCGCAACGTTTGCGGGAAGGATTTCGCGAACGGTGTCTTCGTAACGCAGGTGCCCTTCCTGCACCAGCAGGGCAAGCAAGTTGGCCACGAACGGTTTTGTGACCGAGCCAATTTCAAAAATGGTTTCCGACTGCGGCGCTTGCTCGTGGGCTTGCGTGTAACCGAAATGATGCGTGCGGCCGTCCGCCGTCAGGACGCCGATGGACAGGCTGTGCGATTCGCCGCTGGCTACGAGCGGCTCGGCGAGTTGATCCACTTCGGCCCGCAGGCTGAGTTTGCCGGAGCGTGGCGCGGACGCACTTCGCTCAATCTGGCGGGCGGAATCATACGTCGTGCAGCCCGCGACCAGCGCAACCAAAAACAGGATCGCAACGCTTTGCCTGAATGGTCCGCGCAATCGCATCGGTATGGAATCGCGATGGAGCAGGCGCACCGCCGATTAACTCCGGTTCAGCAACACGGCCGGCCCGATTGCCAATCTTCGAACGCCCGTGAGCCGGATCATTCGGTCGGATTCCAGACGTAGCGGCCGTTCTGATCGATGTAACCGAGTTTTTTGGAGACTTTCACTTCGGCAAGGCCATCGCGGAATGGCGCGGCGGCATCAAACTGCGGATTGATGGTGTATTTGCCGTCGCGATTGATATAGCCCCAGCGTTTGGCGAGTTTCACCGCCGCGAGATCTTCGGAGAAAGGGGTGGCGTCATCGAACTGCGGATTCACCACGAATTTCCCGGAGTTGTCCACGTATCCCCAGCGATCCCCCACGCGGGCGGGCGCCAGTCCTTTCACAAACGCGCCCACCGCTTCGAATTGCGGATGAATGACAATCTTGCCGCTTTTGTCCACGAAGCCCCAGCGCTTGCTCAGCTTGATGGCGGCGTAGCCACCGGAGAAAGTCTCGGCGGCGTCAAATTGCGGATTGATGGCGAGTTTGCCGTTCACATCCGTGTAGCCCCAGCGCTTGCTGATTTCCACGGCCGCCAGGCCTTCGGCGAATGGCCCGGCTTCGTCGAATTGCGGATTGATCACGAAGTTTCCACTTTTGTCGATGTAGCCAAAAATCTTTTTCAACTTGGCGGCCGCGCGACTATCGGTGAACGGACCCGCTTCATCAAATTGCGGGTTGATGACGTATTTACCTTCCAGGTCAATGTAACCGTAACGGCCCCCAAACTTTACCATGGCCAGATTTCCGCTGAACGGCGCGGCGGCGTCGAATTGCGGATTGATAATCACTTTGCCGCTGATGTCCACGTAACCCCACTGTTTTCCCAGGCGAATGGCCGCCGCGCCGTTGATGAACGGCTCCGCGCGTTCGAACTGCGGGTTGACCACGAGACTGCCGGACTTGTTGATAAAGCCCCAGCGATCATCAATCACCACGGGATAAAGCGATTGAGCCGCGACCGGTGTCGCAAAGTGAATGCTGCTGACAGTCAATGCCAGAGCCAGGAGAGCAATTGGTTTCTTCATAGATTTTTGTGGCCGACCTTTAAGCGGCCGAATGCATGGCACAAGGCCCGTTAACGCTGCGATTCTATTTCGCAACGACGACCAGTCAAGAAACCAATCCCGCCGGAATTGGCCAAACTGCGGAGCCGCGCTAGCCGCCTCGCGGCAAGTTGCCGCCGCGAACGGCCAGATTGGCCGTTCCATCTATTGCGATAGGATCGTTGGTTACGGTTCAACCAATCGAATGCGGAAGTAACGATTCCCCGCTGTGAGCGGACCGGCGATTGTGTCGGTGAAACTGGTGGCGCTGAACCACAACAAGTTGTCCGGTACATCCCAAAGTTGCCAGGTATTGAAGTCGCTGCTCGTCTCGACGACGAAGCCGAGATTCGCCAGTCGCTGGAACGTCACGCCAACTGTTCCTGCCGCTTCGTCAATGGCGATGGTCCACGGCGCAGGCACGGCATTCGTCGGTGAAGTCTTCGTCAGGTATTCGTAATAATTATTCGCGCCGTCGAGATCGGCGTCTTCAAGCGCGCCGGCATTTGGTGCGTTGGTCGCGCCGAAGTAAGCGATCTGGAATTGCGCGAACGTCTGACGATTCGTCAGTTCGGTGGAGATCCAGAGATGCAAGAGATTGGTCGCCGCGTCATCAATCACAGCGGTGGCGAGCGGCGGCATGCGACTGAATCCATTGCCGCGAATGCGTTGCAGAATGACGGAATGCGCGGCGTCGCCGGGCACAATGAGTTTGTTGTCCGGATCGCCGGCGTTGTTGCTCGGCAGTCCGTTGAGCAGCATCGTCGCGTCGAGCGTGAGCCAGGCGCGCGCGTCCCACGTGGTCGGACCGCCGCCGCCGGGTTGATGACATTGCACGCAATTGACGGAGAGATAAGAGCGCACGCGATGTTCGAGACTCACCGCCGCGTCATCCGCGCGAGCGAACGCGGGAAGCGTTTGCGGTGCGGTGATGGGATTGGCGAAATAACCGGCGGCGCCTAGTAGTCCGAGTTGATTGCCGGTGAGATGGCTCATCGGCGCAGTTTGATTGAGTTGGCGCGTGTTGAAACTCAGCGCGTGACCGCCGACGGTGGTGTGGCACGCAAGACATTCGCTGCGCGAGGGAATGCTCCATTGCTGCACGAACGTGGTGCCGTTGTTCGTGATGGTGAGATTGAAATTCGTGCCGCCATCGCCGACGAGAAAGGCTTCCGTGCCGGCGCTGTTCCACGCGTAGCTGACGCCGTAAATGCTGTTCGTGGTCTTAACAATGAAACGCGTTTCGAGGCGCTTGCGGGTTGCGGGATTGCCGCGATGGAGTTCCATATCGAAATGTTTCACCCACACCATGCCGGTGGGCAGCCCCCAGTTGCCGTCGGTGACGTGTGTGACAGTATCGGTGAGGTTAGGAATCGAAAACCAACGGTGCTTGATCGCATGGTCCGACCAGAAGGGAACAATGGGTTCGTAATTGATAATGCCGGGATTTGGCGCGAGATCGGTCAGATCAGCGAACGCTCCAGTGTCACTCAGCTTTTGCGGGAACGTTGCATCGTTGCTGTCCACGCGGACTAGCCGCTCGATGCGATTCATCACATAGTTCGCGAGCAAGACATCGCCGTTGGAGGGGTCATGACCGAACGCCGCCGGCGCGACGACACCCGCGATGCGTTCGACGTGCACCGAACCGTTCGTGTGCCAGAGCGCCCAGATGTGCGTGGATTCGAAGTCGCCGAAGATGTAAGCGCCGGTGAGTTCCGGAATGCGATTGCCGCGATAAACGACGCCGCCGGTGACGGAATTACCTTTGAGTTGCGGACTGCCGCCGGGTCGCGAGGTGTGGAGATATTCATAGAGCGGCGCGGCGTGAACGTAGCCCGGTGGCGGGGTGGTTGGTAGCGAAGTTTGACTCGGATAGAGCGAGCGGGCATTGGACGTGCCCTCGTAATAAGCCCAGCCATAGTTGCCGCCGTTGGTAACTATGTTGATTTCTTCGAGCCAATCCTGGCCCACGTCGCCCACCCAAATGTCGCCGGTTGGTTGATCAATGGAGAAGCGCCAGATGTGCCGGAAGCCGACCGCGAAAATTTCTTCACGCAACTGAGCAGTGTTGACCGGCGAGCCGAGGAAACTGCTGGCGTTGACGAACGGATTGTCGGCGGGAATGGAATAGAACGCGTTTCCGCCGCCGTTGGTGTAAATGGTGGTGGCGTTGGCGCTCGGTTTCGGTTCGAGATTGCCGGGACGCTTGTCCACGTCAATGCGCAGCAAAGCTGAATACAAATCGCGATCAATCCGCTGCGCGTTGAGGCGTTGATTGTATTGATCGCCTTCGTCGCCCGTGCCGATGTAGAGATAACCGTCCGGTCCGAAATGCAAATCGCCACCATTGTGATTGAACACCTGGTCCACGACATCAAACAGGCGCACTTGGGTGTTCGTGTTGACCGCGAGCGTCACGGGATCGGCGGTGAAACGCGCGAGGCGATCAATGTAGGGCGAGCCGCCGGGCGCGGTGTAGAAGACGAAGAAGTAACCGTTCGTTTGAAAGCCGGGATGAAAGGCAAAGCCGAGCAAACCGCGCTCGCCTTCCGCGGTATCGTCGAATGACATCTGGTTCACGATGTCGAGGAAGACGAGGCGCTGCGGAGTGGCGGCGTGAATGTCGGGCACGTAGGAAATGCGACCGCGTCGTTCGGCGACAAAGATTTGATTCGTGCGACCAGGCGGAGTCGCGATGGCCAATGCGTCTTCGAAGAACAATCCGGGGAACGCATCCACGAAGGCGAAAGTCGCGGGCGGAGTCGTCGTTGGCATTTGCAACGTCGGTGCGGCGAGTCGAAGCGCATCGGTGATGGTGAGTGAAACAGTGGCGACGGCGGAAGTGTCGCCGGCAAAATTTTGCACGCGATACATGAAGGAGTCGGAAGTAGTTGCACTACCATTGTGCGCGTAAAGGATTTTTCCGTCCGGTTTGATGGTCGCCGTGCCGTTAAAGGGCGACGTGACCAGCTCAACCGTCGCCGGATTGCCGGTAGCGCCGGTGTCGTTGGCGAGCACGTCGAGCAACACTTTCGCGCTGGGATTTAGCGTGGCGCTGTCGGCCACAGTATTTACCGGCGGGATTGTGATGTTATCCGGGCCGTTGAGGCGGTTGTAATTGATTTCGGCGGGAGTGAGCGCGCGATTGTAAATGCGCAGTTCATTGAAAAATGCATTCGCAGTGTCATCGGGCCACGAAGAGCGTCCGAGCCAGAAAGCATCGTCGTTAACCGCCGCGACAGTCGTTGTGTCCGTATCAACTTCGCCGATCAGAAGGCCATCGCGATACCATGCCATGCGCCCGCCGCCGCTCGGACCGTTCGAGGAACTCCAGATGCCGACGTAGTGATATTGCTGATCAAACGCGGTGGAGAGCGCGGTGTTAATCGTGTAAGGCGTGAATTCCATGCGTTGCACGTTGATGTCCGTGCCGCGGGTGAACGAGAGAAACCACGTGTTCGCATTGTCCACGCCCGAACCGAAATCCCAGATGCGACTCCAGTTCATCGCGCTCAGGGGCGTCGCCCAAACTTCGACCGTAACATTTTCCTGGCCTTCAAGTAATCCGCCGGGAAATGCGACGTAATCCGAAGTATCTTTTGCGCCGCCAAACAACCGTATCTGGCCGCCGCCCAATTCGCTGCTGCCGCCGCCGCCGCCGGGACTGATGATTTCTCCATGCGCCGTGCCGACGGAATCGGCGACGGTGGTGCCGCTGGTTTCCGAAAAACTCCAGCGATGCAACAAACCATCGACGCCGTTCGGTCCGTCGTTATCCGGACCGCGTAACGTGTTCAATGCAATTTCGGCGGGCGAGAGCGCATGACTGTAAATGCGCATTTCGTGATACGAAGCGTTCGCAGTATCGTCGGCGGTGAACGGAGAGCGTCCGAGCCAGATGTCAAACTGCGGCAGATTCGCGAGACTTGCGATAGTAGAAGTTCCCACGAGTTGACTGGTGACGTATGCGCCGTCGCGATACCAACTGATCTGGGCTTCGCCGCCCGGACCACCGTTCGCCGACCACACGATGACGTAGTGATAAACCTGGTTCAGCGGCGTCGTGAGAAAACTATCCGACGCCGCGTAAGGTCGCAGGCCGAAGCGTTGTTGATTCCCATCGAAACCAACCGACCAACTGAGCCGAAAATTATCCGTGGTGGGATTTGGTGCGGCGTCGCCCGCGCCCATGTCAATGAGGCGACTCCAGTTCAGAAACGAATGCGGCGCGGCCCAGATTTCAATCGTCACATCGGTCAAGCCATTGAAAACCGTGCGAGGAATGCTGATGTAATCCGCCGAACTGCGCGTGCCGCCGTCGAGTCGTGCGGCGCCGCCGGTGAGCGTGTAACCGCCACCGCCGGGTTGCACCACCATGGTCGCGGGCGCGCTGCCGATGCTATCGGCGAACGATGTTCCGGACGGTTCGTTAAAAGTCCAGCGATGAATCAACGCGGCGGGAGTAATCGCGATCGTGGCGAGGAAAATGGACAAAGTCGTAGCCAGGCGGCGAATCGTGTGGGGATTCATAAGCGGCGAGTTTATTATGAGTTCAGCGTTTCAAACGAAACATTTTTGCAACATTTGTTTTCGGCACGGAAACCGACCAGCGATCTAAATTCAGCGTTGGGGCGGGTGAAATGGGTTGCCACAAATTTGCCGCGCGATCGGTGCTGGCTTCGGCGTTGAAGCCCACCGCCCACGAAGGCCAGGAAAGTGTGACGGCGTTGGGAGTATTGGATTGAATCAGCATCACCGGCAGCGCCAGCAAGTCCGGACCGTTCGCGTAGTTCACACGGATTTCCTCCGGCGTCAGGCGACCGTCGTAGATGCGCAGTTCATCAATCGTCGCGTTCAACCACGCGTCCGCGCTGAAGAGCGAGCGACCGATGAACGACCACGCGGTGCTCACGGAGGTCAGTGCCGGCAACGGGGTAAATTTCTCGCTGCGCAGCACGCCATTTGTGTAGATGGCAAGATAGTTGGCAGTTGGATCCACGAGACACACGACATGGAGCGTTCGATTATCGAGATTTCCGGCAATGTCGAGATGACCCAGCGTGCCGCCCGCGTTCATGTTTAGCGAAGTCACGCTGACGGGAGTGTGTGAAGTGAAGAACAGATAATTCTGCCCGCTGCTACCGGCGATATTGCCGAAATCGAAGACGCGCGACCAATTTCCATTCGCGCCAAAGCTCGCCCAGAATTCCACCGACACTGCCGCTGAGCCGGAGACGAGTCCGCCCGGCAAATCCACGTAGCCGCCCGGCGCGCCGGTGAGGACGAGCGCATTGTTGGTGACAGCGGCGTTGCCTTTGAGCGAACCGTGCGCCATGCCGATCGAATCCCGCGCGTCGCTGGCGAAGCTGTAACGATGGGCAAGGGCAGGGTGCGCCAAGGCGATTTCTTTGATTTCCGACGCGGACAAAGCGCGGCCAAACACGCGGAAGGAATCGAGTTTGCCGTTGAAGCCGGGGTCGGCTTCAAACTGGCTTTCGCCGAGATAATTGCTGCGCGCGAGAAGCTGCCACGGGCGAATCGTGAGGCCGTTGTTCGTCGCGATGGGCAAACCGTTTTGATACAGAATGCCGCGTTGACCATCGAGGGTGACGGCGACGTGCACCCACGAGTTCGTCGGCAACGCGGTGGGCGCGTTGATGATCTGTTCCGCGCCACCGTTGCGAATGGCGAAGCGCATCACGCCGGTGTTGGCGCGCGGGGTGAGAAACAAATAACGCGATGTGTTCGTGCCAAAATCAAAGATGCGTTGCCAATCACCGCCGCCGTTCCACTTCACCCACGTGGCAAACGTGCTGGCGTTGGCGAGCGCATGCGGAAGGAAGACGTGATTTGTCGTGCCGTCGAGATTCAAGACTCGGCCGCGATCGGGTTCATTCGTGATGCTCGCACCGGAGCGCAGTGAGCCGTTGAATTGGGCGCGGTGTTCCCGCGCATCGGTGTCGAAGGTGTAAAGCGCGCTCCAGTCGTTCGTCAGCGTGGGCCAGCCATCGGGCGTCCAAAACAATTGATTGAGTCCGAGCGTGGCGGCACCGTTGTTGTTGGCGTCGTAATAAAAATAGCTGAACCAGTTCGTGCCGTTCTCGACGAGAATGCCAGTGTGCCCCGGACCGATGTAACGTCCGGTGCTTTCGAGCAACACGGTACCGCCGCCCGCGAGCATGTTCTGGTTGTCTTTGTCGACATACGGACCGGTGACATTGAGGCTGCGACCGACGCGGATGTTGTAGGTGCTGTTGATACCGGAACAGCAACCGCCGTAGTTGAGAAACAGATAGTAGTAGCCGCCGCGTTGATGAAGGTGCGCGCCTTCGGTGGTGTTATTGAAAAATGCCGTGCTACTGCTGGCGATCTTTGTTCCGATGGACGCGGGATTCAGTCGCTTGCCCGTGCTGGGATCAATCTGCGTCACGAGAATGCCATCCGAATAACTGCCGTAAACCATCCAAATCGTGCCGTTCGTGGCGATGAGAATGCTGGGATCAATGCAGTTGAATGAAGTCGTGTCGGTTTCCGGCACGGCTTCCCACGAGGCATCGGATTGCACGACTTTGCCTTGATCGGTCCAGGTCGGTGAAATCAACGATGGCGACGTGATT
The DNA here is from genome assembly GCA_964553795.1 of uncultured Bifidobacterium sp. GTDB lineage: Bacteria > Verrucomicrobiota > Verrucomicrobiia > Limisphaerales > JADLHS01 > JADLHS01. Next base: position 16,089 of record CAZKMR010000034.1, on the reverse strand, counting down.
AACCCAATGGCGGAATCAATCGAACCCCAACTCGAAACGGAATAATAAAGGTGATACTTGCCGTTGAAGTAAGCGACGTCCGGCGCCCAATAATTGCCATCGAAGTTCGGCACCGCAGTCGTAGCCCAGGCCGGGGGAGTGGACGGATGCACGACCCCACCCTGAATCCAATTGCGGAGGTCGGTTGAATACTTATACGCGATGCGCTGACTGGTATAGAAAACGTAGTAACGGTTTCCCTCTTTGATCAGCGTGGACGGATCGTGGGCGAAGGTGTTTCCCGTAATGGGCATCTGCGCGCCCGCCAACAAAGGGACGCCAAAAATCAACGCCAGCAGCCAAGAGTTCAATCGCAGCGACAGTTTCATGGTCGGATCAAGTCTGAAAGGTAACTCAGTTTTGTCTTCAGCGACGCAGGGCGCATGGATTTTTTGCTGACGCTGAAAAGCAGAAGGCAGGCGTTTCCGCCTGCCTTCGCCAAACCGCGCCCGGCACTTTTCCTTAGCAACGGCGACGCTTTAGGAATAGTCCCAGTCCGGCCAGAGCCGCGAGACTGACGGTGGTGGGTTCGGGGACGACGCTGATGTTGATGGTATCGACGGCCGAGATTTCCGGGCCCGTGCTGGTAAAGAGGATTCCGAGTTGACCGCCCTGCGAGGCCGGCGTCGCGGCAATGGTGGTTGAATACTCGACCCACGGTCCCCAGGCCGGAAGCGTGGGTGTTGAATACGAACCGATCGTGTTGGCTGGATTGTCATAGAACAGGCTGACGGTCCATTGACCGGGTCCCCACCAGGTTTTGGCAAAGAAACTAAGGGAGAAGACTTCCCCCGCCTGAATGGTGTAGGTGCTTAAATTGTAAGCCCCGTTGCCTGAAGCCATGAAGGCGGAAAAATTATCGTGAGTTCCCCACCAGGCCCCCGGGCCTTCGGTTCCGGAGTCAGTCATTGCGGTGTTGTTCCGCCATCCTGGAACATCGGCCGAGGGATTATCAAACCCCGTCGGGAAATTCTGGACCCCGGCGTCGAAACTAAGGTTCTCAAAATACGAGGAGATGTTTTGCGCGTTGGCGGTGGCGACCACGGCTAACACGGAAGCGATGATTGCAAGGCGTTTGAACTTCATAAGGATTCTGATTGGTTATGGGTCTGGTTCTGACGCAACGCGTTGGTGACGCTGGTTGCGGGATGGCGGCAAGATTACTCGCTCGGCAGGTTAATCGTAACGCCAAGTTGCGGCAGATTTTCGCCAATCCGCGAACATAATGTCCTGACTCAGTGTGAACATCAGGGGTACGGCTAAAGGGTTACCACCAGAATCCCGGGCCCATGCTGGCCCGTTGTTCCATGAGGGGGAATTTGCGCCATTCCACGTGGCTGTCTTTGAAGGCGATGTTGCCACCCGAAGGCAGATTACCTTTGAGATGGGGGCTCAGGTGAGGAACGGGGGTGCCACCGATCGGAAAACCGCCAGGAATACTGGTAAAACTTCCCGCTGGTCCTGGAGCCGCTGCTGTGCCAGCGCGATTCTGGCTGATCGTTGCATCGGCGATCAGCGGCCGTTCGGTGTTCGGCGGCGGCGGTAGGGTTACAAACGCATTCAATTTAACCGGCTCGGAAAGTATTGTGGTGTTCTGGTTGGGGATGGTCAGGCCAAATGCAGCCTGATTATTGGCCGGCCCGGTAAAGGCCATGACGTAGCCAATGACGTGAAACCCGGTGGCAAAACTCCAGAGGCTTTGACCGGGAGCGGTGTTGCCGTAATTCAGAGCGTCGCTGAACCGAGGGGCGGTTCCGGGACAATAAAACGTTTTTTGCTTCAACCCGCTGGCAAGCATCAGATCCGCCGGGCCGTTGGGCAAGTCCCACGCCCATTGGGCGCCTGTGCCAGAGAAATCAATGACCGGCAATTTGTCCTTGAAGTCGCCGGCATACATCGTCGTGGCAATGGCAAACTGACGGAGATTGTTCACGCACTGCGTCCTGACGGCTTTTTCCTTGGCGCGAGACAATGCGGGCAGAAGCATCGCCGCCAAAATGGCAATGATCGCAATCACGACGAGCAGTTCAATCAGGGTAAAGGCGCGTCGGCGGGGCGATGCGATGAGTTGCGGTGACTTATTCATGATTGGCAATTGGTAACGATTCGGGATTTCTTAAACTTAAATTAAATCAAGATGGTTGGATTGACAAAGGAGGTTAGCTCCCCATTTGTGGCGAGGCCGGGAGAGTGACTCCCGGCCTCGCCCGTGATTACGGCTGGGCCAAGCCGAAGAACACTGTCGGCTGGGCGGGATCAATGGTGATGTTCACCGGGCTGGTTCCGCCACCGGGATAATCATACCAAACCGCACCCGATTGCAGTCCGGTGCTGATGCTGTTGGTCTGGGCCACCAGCTTGTAGTTGCCGGTCCAGGTGAAGGTCAGGACGTTGCCGGCTTGCGACACGTTCAGGGCCGGCGCCGCGGGCCCGACTTGCAACACGCCCGTGCCGGCGAAGTGAACATCATCAATGTTCGCCGCGCCCGAGCCGGTTGCCCCGTAAGTGCCGTTGGCTTGAGGCACGCCGGCGATGGTCAGCGCATTGACAACGTCCGTGCCGGTGAAGTTCATCTGCAGCTTCCCGCTCGCGCCGATGTTGACATTGGCGGCATCAGCGAGGTAGGGCGAACTGATGATCAGCGTGCCGTTGCTGATGGTGGTGTTGCCTGAGTAGGTGTTGGACACACTCAAAGTGAGCGTGCCCGTGCCGAGTTTGGTCAACCCGCCGTCAACGGCGTTGTCGCCCGCGATGGTGGAATGGCGCAACAAATAGGGAATGGTCACGTTGAATCCGACCGTGTCAATGACCGCGCCCCCGTTACGCACGTTCGCCGCCGTATTTCCCGTTCCCAGGTTGAAGAACGTCGCATTGTCCGCGATGGCGCGCAGGGTGCCGCCGTTGAAGTTGAACGCGCGGGCGCCGGAATTGTTAGCTGTCACAATGCCGAAGGTGGACAACACCCCGCCGTTGAGGTTGAAGATATTGGTGGAGGCGCCGTTGCCCTGATGCAGGTCCACCACGCCCGTGCCACCCACCGTCGTTTTGTTGTCGCTGTAGCACGTAATCGCGCCCGAGTTCAGGTTGACGATGTTGGTGCCGTTGTTATTGCCGGTGGCGAAGCGCAGGTCGGTGCCGGCATTCAGATTCAACTGCCCGCCGTTGATATTGAGCGTGGCATCACCGAAGTCCCACTGGCTCATGATCAACCACCGCTTGATGGTCGTTGCGACGTTCACGGTGCCGCCGGCATTGATATTCAGAGTGCCCTGGTTGTTGGCGTCTCCGGCGAAGTCAACGACGATGTCACCTTCGGAATTCAAGATGCCGCCGCTGTTTACCGTGACGGTGCCAACGGCCGTGTTTTGGATGTTGTTGCCCCGGGCAATGGCAAGGGAACCCACCGACAAGGTGCTGTTGGCAATGGTGACCGTGCCGGTCATCGTAAGGAATCCGTTCTGATCCGAACCGCCCACGCGGAAATTGCCACCGAAGAAGTTGCTTCCGCCGGTCAGATTCATCGTGGCCTGGCTATTTATGTAGCCCACGTAAGACGAGCCGTTGACAAAGGTACTCGTTCCGCCGGTCAGGTTGACCGTGCCGTCCAAGACCGAGAGCGGCCCGGTATGCACGCCAATGCCGCCCAAACCCAAGGTGCCCGCACCAGACTTGTTCAGTCGGCCGGCGCCGCTGAGGGCATTGTTCAGTTGCGCGGTGGCTCCAGCAACCACATCAATCGTCGAATTGACTGGGGTCGCAATCGGATGGCTGCTGGTGGTGCTCGCTCCGAACTGGAGGGTGCCACCCTGAAGCGAAACCGTCCCGGTGGTGCTGCCCAATGCCGTGGCATTGGTAACCCGCAAGGTGCCCTGACCGACGACGGTGCCACCCGTGTGAGTGTTCACCGTGCCGAGCACGAGCGTGCCGGTGTTCGTTTTGATGATGGTGGTGGGCCCGGTGATGCTGCCCGCACCGGTGATGCTGTAATTGTTGCCCGCATTGGCCGTGAGGGTGGCCGGCCGGACGTTCGCGGTGAGGTTGATGTCGAAGTTGCCGATGGCGGTATCATCAAGACGAACCGGATCACCGACGGTGCCGTATTCTTGATACGTGGCGCCGGGCACGCCGCTGTTGGCCCAGTTGGCTGCGCCACCAATGTTCCAGATGCTGCTGACATTCCCGTACCAACTCAGGTTCTGGCCGGTGGCGGTGATGACCAGGTCGAGGCTGTTTGGATTGTTGACCAGACTGGCTGTGACACCTGCCGGCAGCGGGCCTAACTGAATGTTGGCGATGCTGCCCAGGGTCGCGCCGCCGTAAGTGATAAGCGGGATGGTGCCGATTTGCAGGCCGACCGCCGAAATGTTGATCGTAATCAGACTGCCCGGCGCGGTGAGACTGCCGCTGGCGGCGATGGCCGGGGTGCCGGGATTCGCGACCAATGTGCCGTAATCAATATTCAGCACGGCGGCGTTACCCAACGTGACTGAACCGGCGGAAACCGGCGTCGTGGCTGCCGCGCTCAGGAGGAGCGTGGCATTGCTGACCACGAGGTTCGGGCTGGAGAAGGCCGCGCCGGGGTTGCTGAGATTCAAGACGCCGCCGCGTACGACCGTCGTTCCGGTATAGTTGTAGCCACCAGCCAAGGTCAGCGTGCCGGCGCCCAGCTTGGTCAAACCCCCACCCAACGAAGGCGTCAGCGTGTCTTCCACCAGCAGGCTGTTGATGGTGACGTCAAAGCCGTTGTTGTCGAAAACCAACCCGCCGGCCTGAATGGCGCCGATGGTTGGACTCGGAATGAAGTCGGTGCTGGCCGCGCTGGCTTGCAACGTGCCGCCGTTGAAGTAAGCGATGGAAGTCGTCGGCACGCCGCCCTGAATCCGGATTTGAGTAGCCTGCACCAAGCCGCCGTTCAAATAGAGCGTCGCGTTCGCGCCGGCATTTTCACCGAGCCAAAGGTTGGCGTTATTGAGAATCTGACCGCCGTTGACAATGACGCTGCCACTGGCACCGAGTGAGCCAACAACGAAGTTACCGCCTCCGGTTTTCTGAACTGTGCCACTGTTCACGACGAGAGTGCCGTTTCCTGCCGCGTTGGCACGTCCGACGACGAACCAGTTATTCGCGCCGATATAACCGCCGGCGACTTCGACGCGACCGGTCGTCGCGCCCTGGCCGATCCAGAATTCCGCCGTGCCTTGCGGGACGATGGCCCCGCCAGTGGGGACGATCAAAGTGCCGCCGTTGATTTGACTCGCCGCTCCGCCAGCCATGTAGTTGGAGCCCGTCATAGTATTTGTGCCGGTGCCGACTTTGATGAAGCTGGGAGTTCCGCCCTCGTTGGTAAAGCTACCACTCCAGGTGGCATTAATGTTCGAGCTACCGAAGGTCAAAACAGGTGCGCCGTTCGAGGAAGTAATCAGGCCCGCGCCGGACAAACTGCCGGCGGTCTGGCTGTTGCCATGCATTTGCACCGCCGCGCCGCTGGCGACGGAAAGATTTCCGAGGGAATTGTTGGCGGCCCGCAAGTGCAAATTGCCACTACTGATGGTGCTGCTGGTGAAGCTGCTCGCATTAGAAAGCACCAGGGAGGCGTTGTTCTGCAAGGTGAGCGCGGCATTGTTGATAGCCGCGCCGGTGAACGTGTAGGTCGCGTTTGAAACCGTTACAGAGGTTGGAACATGCGCTGTGTTCAAGGTAACCAACGGTTGCGCTATGCCCAGTGGCCCGAATCGTACGTTGTCCGTTTCAATGTAGGCGAGGAAGGAGCCGCCATTGTTGGTGGTCCAGTTGGCAGCAGTCGTGTCCCAGGTTCCACCGACGCCCGCCCAGGTCAAAGGCCGCGGGGTGTGGAGGCTCAACACCGCGACGGAACTTGTCACCGAACCGTAGATGTTTCCGAGCACGCAGTCGTAATTGCCGAGATTGGCGGCTGTGGCCGAGGTGACAGAATAGATAGGGTTATTCGCACCGGGAATGTTGGTCCCCGCATGCCGCCATTGATAGGTGTAGGGAGCAGTGCCGCCGGCTTCAATCGAGAAGCTGAACGGATTGCCAATGGCAACCGTCTGTGCGGCCGGAGTCGGACCGCTGAGAACGAAAACATTGGTGGGAAATTGGATGAACTCGGCCGGCATCAGGGCGACATCCGAGATCCGGATGTTGTCCATTTTGCCATCCAGTCGATCCACCTGATTTCCACCGTACCACCCGCGGCCAAAGAGCCAGGCGATGGCAGTGTTGGTGGGGGCATTGGCTTCCACGGTGTTGAACGACATGTCCAGGCTGCCGATTTGGGCGTAGCCGGTGCCATCATCCAGCCACATGGAAAGAGTCACGCCGTCACTCACCACGGCCAGCGCATACCACTTGTTGGCGACGGGTGTGTAGTTGCCATCCAGGATGTGGGTGGTGCCATTGGCAGTTTTGAAGTTAACGCGAAACTGATCGTTGATGCCGTTGTTCTGCAGATAGAAGTCGGCAGCACTTCCATCCGCGCCGCCGCCGGCAGTGCCATCCCGCCCCACGAGCGTTCGCCAGCCGGTCAGGTTTCGCAGATTGACCATGCACTCTACCGTCCAGTTGGTCGCGGACCAATTGTGCAAGGCGCCCTCAGTGACATAACCGTCTTGAGAACCGTTACAATCCATCCCCAAGCCGGTACCATAGGTGGCGGAGGTGAAGGTGGGGCCAAAAGTTACATTGAATCCACGCATCAAGATGTTGTTGGCTGTGTCCAGTGATCCGCCGCTGCCGTCTGGTTGACCAATCGGAGTGAACGGTTGTCCGGCGACGCCATCTTCAAATGTCCAATGGGCGATGGTCGCGGCGTGGTTGGTGACGGCGCCGACCATTGAAACCGCCAGACTGGCCGCCAGAGCGGCGAAGCGGTTTCGGAGTTTGGGGCGCGCTGGTGTGGTGGGTGCGTTTTTCATTCAGCGTTGGTTGGTTGGTTGTTGTCTTTCTTAGGTCGATTCGAACTGGTCAAATAGGCCGGACTCATCATTGGGTGTGCTGCCTAGACTAGGCATGTAGTGAAGTTGCCTCAAAGCCACTTTGCGTATTGTTACCGCCGTTTTGCGGCGCTACCCGGGAGATGGCGGTGCGCATGCCAAAGGACTTTCGATAAGCGAGCGGACTCATGTCGCGGGAAGCCCGGAAATAACGCGCGAAATGCTGGACGTCGGCGAAATCCAACGCCTCCGCAATTTGTCCAACGGGTAAATTGGTTTCCACCAACATGCGGCAAATCTGGTCGGTGCGAGCTTTGCGAATCTGATCCAAAATCGACATCCCGATCTCGCTCCGAAACCGGCGCTCCAGCGCGCGCCGCGACAAGCCAGCAGCCCGGGCGACATCATTGACGCCAATGGAGCGGCGGGCGTGATCGCGAATATATTTCAACGCGCGTCCCAGACTCGAGTCCGCGACGGCCACAACGTCGGTGGAACGCCGGGTTGCGACGTGGGTGGCGGGCACGAATATTTTGCTGGGCAATTTTTTGATCGCCGTGCCGGGTGCGGAATTCATCAGTTGATCGAGGGCGGCGGCAGATTCATAACCGGCCCGTTGAAAATTAATGGCGACACTCGACATCGCCGGATTGGAGAGTCCGCAGACGATTTCGTCGTTGTCCGCGCCGATCACGCCGACCTGATCGGGCACGGCCAATCCCGCAATTTTACACGCCTCCATTACCTGCACGCCGCAATCATCGTTACAAGCCATCAACCCGACGGGTTTGGGCAACGATTGCAGCCAGGCGGCGAGCGAAGCGCGTTCCTCCACCCAGCCATGTGCGGAAGCTGCCGGGATGCGATACATGGAAAGGGTGAAACCCGCCCGCTCGATGTGCCGCGCAAAATGTTCCTCGCGCAGTTGCGACCAGGAAGCCGTTTCGTCCGCAAGGCTCGTGAATCCGGCGAAGGCGAAGTGTTTGAAACCGCATTGAATGAGATGCTCCGCGCCCAGATAGCCGACGTGCGCGGAATCCGTCACCACATTGACGAGACCGGGAATTTCTTTTCGCTTGTGCCCGACCACAACCGCCGGAATTTTCAAGGCCAAGACTTCGTCTAGCAATTCGCCGTCCCGGAGAATGATGCCATCGGCTTCGATGCTCTTGAGAATCGGCCACGCCGTCTCCAGTCCGCCCGGCTCCCAGTAAAAGGACCACGGCCCGTGGTAATGCGCGTAGTCGGCTACGCCAGCCAGCAGGGCTCGTCCCGACGCCCGAGACGACTCGACCAGAAGTACAACTTTAGGAATTCTTGACACAGGTGCTTCATTTCCTCATGCGTCAATCGATTCCCAAACCCGACAGTCATTTTTCCGGCCTCAGGTTTTATCCGCAAATCGGCGGGCGTTACGACGTTGCGCGCCTCAACCGCCGCCCGCGCCCTCAATCAGCGCCGTCGCTTCGCGCAGCAGAATGCGCGCGACCAGCCAATCGAACCAGTAACCTTCCGTGCCGGTGCCGATGTCGAGGTTTCGCGTAAATTTCTCCTGGATGATTGACCGCACCTCCGCCAGTTCGAGTCGCGCCAACTTGCTGTTTCCGGCCGATTGATGCGCCATAGCTCTGATGACTTCGGCTGTGGCGACGCGGGCAGGATTGCTGGGGCCGTAGGAAATGCAGCGTTCCGCATAGCGAATCGCCTCCTGCGGGCGACCGCGCCGATATTCCATCAGGCCGACAGAAATGCAGCGCCAGGGAATCATCCATTCTTCCGAAGTGCGGGTGGAATCTTCCGGCTGGAGTGATTTCGCCGAAACTTCATACAACGGCATCAACGCCGTCATCAATTCCCGGTCCGGCGGCGTCAATAAACACACCTTCAATGTGCGTTCCGCAATCAGCGGATCTTGAGTCGCGCCGAATTGCGCCAACGCCGATTGCCGAAATTGTTGATACGTCTCGCGGTCACCGACTTCCACAAACGTCACCGCGCAGCGCGAGTAATCCAGCGACGAATAATCCCAACCCTCGAGAATGACGGCGCGCATCAAGGCATGAAAACGCTTCGCCGCCTCGGCCCAGCGACCTTGCAGCGCGTGCCATTCGCCGAGGGTGCGAAACACCGCCGCGCCTTCGAGCGTCGTCTGATCGAGCGGAATTTCCGCGACGATCCGATCGGCTTGTTCAATCTGACCGGTGTTGAGTAGGAAGGAAGCTTGCGTGATTTTTTCCCGCGCCTCGGCCTGACGTCGCAATTGCGCTTCCGTTGCGCGCCCGCGTTCGGCGATGGCGCGCAACTGGGCTTGTTCGCGTTCGGCCTCGACGGCACGTTTGCGGGCTTCGCGTTCGCGCAGGAACAGCCAGGTCGAAACACCCAGCCCGCAAATCAGCACCAGCGTGATGGCGGCGCCGGACGCAAACACCGCTTGATTGCGACGCACCAGCTTTTGCAGGCGATACCTGCGGCTGGGCGGGCGCGCCACCACGGGTTCATTGTTCAGGTAGCGTTGCAGGTCCATCGCCAGTGCATTGGCGGTTTCGTAACGGCGGCGCCGATCTTTCTCCAAGGCCTTCATCACGATCCAATCGAGATCGCCTTTGAGTTGGGAGATCAAACGCGGCGGCTCGGCATGACGATATTTGGCGGTCGCGGTGAGTTCGTCGTTTTGCAGTGTGGTGAGAATGGTGGACGGCTTCTGCGGCTCGCGTTCGCGCAGTGTGCGGCGCATTTCGTCGAAGCCGGATTCCATCAGTTGCTTCGGATCGAACGGCGGTCGGCCCGTCAACAACTCATAGAGCAGCACGCCCAGGCTGTAAATGTCGGCACGCGTATCAATGTCCAACCCGCTCATCTCCGCCTGTTCCGGACTCATGTATGCCGGCGTGCCGATGATTTGCGCGTAGGCCGTGAACAAGGTTTTCTCCGTCAACTGAACTGAGGTGGCCTTCGCGATGCCGAAATCAATCACCTTCGGTACGGGCACGCCATCATGCAGCGTGACGAGAATGTTGGAGGGTTTGATGTCGCGGTGGATGATGCCTTTTTGGTGCGCGTGCTGAATGGCATGGCAGACCGGGTTGAAAAGATTGAGGCGTTGCTGCGTGTCGAGATTGTTCGTGTCGCAGTACTCGGTGATCTTGAACCCGCGCACGAGTTCCATCACGAAGAAGGGGCGCCCGGTTTCCGTCGCGCCCGCGTCCAGAACGCGCGCAATGTTCGGATGATCCATCATCGCCAACGCCTGGCGCTCAGCCTCGAAGCGGGCGATCACCGATTTGGTGTCCATGCCCAGTTTGATAATTTTCAGGGCGACACGCCGACGCACGGGGCGTTCCTGTTCCGCCATGTAAACCACGCCGCACCCGCCTTCGCCGATGCGCTCGAGCAATTTGTAGTTGCCAATCCGTTTGCCGACCTGGTCGTCGTCCCAGGGAGGGTTGGATTCGCCATTGGACAACGCGCGCAATTCACCGCCGAGGGATTGCACCACGGAACTGCCATCCGCAAAAAAGTCCTCCGCGCCATTCAACGCTGCGAGCAATTCTTCCACGCGGCCCCGCAAAGCCGCATCACCGCTGCAGGCGCGTTCGAGATACGCCGCGCGCGCGCTCGGATCGCTGATCAATCGCGCCGCGTCAAATATCTCTTCCTCCTCTCGCAAGGTGGACTTCATGAATTCAATCTTTCATGCGCCATCAGGTCTTTCTCATCCGACAGCGCCGGTCAAAATTCGTTCTGAATGCAGCGGAACATCCAGGCTTTGGCAAACGCCCACTGCCGTTCCACGGTGCGTTCCGTCACGTTGAGACTCTGCGCGACTTCCTGATTGGTCAGGCCGCCAAAAAATTTCAGCACCACGATTTTCGCTTTATCAGGATCGGCAGCTTTCAATCGTTCCAACGCTTCATCAATCAACAGGATTTTGTCATCCGGCGTGGTGTCCGCGAGTTCGATTTCCTCAATGTCCACACGCGCCTGGCCGCCGCCGCGTTTGAGTCGCGATTTGCGCCGGGCATTTTCAATCAGGATGCGCCGCATGGCTTCCGAAGCTGCGCCGAAGAAATGCGCGCGATTTTCCCAATTGCGATCACCTTCCCCGACGAGCCGCAACCATGCTTCATGCACGAGGGCGGTGGGTTGCAGCGTGTGACCGGAAGCTTCGCGGGCCATCCGCGCGCCAGCGAGCTGGCGCAATTCATCGTAAACCAGTGGCAATAAATCGGAGGATGCCTGGCGTTCGCCTCGCGCGACCGCTTGCAGCATCAACGTAATGTCACTCATGGATGATGGCATTATGCCAGCGCCGCCAAACATGGCGAGACAACAAGTGGAACGGGTCTAAGCTGCGGTTAATCAAAGTGGGTAAGGCCAATATCTCGTCCTCGTCGTCGAAATACTGAAACCGAGGACGAGAACGATTCAGAAGCCATCCTGAACGTGCACTTTAAGTTTGGAGTCCGCCTTTTTGGAGCGCTCACGAATCGCCATCCAATCAGGGTTCGGAAGGCGAGGCCAATTTTAGTCCCACCACACCGGCGACAATGAGGGTGATGCAAAAGATCCGCGCCAGATCGCGGGACTCGCCCAGAAATGCCATGCCGATAATCGCAGTGCCCGCGGCCCCGATTCCGGTCCAGACAGCGTAACCGGTGCCCACCGGGATGTGTTTGAGCGCCGCCGCGAGCAGCCCAAAGCTGGCGATCATGATTGCGATCGTCACCACACTCGGTCCGAGTCGGGTGAAGCCGTGCGTAAACTTCAGACCGATGGCCCACGCGATTTCGAGCAGGCCCGCAATAACCAGGTAAATCCAAGCCATGCCGGAATCCTTTCCAAATCCAGCGCGGGCGCAAGCGCTTTCATCGCGGTCTTACGATGATAGGTGTGATTAAAAATGGGTGTCGGGCTTTGCCGGAGCGCGAGCGGTCCCCGCTCGCAGCGCGGGGACAGAAAAGGGCGGCGCGCTCCGCAATAATCTGCGCCGCGACTAACCCACTTTTAATCACACCTTGCAATGATGATTTTGAGCCGTGCTGCGCGTGCCAAACGCAATGGCATGGCGTTCTCTACTTCAGACTCACTCGTTCGAAGACATCCACCGGCAGAATTCTTCCATCCGGCCCGTGCCGCAGCGGCGAGAGACACGTTTCCCGGTTGTAACCATTGCCGTCGGGAATGCGGAAACGATGATACGCAATCACCCATTCATCGCGCCCGGGAATTTGCACGATGGAATGATGGCCCGCGCCTTTGACCACCCCACTCTGGCGCAGAATCGGATTCTCCGCCGCTTTCGTGAACGGCCCGAGCGGCGAATCGCCGGTCGCGTAGGCAACGGAGTAACGCGGATCGCGCGTATCGTATTCGGACCACGTCAGGTAATACTTGCCGTTGCGTTTGTGAACGAACGGTCCTTCGTTGTAACCGGGCGGCGTGAGGTCGCGCACATCCGCCATGTTGAACGAAATCATGTCGTCATTCAGTTTCACTGCTTTGCACCGGCCTTGGCCCCAATAAAGATACGCCGAACCGTCGTCGTCCACGTAAACCATTGGATCAATGGCTTGCATCCGCGGAAAATCCGTTTTCGCGACAAGCGGTTTGCCGAGTGGATCTTTGAACGGCCCCGCCGGTGAATCAGCCACCGCGACGCCGACGTTCTGCTGCGCGCTGTAGTAGTAATAGTATTTACCATTCTTCGTCGCGATGGCCGGTGCCCACGCGTGAATTGTGGCCCACTTCAGATCGCGCGGCAGATCGAGAATCACGCCTTCGTTTTTCCAATTCACCAAATCCCGCGACGACCACGCTTGAAAAGACGTGGCGCGCCAACCTTCCGAGCCGTCCGTAGTCGGGTAGAGATAAAACGTGTCGCCAAAGACCGCGATGTGCGGATCGGCATTAACGCCCGGCAACACCGGCGGCGGAGCAGGGCGATCAAAGTTCGGCTCGAGCTGGCGCAGTTCATCGCGCGTAACGGCGAAGATGCTGCCGTGGCGTTGACCGTGCACGACCGACGCGGAGCGCGAAACGTTTTGCCAGCTTTTCCAATCACTCGTCTCGCGCACGCCGTAACGATTGTTCACGTAATAATCCACGTAGAGCAGCGTTTTGTCGCCGACCTGGGCCAAAGCCGGACCTTCGACGCGTTCGTTTTTGATGATTGGTTCAGGCAAGAGCGTGTAGGGGCCGAGCGGATGATCAGCGGTCGCGCCATGAATCACGCCCCAGATTTCCGCCGGTTGATCGTCTGTTTCTTTGAACACGATGTGATACTTGCCGTTCACCTTGAGCATCGTGGTGTCAATGTTGTTGAAGCCGGGATCAAAAAACAGCTTCGGTTCCGTGAACGTTTGAAAATCTTTTGTCATCACATAATAAGCGCGATGAAATCCGCCCTTCGGCGGTGTGACTCCGGGCGCTTCCACGTTTGAAGACCACACGATGAGATATTGTTTGAGGATCTCTTCGTAATACACCTCGGGCGCCCAGCAGGTTTTTGTGCCGGGCGTGTTTTCCATGAGTGGCAGGAAACGTTGCGCGGACCAGTTCAGCAAATCGCGCGAGTTCGCGTAGCCGATGCCTTTGTCGTTCCAACCGCTCGTCCACACCATGTGAAATAATCCATCCGGACCGCGAACGATGTGCGGATCGCGCATCAATTTGCTGCCGACTTCCGGATTGAGAAACATCCGGCCGAGATCGGTCCAATTGCGCGCGTCGTCGCTCCAGGCGAGATGCAGACCATCGCCGCTACCGCGGAACGAGGTGAACAGATAGAACGAGGCGTTGGTGGTGTTCGCCGCAGCAGACAGTGTGGCGAAGCCGAGCAACACGACGAGAGCAGTGAGTCGAAGAAAAGTGGAGCGGAGGATCATGGTTGAGATTATTCGAGGTTGAAAATAGCCAAGGTGGATTGCAACGGGGCAGGGCAAGTTTTCGCAATGATTAGCTGCGGAGCAGCGACAGAGAGTAGCCCACGGCGTGAGCCGTGGGTTCGGGTGGGAAAAAGGTCCAAGCCCCAGAGGGGCGATAGATTGCTGGATGTTGTAACAAATTGTCTGTCGCCCCTCCGGGGCTTGGAATTGAATCCGTTAGACCCACGGCTCGCGCCTTGGGCTACTCTCTGGCGCACCTCCGGTGCTGAAAATTGCGCAGACATGAATCAATTCCTTGAAACCGTCGCGGGTTTGAAACGCAACACCGTCAGCGAATGCGGAGGCGCTTCGTAATCAAGCGTTTTGCCGGCGGAGATGTTTTCCGATTGAGGTGTCACGGCATGGGGTTGGTCAAAATCATTCACAATCATCGGATCAACGTTGGCAAGCACGGTTTTATGGGCCTGATTCGACCATTTGGTCGCGCCGGTCAGTTCGATGTTCAATGGCTTGGCAGTGCCCGCGCCGTTGACCACTTTGAGAATCAAATCACCCGACTCGCTATCGCGCACGGTCGAAATCGCAAAATTCGGCGCCGGCGCAAATCCCGTGTCGGTAAACTCATGTCGCAACACGCCGTCGAGGTAGCAGCGCACGCGATTGCCGATCGCTTCAATGCGCAAATCGTACCAGCGATTCAATTCGATGCTTCCCGCGCGGTCACCGCCGACGAGCGATTTCGTGCCGCCGGTGGATTTTTCCACGCCGTCGCGCGTGTTGTTCCAACCGCCGAGATTCCACCAATAATGATTGCCCGCATCCGCCGCGCGAAAACCGATGAGAAAACCCTCCGCACCGCCGGTCTTGCGAGCGCGCAATTGAATGGTGTAGTCGCTCTGGCTCGTGAACGTCGCGAGGCGGCTGATCGCCGGTTCGGTGTTCGCGGTCTGATGATACGTGCCGTCGCGAACCGTCCACGTGCCGGATTCCGCACGCCAATTTTTCGCCGTGTCGAATGTCTCATTCGCGACTTCGCGGGAATTGGTGGTGATGCGGACGTTGTCGAATTCCGCCTGCGTGTTCCATGTGCCAAGGAAAACGCTGGCAAAGTCTTTGGCCGCGCGTGGGGCTTCCGGTTGTTTCACATCACTGGTGAGATACGCATCTCCGCCGTGCTCGCTGAACAGTTGTTGCACATAATAGTTGATCGTGGGCGCGACTTCGGTGTTCGAGAAGTAGATCAGGTTGGGATTCCATTGCGTGTTGCCGCGCTTGCCGAGCAGCGGCGCGTACGAAACAAACGGAACAACGTCGGCATTGCGTTCGAGGCCGGTGAGAAATGCGGCTTCCGCGAGGGCGGAGCGTAGGGTGGTGCGACGGCGATCATCATGCGCGGCGTATTCGCCGAGATAGACTTTCGATTTGTTGCGATCGTATGAGTCGTAGCGATTGAGATTATTCCAGAACCAATGCGGCGGTTGATAGTAATGTTCGTCCACCATCGGAATGTTGAGTTCCTCCGCAATCTGCCAACCTTTGTCAAAGTCCGGCCCATCCGGTGCCGGGCCGACCGTGCCGACGACCACAATCTCCGGATGCTTCGTCTTGATGGCGTCGTAAATCATTTCGAAACGCTGACGGAAGACAGGTGTGATGTGATCTTCGTTTCCGACGCCGAGATATTTCAGGTTAAACGGCTCGGGATGACCGGCGGCAGCGCGGACTGCGCCCCACTTCGAGGTGACGGGTCCGTTCGCCCATTCGATGAGGTCGAGCACTTCCTGAATGTAAGCGGGCATTTCGTCGAGGGGCAAACCGCGCTGGCCCGTGCCGCCTTGATGATCGGCGTTTTGACAACACACGCCTGCGGCGACCACCGGCAACGGAATCGCGCCGATGTCTTCGCAGAATTGAAAATACTCGAAGTAGCCGAGGCCCATCGTCTGGTGATAACCCCAGAGATTCGGTTGCGCGCGACGTTGTTCAATCGGCCCGACCGTGTCCTGCCAGCGATAAAAATTTCCGAGGCCGTAGCCGTGCACGAGACAACCGCCGGGGAAGCGCACGAACTTTGGTTTCAGATCCGCGATGGTTTGGGCGAGATCGGCGCGCAAACCGTTCGGACGATTCTTGAAAGTCTTTTGCGGAAAGAGCGAAACCATATCGAGCGCAATTGCGCCGCGTGTGGGTGACAAGACGACAAGTCGCGCCGC